>CBFIAJ010000033.1:0-20340 GCA_965660515.1 Flavobacteriales bacterium | reverse complement strand
GTCCTGTCCGCGTCCAAAATCGCATCGGCTAGTTCGTAGGTCTCTTCAATGGTGAGGTGACGGAGCGAGTCCATCGTTTGTTTTTTATCCCAAGGACATTGCTCGCGCAATTCGTCCATAATAGTCAACAAACGGTCGAAGGCTTCTAGTTTCTGTGCACGTGTATTTTCAGGCATCTTATAGTTTTTTCCACTCTTGATAAACGAAATCGGCTAGCTCTTGAACATAGCTAGGGCTAAAATCGAAACGAATCCCGGCACGCTCATATATTTCGCCAATTGTTTTTGTGTACCCCAATTCAAGGGCAGCTTTGTAATCGGCCAGCGCCCCGTGCGGGTCGATTTTATACCGACGCCAAATCGCAATTGCTCCCAATTGAGCCATTCCGTATTCGATGTAGTAAAAAGGTACCTCAAACAGATGCAGCTGACTTTGCCATTGAACGGCTTTTATCTCTTCCAAGCCGGTCCAATCGACCGATCCAGTACTCTGACGAACACGAATACTTTCCCACGCAGCACGACGCTCATCTTGACTGTGTTCATTCGTGTAAATCCAATGCTGGAAGGCGTCAATCGTGGCAATCCAAGGCAATACCTCTAAAACTTTCTCGAGGTGCTCTTTCTTCGCTCTTTTCGTTTCACTTTCATCATCGAAAAGCAAGTCCCAGTGTTCCATGCTAATGAGCTCCATTGACATCGATGCCAATTCAGCTACTTCCGATGGCGTGCGTTGAAACTCCTTCATATCAAAGTCGCGCGTCACAAAGCTATGCACTGCATGTCCGCCTTCGTGAATCAGTGTAACGAAATCGCGTAAAACACCTGCGGCATTCATAAAAATAAAAGGTACCCCCGTTTCGTAGAGCGGGTAATTGTATCCCCCCGGGGCCTTTCCTTTTCTAGATTCTAAATCGAGGTGTCCCATTTGGTCCATGGTCAACAGACAGTCGGCAAAAAAAGGATCTACGGCATTAAAAACACGCACTGCTTTATCCAAAAGATCTTGAGCCGATCCGTCAAAAACCTTTAAAGGTGATCTTCCTTCGGGATCTACTTGGTTATCCCACGGACGCAAGGTATCGACTCCCAGTTTCTCAATCCGCTCGTCATCGAACGACTTCACTATAGGAACAATGGCCGAAGCGATACTCGCGTGGAAATCGGCGCAATCGTCCACTGAATAATCGAACCTCCCCAGATCTTTAAACTTGAAATCGCGGTAATTATCGAAACCTGCATTTTTCGCCACTTCTTGTCGCTTGGCAATAAGTCGGTCGAATAGATCATTCAGCTCCGAACTTTTCGACCCGCGCTCGTTTTGAATTTTTCGATAAATCTCCTCGCGGAGCGATCGGTCATTTTCGCGAAGCATAACACCTGCTTGTTGCAAGGTCAATTGTTCGCCTTTCCAATCGACAGACATTTGTCCGGTGATAGAACCGTATTCCTGCGCCAATTCTGCGAGTTCCGTATTCAATGGGATATTTTCCTCGTGGAAAAGTTCAATCTGACTCTTAATGCTCCTCAGATAAATCCGATAGGTCTCTTTATCGAGTTTTTCGAAATAAGGCGATTGGGTGAGTTTTAAATTGAGCGCGTGCTCCAGGGGTGCTACCTTCGGTAGGATCTCCCCGATCATTTTTTTATACGCAGCAGTCGCTTCCTCGCTACCCGTATCTCGACTCACGTGAATATAACGCCAGCCGAGCTCTTCGGCTAATGCCGACTCGAGTTCACTGCGATCGCGCATCCATAATTCGAGCTCCTTAACGGAGTTAAGTTCTCTCTTTTCAAGCGCATCAAAATAGGGTTCCAATAACCCCCAATCGTCTAAATCAATATTCGAACTGAGGAACTTTCGAACCGCCGGTTTTAAATCGAGCATATTTATTCCTCTTCTTCCTTCGACGATTCTTTTACTTCTGGAGCGTTTTCTGGCTCTTCTTCAACTTCAACAAGCAAACCCTTCTCTTCGAGCGTGTTGTACCATTGAATCACCTTTTTGATGTCCGATGGGTAAACGCGATCAGCATCGTATTCAGGCAATACTTCGGCAAAATAGGCTTCTAATTTTGCTCCGCTTTCTTTATGCTTTACGGGTGTTACGCCACCTTCTTTTTCCTTAAGAACACTGAAAATTTCGTGAAGTGGCTTTTCCTCGGTATGCGTGTAGATTGCGATGTCGCTCAAAGCTGAAATGTTCTGTGCAGAGCTAATCGGCATTCTTTTGCCATCCATTAGCGATTCAACGATAACGCCATTTCTAGATTGCGCTACCAATTTGTACAATCCCGGTTTTCCGGCAATCGATAAGATTCCTTCTAAATTGATCATTCTTTCTCTTCTGTATTTGAATTTTCTTCCCAGCCTTTTACTACGTCTTCAATAGGCTGATCAATAACAGCCATAATACTGCGCACGTCTTGAGCTCTTTCACCTCGAGGATAATCGAGCAAATACTTCGTATAACACTTCTTTGCGTATTCGATATACCCTATGTTATTCTCAAAAACGAAACCCTGATAAAACAGGGCATCGGGCACCAAATCGTGACCCGGATATTGTTTTTGCAGTCGATTGAATAATTGGATCGATTTCCAATACTCTTCAATGCCCATAGCTACCTCGGCTGCTTTAAACAAATACTCACCGCATTGAATGCTATCGTTAGGAAGGCTATCGACATAGGCTACGTAAAGTGAAATGATTTTCTCGCCTTCTTGTATATCGATAACTCCTGATGTATCCGAAAATAGTTTCGCCTCTTGTTGTTCCAATAATGAGGGTGCCTTTTGCCCTTGTGAATGGCAAGATAAGACGGTGAATGCGGCGATGAGTGCCAATAAAGTTGTCTTCATCATTTTATTACAGAGCCTTTCGGTGAAAAGATTTTCATTTTATAATCGGCGTGAATTTTTCCTTTGGAAATATTCGTCATACGCCCTTTCAACATTCTCCGTCGTATGGGACTCACTCGATCGGTAAATACAACGCCATAAACGTGATCGTATTCATGCTGAAGTACTCGGGCCGCTAGGCCTGAATAAGTTTCTTCGTACTCTTTAAAATTTTCGTCCTGATAGCGAATGGTAATCGTCTCTTGACGCTCAATATCGATCCGTAAATCGGGAAAGCTAAGGCATCCTTCATTGAAAGCCCATTCCTCTCCTTCTTCATTGAGAATAACCGGGTTTATAAATACTTTCTTGAAATTTTCAAGATCGGGTTCGTCCTCGGCAAAAGGCGAAGCATCTACGATAAAAAGCTTGAGTGATTTTCCGATTTGCGGAGCGGCCAAGCCGACTCCGTGCGCTGCGTACATGGTTTCAAACATGTTATCAATCAACGCTTTCAGCTGCGGATAATCAGGACTAATTTCTTCACCTTCCTGTTGCAAAACAGGATCTCCATATGCTACTATGGGTAAAATCATATTCGGTAACCTTTTTGATCGAGCCAGGACTGTAGTATCAATACGGCGCTGATCTCGTCAACGTTTGCTTTATTTTGTCTCTTCTTTTTACTCATCCCCATTTCCACCATTGCCCTTGAAGCCATTTTGGAAGTAAACCGCTCATCGACTCTTTGTATCGGTACTTCTGGGTGCCGATTCTTCAGTGTTTTTTCGAACTGATCTACTAAAGGCATGCTCTCTGCATCTGAGTTGTCTAAATTTCTCGGATCACCCAAAATGAACTCGGAAACAGACTCTTTCGAGAGGTACTCTTTGACAAAGGCAAATATTTCATTGGGTGCTAGCGTAGTTAAACCAGAAGCGATCATTTGAAGTTCATCAGTGACCGCAATTCCGATTCTTTTTTTTCCCACATCGAAGGCCATTGCTCTTGCCATGGCGCAAAAGTAAGCAATTGAAGTAGCTTATTTACATCACAAATCTTCAATCAACCACTCCATAAGGTTTAAGGCTAACTTATAGTTGTACTTGGCCTGTGGCATATTCATCCCAGCCTTAAAAGATTGACCTTGGTTTTGTACTATTTGAGCGGAAAACATCGCGGCTTCGCCCCACATTATAACTCGACCCTGACCGAATTTTGCGATGCCTCCTTGCGACTGACCCTCCATAGACAATGACTCTGTTGACGGTGAAAATTGCCAAGCCGTATCCGGCTGAAGGGAAATCCAATGAGGACCTAATTTTAACACATTGGTATATCGATCCGACAATTCCATAGCCTGACCGGTTAAAGAAATTATGGAATCAACCTTCATTCCAGCTCGGAAGCCATCCGTAACCGGGTTGTTTGAGAGTTCATTGGTCGATCGGGTAAATAACTCCATTCCATTTTGAATGGTATCGCCAGCAAATCCATCGTGGAATTCTACTTCAAATGCGCTGGCGATCTCGCTCGCCGCACCGGCAAAAGGCATGTGATCAGCTATTACCCACAATCGGCCACCACTGTGTACCCATCGCTTTAACGCATTTACTTCATCGAGCGAAAAAGCCGTGAAGGTTGGTCGCCACCAACGCCCTAAATTCCTCTCTGAAATCGCATTAGAAATAACGAGGATATCAATCGTATCTAAACTGGCAATCGAAAATTCTTGTTCGAACGAGCGAACTTGATAGCCATCCTGGCGGAGTAAATTGGCGAACGGGCGGTAACGATTATCAGCCGTGTGAAAATTGTTGTGCGCCGCGTCGATATAGACGGTCGGACCGTCACCTAATTGAAAAAGGGGCTCGAGAATGGGCGGTTGAAAAGTGGTATCCGCAATTTGCTGAGCGAGGAGTGATCCGGCCGTGAGGCCGAAACAAAAAAGAGAGAGGAAAAATGTCTTCATCTTGGGAAATTATCAATTTGAAAGCACATTCTGCTACCTTTGCAGGATGAATGAGCTAAAGTCGAAAATTGAAGCCGCTTGGGACGATCGATCCCTGCTAGAGAAGCCCGAATACATAAACGCTGTTGAGGAAGTCGTTCGCTTAATTGATGAAGGCACTTTGCGTTGCGCTGAGCCAACAAACGATGGCTGGGTCGTAAATGAATGGGTTAAAAAAGGAGTCGTACTGTATTTCCCCATCCGCAAGATGGAGAAAATAGAAGTGGGCATTTTCGAGTATCACGATAAAATTCCATTGAAAACGAACTACGCTGAACTGGGCGTTCGAGTAGTCCCCCATGCGATTGCTCGCCACGGAAGCTACGTTGCACCAGGAGTAATCATGATGCCTTCCTACGTGAACATCGGCGCCTATGTAGATTCGGGAACGATGGTTGATACCTGGGCTACGGTAGGAAGTTGCGCTCAAATTGGAAAAAACGTTCACCTAAGCGGTGGGGTGGGAATTGGTGGGGTGTTAGAACCTCTTCAAGCCGCTCCGGTCATTATTGAGGATAATTGCTTTATCGGTTCGCGCTGCATCGTTGTAGAAGGAGTGCATGTTGAATCGGAAGCTGTTTTGGGCGCAAATGTGGTTTTGACCTCATCGACCCGCATCATCGATATAACCGGTGACCAACCTATTGAGATTAAAGGCCGTATTCCTAAGAGAAGCGTAGTGATTCCCGGAACCGTTCCTAAAGATTTTCCCGCGGGCACTTTTAACGTTCCCTGCGCGTTGATCATTGGAACGCGCAAAGAAAGCACCGATAAAAAAACGAGTTTGAATCAAGTATTGCGGGATTATAATGTGGCCGTTTAATGATCATTGGATTCGATGGCAAACGAGCCGAACATAACGCTTCAGGACTAGGGAATTACAGTCGAGATGTGATAAAGCATTTGGCTACTTTTCACCCTGAAAATAGCTACACGCTCTATTCTCCGAAGCCGGGAACCCTTTTCGATTTCAAGCACCCGTCGCTCAGTCGAAAATATCCAACGACCGTAGTAAATCGCCTTGCTAGCAGCCTTTGGCGCAGGAATGGAATTGTTCGTGACTTGCGGAAAGACCAAGTTGATTTGTATCATGGACTTTCCAACGAGCTTCCCTCAGGCATTTCCGCCTTCGGCGGGAAAAGCATCGTGACCATTCACGACCTTATATTTGAACGTTTTCCCGAGTACTATTCGGCCATCGATCGAAAAATCTACAAGGAGAAAACCCAAAGTGCGCTGAAAGAAGCCGATATGGTGATCGCCATCTCGGAACAAACAAAGAAAGACTTAGTAGACATATACGGAGCAGAAAAAAGCAAAATCAGGGTGGTTTATCAGAGTTGCCACGCTGCTTTTCAGAAAAAGGTGAAGCCTGAAACGGTTGAACAAATTCGTTTAGGATATCAATTGCCCAAGCAATACTTTCTTCAAGTAGGTACACTGGAACCCAGAAAAAACGCGCTCACCTCACTGCGGGCATTAGCACTTCTAGACAAGGAACACCTGGTATTTATCGGTAAAAAAACCGATCACCTAAAAGAACTGGAGGCGGAAATTGAACGGCTCAAATTAGGTCAACGGGTGCATTTCTTAGAAAACGTTCCAGTTTCCTTTCTTCCCGCACTGTATGCTGGAGCCACGGCCAGCCTTTACCCTTCCTATTTCGAAGGTTTCGGAATTCCAATCATTGAGTCGCTTTTCAGCGGAACGCCGGTAATTACCAATAAAGAGGGCTGTTTCGCTGAAGGTGGCGGCAAGCACGCCCTGTACGTCGATGTAAAAGACGCGGAAGCACTTTCCGAAGCAATGAAGCAAATGCTGAACGATGAGGTCCCAACGGCGTTAATGACGGGTGCTGATGCGCATCTTAGTCAATTTACCGATCGTACGACCACCGAAGAACTCATGAAAGTTTATTCGGATGCGATGAATGCTCATTAAGGAGCGTCCAAAAGCGGGAGTATTTGTACCTTTCTGCCCCGCAAAATCGAACGGATGAAATCCTATTTGGAGTCCCCTATTTTTGATGTTATCCATCGCGCCGCTGAGGCGCTGAACGTAGAAACCTATGTGGTTGGTGGATATGTGCGCGACCGACTTTTACAGCGACGTGAACCCAAGGATGTGGATATTGTCGCCGTGGGCAGCGGGATAGAACTGGCCGAAAAAGTCTCCGAACTCCTACCAAGGCACCCGAAGGTGCAAGTATTTAAAAACTTCGGAACGGCGATGCTGCGTCATGAAGACTGGGAAGTTGAATTCGTTGGCGCCCGAAAAGAAAGTTATCGGTCGAATTCGAGAAAGCCCATTGTTGAAAACGGCACCCTTGAGGACGATCAGAACAGACGCGATTTTACGATTAACGCGCTGGCTATCGGACTTAACACAGCGAATTACGGCGAATTAATTGATCCGTTCGGCGGACTAAAAGATTTGGATGAGGGTATTATCAGAACCCCCTTGAATCCGGACGCGACCTACTCCGACGACCCACTTCGCATGATGCGCGGGATTCGTTTTGCGACGCAACTCGGTTTTTCCATAGAAAAAGAATCGTTTGAAGCCATCGCTCGGAATGCGTATCGAATTGAAATCATTTCTCAGGAACGAATTACGGATGAGCTCAATAAAATTATGGCGAGTTCTCGACCTTCGGTCGGATGGGTACTTCTCGAAGAAACAGGGCTATTGAAAGAGTTCTTTCCCGAATTGCTGACCCTCAAAGGCATTGAAGACGTCGATGGGCAAACGCACAAAGACAATTTTTACCACACCTTACAGGTAGTCGATAATTTAAGTGCGACTTCGGAATCGCTTTGGTTAAGGTGGGCAGCCTTATTACACGATATCGGCAAGCCCGTATCAAAACGATTTGACAAGAAAGCCGGCTGGACCTTCCACGGGCACGAGTTTATTGGAGGTAAAATGGTTCCCAAGATTTTCCGAAAACTCAAGCTCCCGAATAATGAGAAAATGAAATACGTACAAAAAATGGTGCGTATGTCTTCCCGGCCAACCGCCCTATCAGGAAAAGAGGTCACAGACTCCGCAGTGCGGAGGCTTCTATTTGATGCGGGAGAAGATGTCGATGATTTGATGCTCTTATGCGAAGCAGATATGACTACGCAAAACGAGCGGAAAAAGAAACGTTACCTTCAAAATTACCAGTTAGTACGACAAAAATTAAAAGAAGTTGAAGAGCGCGATCGTGTAGTAAACTTCGAACCGCCTATCAGCGGAAAGGACATTATGGAGACCTTTCATGTGCCCCCTGGGCGAGTTATTGGAGAAATTAAAAGCTCCATTAAAGAAGCAATCCTGGAAGGAAACATTCAAAATGATCGCGATCAGGCTTGGAAAATGATGATTGATTTAGCTCGTGAAAAGGGCTTAAAACCAATAGAGAAATGAGTGATATGATTTACCGCTTTCGAGTAATTCTCGACTGTAACGAAGATATATTTCGAGATATTGAAATTGAGTACGACGCCTCTTTTGAAGACTTGCACAATTCTATTCAACAAGCTTTCGGATTCGACGGAACCCAAATGGCCTCCTTCTACAAAAGTAACGACGATTGGGATCAAGGAGAGGAACTTCCATTATTCGGAATGGACGGGAAACAAGAGAGCATGGGCGATTTCGCTATTCATCAAAAGCTTTCCGCGAAGAATGAACGCATGCTCTATGTCTACGATTTCTTAAGTATGTGGACCTTTTTTGTGGAAGTGATGGACCTGTACGATCCAGAAAGTTCTGTAGATTATCCGCGCTTGGTGATGTCTGTGGGTGAAACACCCGACGAAGCACCCGACAAGGATTGGGATGGTTCGAGCGAAAAATCATCTTCGGGACCCAAAGACATTTTTGACGGCGATGATTCTTTTGATCAATTCGGGTACGACGAAGACGACGGCAGTAGCTACTACTGATACTGGGTGCACTTACCCATCAAACCGGTAGGTTTAGATTAAAACGTTTGAAGCTCCGTGTAATAAAAAGTACATTCGAACGTCTTTCTAAAAACCTACTTCCCTGAACACTATATTAAACATTGAAAAATTATCGAAGTCGTATGGGAGCGTAAAAGCCCTGCAGGATTTTGATATGCAGCTTGAACGAGGTCAAGTACACGGTATTTTAGGCCCGAACGGATCTGGAAAAACCACTACACTCGGTATCCTACTCGGAGTGCTAAAATCAGATTCGGGCGCCTTTGAATGGTTCGAAAACCCTGTACTTCACAACTCACTCAAAAAAATTGGCGCCATTTTGGAAACGCCCAATTTTTACCCTTACTTAAGTGCAGCTCAAAATCTTGAAATCGTTCGAACGATAAAAGGTGTTCCCAAAGAGCGCATCGATGAAGTTTTAGATCAAGTGAACCTCTCGGCCCGAAAAAACGACAAATTCGCCGCCTATAGTTTGGGTATGAAACAACGCCTAGCAATTGCCTCTGCGTTAATGAATAACCCGGAAATTTTGGTGTTGGATGAACCGACTAACGGACTCGATCCACAAGGAATAGCCGAAGTCCGTGAATTGATTACTAAAATCGCAAAAGAAGGAACCACTATTCTCATCGCCAGTCACCTACTCGATGAAATAGAGAAAGTGTGTAGTCATGTAACTATTCTGAAGCGTGGAAAACGTCTATTTTCGGGTCCCGTAGACGAAGTATTCGCCACGGAAGGCACTATTGAAGTGGGCGCTGAAAATCGAGATGAATTAGAAAAAGCTTGTGCCTCTTACCCAGGTATCAAGACCGTAAGTTTAAATGCACGACAGCTACAACTTACCCTTGAATCAAAGGTAGACCCCGCAGAATTCAATAAATACTTGATCAATCAGGGCATTATTGTAAATCATTTAGTTTACCGAAAAACAAGCCTCGAGAAACAATTCCTTGAACTCATAAGCCACTCGAAATGAAAAGATTACTTAAAATTGAATGGCTCAAACTAAAAAATAGTAAAGCCTTTATCATTATTGGCGGATTCTATATTTTATGTCTCTCATTAGTAGCCTATGGAATGGGGTCTTTTGAGGTAACCGCGGGAAGTGACGAAGGACTTAAAACCACCTTAAACCTCGGTAAACTAGGGGTTTTTGACTTCCCCTATATTTGGCAAAACATAACCTATATAGCTGGTTTTTTCAAATACATCCTCGCCATTCTTGTGGTCATATTTATCTGTAATGAATACACCTACCGCACCGTTCGGCAAAATGTAATTGACGGTTTATCGCGAAGAGAATTCATCACTTCAAAGCTATTAACGATACTCAGTTTTTCAGTTGTAAGTACCGCTTTGACGGTTCTCATTACCGTGATCTTAGGTGGTGTTTTTTCAAATAACCGAGCGCTGGATGTTATTCTTTTGAAAACGGACTTCGTACTCGCGTACTTTTTGGAGGTATCGGTGTATTTGATTTTTAGCTTTTTTGTGGCCTCGCTGATAAAGCGCACGGGATTTGTGATCATCACCCTCGTGCTTTACACCTTTGTTATTGAACCTATTGCCGTGTGGCAAATCGGCGAACCCATTGGCGACTTGTTGCCTATTCAGAGTATTCGTGAAATGAGTGAATTACCTTTTAAACGGTATGCCAAAGACATCATTGATCTAGATATCATGGAAAATGCGGGGGTATCCGCAATGTTTCGGACTTTGCTCTACGGTTTAGGATTTAGTTGGCTTACCTACTATCTCTTTAGCAAGCGAGACATTTTGAGTTAAGTGCTTTGCTATATTTGCTGAATGCAAGAAGTAAAACCTTCAGAGAAACAAACGCTTAAAAGAAAAGTCCACGAAATCATCTTTGAGGCCGACACGCCCGCAGGGAAGTTTTTCGATGTACTCTTGTTAGTTTCTATCATTCTGAGTTTGATTGCCGTAATGCTCGAAACCGTTCCGGGAATTCGGGAGGAACACGGCGACATCATGCGCCTTATTGAATGGTGGTTTACCATTTTATTCAGCATTGAGTATCTCCTCCGAATCTACAGCGTCACAAAGCCTTGGCACTATGTAAAAAGCTTTTACGGAGTCATTGATTTACTCAGTATTCTCCCGACTTACATCGGTCTTTTCTTTGCGGGTAGCCAGGCATTAATGGTAATCCGAGGTGTTAGACTGCTGCGCGTCTTCCGCGTACTTAAGTTAACTCGTTATCTATCGGAAGCAGATATGCTGGGTCGTGCCTTGCGCTCGAGCCGAAGAAAAATAATCGTATTTCTACTAGCGGTAATCACAATTGTGATGATCACTGGTGCATTGATGTACGTAGTCGAAGGCGGTGAAAACGGTTTTGATTCGATTCCCAAAAGTATCTACTGGGCTATTGTTACATTGACAACGGTGGGCTATGGAGATATTTCCCCAGGAACCACGCTCGGTCAGTTTATCGCTTCCATCATCATGATTATGGGTTATGGAATATTAGCCGTCCCCACGGGCATTGTAACTGCTGAAATGGCCAGACCGCATTTACAACCGAATAACACGCGCGCTTGCCCTCATTGCGCGGAAGAAGGGCATCCTGATAATGCCGAATATTGCTTTAATTGTGGAGGACATTTAAACTAATGGCAGCATCAAAATTCCTTATTGTATTAACGGGTCCCACGAGCGTTGGGAAAACAGCACTCAGTATTCAGTTGGCCTTAAAACTGAACACCGAAATAATCTCGTTTGATTCTCGCCAATTTTACTCCGAAATGCGCATTGGCACTGCTCCACCTAGCCAAAAAGCCTTGGAGCTCGTTCCGCACCATTTCATATTTCACAAATCGATCCACGACGAGTATTCCGTTGGTTCTTTTGAGAAAGATGCCATCAATAAACTCGAAGAGCTATTCGAGACCAAAGATGTAGTGATTGCCGTTGGAGGATCCGGACTTTATATGGATGCAATTACGAAAGGGTTGGATAAATTTCCAGAAGTATCTCCTGGTGTGCGATTAAAGTTGAATCAAGAATTTCGAAAATTCGGTATCGAGCACCTTCAGAAAGAGTTGGCCGATGCCGATCCGGCCTATTATCAAGAAGTAGATTTAAAGAATCATACCCGACTAATCCGCGCTCTGGAAATAACTCGTGAAACCGGTAAACCCTATTCGGGTTTTCGTCAAAATAAACCGAAGTCTCGCTTCTTCCAATCAATGACCATCGCTCTCAACTTGAATAGAGCGGATATTTATGATCGTATCAACCTCCGGGTAGATGAAATGATGCTACAAGGGCTTATGAAAGAAGCGAAGGAACTCTATCCTTTTCGGGAAAAAAACGCTTTACAAACGGTTGGTTATCAAGAAATCTTTTCATTTCTCGGTGGTAAATGGAATTACGAAACGGCGATTGAAGAAATCAAAAAGAATACAAGGCGTTACGCCAAGCGTCAGCTGACCTGGCTGCGAAGAGACGAAAGCATTCATTGGTTTGAACCGAATGACCTCGCCGCCGTTTTAGAGCTCATTGAAAATACCCGAAATGAAGAAAGCTAGCCTCCTTCTTTTCCTTCTGGCTTCTCTTTGGAGTATAGGACAAACCTCTTTAGGCTTTTCCGCCGGATACGGCGCCCATCAAGTGTATTTTGATCCGGCGGTGAATCAAAAAGTACAACCTCATCTCGATTTTCGGGTCGGACTCCAATACCTCAACAAAAAAAATGCTGGTGTTTCACTCGAATTGGCCTATTCCGAAGGGGGCTGGCAAATAGATGACGAAGACTCCTCATTTTCCACCACTTGGAATCAGCCCGAGCTGCGCTTCTTCTCCCATTTCAACATCGGGAAAGGAGTGCATCGCATGCCCGTTCAATTAGGTCCGTTTCTCGGATATGCCAATGGTGATTTCCCTACGAGCGATCGGTTGCGCTTTGGCTTGAGCTTAGGGACGGGCTACGCACTTCAACAAGGCAAAAATACTTTTCAATTGATGCTTCATTACAGGCAAGATTTGATTCCTATTTTTCCGGTCGATGACTACTTATACAGCCTTCCTCAATCGATGACCCTGAGTATAGGTTACTATCGAGCCCTTTAGTTAAAAGGTGAATCGTGCCCCTTCGTTTGCCGCTTCAGTAGCTTCAAAAATAGACTTCGCCTCATTCACCAATTCGCTCGCATCGTCATAGCGGGCGCTAAAATGGCCGATGACCAATTTCTTAACCTTTGCTTTTGAAGCCATTGTAGCAGCCTGTAAGGTTGTGCTGTGAAATGTTTTTTCGGCTTTATCGCGATCACCGTCTGTAAACGTGGTTTCGTGGTACATCAAATCTGCACCACTCACCTTTTCAATATTTTCGGGCCTGTAGGCCGTGTCACTAAAATAGGCATACGACTTAACGGGAGGCGGTGCCGTTGTGAGCTCCGAATTGGCGATAATTGTGCCGTCATCTCTTGTTAAATCGCCACCGTCTTTTATTTGGTCGCGTACGTATCGGGGAATATTGTACTCCCCAATTTTCGATTTAATCAGGTTTCGTGGCTTTCTTTTCTCCGTGAATAAAAAGCCCCAGGTATCGATGCTGTGCTTCATTACCAGCGATTCCACCTTTATCTTTTTTGTGTCGAGTAATACTTCTTCGGTATTCGGCCTCAACGGCCGGAAATCAATTTCGTACTTCAATCGCGTGCCGCTTGCTCTAAACTGAATTTCGAGAAGAGACCACAGCTCGGGCGGACCAAAAAGCACTAAGGTTTTACGCCGATCGAGCAAATGAAGGCTGCTCAACAAACCGATTAGGCCGAAATAGTGATCGCCGTGCAAATGGCTAATGAAGATATGGTCGATTTGACCGAATTTAACGTGGTTGCGCCGCATTTGAATTTGCGCTCCCTCTCCGCAATCGACCAAGAATAGTTGATCGCGCATCCGTAAAACTTGACTCGTTGGAAATCGGTTAGAGGTAGGCGTGGCTGAACCACAGCCCAGAATCAGTAATTCGTTCTCACTATTCATGAAGAGAAACCCTGCGCGTAATTGCGCCCTTGCTCGTTTCAAATTGAATGAGGTAGAGTCCGTTCGTTGAGGTCTCCAAGAGTAACTGAGATGAAGTGCCGGGAATGTTTTCAAAAGAACCTTTTTGAACGATCCGACCGCTGAGGTCGATGAGCGTCCACTTCACAATTTCCGTACTCAAATTGCCTAGCTCAACGGATATGGGTCCGTTCGAAGGGTTGGGGAACACCTTGATAGTTAGCCCTTCATTTTCAGCAATCGAAACCGGGTTGACTACTTTAATGGAATAGGAATCCAGCGTTTCTAAAGAATCAATGGGAATTGAAAACACCCGCAAAAACGCACGAATTTGAACACCTAAGTTGTAATTATTGAGCGATCCGGTTGGTGTTCCGAAAATACGAACGCATCCGTTACCGCCACCTTCCCAGGCGCAGGTGGGATTATTACAATTATAACTGAGTCCGGGAGGTAAGTTTAGTATTCCATCAACGCGAAAACTGTCGACACCGGCACTGACCGTGGAGCCCCCAAAATCAATCGTGGTATCATTAGGTACAACAATTTGAATTACTTGGTCGTACATGGACGCAAGAGGAGCATCGGGCAATTGAATAATTGAATCGGTCCCGAAATAGCTTCCCGCCGGCGCGAAAATACCAGGACTAGTGAAAGAAGGATCTATATTGCATTGTGCCATCGTGCCGTAGGCACAAAAGAAAAAGGATATAGAGAATAAAAGTTTTTTCATGGAAAAGGTCTTAAAGATTGTACTGACGTTCTAACTCGTCGAAATTGAAATAATCTACCGCTTCTGATTCCGTAGGCACAATGGCCAGCTCGTCATCAAATACGGCTACCACTTTCGGTTCATTGTTTACAATAACGAACGTACAGCTTTTTTCAGCTTGTTCTTCGGCTATGCGAATTAAAGCCTCCGAAACAGGTTTTTCAATTTCTACAACTTTCTCCGCGTTGACAATTAAATGAGCATTTCTCTCAATAAGCGGGGAAACGAGTTTCTGAAATTCATTGAAAGCCGATTGGTCAAGACGAGCTTGTGAGATCAATAGGCGGTGATACTTTTCTTCTTGAAAAATCTCCATTACTTATCGGTCTATTTTGGAAGCCAAAAGATACAAAACGGCCATTCGAATTGCCACGCCATTTTCTACCTGGTTCAGAATAATGGAATGCGGTCCGTCCGCTATACTGGAAGTAATCTCAACACCTCTATTGATCGGCCCGGGGTGCATGATGGTGATTTCCTTTTTCAATTTCGCCAAGCGATCATCATTCACTTGATATTGCGCGGCGTATTCGCGCAAGGAAGGGAAAAACTTGGTGTCTTGCCGTTCGAGTTGGATTCGAAGCATGTTGGCGACGTCGCACCATTCTAATGCCTCATCGAGCTGACTAAACACCTCAACACCAAGGGCTTCAATGTGTTTAGGAATCAAGGTGGAAGGTCCGCATACTTTTACTTCTGCACCCAACTTTTGAAGGCAAAAGATATTGGATAGAGCCACGCGGGAATGGAGGATATCGCCTACGATGACAATTTTTTTGCCTTCAACATCCTTTAACTTCTCTCGAACAGAATAAGCATCAAGCAAAGCTTGCGTGGGGTGTTCGTGCGCCCCATCGCCGGCATTTACGATGCGAGAGTCAACGTTTTTACTGAGGAAAACGGCAGCACCCGGATTTGGATGGCGCATAACGACCATATCCACTTTCATGGCCAGGATATTGTTCACCGTATCAATAAGGGTTTCCCCCTTAGATACTGAAGAGCCACTTGCCGAGAAATTGACCACATCTGCTGAGAGTCTTTTTTCGGCGAGCTCAAAAGATAATTTTGTTCGGGTCGAATTCTCAAAGAAAAGATTGGCAATGGTGATGTCCCTGAGTGAAGGGACCTTTTTAATGGGCCGATTAATCACCTCTTTAAACTGATCCGCCGTAGTGAAGATTAACTCGATATCTTCTTTGGTCAGATTCTTTATTCCGAGTAAATGGTCGACTGATAATTCACTCATGGTTTTCCGCTCATCAATTCAACTTTATCTTCTCCATCTTGTTCCGACCAATAAACCACTACTCGTTCGCTTGCGACGGAATCAATGGTTTTCCCCACGTAGTTTGGCTCAATGGGCAGGTGTCGACTAAATCTTCTATTGATCAAAACCAGTAGCTCTACACTTGCAGGCCGCCCAAAGCTATTTACGGCATCTAAAGCAGCTCGTACACTCCGTCCTGTATATAAGACGTCATCAATGAAAATAACGCGCTTATTCTCTACTAAAAAGTCAATTTTTGTCTGATTTGCCTTGATAGGTTCGTCACGACGACGGAAATCGTCTCTAAAAAAGGTGGTGTCTAAAGAACCCAAATCAACCGAATCGACATTCGTGAACTGGATTAATAGGTCGCGCAGTCTTTTCGCTAATTGAGCACCACGGGGCTGTAGCCCAATGATAACGGTGTTTTTAAAATCTTGATGGTTTTCGATCAGTTGGCAACTGAGTCGATTCAAGGTGATATCCACCTCCTTAGCACTGAGAAGTGTTCTTTGGTTCATCGCAGCAAAAATAGCAATTACAAAAAAAACCGCCCCGCAAAAGCGGGACGGTTTTCGTATTTAGGAAAAGAAAAGTGTTATTTCTTCTTTTCTTCTTTTTCCATTTCTTGTTTCAATTGAGAAAGTACGTCCAAATCACCCAAGGTAGATTTCTCTACTTTCGACTGAATTTTTGCTACGTTTCTTGAAGCTTCTTCGGACTCTTTCTTGCGAGTAGCCGATTTTTGCTTCTTGTCCTCATCTTGAATATCACGGTGAATTTGTGTGTGAGAAACTACAATGCGACGAGAGTCTTTATTGAACTCTATCACTTTGAATTTAGCTTCATCTCCTTTGTCCAAATTACCACCGTCTTCTTTGGCGATATGACGTTGTGGAGCAAATGCTTCAAGACCTTCGGTCTCAAAAATCACGTGCGCACCTTTATCCACCATGTCGGATACTTTACCTACGTGTACAGAACCTTCAAAGAAAATTCCTTCGTACGTATCCCACGGGTTGTCTTCAACCTGCTTGTGCCCAAGGCTCAAACGACGGTTTTCAACATCAAGATCCAATACAACGATTTCGAGCTCAGCACCAATCTTCGTAAAGTCAGCTGGGTGCTTCACTTTTTTGGTCCAGCTTAAATCGCTGATGTGAATTAATCCGTCGATTCCTTCTTCCAATTCTACGAACACACCGAAGTTGGTGAAGTTACGTACAACACCCGTGTGCTTAGATCCTAAAGGATACTTGCTCGTGATGTCGGTCCATGGATCTGGAGTCAATTGCTTAATACCAAGGCTCATTTTGCGCTCGTCGCGATCCAAAGTCAATACTACTGCATCTACTTCGTCACCCACTTTCATGAAGTCTTGCGCACTGCGAAGGTGAGTTGACCAGCTCATTTCTGAAACGTGAATCAATCCTTCAACACCTGGCTGAACTTCTACAAACGCACCGTAGTCAGCTAATACAACTACTTTACCTTTAATAGTATCTCCTTCTTTCGTTTCTGCGCTAAGTCCATCCCATGGATGCTCGTTAAGCTGCTTCAAACCAAGTTGGATACGTGTTTTGTCTTCGTCGAAATCGAGAATTACCACGTTGATCTTTTCGTCTAACTCGACTACTTCGCTCGGGTGGTTGATACGACTCCATGACAAGTCGGTAATGTGTACCAATCCGTCTACACCTCCTAAGTCTACGAATACTCCGTAGCTGGTGATGTTCTTCACAGTACCTTCCAATACCTGACCTTTCTCGAGCTTTCCGATGATTTCTTTCTTCTGCTGCTCGATATCTGCTTCGATCAATGCTTTGTGAGAAACAACAACATTCTTGAATTCGTGGTTGATCTTCACCACTTTGAATTCCATGTTTTTCTCTACATACTGATCGTAATCGCGAATTGGCTTCACGTCAATTTGAGATCCTGGCAAGAATGCCTCAATTCCAAATACGTCTACAATCATACCACCTTTGGTACGACATTTAACGAATCCAGTAATTACCTCTTCTTTGTCGTGTGCTTCATTTACGCGATCCCAAGCCTTGATACTACGTGCCATACGGTGCGAAAGCACCAACTGACCGTTTTTATCTTCTTGCTTGTCAACAAGTACCTCTACGGTATCGCCTTCTTTAAGTTCTGCGTTGTAACGGAATTCATTCAGTGAGATAACACCTTCTGATTTCGCGCCTATATCAACAATCACCTCGCGGTCTGTCATGGCTACAACTTCACCATCTACTACTTGGTTCTCAAGTACGCTAGAAAGTGTAGTCATGTACATCGCTTCCATTTCGTCATGCTCAGAAGGCGTGTAAGAAACGAGATCGTCGTTTACGTTGTCCCAATTAAATGGAGCTTCTTCAACAATAACTTCTTCTTCCACCGCTGGTGCAGCTTCAGTGGCAGGAGCCTCTTCTGTAGCTTCGGCGGCAGGAGCTTCTTCTGTAGCGGCCTCAGCGGCCGGAGCCTCTTCTTTGGCAGCCTCAGCGGCTGGAGCCTCTTCTTTGGCGGCCGGAGCCTCCTCAGTAGCTGCTTCAGCAACAGGAGCTTCTTCCTTAGATGCTTCTTCTTTAGCTGCTTTAGCTTCCGCTGCTTTCTTCGCAGAAACGCGTGGCTTTTTTGCTTTTGCTTTGGGTTTGGTCTCTTTTGCTACCTCTTCGGCGGGCGCCTCTGTAGCTTCGACCTTCGTTTCGGTTGCTTCAGCTTTCACTTCTTCAACCTCTGGTTTTTTGTTTTCCTCAGACATTCGAGGGTTCAATTTGTATCCTTAAAGTTATCGGTGAATTTCGCGCACTCTTTAAGGAGTGTTTTTACTTTGATTTTCCCTCTTGATTTCACCTCTGCGCTCAAAAGGGCTGCAAAGGTAAGAAATGATTTATAAAGTTCTGATACTTAGATGGGAAAAGTCAATGTTGCAAGCGTGGCAAGCGTGGCAAGCGTGGCAAGCGTGGCAAGTATTGCAAGTATTGCAAGTGTTGCAAGTGTTAACAGTGGGAATGGTGTGAGAAGTGTCTGACCAGAATCTCATGATTCATTTACCTAAAAAGCGAGAGTGAGCCTTTCTCTTCGAGTGTTCGCCCTACATTGTTTCTAGCTTTGACGATTAGGTAATACGTTCCGTCGGGCGCATTGCCGCCATCCCAACCGGGGAAATTGGGCTACTGTAGAATCCGACTCAGAAGGCAACGACATTGCCAACAGGAGTTATTTGCAAGGAGCCGAAGACACCGTTCAATTGACTATTGAAGGTTGGCTCGATTTAGCCGGTAAGCGTTAATCAATCCGAAAATCTTTGTTCCGGTTTTGGATTAGCGGTATTTTCGCCGTTCAAAATTCAATAGCCCATGACGCGCTTTCTCTTTCGTTTATCCATTTTAACTTGTGCGAGTATATTCATCGGTTGCTCCAATGAAAAGGAGCCTACTTCAACTGCGCTGCCCGTAGAAATGCCTTCGGAGGTAATTTCTGTTGAACCCGGACAAAACCGTGTATTGCGCAGAGTAGACTCCGCTCGATATGCCAATATCACGAATGGAGACACCTTGGGCATGTACTATGTAAGTGAACAACTATTAGATAGTATCGAATTTTCTAATGGTATGTTGCGGTTCCAACACAATGATCAAAATGACATTGTGAAAATCCAGTACAACGGTTCCAATGGGGCTTTAAGAATGGAATTCATAGAAGAGTTTGAATATACAAACGGAGAATTAACCGGGAATTCTGTGACCTATACGAACCTGAGTTTAAAAGACGGTAATTGGGAGCCCACTGACACACGTGTGGATACGAGAACCGTTTCAGCGCAAGGAGATACGGTAATCATTGCGGATCAGAACGGTTCCAAAATGAGGTCGTACCTGCAAAACCAGAGAATAGCTCCCCTGCTCTTTCATTGGCCTTACGCCATAATTTTCGAAGGAGGCCCTATCCGTTATGACCTGGATGAAAGCGGTCGCATTTCCGCAATCCTCCGAAATGGGAATCCGGCCATTGAGCTGAAATACGACGAATAGCGATCCCGACTACTTTTTTCCAAAGAAAGAAATCTCATCATTTCGTCAAAAAAGGCTTTTGTAGTACCTTTTCGAAATGAAAAAACGCACGCTCACAAGGTCCTTAGTGGCCGCCATTTTACTCTATTTCGTCTTTTACATCGTAGTAGGGTTTTATTTCTCGGAAGTGGCCTTACGGCCCGATAATGGCCGAGGATCTAGTCAGTATGTTGCGGACCATGAAAGAGGCTGGTTCGATCCGGTGGAATACGAAGGCTGGGAAGCCGATACTTTTGATCTTCCGGGTGCTTTTGATTACGAACTAGAATGCACCTGGCTACCAATCGACAGCGCCAAGGGAACGGTTGTGCTTGTTCACGGGTTCAAAATGGATCGGTGGTCGATGGTGAAATACATCCCCCTATGGAAGAACCTCGGGTTCAATGTG
>CBFIAJ010000032.1:9951-21289 GCA_965660515.1 Flavobacteriales bacterium | reverse complement strand
CTCGGTGAATTGGATCTGGATTTGAGGTTAAGTCGTCTTCTAAATAAAGAGGATCAGTATTCAACTCATCACAGGGAGCGTATACGGTGTCGGGTTGTAAGAGTCCGAACTGAATATTTGAAACTTCATTGATACAGATGGAGTCAGAATAAGATACCGATTGCCAATTAAGTTTACCAGTCGAAATAAAGCTAATAGGTTGAACGCCCGAAGCACATCCTGAGGCTCCAACGAGTCGAACGCCGCCATTATGCCACCCGGAAGCTGTTATTTCAAAAAATACAGTATCACCCGTTTTTTGATTGCCTTGGCCGTCGTACCATTGAAAAGAACTGGTATCCATTATTGCCGTAGCTGCTGATCCGTATAGCCAGATTGTATCTCCTACTTCTGAATATAGAGTATCAATTTGTCCCGTTTCTGAAGAATAGGAAAAGGATACCGGGTTACATTGTGCTTGAATCGTTGCAGGAAGCACGAATAGCACAAAAACTAACAAATTGAGAAGTCGGTTCATAGATTCGGCTTTTAGCCCTTAAAACTAATAAATCCTTGAATTACCGCTGCAATACCACTTTAAAGCGCACTGCTAGGTCCGAGTCTTGCAGCAGCAAGGTGTAATATCCGCCCGGGAGGGCGCTGAGGTCATAACTCCATTGAAACGCGTCGCCGGCATCGATACGGCCTTCGCCCACTATTTGTCCTATCGAGTTGGTCCATTGATAGTTTATGGCCTGCGGCCTGATGGGCAACTCGACCCTCACCCAATCGCGCGTCGGATTCGGGAAAAGAATCACCTCCGACCAATGGGCTTCTTCGAGGCCGATTTGATAAAGGAAGGTCACTTCCAAACTGTCCGATATATTCGTACAGCCCCATTCGTTAATCAGCTGCACCTGATAAAAGCCCGTATCCTGAGCTACCCACTTAATGGTGTTGCTGTTTGGAATCGGCGTGCCATTCAAATACCACTGATAGTCGTAGAATCCCCAGTCGCAAACAAGGAAGTCGAGGGTTTTGTTAATACTGGGTGTAGGGGGCGTTGGGTGTACTTCTATGAAGCCGAAATCGGAGTTGCTACAGCCGTTGAAATCGGTATACGTATAAGTTATGAAATGGCTTCCTTGTCCCGCCCAGCCAGGGTCGAATTCGTTGCCATTTATGATTCCATTGCCCGAATAGGTTCCTCCGGTAGGCGATCCGTTCGTAAGAACGGTAACCGAATCTTCTTCACAGAATTCAGGCAAATTCACGAGGCTAACAACCGGTAACGGCGATACCGTTAAAATGAAATTGGTATCCGACACACACCCTTGAAGGTCTGTAAAAGAATAATTAATCGAGTGACTTCCTACACCTGCGTTTTGTGGATTAAACTGATTTTGCTGCACTCCAGGTCCTGAATAACTGCCTCCGGCAGGATTCACACTATTTAAACTAAAGGTCGGATCCCCAGTACAAATACTCGGAAGGGCATTTAGGCTTAAGGAAGGTCCATTCAAAACAGTGATGAAAGTGGTGTCGTATCGTTCACAGGTACCCCCTGCATTAAAGAAGTATACGAGTTCGTGAATTCCAGCTCCGGCAATTCCAGGTAAAAATTGGTTCCCTACAATATTAGGGCCAATCCACGTACCACCGGCAGGTGTGGCACCTGTTAAAGGATAAGGAGGATCACTTGAGCACAAGGTCGGGAAACTGGGTAAGCTAATTGCCGGAGGGGGCGTTACCGTCACGGTAATGGTATCTGCTAAATAGCACGGATCCGTCGGGAACGAGTAAATGAGTTCATGGGTTCCGAGTCCGGCCGCTGCAGGGTCGAAATTGGGGCCAATCACTCCCGGTCCAGCAAAGGATCCACCCGCCGGCAATCCGACAGGCAAGGCAATAGCTATATCGCCCACGCAAATGGAGTCAACGAACAGACCTATAGCTGTTTGAATGGCCGCATCGATATTGATATTGATAGAGGCTGAATCGGAGCATCCGACCGTGAGGTCGGTATAGTGATACCAGAGCACGTGTGGGCCGGAACCGCTGGTGGTCGGATTCAAAACATAGTCGCTACCGACTAGCGTTATTTGAGCTGTAGGGGAGGAATAGACTCCACCGGCTGGAGTGGCAAATTGGAGTGTAATCGCCGAATCGGCGGTACACAGGGCCGGTACTAAAGTAGAATCGGTTTGAACGGGTGTGAAAGGCAAAATATAGAGCGAGGTGCTGTCAATAAAGGTACATCCGGTTTGAGTAACCGAGTAATAGAACCAGGCGGTGTCGCCGGGCACAAAGGCAGCAGGGTCTATGACTCCCGTTGTGCTTGCGCCCGACCAAGTTCCACCCGTTGGGAGGGTAGTGGTATTTAAATCGATGATTCCGTTGTTCGGACATGTTGATGTGGGTCCGGCAAAGGCGATCGAACTCAGAATCGGCATAATATCCATGGTGTTCACCGTTTCGCCACAGAAATTAGAAATCCGATAGGTGTATATGCCGTAGGGATCTGCGGTTGGGTCGAAGGTGCTCGAAGGAAGCAAAGTTCCAGAGGGATTATACCAGCGGCCGGTATCAGGCAAAGCGATCGTAGCGGATGAATTGAGGAGCACGGTAAGGTTGGTTGGTAATCCGGTGGAGCAAAGGAGAACGCTCGGCTGCGCAACGGTCGGATAAGGTTCGAGGAGATCAAAGGAGACAGAAACGCTGTCTGTACAACCTCCCGCGCTTATGATGTACGTTAAGGTGTGGGATCCGACCGAATAGTTCGCAAGAGGAACGGAAGCGCCGGTAACTATTTGGCTATCGAGCTTATAGGTTTCAATGGCCGAATTGGTATTGGTTCCGGAAAGCGGTAGCGTATCGGCAAGGCAAAACGAATCGCTGGGCAGCGTTAAATTGAAATCGAGAATGTTGGCGGTCCCAATGGTGAAGGTTGAATCGAATACTTGTGGGCCATCGGTGATGGTGACCGTGTAGGATCCGACCGCTAGGTTCGAAAGGTCTTCGGTTGTTGCACCATTCGACCAAAGAATAGTGGGCGGAAAGTTGAAATTAATGGTGAGGTCGATGGCCCCGTCCGCTGAGCCAATACAGGTTTCATCGGTGAGGAACTCCGAAACGGTTAATTGACCCGCTTCGAATACGTTGAAAGATTGAATAGAGGTGCAGCCGTTGTCATCGGTGACGGTGAGGTTATATATGCCCCCGTTGAGGTTTGAAATATTTGGTGTGGAAGCGGAGAAGGTGTTGGGACCCGACCAGGAATAGATATAATTGGGTGTTCCGCCAGAAGTGGTTGTGGTAATTGCGCCGTCTTGAGCCCCGAATGCTGTTACATCAGTAACGGATCCCGAAGCATTTAATGCAGGAGGTTCAGAGACAACCGCAAAGGGGTAAAAGAAGGAACATCCATTGGCATCTTCTATGAATACGCTGTAGGTGCCAGCGGTAAGACCAGTAATGCTTTGCGTGGTTCCGCCATTACTCCAAAGAATATTGTACGGATTCGCCGGTGGAGGGAAGGGCGTAGCTCCTGAAAGGGAAGTCATAGAGGCCGATCCATCGTTTCCACCATTACAACTCACATCTGTAGTGTTAAACCCAACGTTAAAAGGGCCGCCCGGTTGAGCCACGGTAAAGGCCTGGCCCACCGAACAACCATTTGCATCTGAAACCGTAAGTGAATAGGTACCCGCCGGAATATTGGTCAAATCAGGTGTGGCAAAAGCGTTGCTCCACAAATACGAGTATGGCGGCGTACCACCTGAAACGCTTGACACGATGGAGCCATTTGACAAGCCGTAGCAAGTCACTGGGGTCTGAACCCCGGATAGATTAAGGGTTGGTGGTTCCGTAATCGTAATGGTAGCTGAAAAGGTTTCTGTGGTAGTCGAAGGGGAAGAAACGGTCACCGAGTAAGTACCGGCACTTAGCCCGGTCAAATCTTCCGTGCTAGGTCCATGTGCCCAATTGAAAATGTAATTGGGTACATCGGGCGGAGTAAAACCTCCACTTGGATTAAGGTTTATTGAACCGTTTGAGGCACCAAAACAACTTACATTTTGAAAAGTAGAATCTACAACTAAAGGTCCGGGTTGAGCCACAATTAAATTATTCAGGACGTAATCGCAGCCGTTAACGTCAGAAATAGTGAGCGAATAATTACCCGCACTAAGTCCTCCTTGGTTTGGAGTGGGTGGTAAGCCGTTTGACCAGGCGTAAAAATAAGGTGTGGTGCCGCCTGAGGGGTTTATGGAAATAACTCCATCAGATCCCCCGGCAGAACTAACATCCGTAATGCTTTCGGTTGCCGAAATAGCTGTGGGTGCGTTCACTACATAAGTCGCAATGACGGCACAGCCTCCGGGATTCGTAACGGTAACCGTATACGAGCCAGCAGATAAGCCGGTAAGCGGATTTGTAAACCCGCCATTGCTCCAATCAAACGAACAACCTGATTGTGATACGCCTAAGGATATGGTGGCGTCATTTGCCCCCGGACAGGTTTCAAGAAAAACGGCTCCGCTAGCCGGACTCAGAATGGGGGATTGACTCAAACCAAAGGTTGCCGAAGCCGTGTTCGAACAGGTGGTGACGGGATCCGTATACGAGTAAATTACGTTATTCCCAGTAGCGTTCAGGAATGAAGCACTTCCATTTAGGACAGATCCTGAAAGGGGTGTTCCGTTTACAGTAAAGGTGCCGCCTGTAGGGCTAAAGTTGGTTGCAAGATCCACCGATCCACTGGCGCAAAGTGGAATTACCGGATTCACGGCAATGTTTGGGGGTGACAAAACCGTAATATCGAGGGTAGTGAAATCGTCGCAGGTGTTTCCGTCAACGAAATTGTAGCCAATGGTATAGGTCCCGGCAATGGCCGTACTGAGGTCTATTAATCCGGCACCAGTGATCGATAAGGTGGGAGCTCCGGGTGGGCTCGCCACGACCGAATACGTTCCCGTTCCGCCTAAAACGGTATAACTAATAGATCCGGAGGCATCGAGCTGTAAATTCCCTGGTCCCTCACATACATTAGTTGAATATCCCGGTGCCGTACTTAGTTGCGCAAGTGGTGCCGGATCCACGTAGATTTGATGAGTAGCAGGGCATCCTGTTGTCGGAGCGTAGGTTAAAGGGAAATTATTTGCTGGAGCAATACTCGGATCAAAGACCCAACCTGTACCTCCAGGGTTAGTCACTAATCCCGGAGTGACTGCCGTAGTAGACCAGGCACCACCAATGTACCCCGGTGGGTCGTTTAACGGAAGTAGTCCCGCATCAGAGCAAATGTTTGATGGCAGTCCGAGCGGTGTTAAATCGGGTTCAGGGTTAACGGTAATCGTGATAGTTTCAACTTCAGGGCAGCCACCAGGAATTTGATAGGTTACCGTTACATTGTGCGTTCCGGGACCTGCAGCTGCTGGATCAAAAGTTGCGTTAATTGCCGAACCGCTTAATCCAGAAGATGTGGACGAAAGGGTATACCAGCTCGGTGTTTCGGTAAAGCTCGAATTCCATTGTATGTGCGTCGACAGTTGAATGAGTGTTGTTGAATTGGAACAAACACTGGCCGGGTTAGTGGTAGTTATATCAGGTTCATTGCCTAGCGAAATTTGAGATTGTGCCTCCCAAGAACATCCAAATTGATCAACGTAGTCATAAATAACGTTGTAATTGACTCCTGCCGTCAAGATTGCCGGATCAATAGAGATGTTAGCACCCGAAGGGCCAAAAGGAGCACCGCCCGCAACTTCCATAGAATATGTTCCGGCGTATGAAATACCTCCAACGGTTATTGGTGATGTCAAAGATAGGGGAGGATCACTCGGGCAAATCGGATTAACTACAGCCGAGATAGAACTAAATGGCCGAGTGTAAGGCACAATCGTTACCGATCCAACAGTTGTCCCTCCTACAATCGCAGAAATAACAGTCTGTAGCGCGTCTGGTATATTCGCACCAATGGGATTCGTCGTGCCTATGTTAGATGGTGTTTGGCCCGTAGAGGCGGCGTTCCACGTTGGGACTCCACTAGGTACTTGACTGCCATTATCGATTAGTAGCAGGTCGATATTGTTGTTGGGGCAAACTTCATATTCTCCACTTGAATTGGGGAATAATTGTGTGCTACCCGGAGCACCAGGCGATCCGTCCCAAACTTCAATAGTATAGGGAGGTTGAAGTGCATAGCTAAGCACTGATATCGTATCCCTCTTCAAACACCCTGCTTGATCTACTTCATAGTAAAGCTCATGTGTTCCGGCTCCAGCAATTAGCGGGTTCCACTTATTCCCAACCACACCATTTCCATACAATTGTCCGCCTAGCGGCGTGATGGCAAAGTCAATCAACGTGTCCTCCTCTAAGAAGGCGGTTTGTCCCAAGCCCCATTCGATGGGGTAGGGCGTAAAGACTTCCACGTTTTGCTTTTCTTCACATCCTTCCGAAACGATGTACCGCACTTTGTGGACACCTACACCCACTTGGGTAGGATCAAAATGGCCTTGCAGCGAGTCTATAATCCCCGCACCTTTCCAATATCCGGCTGCCGACGGTTCGTCCAAGTCCACCAACCCGATGTCTTCGCAAACAACCGTGTCTTGAAGCACAGGCTTATTGATCACCTTCAGTGATAAGGAATCCCGACAGCCATTGGCATCGTAATAAAGTGTGTGGGTGCCCAATCCGGCCAGAACGGGGTCGAATTTACCCGGGTAATCAGGGTCAATAACCCCCGGTCCCGACCAAAGTCCGTTCCACGGAGTGCGCCCAGTATTGGAACGATTCAAAGAAACGAGTCCATCTTCAATACAAAAGGCGACTACTTCATCATCAACTTTCGTCTGAATGCCTCGAATGATCAACGTATCAACACATTCGTTCGCGTGGTAGTATACCCTTCTCGTGTAGTTCTGACCCGAGTTTAGGTCGGCAGCGACTATTCCATTTAAGGAGTCTAAAACTCCTGGTCCGGTCCAGTACCCACCTGCTGGAGACGCATTGGGGAGCTGTATTTGAGTGCCCAAGGGACAGGCAAGCACCGAATTCTTAATGGTACTTATGTGCCGAACCACTAGGCTGTCGGCCAGGGTGTCATGGAGAACACGATATTCTACCCTGTGAATTCCGCCTCCCGATGCGTCTCCGTCGAAAAAGCCTTTTTTATGTTCAATGATACCTGCTCCCGACCAATAGCCTCCGGCTGGCGTTGCGCTCAGATGAATGATTGAATCACATTGGCAAATTGTATCGGGAAGTTGAATATTGAGGTAGTCAATAATTACCCAAAGCGAATCGGTAACTCCCAAAGCAGTAAAATACACTTCGAGTGAATCGGGGGAATTGGTGGGTGTTACCCAGCCTGTCGACGAAACATTGGGGCCTGACCAAGTCCCGGTCGTTGGGAAGTTCTGATTGAGCTGAAAACTTGCTGCACCTGGGTAGGCTGCGGTATCTGGTCCGGCAAAAACGGCGACAACATTGATGAGTAATGTATCAGAGCAGCCATTGTATCGATAAGCAATGGGGAATGAACCGGTACCTGTAACTAGGGGGTCAAAAGTAGATGCACTTCCATTTACTCCTTCACCACTATAAGTTCCGCCCGTTGGAGAACCAGCGTTCAACGAAACAAGTCCGCCTCGCAAAGCAACCGTCATATCGGGTCCTGCCGATGGCATCGGCGCTTGATAAAAAGTAAGAGTATCCCAATAAAGTAGCCCTTGAGCATCGGTGACAGTCAGAATTATGGTAGAGTCAGTGATCGGACAAAAGGCATGCGGACCAACATCGGCGGGCCAAGAGTTATTCCATTGAATGGTAAAAGGAGCCGTTATTCCGTGGAGTTGTGCGCGCACCGAAGTGCAGCTTCCCGCGCACACAGTGTCTTTGTGGGTCTTTATAATTACTTCGGAAATTACAGGAACTGTTTTGTAGTCGTGTTCCCAAAGGCCCAATGCCAATTGGGGAATAGCCAAAACAAAAAAGGCGAGCGTTATTAGATGCTTTGTCCAGTTCATGCGGAGATTATCCAGATTTGGTGAACACGAAACTCGACCAGTATTCGTTGGAGACTTGGATATGATTATAGGTAGGTTCAAAAGTGAATTAGGACTGATTTTTACGTTCTAAATCTTTGGCTGATTTCATGACCTTGCTTTTTAAGCCTTCCTTGTAAGCAACTAAGTTATTGAATACTTCGGGAACCTGCGTCCCTATAATTTGTGCGGCTAAAATACCCGCGTTTTTGGCGCCATCGAGGGCCACTGTTGCTACGGGGACTCCCCCCGGCATTTGTAAAATACTCAAAACAGAATCCCAACCGTCGATGCTATTTCTCGATTTTACGGGAACCCCGATTACAGGTAGGGCGGTCAACGAAGCCACCATGCCGGGCAAATGGGCAGCTCCACCAGCTCCGGCAACAATTACTTTAATCCCTCGTTCATGCGCGTTTTGGGCATAGTCGAACATACGTTCAGGCGTTCGATGCGCGGAAACAATGCTGATTTCAAAATCAACGTTTAATTCTTTCAATACATCCGCCGCTTCTTGCATAACAGGCAAGTCGCTCTGAGATCCCATGATGATGCCTACTTTCATAACTTATTATTTGTTCTCAAAAATAAGGAATTAAGCACTGCTGTTTAGAATTGAGCGCAGTCACTTATTGTCCTATTTTTTAACACCTAACGGTATGATGTTATCCGGGAAACAAAAACCTCCTTATTGAAGCGATTGAATCCATCGTTGAAAAAGCAAATCCTGAATACGTATTTTTCCGTTATCCTTTATGACAATTTCTTGCTCGATAAGCTTCTTAAGCGACACTTGAACCGAACTGGTAGGGTGTAAGTCGTATTTCTTGATAAAGTCAGATTGAAAAATATTGGATACCCGCCCTTCCTCGGCAACGGCTTTGAGTAGCTTCCACTGGTTCGGCGTGACTAAGCGAGCGATCTGACCGAAAAAAGTAGATTCCTGTTCCAGTATTTCCGTTTGGATGCGGGTCAATAAAGCTTCATCTATTTCAATGCCCGAACCCCATAATTTGTTGCATATCAGTTGAATGGTATACGTTTGGCCTTCTGCCCAATCGTATAAATTCTCTGCTAAGTGCTGAGAAATCTGCTTTTTAGTTTGTTCGAATTTTTTCCGAATGAAATCAACGTAGACCGTTTTTTCTATTGGCTCAAGGGAAATGAGTTGGGTCGATTGGTAGAACGGTCGGGTTTTGTTCTGAAACATCGATTCCAGAATGCTTCGCTGACTTCCACTGTATAAAAACCGAATATTAGGGTGTTGGAGTCCCCACGACCGAAACCAGGCCTCTCCATCAACATCTTTATAATCCGCCACACGCTGAAACTCGTCTAAGGCAATGACAATGGGTTTGTTGAGATCGGAAAGGTAATCGCCCAATGTTTCGAGGCTTTGTTGCGGTTCAAAACCTTCTTGAAGTTGAAAGGATATTTTGGGTGCTCCGGTTGTACTGTCAAATGAAATTTTGGCTCCAAGATTACTAAGGAATACCATGAGTTTGTCGGACAAACCTTCATTAGTTTGCCCAGTACGTCGAATAACAGATTGCGTAATGGTTTTCACGGCATCGCGACCCGAACGGGTCATGAGTAAGTCCGCGTAAATGGTAATCCAGCCGGTGTTTTCGAGCAGTTGAAAAAAATTCTGAATCAGGGCCGTTTTACCCAATCGACGCCAACCGAATAATAGTGCGTTGCGATCATTTATCAGGTGTTCGTGAAGCGTGCTGATTTCATGCTCGCGGTCGCAAAAGAATTCGGGACTCCGAAAACCAGATACAGGAAAAGGATTCTGTTCTTTTTTCATTACATGTTTTACGTTACGTAAAATACGTTACGCAAATTACATAATTAACTTGAGAGCGACGCTACTTAATGTGAAATAACGCTCAAATTACCTTTAACCTCTTCGGCCATTAAGCGCGCTTCATCCAGTTTGTCTGAAACTACGGTTACATGGCCCATCTTCCGAAACGGACGGGTTACTTTTTTACCGTAGATATGCGGATACACACCAGGCATGGCCAATGTCTCTTCCATTTTGTCATAGCGCACAGGACCGGTATGACCTTCGGCGCCCACCAAGTTCACCATCACGGACGGTGCTTTCAATTGCGTACTGCCCAGGGGTAAATCCATGATTCCTCGGAGGTGCTGTTCGAATTGCGACGTGTATGCTCCTTCAATGGTCCAGTGGCCACTGTTGTGCGGTCGCGGAGCAACTTCATTTACCAACAGTTCCCCTTCTGGGGTCAAAAAGAGCTCAACCGCCAAAAGTCCGCAAATGCCCAATTTGATCGCCGTTCTCTCGGCCAACTCCTTTGCTTCCGCCGCTATTTGCTCTCCGGTTTTTCCACCGAAGGCGTCGATTCGAGCCGGAGCAAGCACGTATTCTACTTGGTTCGCCGTGGGGTGAAATTCCATTTCAACAATAGGGTAACTAGCGACTTCCCCTTTCGGGTTGCGCGCAACCACAACGGCCAACTCCATCGCAAAAGGAACCATTTCTTCCAATAAACTGATTCCTTCACCGATGTTTTGAAGATCTTCTTCGGTTCTCAATACAGATACGCCGAAACCATCGTAACCGCCCGTGCGCGATTTCCAAACGCAAGGAAGATTCCATCGGCCCGAGTTTAGGGCCGCCATCACTTCATCGCGGTTTTTGAACAATTCGAACGGAGAGGTAGCAATGTTGTGGTCCTTGTAAAAACTCTTTTGAGCTCCTTTGTCTTGAATGATCGCCAACGCTTCCGGGTCGGGATGTACCTGAACGCCCTGAGCCTTCAATTTGCGCAAAGCTTCTGTACTTACATGCTCAATTTCAAGGGTAAGCACGTCCACTCCTTTGGCAAATTCGAGTACGCGGGCTTCGTCTTTTAGGTCGCCTACTTCAAAGTGATTACTGCCAATGCGGCACGGCGCTTCTGGCGACGGGTCAATCACCTTGGTCTTTATGTCGTACTTACGCGTTTCGGTCAACAGCATTTTACCTAGCTGGCCTCCGCCCAAAATACCGAGCGTAAAAGAAGAGGAGAAAAAATCATTCATGCGGCAAATTTAATCATTCCGAGCTACCTTTTCGATGCTCGATTTCCAGGGCGCTAAATCTTTATCCAAGAGCTAGCCAATAGTGAAAGTAATTCTTTTTTGCGCCTAACGGCGCGATAGAAACCTGCTCGAAATCAACGCGAACCCAACCTATTTTCTTAATTTCGCCAGCAAAGAAAGTCTATGGAAGCCATTACCCTTCACGACAAACATTTTAGTCCCTACATCACCTCCAATGAAATTAAAACGGACGT
>CBFIAJ010000032.1:0-9941 GCA_965660515.1 Flavobacteriales bacterium | reverse complement strand
AAAAAATTGGCGGAACGACTTTTCTCCGACTACGGTCATACCACCCCACTTTTCATTGGTGTTTTAAATGGGTCCTTCATTTTTATGGCGGACCTTTTGCGCGAATACCCAGGGCCGTGTGAAGTTTCTTTCGTGAAAGTCCGTTCCTATTCCGGGACGCAATCGAGCGGCACAGTAACCGAAGTGATTGGCTTAAGCGACCGTGTAAAAGACCGTGAAGTAGTACTTATTGAAGATATTGTTGATACGGGCAATACGATGGTTGCGCTCCACAACATCTTTGAAGGGCACGAACCCGCTGGTTTGAAAGTAGCCACCTTGTTTTTCAAGCCGGAAGCGTACAAGCAAAATATCCCGGTAGATTATGTCGCCCGAGAAATCCAGAATCAATTCATCGTTGGCTACGGATTGGATTACGACGGATTGGGACGTAACTTACCACACGTTTATAAAATCATTGAATCTTAAGTTTTAAGCATGCTGAACATTGTTCTTTTTGGCCCTCCAGGAGCGGGGAAAGGAACTCAATCACAAAATTTGATTGAGCAATACGGATTAGTTCATTTATCAACCGGTGATATTCTTCGCGGTGAAATAAAAGAGGGTACAGACCTCGGAATGGAAGCCAAAAAACTAATGGACAAAGGGGAACTGGTTCCCGATTCAGTAGTAATTGGAATGATCAGCCATAAAATCGAGCAAAATAAGCACGGAAAAGGCTTCATCTTCGATGGTTTCCCAAGAACGCAAGCACAAGCCAAGGCGTTAGATGTTTTGCTCGAGCTTAAAGGAACAGAAATTACCTGTATGTTGGCCCTTGAGGTAGATGATAACGAGCTGAAAACTCGACTTCTTGAGCGAGGAAAATCATCGGGTCGTCCAGACGATCAGAACGAGGAAATTATTTCAAATAGAATTGCCGTGTATCAACGCGATACCGCACCCGTTAAAGAGTACTATGCCGACCAATCAAAATATAGGGCGGTAAACGGATTCGGTGAAATCGACGAAATCACCGCTCGCTTAGCGGAAGCCATTGAGTTGGCGACCACAAACTAATTATGGCCGATTCAAATTTTGTTGACTACGTCAAGATCTTCTTCGCTTCCGGTAACGGAGGCGCTGGATCCTTTCACCTGCATCGCGATCGATTAACTTCGAAAGGGGGGCCAGATGGCGGTGATGGCGGTCGTGGTGGACACATAGTTCTTCGAGGGAACGCCCAGCAATGGACCTTGCTTCCTTTGAAATATCGCAAGCACATCAAAGCAGATCACGGAAAACCCGGTGGAAAAAGTACTTCTACAGGGGCCGATGGAAACGATAGAATCGTAGATGTTCCCTTAGGCGTGATCGCAAAGAATCCCGAAACGGGCGAAGTCCTTTGTGAAATCACCCATGAAGGAGAAGAGGTAATTCTTATTCCCGGTGGACGCGGCGGACTCGGAAACGCCAATTTTAAATCAAGTACCCTACAAACGCCTCGATTTGCCCAACCCGGTGAGGAAGGAGAAGAGGCTTGGGTCATTCTCGAATTAAAAGTACTGGCCGATGTAGGCCTTGTCGGCTTTCCAAACGCCGGAAAATCAACACTGCTTTCTGTGATGAGTGCGGCAAAACCCAAAATTGCCGATTACGCCTTTACTACCCTCGTACCTAATTTAGGAATCGTGTCGTACCGCGATCATCGATCATTTGTAATGGCCGATATTCCGGGAATTATTGAAGGTGCCAGCGAAGGTAAAGGGCTGGGACACCGATTTTTACGGCACATTGAGCGAAATTCAATATTGCTATTTTTAGTGCCGGCCGATGCCGATGATATTTCTGAGCAGTACGAAGTGCTATTGGAAGAACTTCGAAAGTATAACCCCGAACTGCTCGATAAGCAGCGCATTCTGGCCATTTCTAAAAACGATATGCTCGATGAGGAGCTGCGTCAAGAAATTTCAGAATCGCTTCCGAAAGATATTCCGCACCTTTATATTTCATCCGTTGCCCAACAGGGGCTCGATGAATTAAAAGACCAACTTTGGGGTTTCTTGCAGCGCGATCTCGAAAATGAATAAACTCGTTACACTCGACCATCAGATTACCATTTTCCTGAACCAATTAGGCTCGGAGCAAATGGATGGTTTTTGGTTGTGGATCACCGAGGCTTCCTCCTGGTATTGGATGTACGGAGCGTGTATTCTTCTCTTTTTTATTCTGGATCGAGCCTGGGGCTTTGTAGCCTTGGCTGCTACGCTCATCACCTTCGGTTTATCTGATTGGATTTCTGTGCACGCATTCAAAGATGTATTTGAACGATTGCGTCCCTGTCATCAAGAAGGGGTGATGGAATACATCCGCTTAGTTCCAGAAGGCTGCGGTGGATCGTTCGGATTTGTGAGTTCTCATGCAGCGAACACCTTTGGACTAGCCGTTTTTTTTAGTCGTTATTTCAAGCCTTATGTCAGTTGGGCGCCCTATTTTTTCGGGGTTTACTGCGTTCTCAATGCCGCAAGTCGCGTGTACCTCGGGGTGCATTATTTTGGCGATGTGCTTGGAGGGGCTATCTTAGGGACCCTTATCGGGTCGATGATGTGGTACGCTTATCGCTTCACGGCAAGGTATCGACCTCTTTAATCATATACCGTGTATTTGTATTTAGCCATTTTTATTGGAGGCGGTTTGGGTTCGCTAGCCCGCTTTGCAGCGGGACGAATAGCTCGCGTCTATCTTCCACACGCCTATTTTCCCGTGGGAACTTTTTTAGCCAACATGGGGAGCATTATTTTATTTGCGCTCGTATTTAGTTGGCTCCAAAAGCAAGAAGTGAATTTGAGCGCCGAAACATGGCGCGCAGCTTTGTTGGTTGGTTTTTGCGGTGGATTTTCAACCTTTTCAACCTTTAGTTTTGAGACGTTCGAACTTTGGAAAAACGGTCATATGCCTTGGGCTATAGCCAACATAGTCGTGAGCGTAGGAGTTGGTGTGGGTCTTTTTATTTTACTTCTAAAAAACTACTCAACTGCATGATTCGCCCAGCCAAGCGTTCCGATGTTCCCGAGATTATAGGACTAATAGCCAATGATCCCTTGGGAGCAAAACGCGAAAATTTTCAAGATCCGCTTCCCGAAACATATTATAGCGCCTTTGAGGTAATCGATCGCGATCCGCACCAGGAATTGATGGTTTTTGAAGGGGCGGATCAAAAAGTAGTTGGTGTATTTCAGTTGAGCTTTATTCAGTACTTGACCTATCAAGGAGGTATGCGCGCTCAAATAGAAGGTGTTCGCGTTCACGAGGATATGCGCGGTCATGGCTTAGGTGAAAAAATGTTTTTGTGGGCAATAGACCGGGCCAAAGAAAAAGGCGCCCATGTACTACAGTTGACTACGGATAAAAAGCGCCCCGATGCCCTGCGGTTTTATGAAAAACTCGGGTTTACGGCATCCCATGAAGGCATGAAGTTGTATTTTTAGAAACGAAAATTTCTGAAAATTGAAGTAACCTTCCCCCAAAGAAGTGCTTCTTCACGCTTTGTCGATGGGGAGCTTATCCGAAACCAATTGCTCGTAAATCTCCAGCGCCGATGATTTGAGATTGGAATCCACAACGACTTCTGTTTTATCTTTATTCCTACGCGGATTGAAAAGCTCTGAAACCGACTCGTGGAAGGAAATATCAAGCTGATTGCTGATCGAGCGTTTGAGCGCGTCGGGACTTTTCAATAAATCGTCGTAATGAACTAATATCACCTTCGTTTTATCGTCAATTTGAAGGAAGTACTGGTGGTAATCGACCCATAGGCACAGCCAGTAATCAATGGTAGAAGGATCTCTTTCGGAGCAGAAATGCTCTTCATTCAGCTTAAATGCTTTGTGGTTTTGACCGAACTCGTGATGACCCATCCAGTTCATGTATTGAAGCACGAAAGGGTCTTCTGTTTGCTGGGCGCAAAAATTCTGGTGCTGACGGAGCAAAGATTGCGCGTGATCGATGGGGTTTCGAAAAATGAAAACGGCTCGAATATTCGCCTTGAGCGCAGTAAAACTTTCAAACCTCAGTAATAGATTGTTGTTTTTGGCGAGATAAAGGGTATCGTTTTGTTCGCGAAACAGCTCTTGATACTTTAGGTAGTGTGAAAGAAGGGTAGGGGAAAGCTCGTGTTTTTCTAAATGATGATCTTGAATAAATTCATCATTTAGAAAAACCTTAAAAAAATATTCTTCCAAGGCTTCCACGGATTGTTCTCCAACCGCAACCGCATCGCCATGAGCGCGCTCTTTCGTGGCGTTATTCTTCGGATGGTACAGTTTTTTCCAACTTCGAGGTGCCATCAGAAAAGGTACATTCGAATACCGAATCGAATGAAAAAAGGATGGGTCGTATAAGAGGTTTGTAAGTGCCGTAGTTCCAGCTCGGGCCAATCCGGTTACCAGTACAAAGGGTTTGTCTACGACGGTTTCTTCGCGCAGGTATTTAGAAATTTCTCGTTTGTATAAATAACGCCCTAATTGGTAGTGATCAAGAATGAGGTAGTGCAGTAATTTCGACCAATAGGAGTAATCGGATTTCTTTTTAAAAAAGAACAATACAAAACTACCGGCAACCATGCACAAGTAAAACCATAGGGAAGAGGTGTCGATAGCTTCATCGGGGAACTGCGCGCTATAAATTAGAACGGGAACAATTCCCAAGGCTACAGTTCCCATCATCCCGAAAAGGGATAGAAAAAGGTACTTGAGAAGCTGAGACAAATTTCGGAGGATCAGTCGATCTTTTTCGCTTTCACCCAAATCCGAATTGAAAAGAACATCGAGCTGCTTAGTGGCCGAAACAGCCAACTTGAAAAAAGGCTTCTGCAGTAAAAGAACAGTGCTTATACAAAAGATAGCCGTGCCCAGAAGCACCGCTATATAATACAAGCTACTGATCATTTGATCGGTTTTTTAGTTTGGCAAAAAAACGTTTGATCGGCCGCATGAGAACGAAACCCAAGCTAGCCAAAACAATGAGTAGAATAATAACCACGATGATGATTGTCGCCGCCCCAATTCCCGGTCCGATATATAGTAACATGGTTCTTAATTTATAAAATCGAGCTCTTCGTAGATCCTTATCCAGTGGGTATGCTCGATGTGATTGTTTAACGGTTCGTTGTAATAGCGCTTAATCAAGGTTTCGTTCTCGTTGAAAAGGTAGATTTTTCCTTTTTCTTGACTTTCAACAAACAAATCGCCGTTGGCCATGAAATGATGAAGTCCTTGCGTCGCAGTATAGACATTGTTTTCTATAAACTTTTCCGGGAATACAGCCGTAAAAGTATCACTGTTGAAATTATAAATGAGTACCTGAGCATTCAGATTTAAAGTAGTATTGGGAAGCAAATGATCATCGGAACGGGTTCGTTCGCCGGGGTGGTCCAACTTGCCCAGGCTTGTTACATTATTGTTGAACAGTGAAACTGTTGAGTCGCTACGCACATCAATATCGTGTTGATTATAAAACGGACCTTGAATTACTTTGAGAATTTCATTGGTGGAGGGTCGGTAAAGAAAAATCATAGAACGATCTCTCAAGCTAATAAATAGATCGCCTTTTTTCCAATGGGTCCCATCGTTCAATACGGGTTCAATTTCATTCAAGTGAAGCGGATCAAATCCTTTTCGCGAAACTTCATTTGCCTGGCCATGAAGAACGTAGGGCATGTCGTTTTCAATGAATATTTCGGAAATCGATTTATGAAATAATACGTCGCCTGTGCCAACATCGATTTTGGTAATGCTATTATCTCGGTAAATCATTTTGTTTTTCAGCATTTGAACTTCGTTGGATGTACAGGCCCAAATGTTTCCTTCATGATCTAGATTAATACCGTGGTGATATTGGTGATCGGTATTATGCCACAAAATATTTGATTGTTCGTCGAGGCGAAAAAGGTTCCACGATTCGTCGTTGTGAATAACGATGGATCGGTCTGAAAGTAAAATGGGCGAGCGGGGCTCGGCGTGTGAAAATACGCGTCCTGTATTGTTGTAGTTCTCTTCTCCTAAATGCCACTCGAGTAAAACGGAATCGGTCCGTAAATTAGCCAAACGAATTTTCCATTCAGACGTCTCAAAAGCAGCATTCAGTGCATACACATCGTAATCGAGTGTATTGATATTAGGGAAATTAGGATCGTAGTTTAAAAGGCGCTCTGGTTTCTCAATTTCCTTTGTTACCTCCATGGCGAGTGAAGGAAAGGTGGCAAAAGTGGCGAGCGGTTTTTCGAGAAATCCGAGTTTCCCGTTCCCCTCATTTGCTTGCCAAACAGCCCACGCGAAAATACAGAGCCCAGCTAAGAGTAGGACGAGCTTACTGACGAATGAAATTATTTTCTGAAAAACTTGAATAATTGACCCTTTTTTAGGGGGCAAACTTAACGAAAATAACACTGTTTTATAATATTCGCGTTACAATCGCTTTTACCTTCAAGCAAATGATTTAAGCAAGTTGACCCGGATTTTCTTGTTTGAAATTACGCAGGCATTAAAATGAAACTATTCTTTTTGAGCCTTATCTTTTTTTCGGTAAACCAGGGCTTTCATTAGCGTTGTTGCATAGTGATATATACCTGCGCACTTATTTCGAAGGTGCTTTTTTTATTATTCTATAGAGCCTAACGGCTCGATTTATTCTAACTCATTTACAAGACTGATTCCCGATCACTGCAGTACATCGAGCAATGATAAATAATAAATTTTTCATTTTCATTCAATACCTCAACGGTCCGAAAAATGGGTTTTAGATGCGTCAAGTAATTCAAGTGTTTGTTGGCCACAATTTGTAACCGCCCTCCAGGTTTCAAGCACCGTACACATTCTTTGAATAGTCGAATGGGCGTTTCAATATTGATTTCATATTCGAAATGGAAGGGAGGATTCGTCACAATTAAATCAAAGGATTTGTCTTCAAAACTATCTAGATTATTGTCGTAATGATGGTGAATACTTATGCCAGTAAGGTTTAATTGGCCCGATTCATACGCGAGGTACGAGTCTTCCAATAAATGAAGTTCAGCATCGGGCATTCGGGTGCGAATGACTTTGCTTATTATCCCGTTCCCCGAACCAATATCCAGTATTCGCTCATCGCTTGGTCGTAAGTCCAAATGCTCTACGAAAAACTGAGTGGCATAGTCGATGTGTTTCGCTGAGAATACTCCGTAATACTGTTTGTATTTAAAGCCGTCGAATTCTACCAGATCCATAAGGTCCTTGGTCGTTTGCTCCTTCTTACCCGTTAGGGTAATTAATCGAGCTTTCTTAACGGCCCGACTTTGTTCCACGGATTCGAAGTATTTACTGCAAATCTCTAATAAACTTGGGGTGAAATGTCGAGTCATAAAACCCAAGATCACCGTTACATGCTCAGAGGAGTTTTGTGCAATATGATGCAGGCATAGCTCGAGTTGAGCAATTGATTTTGGAACCTGAATTAGGGCGAAATCTACTGGTTTGAGCAGGGGAGAAAGGGGGTCTGAAAATTCTGGCTCGGATAACTTATTTGCCGCACAATTCGCAAGAATTGCTTTTTCTTGACTCTTTTGAGTGAGCACGCAAATAGGTTGGTCGGCATGTACGTGTGCCGTCAAGAAACCGAAGCGATCGAAGTAGATGCCCAAATGATCAGGCTTTTCCTCGAAGGAGTTGTATTTTTCCAGCAGGTACTCATCGGCTGCATTATGTGCTCGGAGCGATCGATTTTTACTTGAATCGAACCGTTTGATTTGCATGTAGGAATCGCTTTGTGGCATTCTGCTGTAATTCGCTGTGAAAGATGGAAGTTATGATAATTGGCCAGAATAGCATTCGAATTATCAGAGGCTACAGCAAGTTTTAAATTGTCTTATAAATTTCCAGTCCTGTTGCCATCGAGTGCATACGAACCCTGTCTAATTTGAAATGAATTGTGAAATGGAAAATACGAATGGGGTCCTGAGGAGGACTTTCAACCTTTTAGGCACGAAGTATTTTCTCCATTTTTCGACCTTTCGCTAATTCATCAATAAGCTTTTCCATTTGCCGACAACGTTTGTACAATTCGAACTCATCTTCGATTTCTTCTATTCGATAGCCACAAACGACTCCTGTGATCATTTCTGAATTGGAATGAATTTTGGCTTTTTCGAAAAACGTTCTAAAAGTGGCTTTCTCGTCAATGAGGGTTTGCAATTCATTTTCATCAAACCCCGTGAACCATTCAATTACTTGATTCAATTCTTCCTTTGTTCTTCCGTTCTTTTCGAGTCTATTCAAGTAAAGTGGGTAAATGGATGCGAAGATCATATTCGCAACCTTTTCATTTTTTTCGTGGGTTACTGTCATTTTAATTTGATTTGCGCTTACCTCGCAGTGTGGGCTCGTTTTATTCTTATTTTTTCTTTTCGGATTTAATTATTTCGTGTTCGATCCGAGAATTAATCTTTTAAAATTAACCGTCCGTGAGGATCCATGGGATATTTTCTGAGCTCACTCCAATTGATTGGACAGGATTGATGTAGTTTTTAGTTGTTTCATTCTTAAAAGCCCAATCAACGATTTGGCGGTGTTGGTTGACAGTGTTGAACTTTCGTAAAGCACTGAACGCCCTATTTGCTATATACAGTATTATATGCTGTTTTTTCTTTTTGTATCAATTCACTAATAGCATCCCATAGCGAAATCCTTTTCAGTAATGATTGTTTTGCAACTGCTAAAGTTTCATTCCATTTTTGATCCTCATTGCCACAAAGTTCTGAAATCAATTTTAGAGATAGCGGTCCGTGCTCATCTCCATCTAATTCTATATGCCTTTCAAGATAATATGTCAACTTGCTATATGACTTGTTTTCAGAATCAGCTTTTTGGAGTATTTCAATAAACATATCAGGAATTACATCTTCTCGTCCAAATGTAAATGCAGAAGCAACAAGGTGTGCCTTATTAGTCTTAATGATTGAAAATGAAAATGTAACAAAATCAGCAACTCTTTTATCAATATTGACTTCATTGAGAGAATATTCAACCGAATTGCCTAATTCAATGAGGTGAATAAAGTTATTGATTTCATTTGTATTTGCATTTACTTGTTGCATCGCATCCAAATACATTTCGAAATGACTTTTAGGTTCTCCTAATTCATTAATATCACTTTCTTCCCCGTGAACTATTTCATTTATGAATCTGGAAAGTGTTCCGTTCTTAGATGGTATCCAAGGTGTTTGAACATTTGTAAGTTTTAATTGAAGAGACTTCAAAAGCGACATAAAGTCCCAAACAGCAAATACATGATTCTCCATAAAAACTTTTATGTCATCTACATTCTTTAGATTTTCATAAAGTGTATGATTTTGCAATTGATTTCTTAATTCGGAAATCTCATTTTCAATATATTCTATTTCATTCATATCTTGTTTTTTTGCTTGTGTATAACGTTTGGCCGCATGAAATGTTGGGCTTTCCTGTGTCAATTCTGAGCTCACCTAAATTGTTTGGACAGGATTGATGTAATTTTTAGTTGTTTCATTCTTGTATTAAGCCGCGGTGGCATGATCTATTTTTTGATTTAATTAGAAGTAAATATCTCTAGGGTAGTGATCTTCAATGCCGAAGTGTGTTCTCTCAGTGTTGTAATCGTTGAAGTACTCGCTTATCATGCTGTTCAAGTGCGCTCCATCTTTAGGAGGGTTTAAAAATACTTTTCGTACTTAACACTTCTCCATAGGCGCTCGATTAAGGCGTTGTCTGTGGCTCGACCTTTTCCATCCATCGAAAGTTTTATATCCCTTGATAAAACTGATTCCGTAAACACCTCAAAGGCACACTGGATTCCCTGATCGGTATGAAGGTAATGTCTGTTAACCAGACTTGGTTTGGCCGACTTATTCTCAAATCGCGCAATAGGTAAGGATAGACCTTGTGAGCTGTGCA
>CBFIAJ010000031.1:0-21587 GCA_965660515.1 Flavobacteriales bacterium | reverse complement strand
CAGAGCATCCTCAGCCCTTTGCTTGTCGCGAAATTTTATGAGTCCAACGCAGTTATCGCGCCAATCGTCGCCTTGGTTTTCAAGTAAAGCTAATCCGTACTCTGTATCAACCCACGAGGTATAGGCTTTGAATTTAGATTCTTGATCTTTCAATAAAAGGTACTTATCCGATTTGTTCAATTGGCGAAGCAGCTTTTCATAATCGCGCTGATAGCTGGCGAAATTCTCGAAACTCACTGCGAGTACCGCCGCGGTATTATTGGGTAAATGATTGAGCAATTCGTTTTTGCGTGCCGGATTTTTCCGAAACAAACTCAAGTAGTGAACTACTGAATCGGAAACCTGTGTTAATCCGCTCGCCAGCAAGCGATCTTCTTTGATAGACAAGTCGAGTTCCGTCCATTTCGCTCCGCGCTCCAACCAGGAAAAAGATTCCGCTTTGAGTCGTTGCTGTGCCCAATCGCTCAGCGCTGCATATTGAATATAGATATTGACTGGGTCTTTTTGATTGGCTGTTCGGTGCAGCGTGGCAAAAGTAGGGTCGACCAGCAGGTGCACCTCTGCGCTCAATTGGCGAAGGGCATCTTCAATCAACAAATCACTCGGAGAAAATACCACGATTCCACGCGCTTCGGCAGCATAAAAATGGGCTTCTGTTTCCGGTAAAGTCAACTCAAAAATCTCACTGCCGTTATAGGTACGAGCGGTACTTGCACCGTACTCGGCCCAACGTTCATATACGGCTTGCAAATAGGTGTGCTCAGATCGATCTAGAACAAATAGCGGATCGAATGAATTGGCCCCCGATTCGTGAAAAGAGACGACCACGCGACCCGGATCCACGACCGTTACATCTTCTGTGAGTTCGAAAATAATGTCTGCCGTTTTCTCGAAGCTCGTTTTAAGGTAACCTGTTGAATCGACCCTTTTCCATAGCTCCGTTTTGGGCAAAGCTTTCAGCGCTTTATCCGGGTGGTTCCATTCCATCACGACCACGGCATTTACCGGAACGGCTTGGATAAGCTCTGGAACACCTTGATCTTTTACGCAGGAGCTAAAAAAGATGCTGGAACTTATGAATGCTAAAAAAAGAAGGCGTTTCATGAGGAGGTGTTTGGCACAAATTTAAAGTAAAAGACGGAGTTGATCGGGCAAAAGTTTAAAGCTCTTTCGATGGTGTTCCGTAGCTCCGAATTCCGCAATTCCACTGCGGTGTTCTTTTGTCGGATAACCTTTATTTCGTTCCCAGCCGTATTCCGGGTATTTTTCTGCGAGCGCTTTCATATGCTCATCGCGATGTGTTTTGGCAAGTACCGATGCGGCGGCAATACTTAAATAGATACCATCACCTTTAACAACGGTTTTGTGCGGTACCTCACGGTACGATTTAAACCGGTTCCCGTCAATGAGCACCAATTCGGGTTGGGGATCGAGTTGTTTCAAGGCTCGGTGCATTCCCTCAATCGACGCCCACAAAACGTTCAGCTCATCTACTTCTTCAGGGGACATCATTACCACGGACCACGCGAGGGCTTCTTTTTCAATAATGGGACGCAGCGTTTCGCGTTTCTTCTCAGATAACTGTTTGGAGTCGTTCAGTGCTGGGTGGTGAAAATCTTTGGGCAGAATGACCGCCGCTGCGGATACGGGTCCGGCCAAACAACCTCGGCCTGCTTCATCGCATCCGGCCGTGAGGCCGCTAAACGGATAGTGAACCAGCATCTTTCATCATTTTCTCAACACTTGACCAATAAACTTCTGCCGAACGATCCCAACTAAACTCTTTAGCTCGAAGAAGGCATTTCGCTGTTAAATCGGACCGTAAATCATTGTTTTCGGCCATCCGCTTCATAGCTCCAACGATACTGTTTATTTCTAGCGGATCGAATAGGAGTCCGGCATCACCCGTTACTTCTGGCAAGGCGGTGGCATCGGCCGCTAAAACAGGAACGCCACATTGCATGGCTTCTACCAATGGAATCCCAAACCCTTCATAAGTACTGGGTAAAATCAGTGATTCCGCTGCAGCTACTGCTCTGCGTAAAGGCTCGTTGTCGAGTCGGCCCGTGAAAATAACCGATTTAGAATGCTCCATTGATTGGAAAGCTTCTTGGATAGAACCCGTGAGGAACATTTTTTCGCCAACAATTAAAAGCTTGTGAGGTAAATCCGAGCTTTTCTTCAGTGCGTCAAAAGCATGGAGTAATCGAGCAACGTTCTTCCGAGGATTCAAAGCACCGACAAAAACAAAGTAAGGCGCGCCTTCTGTACTATTGTTTCGATAGGCCGTTATTTCGTTTTCGGTCATGGGCTGAAAACGTTCGTGGGCTCCGTTGTACACCACGTCGATAAGATCCGGATCGATTCCGTAACGCTGCACAATATCCTTTTTCGAAAATTCAGACACGGTTTGGAGTCGGTCCGAGCGCTTCGCGAATAGCGGAAAATAATACTGATAGTACTTGCGCGTAAGCCAAGGTAAATTTTCGGGAGATTCTTCGAAGTTGAGATCGTGCAGCACCGTTGACGAAGGCACACGGGCTTTCAGGCTCAAATAACCGTCGGTGCTTAAAAACACATCGGCTTTGTGCTTTTGCAAAGCCATGGGCACAGCTTGTTCAAAATACCAATACCACAAATAGGGATGGCGCGCTGGAGGAAATAGTTTGTGTGGAATGACGTTTTCCTGAAAAACAAAATCTTCGGAAAAGGCGCGATCGAAATAAAATAAGAATTCGTGTTCGGGATGATTTGCGGTAACACGCCGAAAAATCTCGTACGTAAATCGACCAATTCCTTCGAGCTTTCCCGGAATTAAAAAACGAGTATTTACTGCAATCCGCATGAGTCAAAAGTACACAAATTGCCGGTGGTTACTCACGTTCTCAATTGATTACCTTTGCTGCCATGCGTGAACGTGTAAAGCGAAAATGGGGTTATATTCGGAAGGATGCCAACCTGATGCAACTTCTGTCAAATTCGGGCCTCGTTCTTTTCTTCAAAGTTTCGGGCGCCTTAGCTGGTTATCTATTTACTTATTTGGTATCGAGCTACTATGGTGCGCGCGTTTACGGAATTTACGAGCTGTGTTATACGGCGATTATGATCGCCGGTGTAGCGGGCCGACTCGGACTAGATGGAGCTTTGGTGCGCTTTTTATCGGAATTCAAAACGCAAAAACAAATTGGCACTCTCAAGCGGATTTACAAGAAATCGCTCCTTCTTTCGATCACCTTGAGTTCGGCCCTCGGGATACTTTTTTACATTTCCGCACCCTTTTTGGCGAGCCGTTTAGGGTCTGCCGAGTTAGAAGAAGCCTTTCGAATTACCGCTTTTTTAATTCCTCCTTTCGTTTACTTGGGTATGAATAGCGAAGCCCTTCGCGGCCTGAAAAAAATGACCGATTTTGCGTCGTTACAACACGGCACTATTGTGTTGTTAGCTTCGGCCGGAGTTGCGCTGCTCTACCCATATTTACCGGCGCACATAGTTCCGATTGCGAGTTACGGCGTAGGAATAGGACTCCTATTAATTGCAAGTATATTTTTAATGCGCTGGCGAATTAAACAACTAGGAGCTGTTTCTGCGGAAGGCCCGGGAGTGCCCTTCGAAAAAGTAGTTCGGGTAGCTATACCCATATTGTTGAGTACGTCCATGTTTTTGGTTATTAGCTGGACAGACACACTTATGGTCGGTTATTTTTTAGAAGAAAAAGATGTCGGGATTTACCGAGTTGCTTTTAAAATTGCCACGTTAATCACCTTCGCTCAATTTGCGATCAATAGCATTGCCGCACCGATGTTCAGCGAATTTTTCGCGAAAAACGACATTGAAGGAATTCGTCGAACGACGCACCAAATAGGCTATCTGAACTTAGCCTTTAGCACGCCCATTTTTGTGATCATACTATTTGCCCCGAAATTCTTGCTCGGCATTTTCGGAGCTGAATTTGGCGTCGGATATACATCTCTTGTCGTTTTGGCTTTTGGTCAGTGGATCAACGCGCTCAGCGGTCCGGTTTTGTATATCTTAAATATGACCGGAAAGGAAAAGAAAGCTCAGAATATTATGATGGTGACCAGTGTTTTGAATGTTGGTCTCAATTTATTGTTGATTCCAAAACTTGGTTACTTGGGTGCGGCATATGCAACGAGTATAAGCATGATTTTGTGGAATGTTCTCGCCATCATCTATATTAGAAAGGAGTACGGATTTATAACTTTCCCCATTGCAACGCTATGGAGCAAAAAGTAAACTTCTTTTTAATTGGCGCGGCCAAAAGTGGCACCACATCGCTCTACGAGCGGATGAGTGCGCACGAAGAAGTGTATTTATCGCCATTAAAGGAGCCGAATTTTTTCAGCACCGATATAGATCCAAAAAACTTCAGCGACGCTTTTAAAGCCAATACGCAACTCGATTTAAGCAGGTATTTTAAGACGAGTCCTCTGCCCCAGCAGCAGGTTGGCTTCGTAAGTGAAATGAACGATTACAACCGTCTTTTTGAAGCGGTCGAAAGCGAGTCGGTGATCGGCGAATGCAGCACCTCCTATTTGTATTCTCGAACCGCGGCCCAAGAGGTACGCACATACAATGCTCAAGCGAAAATTTTGGTTGTTCTGAGAAACCCTGTAGACCGGTTGTTCTCTCATTACTTGATGGCGCGGAAGTACGGTTTTACCGCTGACGACGTGCGTATTGCCATTGAAAAAGACCAGCGGCTCAAGCAGAAAGGATGGGGTCAAAGCGAGCTTTTTGTCGAACTGGGCCAGTACGCCGAGCAACTCGATCGTTGGTACAAGGAATTCCCGAGCGAGCAAATAAAAGTGTTGTTTACGGAAGAACTGAAAAAAGAAGAAACGTGGATCCAATTGTACCGTTGGCTCGGAATAAAGGCGCATTTGCCCGAGGAGGGCAGCAAAAATGAAGACCTACAAACGAGCGATCCAAAAGGCGTTGCCAATAGTGCCGGTTTAGCGCGTTTTGAAAAGTTGAACCGTTGGATCACCGAAAAAGGATTAAAAAAGGCACTCGGAAAGATACTTCCATCAATTATTAAGCGAAAACTGCTGTACTTCTACTACACTGATGTAAATTTACCGACCTTAAATGAAGCGGATAGAGAATATATCGCTTCTTTTTACGATAAAGATAGAGCGCGCTTGACGCAACTGATTAATCGCGACCTACCTTGGAACTAAACCTGATGAAATGAATTTGGATTCTAGTAACCTCATTGTATACCTCTATCAATGGCGCAAGCCTTTGATCATAGTAACTGCAGCCGCGGCTGTTGCTGCAGCTATTTTTAGTGCTCCAACTTTTATACCGCCAAAATTTCAATCGACGGTGGTGCTATTTCCCGCTACTACCAACTCTGTATCCTCTGCTCTTTTGGGTGAAAAGAATGCCTACACGAAGGATATTTTAGAATTTGGAAAGGAAGAAGAAGCGGAGCAAATGCTTCAAATTCTTTATTCCGATGAGATTCGAAGCAGCATCATTGAACAGTTCAATTTAATGGAGCACTACGACATCGATCCCGATTCGGATTATAAGATGACCAACTTGTATCGCGAATACGAGAGCAACATCACTTATCGAAGAACGGAATACATGTCGGTAGTGATCGACGTATTGGATACGGATCCAAATTTAGCCGCGGAAATTGCAAATCAGATCGGAACGCTACTCGATTCGGTTAAGAACAGGATTCAGAAAGAACGGGCTTTGCAAGGTTTGGCCATTGTGGAGAAAGAGTATAAAAATCTGCGTTACGAGGTAAAGATGAAAGAAGATTCTTTACGCGATCTCCGACGATTGGGAATTCACGATTATGAAGCTCAAGCCGCAGTACTGAGCGAGCAGTATGCAACTGCGCGAATTGAAAACGACAATTCATTGGCCGAAGAGCTTAAAAACAGGCTCGATACTTTAGCCGAATACGGCGGTGCCTATGTTTCATTGCGCGATCAGCTCAAATATATGTACGAAGAAATGAACTTGCTAAAAACGCGCTACGAGCAAGCAAAAGTAGATGCAGAACTCAGTTTACCTCATAAGTTTATTGTGAACGAAGCTTTTCCCGCTGAAAAGAAGAGTTATCCAATTCGATGGCTAGTTGTCGCGATCAGCATGCTGGGAGCCTTTGTGTTTACCCTACTTACAATCATCGTTCTCGACACCTTGAAAAAGGCCAATACGGAGCCAAAAGCCTCCTAAGTGATGGACAAGGTCCTGAATCAAAAAACAATCTTGGGAGTAGGGCTCGCTTTTGTAGCGATTAACGCCCTGTTCATCACCCAGGAAATTTTTTGGACGGGACTCATTCCCTTTGGGTTGTTTATTGTGGCCTTAGCCGTTTTGTCCATGGATAAGCTGCTCTTGCTCATTACCTTTTTAACGCCGCTCTCGGTGAACTTAACTGAAATGGGATTAGGCTTGGGTGTTGGTATGGCATTACCCACTGATCCGTTGATGTTCGGACTCCTTTTGATTTTTGTGCTTCGGATTATTCATGAAGGCGGGTTCGATCGGAAAGTAGTTCTGCATCCCGTTTCCATTGTTATTCTCTTGCAGCTCATTTGGATGTTTTTCACGAGCTTAACTTCGACGATGCCCTTGGTTTCGTTCAAGTTCTTAATCGCTCGCTTGTGGTACGTGGTTAGTTTCTACTATTTAGCGACGCAACTATTTAAGAATAAGGATCAAATAATACGGTATTTCTGGGCGTACATTTTAGGTATGGCTGCGGTGATAATGTACACCGTATATCAGCACTATTTAAACGATTTCTCGGAGCAATCTGCTCATTGGGTGATGTCGCCCTTCTTCAAGGATCACACCTCGTACGGAGCTTTGATTGCCTTTTATTTTCCAGCCCTTCTCGGGCTGACCTTCATCAATACGAAAAGCAACCAGATGAAAGCCTTGATGGGTGTAGTACTGCTCGTTTTCATTACTGGAATTATACTCAGCTATACGCGTGCTGCTTGGTTGAGTTTGATTGCCGCTCTAGGAGTATATCTACTGATGTTATTTAAAGTGCGGTTTCAATATGTCGCATTTCTTATTGTCCTTCTGTTATCGGGTTTTTTAATGGTTCAAGACGAGCTGCTTATGAAGCTCGAAAAAAACGACCAGGATAGCTCGGGAGATATCGTAGAGCATGTTCAATCGATGAGCAACATATCTACGGATGCTTCGAACCTCGAGCGAATTAATCGCTGGAAATCGGCTTGGAGAATGTTTTTAGACAAACCCGTCGTGGGTTTTGGGCCCAACACCTACCAATTTCAATACGCTCCGTATCAGCATCCCGATGAAAAGACCATCATTTCTACGAACAATGCCGATATGGGGAATGCCCACAGCGAGTATTTAGGTCCGCTCGCCGAGCAAGGTTTTTTAGGTCCCCTTTGGGTGCTCTTATTGGTGGGGACTTTATTTTATAAAGGTATTTCCTTGTACATCAAACTTCCGCCCGGTCAATTGAGGATGTTGACGGTTATTGCCACGCTTGGATTGGTGACTTATTGGACGCACGCCTTCTTGAATAACTTCTTAGACACGGATAAAGCGTCTGTCGCTGTTTGGGGCTGTTTGGCAGTGCTCACTGCTATTGAAGTGTATCATTACCCCGAACTAAAAAAGCACGATTTTTAAAGGTCGTGCTTTTTTAGTTCGGGGATAGCCTCGTACTTATTTTACGCGCTCCATATACTTTCCATCATCGGTATTGATCTTGATCTTATCGCCTTCATTTATGAATAGCGGAACCTGAACCTCTGCTCCAGTTTCTACCTTTGCCGGCTTCGTGGCATTGGTAGCCGTGTCGCCTTTTACGCCAGGCTCGGTGTACGTCACTTCCAGCTCAATGTAGTTTGGTAAATCACAACTTAAAGGCAGCTCGTTTCCAGCATCAAAAACGATCTGAACGTCCATTCCTTCTTTCATCAATTCGGGCGCATCCAACATCTCTTTTTGTAAGAAAATCTGCGAATAATCATCCATGTTCATGAAGTGATATCCTTGATCATCGTTGTACAAGTATTGGTAGTTGCGGTTTTCAACACGCAAATCGTCAATCTTGTGTCCGGCCGGGAAAGTGTGCTCCAATACCTTACCGGAAGTAAGACTCTTAATTTTCGTTCGAACAAAAGCTGCTCCCTTTCCGGGTTTCACGTGCTGGAATTCAACGATTTTCCAAATGTCGTGACTGTGACGAATGCACAATCCTTTTTTTATGTCTGATGTAGTTGCCATGTAAATCTCTTATTATGCGGCTAAAATAGCTATTTAAAATCTTCAATCCTTATCGAACTCGCACAGAAGGCGTACTCGGCTTCTGTTTCGTTACTGCAAACAAAAAACAATCGGCCCTTTGTATACTTTTCTGTGAGCGATTGATACCAATCGCATCCGCGCTTATCTAAGTTGCTGAGCGGTTCGTCAAGGAACACAAACGGGCAGTCTGTAAAAAACGCGAGCGCCAGTTTAACTCGTTGCTTCATTCCCGAGCTAAAATACCTCAGCTCTCGATCTTTTGCTTCCTCAAGATAGGCTTCTTGTATGAGTCGCTCAATGGAAAAATCGGCCCGTAAGGGCTTTAATTTAGTATAGAATTTTAAGAACTCGATGAGTGTGTATTCCTCAATTAATTCCAAGTAAGGAGCGGCTAAACTCAAATATTGGAACTGATTCTCCTCGGCAATGGCGGCACCATTTTTTTCCATGACCACTGTTCCACCAAAGGGCATTAAGGCGCCAGTAAGGGTTTTTAACAAGGTGCTTTTCCCCGATCCGTTTGAACCCAAAATAGCCAGGTGTTGTTCCGTAGTTCGCTCTAGAGTAATTCCTTTAAATACGTACTTGCGATGGTACGCCTGCGATAATTCGCTGATCGCTAAGCGGAGCATTCTTAACCGATTTGGTATCCACGCATAATTCCGCGCTTAGAATTACGACAGAATGAAATAATCTCATCGCGTTCATCGGTCGCGGGAAATTCGGCTTCGAGTTTATCCAATGCTTGCGTGGTATTCAAATTAGATTGATACAAGGCACGGAAAATACTTTGAATCTCTTGTACCTTTTTCGTGTCGAACCCTCTGCGACGTAATCCGATTGAATTAATCCCTAAAAACTGAACAGGTTCGCGGCCCGCTTTCGTGAATGGAGGAACGTCTTTACGAACAAGTGTTCCACCACCAATCATGGCATGCGCTCCGATTATTACAAACTGATGTACTGCAGCTTGCCCTCCGAGAATGGCGTAATCGCCTATTTCGCAATGACCTCCGACAGCAACGTTGTTCACGATAATAGCGTGTTTTCCGATATAACAATCGTGAGCTACATGGGAACCCACCATCAAAAAAGCGCCTTCATCAACCACCGTTTTGCCCGTTTCGTCGGATCCACGATGAACAGTAACGTGCTCGCGAATAACCACATTATCCTTAATAATGCATTCGGTCACCGTATCTGGATCGAACTTTAAATCTTGAGGCGGGGCGGATATTACGGTTCCTGGAAACACGCGAACATTCTTTCCAATTCGGGCGCCTTCCATAATGGTCACGCCCGATCCGATCCAACTTCCTTTCTCAATGACCACATTCTTGTGAATGGTGGCAAACGGTTCAATCACCACATTAGAGGCAACTTTTGCTCCTGGATCTACGTAGGCAAGCGGCTGATTCATAATTCTATCTATTCTTTACAATTTGAGCCAACATTTCCGCTTCGATCGCCAACGAATCGCCGACATATCCCCTTCCAAACATATTCGCTATTCCGCGACGGATGGGCGTAATTAACTCTAATTCAAAAACCAAGGTATCTCCGGGAACAACCTTCCTTTTGAACTTGGCATTATCAATTTTCATGAAGTAAGTGGTGTAGTTCTCCGGGTCTGGAACGGTGTTCAATACCAAAATCCCTCCTACCTGCGCCATCGCTTCAATTTGAAGCACTCCCGGCATGACCGGTTCTCCCGGGAAATGACCTACAAAAAAAGGCTCATTCATGGTGATATTCTTCACTCCTACCACTCGATCTTTGGTTAGCTCAACTACTTTGTCAACCAATAAAAAAGGTGGACGGTGAGGCAAGGTAGCCATAACCTTATTGATGTCGTATAAAGGTGTTTCATTCGGATTAAAGCGGGGTGCTTTTCCTTTTTCGGCTTTCTTTATTTCATTGCCTATCAGTTTTGCAAAGGCCGTGTTTGCCGTATGGCCCGGTCGCGTGGCGACAATCCGTCCCTTTATTGGTTTTCCAATAAGCGCTAAGTCCCCTAAAACATCGAGCAACTTATGACGAGCAGCCTCATTTGGATGCTCGAGCTCGAGGTTATTAAGGATTCCGGCCTGACTCACATCAATGTCTTCGCGACCAAAAACTTTTCTCAGTTTTTTCAAATCGTTTTCCGAAATGGCCTCATCGATGTAAATAATGGCATTATTTAAATCGCCGCCCTTAATTCTACCGGCGTCAAGTAAAGTATTCAATTCATGCAAAAAACTGAATGTTCTGGAACGGCTAAATTGAGACTTGAACTCGGAAATATGATTCATATGCGCAAACTGATTGCGCAACACCACGCTGTCGAAATCTACCATTACTGTTACCGAAAAGTCATCGGCGGGCATCGCTAGTATTTCGACATTGTTATCTGGGTCGGTATAACGAATGTTCTCCGTTATTTCGAAAAACGATCGAGGAGCATCTTGATCTTCAATCCCGGCCTGCTCCAATGCCGTGAGAAACTCATGAGCACTACCGTCGCAAATAGGCGGTTCTTCTGAGTCAATATCAATAATAAGATTATCGATTTCCAATCCGACCACTGCAGCCAAAACATGCTCAACCGTGAGTACTTGAACTCCTTTCTCCTCGATGGTTGTACCTCGATTTGTATCGACTACAAATCGGCATAACGGACGTACCAGTGGACTTTCATCCAGGTCTGTTCTGCGAAAAACGAGTCCGTGATCAATGGGTGCTGGGTGAAAAGTTAACCGTACTTTCTTTCCGGTGTGCAATCCCATTCCGTCAACCGAAACGGATTCTTTTATAGTGCTTTGATTCGTTTTCATGAAAATTACTTTTCGCCTGATTCGAGCGCTTCAATGCGCGCTACCAAGTCAGAAAGTTTTCGGAAATGAATATACGATTTACGGAAGTCCTTCAAAGAAAAACCTGGGGACCCCATTAAAACAGAGCCTTCTTTCACATCCGATGATATTCCGGATTGGGCTGCTATTTTAACATTATCACCGATAGTTAAATGACCGGCAATTCCCACTTGGCCGCCAATCATACAATTCTTTCCCACTTTAACCGATCCCGCTATCCCGGTTTGCGCCGCAATAACCGTGTGTTCACCAATCACGACATTGTGCGCGATTTGGATAAGGTTATCGAGCTTCACTCCCTTTTTTATAATTGTTGAGCCAATAGTGGCTCGATCGATCGTGGTATTCGCGCCAATTTCAACATTGTCTTCAACGACCACATTTCCAATTTGCGCGACCTTATCATACGTTTCTTCGGAATTAGGCGCAAACCCAAATCCGTCTCCGCCAATGGTGACACCTCCGTGGATTCGACAATTTTGCCCGATGGCGCAATCATACTCGATACGAACGCCGGCAAACAGAGTGGTACCCGCACCAATGCGGACGTTATCGCCGAGGTAACAATGCGGAAATATTTTTACGCCATCGCCAATGACAACATTGGGACCTATATAGACTCCCGAAGCAATGAATACATTTTCTCCTATTTGAGCAGATTCATCAATAAAGGCTCCCGACTCCACTCCTTCTTTATTAGATCGAAGGCTATCGTACCAATTGAGGAGACGCGCAAAGCTTTGGTAGGCGTCATCGACCCGAATAAGGGTCGCAGCCACTTTCTTCTCTGGTTCGAAATCTCGATTTACGATGACCACAGAAGAAGCCGTATCGTATATGTAATGCGTGTATTTTGGATTTGCCAGAAAGCTTAGCGAGCGAGTGGTTCCCTCTTCAATTTTCGCAAATCGATCAACTACCTCCTCCGGATTGCCCACCGTATCTCCTTCGAGCACTTCGGCTATTTGTCGTGCCGTAAATTCCATTCCGTCAAAAATAGTGTTTTTTTTATTCGATTAGCCGGGGTACGGGCGACACGATTTAGGATAGATCAATAGATGCTTCTTAACCTCACCTGTGAGCGTTGAAATATTAAAATGATCCGATACTTCTGCGATGTCTTTCAAAGTGCCGTCGCGATACATAAGTTTAATCACATCTTTTTCAGAAGTATAGGCGTTGTTCCCAATGGAATCGTTGTAAACCATAAAGTCCGCTTCATTCCGATTTAAACCGTATTTCTCAACTACCTCGGCTTCATAGTGTGCCAGCTTAGCAGCTGGATGTGGACTATTGGACAATTCAATGGCAAACAACCTTCTGTCGATCAACGCGGATGACAAACGCGCTAAAACAGGATCGGAATGACTCTTCCACTCCTTGATAGAAGCCATAATATCAATATCATCTAATTGAGCAAAAGTATCGAGTAACTCAGAATCGCGTTCAAAATCTTGGGGTGTAATTGCCTGTTCTAAAAAAACCTTGAACGCTCCAGTTGCGAAAAGCGACACCCCGTTTTGCGCCAACTTTTTGGCACGTCGTAGGATATGAACGAGAATATATTCCGCTACCAATACCGTTTTGTGTAAATACACTTGCCAATACATTAAACGGCGAGCAACCAGAAATTTCTCAACGCTGTATATGGCTTTCGCATCCAAAACAAGCTCGTCGTTTTGAACATTGAGCATCTTTAAAAGCCGCTCCGTTCCTACCTGCCCCTCTGAAACTCCACTGTAAAAACTGTCGCGACGCAAGTAATCAAGTCGATCCATATCGAGCTGGCTGGCGATTAGTTGATGGAGAAAGCGCTTGGGGTATTCGTTTTTGAAGATTTCAATCGCCAAGGTTAATTCGCCGCGAAACACTTCGTTCAAGTGGTTCATAAAGGCCAAGCTGATATTCTCATGGCTAACACCCGGAACGATGCAGGTTTCTAAGGCATGACTAAAGGGTCCATGACCGATATCGTGCAGTAAAATCGCCTTATAAACAGCGTCTTCTTCTTTTTCGGTTATTTCATTTCCCTTAGATCGGAGCACGATTACCGCCTGCTGCATTAGATGCATAGCGCCCAAAGCATGGTGAAAACGAGTATGATAAGCGCCCGGATAAACAAGGTAGGTTAACCCTAATTGGGTAATTCTTCGAAGCCTTTGAAAGTAAGGGTGCTCAATAAGATCAAAGATTCCTTCGTTAGGTATGGTAATGAAGCCATAAATTGGGTCGTTAAGAATCTTCTTTTTATTGAGATTTGGATGCGCCAAGAGCCTGTGCTTTTACTAAGTTTGAAACAGATTAAACCCTAACGCGAAGATGCAAAAAATCCGCATTCTATGGGCCGATGATGAAATCGACCTCCTCAAGCCTCATGTCATGTTTTTAGAGCAAAAAGGATATGAAGTTGATACCGTGACCAATGGTGACGATGCTCTAGAACAAATCGACCAAGCCTTTTACGACATCGTTTTTCTCGATGAAAATATGCCGGGATTAACTGGTTTAGAAACCTTGGCGGAAATTAAAGAGAAAAAAGAAACACTCCCTGTCGTGATGATTACAAAATCCGAAGAGGAGTACATTATGGAGGACGCAATTGGATCGAAGATCAGTGATTATCTCATAAAACCAGTAAACCCGAATCAAATTCTCTTGAGCATCAAGAAGAATCTAGATACACGTCGATTGGTCAATGAAAAAACCACCATTAACTATCAGCAAGAATTTCGTAAAATAGGAATGGAGCTGATGGACTTGCGCGATCATGAAGAATGGAGCGACATGTACAAAAAGCTGGTTGGCTGGGAGCTCCGCCTTGAAGAGCTGGATGAAAGTGGAATGCAAGAAATCCTGCAAACTCAAAAAACAGAAGCGAATCATTTGTTCAGCAAATTCATCGAAGAAGAATACGAGGAGTGGCTCAACAATGCTGATGAATCGCGCCCGGTGCTTTCGAGTGAAGTGCTCAAGAAATTTGTGATTCCTCAACTGACGCCCGATCGATCGACGTTCTTGTTCGTAATCGACAATTTGAGATACGATCAATGGAAAGTCCTTGCGCCGATAATTGGAGAATTGTACGCCGTGGAAGAAGAACATCTTTACTACTCTATTCTTCCGACCGCGACGCAATTTGCTCGCAATGCGCTGTTTGCAGGTCTCATGCCTGCGGAAATTCACAAGAGATACCCCGATTGGTGGGTGCATGACAATGAAGACGGTGCTAAGAACGGACACGAGGATGTACTCCTTGGTGAATTACTGAAACGAAGCGGAAAAGACTATCGATTCAGTTACAATAAGGTAATTCGGCACGATTTCGGAAAAAAATTGGTCAATAACCTTAAAAGCCTTCAATCGAATGCGCTAAACGTAATCGTTTACAATTTCGTGGACATGCTTTCCCATGCTAAAACAGACATGGACATGATTAAAGAGCTCGCCGACGACGACAAAGCTTATCGTTCTTTGACGGCGAGTTGGTTCCGAAACTCCCCTTTGCTCGATATGTTTAGAACGTTGGCAAATACGAATGCACGGGTATTTATTACGACAGATCACGGAACAATTAACGTGGGCGAGCCCACGAGAGTGGTCGGTGATCGCGATATCAATACGAACTTGAGGTACAAACAAGGAAAGAATTTATCCTTTGAGCCGAAAGATGTTTATGCAGTGAGCGACCCGGCTCGAATTGGACTTCCGAGGCCCAATGTGAGTACGAAGTATTTGTTTGCGAAGGATGATAAATTCTTTGCCTACCCCAACAACTACAATCATTATGTGAAGCACTATCGGAACACTTACCAACACGGTGGTATTTCCCTCGAAGAAATGTTAATTCCGTTTATTGAACTGCGACTCAAATGACTTGGGAAGTAAAAGACGAAAGTGAGCTCGTGCGGGTGGCGCGAGAAATCACAGAAAAAGCGACCTTGAAAAAGTTTGCTTTTTCTGGTGATTTAGGCGCCGGCAAAACAACGCTCATCAAGTATTTAGTTGCCGAGTTGGGCTATAGCGGCACGGTGAGTAGTCCGACCTACGGATTGGTGAACGAATATACCACAGCCGAAGGGCAGCCTATTTTTCACTTCGACTTTTACCGGTTAAACGATCCCGAAGAAGCTTATGATTTTGGAATTGAAGAGTATTTCGACCGAAACGCCTGGTGTTTTATGGAATGGCCGAACAAAATTGGCTCCATCCTCCCGGAGGAAGTACACCAAATTCGAATAGATGTTGTACATTCTACTCGTCATATTCAAATGGATAATTAATGGCCAGTACCCAACCCCAATTTCTGAGTTTCTCCTCAGAAACCTTAATGCCGCAAGAAGAGCGTATTGAGATCGGACGAAAAAAGCAAGAGCTATTTATCGGCATCCCGAAAGAAACCGAATTCATGGAAAAGCGCATCGCCCTGGCGCCCGATGCGGTGGAAGTGCTCGTAAGTCATGGACATCAGATTCGCGTTGAAAGCGGAGCTGGTGAACATGCCAGTTTTTCAGATAAAGAGTATTCCGATGCTGGCGCAGAAATTTGCTACAATTCGGACAAGATTTTCGAAGCAAACACCATTTTAAAAGTCCATCCGCCAACGCTTGATGAGATTGGACTCATGAAGAGTAAGCAAACGCTCATCAGCGCCCTGCAGTTAAAGATTCAAGACGATCGCTATTTCAAAGCGTTGATGAACAAGCACGTTTCGGCCATTGCTTTTGATTATATGCGAGACGATGACGGCATTATTCCGGTAGTTCGCTCTATGAGTGAAATTGCTGGAAACACCGCTATTTTAATCGCTGCAGAGCTCATGAGCAATGCAAATAATGGAAAAGGACTCATGTTGGGCGGCATTAGTGGAGTAGGCCCTACCGACGTCGTAATTCTAGGTGCCGGAACGGTTGGAGAATTCGCCTGCAGAGCGGCCTTGGGACTCGGAGCACAAGTAAAAGTATTCGATAAGAGTTTAACCCGTTTGCGCCGACTTCAGAACGATTTACACCAGCGAATTGCAACCAGTGTTTTGCAGCCAAAAGTTTTGGAAAAGGCCCTTAAACGGGCCGATGTGGTCATTGGAGCCATAAGAGCAGACGAAGGCCGAACTCCTTGTGTGGTAACGGAAGAAATGGTGCAGCAAATGAAACCCGGATCCGTAGTGATTGACGTAAGTATTGACCAAGGCGGTTGCTTGGAAACCTCCGAAATCACCACCCATGAGCGGCCCACTTTTAAGAAATTCGAGGTGGTTCATTACGGTGTCCCAAACATTGCCAGTCGCGTTGCCCGAACGGCCAGCTTAAGTTTGAGTAATATTTTTATGCCAATATTAATGAGCGCCGGCGAATATGGAGGAATCGATGCCATGGTTCGTTTCAATAGAGGATTGAGAGAAGGACTTTATATGTACAACGGCGTCTTGACCAACAAAGGAATCGGTGAATGGTACAAATTGCCATGGAAAAATCTCGACCTACTCCTTGCGGCGATGTGATTCTAAATAAATTGAATTCGCATTACCTTTGACCAAAATCACCACTTTTGAAAATTATTCAGCGTTTTAAGTACTACGGTGTTGGAGTTCTAATAGGAATCGGTTTTGTCTACGCCCTTTTTGGCAATAGAACCGATATTTCTTGTACCTATTTTCCGAATGCACGTGTACTGAGTCAGCTCCGTCAAGGCACTTTGGCTTTTACCGATTCTGCCGATTGTCAAGTTAATTGCCTGGAATTAGATTCTGCTGCCATGGTCGGATTCTGGTGGTATGGCGATGTAGATTTTCGTGCAAGTGAACCCAGAAAACAACCCAATGGCCATTACTGGATCGAACACAAAGAACGGCCTTGGATGATGAAGGTGGAAAACCAAGACACATTGACCTTAGTATTGGGTTTTAAGGGGAAAGATTTTAGTGCCTGTGATTGTCCATAAATGAATCCAAAATGGCCTGTAACGAACATTTAGCAGAACGAGTACACCAATCATTAAAGCGGCAGGGAGCCGACTTTGAAGAAAAGAAAATGTTTGGTGGAATCTGCTTCATGGTCGATGATAAAATGTGTGTAGGTGTCGTAAAAGACAATTTGATGGCGCGCTTAGGGCCCGAAAATGAAGAAATGCGGCTTTCTAAACCAGGAGCTCAAAAAATGGACTTCACTGGTAAAAGAATGCGTGGATTTTATTTCGTTTCGGCTGAAGGATTAGATTTAGAAGATCAGCTCGACAAATGGGTTAAGGCCTGCCTCGATTTTAATCCGATCGCCAGATCGAGCAAAAAGAAATCGAAATGAAAATCGGAATCGATGCCTATATCGATCGGTGCATTTCTATCCGTAAGGATGAGCGCACTTATTTCCATAGCCTCCTTGCGGAGCGAAAAGTAAAAAAGAAAGAATTCTTGCTCAAAGCGGGCGAAATCTGTGATTGGGAAGCCTTCGTAACCGAAGGATGCTTGCGTGTTTTTTACATGGATGAAAACGGTTCCGAAGTAAACTTAATGTTCGCGACAGAAGACTGGTGGATCTCTGACTTAGGATCCAAAATAGACCAACGACCTGCTGAACTATATATTCAAGCCCTTGAAGACTGCAGCATTCTGATAATCAAGAATAAAAACAAAGAAGAGCTGTACGCTCGTGTTCCCGCTTTTGAACGATTATTCAGGCAATTACTCGAGCGTGCCTTGAGTGCCCTACAACACCGATTTGTAACCACTCTAGCCCAGTCTGCCGAACAGCGCTATGAAGACTTTTTGAAACGATATCCCGATTTACCAAGGCGTATCGCCCAGCACCATATTGCTGCTTACCTCGGAATTACGCCGGAATTTTTGAGCAAGATTAGAAGACGTCGGGTTCAGGGGTAGCTGATTGACATCGATATTGTTCTAGTTCAATGGTTAGACGTATCGATAGTCCGAAATTTGTAGGGCAATTAAAGTATACTATTATGGACATTACAGATAAAGAAATCAAATACACCCTGCATAAGGCCGATTCTAGAGGTCGTGCCAATCACGGTTGGCTGAACAGCAAACACACCTTTAGTTTCGCAAACTATTACAATCCCGAACGGATGAATTTTGGCGTTCTACGTGTATTGAACGACGATACCGTAGCGGGCGGAATGGGGTTTGGAACCCATCCACACAGCGACATGGAAATAATTTCCATTCCATTAGAGGGCGATTTACGTCATCGAGACAGCATGGGTACCGATGGAATTATCAGATCGGGCGATATTCAAGTCATGAGCGCCGGAACCGGAATTTCACACAGTGAAATGAATGGGAATAGCGATCGCGAGGTGAAGTTTCTCCAGATATGGATATTCCCAAGAGAAAAAGGGGTAACTCCGCGTTATGATCAGCTTACTTTGAACCCATCGGACCGTGAGGGCCGACTGCAACAAGTACTGAGCCCGAACCCAAATGATGAGGGCGTATGGATTCATCAAGATGCGTGGTTTCACATGGGGAAATTTAAATTGAATGAACGTATTGAATATGGACTTAAGGATGTAAAAAACGGACTTTACGTATTTGTAATCTCGGGGAGCCTTGAATTAATGGGACAAAATTTGAACACCAGAGATGGTATTGGAGTTACCAACGCCAAAGAAATTGAACTAATTTCAAAAACCGATAATACAGAGGTGCTTCTCATGGAAGTACCCATGAATTAAATATTATGACAGATTTAGAAATAGAACGATTGAAATACGCCGATACAGAACATCCAATTTCGGAGCTTATGCGGAAACGATGGAGCGGTCGGTCTTATGAGCGCATCCCTTTGGCGGAATCCGAAGTTTTGACTCTAATTGAGGCGGCCCATTGGGCACCGAGCTCTATGAACGAACAACCTTGGCGCTATTATTACGCATTGCAGGGGACTCCTGAATTTGATGAAATGTGGGCATTATTGATGGATGGAAACAAACCGTGGGTTAAAAATGCCGGCGCATTAATACTGGCAACGGGAAAGACCAACTTTGAGAGAAGTGGGCAGGCGAACAGGCATTATATGCACGACGTCGGAGCTGCAAACGCTCAATTAACACTTCAAGCCACAGAAATGAACTTGAACGTTCACATGCTTGGCGGGTATTTCCATGGGCAAACGATTGAAAAGTTCAGGTTTTCGGAAAATGAAGTTCCGATTTGCTTTTTAGCCGTCGGCAAGAGAGCTTCTGCTTCACTTCTTGACGAGCCTTTTAAAACAAGAGAACAAACGGAACGCAGTCGAAAACCACTTGGTGAGATCTCAACCAAGGTGAGCTGGTAATTCGAGAATTCGTTTGTAAAAATCCATAATCGTTTGTTTATTAAGCGGCTAGGAATAAGAAGCGCGGTATTTATGATTTAATCGATTCTGATGTTTTGTTAACGCGATCATTTGAAGAACAATAGTGACACTATATTGCTTATCTTTACGCACTTCAATATGAACCTATGCAGTTAAAGAAAATCACCTTCCCTCGATCGCAAGATGCTGAATTCGTAAAGACGCTGCGCGCTCGAGTTAATGACTACTTTAAAGAAAACAATATTTCTCGGTACGCGAATGGAACCATGGTTTTCAAAACCATTTTCATGCTCGCCCTTTATTTTGTCCCTTATTTTCTTCTCGTTTTTGGCGCGGCAGACGTTTTTTGGGAAGAGATGATTTTATGGGCATTTATGGGAACTGGAATGGCCGGAATTGGATTGGCCGTAATGCACGATGCGAACCACGGTGCTTATTCCCGAATTCCATGGGTGAACACAATTCTTGGATATACCGTAAACGTACTCGGTGGCAATGCGAAGAACTGGAAATTACAACACAACGTACTTCACCACAGCTATACTAATGTTCACGGCATGGACGAGGACATTGAAACCATACCTGTAATGCGCTTTACACCGCACAGTAAGCGTTATTGGTTTCACCGGTTTCAATTCATTTATGCTTGGTTCTTTTACTCTTTGATGACCCTTTTCTGGATGACGGCAAAAGAGTTTATCCAATTGGCTCGATACAAAAAGAAAAATATCGCCGACGTTCGTGAACGATGGGGTGTTTTGCTTTCTGAATTAATTAGCTGGAAGGTCATTTACTACGTATACATCATGGCCATTCCTATGTACTTCACAAGTGGTCCTTGGTGGTATACACTTATTGGATTTGTGATCATGCATTTGATCTCGGGGTTAATTTTGAGCGCCATATTTCAACCGGCACACGTGATGCCGGACACCGATTTCCCCTTACCGGATGATAAAGGGAGTATGGAAAACAACTGGGCGATTCACCAGCTTTTAACAACGACTAATTTCGCTCCAAAAAGCCGCTTTTTCAGTTGGTATGTGGGTGGATTAAACTTTCAAATTGAGCATCACCTTTTCCCTAATATCTGTCACGTTCATTACAAGAAGATCTCGAAAATCGTGAAAGAGACGGCGCTCGAATATAATTTACCTTATTACAGTCAACCCAGCTTCGTTATGGCATTGGCTGAGCATACCCGCTTCTTGAAGAAACTAGGTAAAGCTTAATCCTCCTTGGATACTTTTGATTGGGATATCGTACTACTTACCCAGAAAGAGTACGTCGCGCCGAAGGCGCCCGATGAATATGTACAGAACATACTTACGGAGGATCGACTAGTTAGTGAAGCGTTGATGGCCAAAGGCTTCCGTGTCACCAGAAGATCTTGGGACGATCCTAACTTTGATTGGAAAAAGACTCGTTTCGCTCTTTTCAGAGCGACTTGGGATTACTTTCACTGCTTCCCAGAATTTCAGGATTGGTTAAACCGTGCGAAGGAACAAACCCAGCTTATAAATTCGTCAGAGACTCTTCTCTGGAATATGGACAAGCATTATTTGCTTGATCTGGAGGCCGCGGGCGTTTCCGTAGTTCCTACTTCAATTGCAGAAGCTAGGAGCAATAGCTCACTTCAGAATTTTTACGAACAGAGTCCGTACGCTGAAGCAATTTTAAAGCCTACCGTTTCCGGCTCGGCGCGTCATACTTATCGCCTTCGGCGAGATAATATCGAAGAGCACGCTGAACTATTCGAACAATTGATTCAGAAGGAGGCTATGATGCTTCAGCCCTTTCAAGAACGGATTTTAACAGAGGGGGAAGTTTCCTTAATTTACTTTGGAAAAACATTTTCTCATGCCGTGAGAAAAAGAGCCAAGAAAGGCGATTTTAGAGTACAAGATGATTTCGGCGGAACGCTTGATGACCACGACCCTGATGCAGAAGAACTTTCCATCGCGGAAGCTGCACTTGACGCCTGTCCTTCGTTACCCGTTTATGCTCGGGTCGATTTAGTCCGAAATAAAGCGAACGAACCACTTGTGATGGAGCTCGAGTTGATCGAGCCTGAATTGTGGTTTCGACGCAACCGTGAAGCAGCGAGGAAGCTTACTGATACAATCATTAAAAC
>CBFIAJ010000030.1:0-24129 GCA_965660515.1 Flavobacteriales bacterium | reverse complement strand
CCTCAACAGAAGAGTTCGCTCTGTATCAGCAGATCTATGAACCTCAAACGGGAATTGTTCAAGACCGTCCTCCTTATACAAATGTGATTAATGGTGTAGGATTGTTTAGTTCGCGCCACTCGGAGAATGTATATACGGAACGTATATTGAGAAATCCCGCGAATCCTCAAGATCGAAATTGGACGAACGACTCCTTAGCTTGTAGTCAAATCACCAATGGTTTAAGGTTTGCATGGTACGATGTATTACCTGCGAATAATCAGGTAGATACTTTTTTCTGTGACTAATATTCTGACGCAATGTCAGCAAAAATGTCAGTTTCGCTCGATTTCAGGGTAGCGAAACTGACATTTTCTTTATGCCTAAACCGTTGGCACGGTCATTGACCTAACTGCGCTGTTCAACAAGCGTATAATTAAAATTCAATATAATGAGCAAGATCATCGGAATTGACCTAGGAACGACTAACTCCTGTGTGTCGGTGATGGAAGGTAACGAACCGGTGGTGATTCAAAACAGCGAAGGGAAGCGTACTACGCCATCTATTGTTGCTTTTGTAGAAGGTGGAGAGCGTAAAGTCGGGGATCCGGCGAAGCGCCAAGCCATTACCAACCCGGAGAAAACTATTTATTCCATTAAGAGATTTATGGGTGAGCGTTACAGCAATGTTTCAACAGAAGCAAAACGTGTAGCGTATCATGTGGTTAAAGGAGATAACGACACAGTGCGTGTTGCTATCGACGATAGAAATTATACTGCACAGGAAATTTCAGCCATGGTTCTTCAAAAAATGAAGAAAACGGCTGAAGATTATCTTGGGGCAGAAGTAACAGAAGCGGTTGTAACCGTTCCGGCATATTTTAATGACGCACAGCGTCAGGCAACCAAAGAAGCGGGAGAAATTGCCGGATTAAAAGTCCGTAGAATCATCAACGAACCAACTGCAGCGGCTCTGGCATACGGGCTCGACCGTAAAGATCAAGACATGAAGATCGCTGTTTTTGATTTAGGAGGAGGTACTTTTGATATTTCTATTCTCGAATTAGGAGACGGCGTATTTGAAGTAAAATCGACCAATGGAGACACCCACTTAGGTGGTGACGATTTTGATCAGGTTATTATCGATTGGTTGGCAGAAGAATTCAAGGCTGAAGAGTCCATGGATTTACGTGATGATAAAATGGCTTTACAGCGTTTGAAAGACGCTGCCGAAAAAGCGAAAATCGAATTGTCGAGCTCCACGCAAACGGAAATTAACCTGCCATATGTAACCGCTACAGCGAGTGGTCCCAAGCATTTAGTGCGCACTTTATCTCGTGCAAAATTCGAGCAATTAGCGCAGAAATTAATCGAGCGCTCTTTAGAGCCATGTAAGAAAGCTCTTTCAGATGCGGGGATGCAAACGTCTGAGGTAGATGAGGTAATTCTTGTCGGTGGATCAACGAGAATTCCAGCGATTCAGGAAGTCGTTGAGAAGTTCTTTGGAAAGAAACCGTCGAAAGGAGTTAACCCGGATGAAGTAGTGGCAGTAGGAGCCGGTATTCAAGGAGGTGTTCTTTCTGGAGACGTACAAGACGTTCTTCTTTTAGATGTAACACCTCTATCGTTGGGTATTGAAACGATGGGGGGTGTAATGACTCGTTTGATTGAGTCGAATACAACAATACCAACTAAAAAATCGGAAACCTTCTCTACAGCGAGCGATAATCAGCCTAGTGTTGAGATTCACGTACTCCAAGGGGAGCGACCTATGGCTTCTGACAATAAGTCTATCGGTAAATTCCACCTAGATGGTATTCCACCATCGCCGCGTGGTATCCCTCAGATCGAAGTAACGTTTGATATCGATGCAAACGGTATTATGAATGTTTCTGCAAAGGATAAGGCTACAAATAAAGAGCAGAGTATACGAATTGAAGCTTCTAGTGGCTTGAGCGATGACGAAATTCAACGCATGAAGAAAGAAGCAGAAGCAAATGCTGATTCAGATAAAGCTGCGAAAGAAAAAGTAGATAAAATCAATGGTGCAGATGCCATGATTTTCCAAACGGAAAAGCAAATTTCTGAGTTTGGAGACAAACTCTCTGACGATAAAAAAGCGCCTATTGAGTCTGCCTTGACTGAATTGAAAGCCGCTCATCAATCACAAGACGTCGCCGCTATTGATGCTTCCATGGAGAAAATCAATGAGGCTTGGAAAAATGCTTCCGAAGAAATGTATAAAGCGCAACAAGAGCAAGGCCCAGATGCTGGAGCCGATGCAGGAGAAGCGCCTGAATCGAATGACTCAGCAGAGGACGTAACCGATGTGGAGTTTGAAGAGGTTGACGACGAGAAGAAATAATCGCCGTCACTAAAATTGAAAAGCCGATCCATAAGGGTCGGCTTTTTTTTTTGGAATAAATGTTAAGTTTTATCGGCATAATGTAAAGTATATTTTACTTTTGGTAAAGTAAAACATACATTATGAAATCAAATTATTTATTCCCCTATTCGTTCAGAAAGATTGGATGGATATTACTTGTTCCGAGCTTACTATTTGGCATCATATATATAATCATGGATTATGACCTTGGATTTATCGAAGGAACAGCTTTCGCCATTTGGGGTGAAGAGAACTTTTTCGATACGGTCTTTTTCAAGTTTATTGAAAATGACTTGACGGATGAGCTGATTGGAATAGCCTCATTAGTGGGAAGCGTTTTCGTGGCCTTGTCAAAAGAGCCCGTGGAAGATGAATTCATTCAACGGCTTCGACTCGAGTCATTGGTGTGGGCACTCTATTGGAATTACGGCATTCTGTTGCTGGCCATTATTTTCATTTATGGATCTCCTTTTTTCACGGTGATGACAATTAACCTGTTTTCTTTACTTCTGATATTTGTATTAAGATTCAGAGTTCGTTTGAGGGCAGAGCAAAAAGCTATGAGAAATGAAGAATAATATAAGAATTGAGCGAGCTCGAATTAAAATGACACAAGCTGAATTAGCGGCGAAAATAGGGGTTAGTCGGCAATCGATTAATGCTATAGAGGGGGAAAAGTATGTTCCCTCCACGGTATTGGCACTTAAGATGGCCGCATTGTTTAAAATGCCTGTTGAGAACCTCTTCGAACTCGAGCCTACTGATTAATCGTACTTCATCAGCCAGACTCTTTTGTTTATATCGGGTAAGGCAAACGGTGACGTTATTGCTTTTTTGAAGCCCGCTTTTTCGTAAGCGCGGAGCGCCCGAGCATTGTCTGAATACACGTATAAATAAACGGTTTGGTCTGTGTTTTTGGCGCGGATATATCTAATGAGCTCTCGAATCAGCACTTGGCCATGGCCTTTTCCCCGGTTCTGAGAACCGCCAATGAGCAATCGACCCAATCGCGGCTGATACTCGCCATTGTACAGTATTTCGCCATACCCGATTGGCTCGTCGTTTTCCGCATAAATAAAGCGCTCACGATCCTTAACATTTTCTAAATATTCAGAAAGTACTTTTTTGGTCCAGGGGTATTCGAAATCAGGTCCAGAATAGAGCATCATAAGCTCTGGAGAGTCGACCCAATCGATGATAAGGGCGAAGTGAATTTTGGAAAATGGAACGAGCATATGTATCGTGCCGTTAGGCACTTGGTCTTAATAAAATGTTCATAATAATGAAGCGGCCGTAACTCGCTCTTAATGAAAGATACTTATTATAGCTGAAAATCGATACATACATGGCCAAAACGACTCGGGCGAAAAAACAAAAGAAAATCTTTGTTCTCGACACATCTGTGATTATCCACGATCACAGATCCATTCTAAATTTCGATGAGCACGACGTTGCCATCCCTATTACAGTTTTAGAAGAATTGGATGAGTTCAAGCGCGGGAATGACACCAAGAATTACGAAGCACGACAGTTTATTCGGTATATCGACGACCTTTCTGGAACGAATAGCCTTCAAGAATGGACGGCAATAAATGGCCCAAAAAGAGGTAAGTTCAAGGTTATCATGAACATGCCGGACCTCAAAATCAACGCGGAAGAGGTGTACGTTGGTAAGAAAATGGACCATAAAATTCTCAATGCCGCTCTGAGTTTGACGCTAGAAGAAAAAGATAAGAAGGTCATTCTGGTAACAAAGGACGTGAATCTTCGCTTGAAGGCGAAAGCCTTAAATATGCATGCGGAAGACTATGAGACGGGGAAAATAAAAGATGTTGAGAACCTTCACTCCGGAAAGGCTGTAGTAGATGGCGTACCCCAGAAGTTTATAGATTCTTTGTTTAAGAGTCCGACCGTCGACGCCGATAAAGCGGAGAAATATTTCAAGCTTGTCAATAACCACAATTACATCTTAAAAAGCTCGAAAAGTTCAGCGCTGTGCTACTATAATCCGTTCGAGCATACAATTGAGCGCGTAGAGAAGAAAATGACCTACGGCGTAAAGCCCAGAAACGCAGAGCAAACGTTTGCAATGCACGCAATATTGAATCCTGAAATCAAATTGGTTTCTCTTCAGGGCGTAGCTGGAACAGGAAAAACACTGCTTGCACTCGCAGGTAGTTTGGAACAACGCAGAAACTTTAAGCAGGTGTACTTAGCTCGTCCAATTGTTCCTTTGAGTAATAAGGACATTGGATTCCTTCCTGGAGACATTAAGTCCAAGATCAATCCGTACATGCAGCCTTTATGGGATAATTTGAAGTTTATCAAGAATCAGTTTAACGAACAAGACAAAGAATATAAGCGGATTGACGAAATGGTCAATCAAGAAAAGATCATAGTGACGCCCTTGGCATATATACGTGGGCGAAGCCTTTCGAACGTCATTTTCATAGTCGATGAGTCGCAAAACCTCACTCCGCATGAGGTGAAAACGATTATTTCAAGGGCTGGAGAAAACACCAAGATTATATTTACGGGAGATATTCATCAGATCGATACTCCGTATTTGGATTCGCAGAGTAACGGATTATCGTATCTTATTGACAAACTAAAAGGGAACAAGCTTTTTGCGCATATAACCTTAGAAAAAGGAGAGCGATCGGAGTTAGCGAATTTGGCCAATGAATTACTCTAAACAATGAAGAAGTTATTCGTCGTAAGACACGCTAAGAGCAGCTGGAAAACGGCTGACTTAGCCGATGTGGACCGACCTTTAAAAGGCCGTGGAGTGCGCGATGCTTATAGTACTGCTGGATGGATGTTAGAACAGGGCGACGTTCCCGATCTTATTATTTCAAGTCAAGCTACTCGAGCTCTGCATACCGCGCTTATTTTCGCTCGGAAATTGAGCATTCCATTTTCGGAAGTACAAATTAACGAGTCTATTTACGGGGCAAGTGTGCAAACGCTTGTTGAATTGATCACCGATATCGATGATCAATACGACGCGGCTATGATCTTTGGGCATAATCCGACCATTACCCAATTGGTCAATTACTGTATTGAGCATCACATTGATCATGTGCCTACTACGGGGGTGGCTTGTTTAAAATTCGACATTTCTTCTTGGTCCGATTTAGATCGAAACGCGGAATTAGTTTTCTTTGATTACCCACGTAAACGAGATAAGCAAAAAGAATAATGGATCCGACCCCGCTGTTAGACCGAGAAAAAAGTTGGCTTTTATTTAACGGCAGAGTACTTCAAGAAGCTGCGGATGAGCGTGTTCCCCTCATTGAACGCATGCATTTCCTCGGTATTTTCTCAAATAATTTAGATGAGTTTTTTCGTGTACGATACGCTACAGTTCGTCGACTTTCAGTGTTGGGGAAGCAAGCCGCTGACTTATTGTCCGGTACTTCGCCGAAGAAACTACTGAATCAACTGAATGAAATTGTCTTAGATCAGCAAAAATCGTTTGAAGGGATATTTAATGATATCAAAAGCGACCTTCGGTCGGAAGGGATCTTTTTAGTTAATGAAACGGATCTCGACAAGAATCAGCAAGCTTTTATTAAGTCCTATTTTGAAGAGAAACTGAGTCCGGCACTCGTTCCCATTATGTTGAATTATGTGAACCGTTTTCCGATGCTGCGCGATAAATCGATTTATCATGCAGTTAAGTTGATTAAAAAAGGTTCTGATTCTCGAGTGGAATACGCGTTAATTGAGATTCCTTCGGAAGTGTTCCCGCGTTTTTTAGTGTTGCCGAATCGAGGAGAAGAAAAGTATGTCATTTACTTAGACGATGTGATTCGCTATTTCTTAGATCGAATTTTCGCCACCTTTGAGTTTGATGAAATAAGTGCCTTTACAATTAAGCTCACCCGAGATGCTGAATTGGATATTGACAATGATGTATCTCGTTCTTTTGTTGATAAAATATCACGGTCGGTGAAAGCCAGGAGAAAGGGTGAACCCGTGCGATTCGTTTACGACAAGGAAATGCCCAAAGATTTATTGGCGTATTTAATGAAAGGCCTCGGCGCAGACGCCGAGAGCGATAGCCTGATTCCCGGCGGACGATACCACAATAAAAAGGACCTTATGAGTTTTCCCAATGTCGGTGGCGCACATTTGGAATATCGAAATCCGAAGCCTTGCACTGTGCCTTCCTTCGAGCGGGAAAAAAGTATGTTCGCAGTGCTTGATAAGGAAGATGTTCTGCTTCATTATCCCTATCAGAGCTTTGCCTATTTAATTCGTTTGCTTCGTGAAGCTGCAATTGATCCGCAAGTCACATCGATTAAAGCTACCTTATATCGCGCTGCGAAAAACTCACAGTTTCTAAACGCCCTGGTAAATGGCGCAAAAAACGGGAAGAAAGTAACCGTGGTCATTGAATTGCAAGCGCGATTCGACGAAGAGGCGAATATAAAATGGACCAAGAGGCTTCAAGATGAGGGAGTAAATGTAATTTATGGGGTGCCTTCGTTGAAGGTACACAGCAAGCTTGTTTTAATTAACAGATGGAATTCAGAGGGTTCCAAAACACGCTACGCTTGCGTTTCCACGGGTAATTTTAATGAAAAGACGGCGCGACTTTATTGTGATTATGGGTTGTTCACCTCGGATGAAAGGATCACAAAAGAAGTGAATTGGGTCTTTAAGTTTTTCCAGAATAACTTTTTTGTCCCGACCTATAAGCATCTCATTGTATCGCCGCATTATACGCGGGAGCGATTTACCGCACTCATTGATTTAGAAATTGAAAAGGCGAAATCGGGCCGTGAGGCCCAGCTCCATTTCAAAATGAATAGCTTAGTGGATCCAGAAATGGTCGAGAAGCTGTACGAAGCCTCGAAAGCGGGAGTGAAAATTCGCTTGAATATTCGGGGTATGTGCTCTTTAATTCCGGGAGTGCCAGGCATTAGTGAAAATGTGGAAGCCATATCTATTGTCGACAAATACTTGGAACACGCCCGCGTCTACAAATTTGGATATGGAGAGGATGCACTTGTTTACATTTCATCGGCGGATCTAATGACGAGAAATCTCGATAGTAGAGTAGAGGTAACTTGTCCTGTATACGATGAGAAGAGTAAAAAAGAGATTATTGAAAATTTGAATGTTGGATGGTCAGATAATGTTAAATCTAGGTGGCACGACCTAGACTATGACAACAAATACAGACGTACCGGGTCTTTGGAGAGCCACCGGTCTCAAGTTGTATTTGAAGAACATTATCAAGCCCTCGAGAATCAGGAGTAGGAATTATGCAGTATAAGAGAATTGGAGCGATTGATATAGGAACGAATGCTGTTCGATTGTTGGTTACTAATGTTATTGAAACATCCGAAGGGCCCTTGTTTAGAAAGTCCTCACTAATTCGGATGCCCATTCGACTGGGGGCCGACGTCTTTACGAAAGGAAAAATTGGAAAGCGAAATGTCAAGCGATTGATACACGCCATGAAAGCTTTTCGGCATATTATGCTCGTCAATGAAGTGATCGACTACAAAGCTTGCGCTACATCAGCGATGCGAGAAGCCGACAATGGCACGGGGGTAATAGCTAAAATAGCAGAGGAAAGCGGTATTGATATCAATATTATCAGCGGTAAAGAAGAAGCGGATATTATTTACTCGACTCATATTGAGCAATTATTAAATCCAAACAAAACATATCTATATGTGGATGTAGGAGGGGGTAGTACGGAGTTAACCCTTTTTAGTGGTCAAGATAAAGCAGCCAGCAAATCATTCAATATTGGCACAATTCGAATTTTGACAGAACGCGTTAAGCCAAAGCACTGGAAGGAATTTCACACATGGATCGAAAAGCACACCAAGAAGTTCAAGAATGTGGAGATTATCGGATCTGGTGGTAATATAAATAAGCTTTTTAAGATGTCGGGTTTGTCATTGGGAAAGCCAATCGACTTAAAATACTTGAATGAATCTATGGCGCGTTTAGAGGCGCTGACTCTGCAAGAGCGCGTATTAAAGCTCGATTTAAATGTCGATCGTGCGGACGTTATTGTCCCCGCTTCTCAAATATTCTTAGCGGTAATGAAAAGCAGTCAGGCGCAGAAAGTACATGTACCAAAAATTGGACTTGCAGACGGAATTGTCCGCACGCTATACTTTGAGCGCTATGCGCAAAAAAGAGCACCAGAGCCAGTGAACAAGGGTTAAGATTTCCCTTTACGCATCTGCTCAAGTAGGTCCCACATTTCTTGAGGCACTAAGTCCATCATATTGAACTGCCCGGCACCCTGAAGCCATTCGCCGCCGTCTAAAGTCACGACTTCGCCATTCATATAAGCGGAGAAGTCTGAAACTAAATAGGCCGCCAAATTGGCTAATTCCTGGTGTTCGCCCACGCGGCGCAAGGGAACTCGTTGACTTACATCCAGTTTATCTTTTAAATCGCCCGGAAGCAATCGATCCCAAGCGCCTTTTGTCGGGAATGGGCCCGGAGCAATTGCGTTAAATCGAATGTCGTATTTGGCCCATTCTACAGCCAAGGAGCGTGTAAGAGCCAAAACACCTGCTTTGGCGGTGGCGCTCGGAACTACATAACCGGATCCAGTAAATGCATAGGTAGTTACGATGTTAAGAACCGTTGCTGGCTGCTTCGCTTCAATCCACATTTTACCGAAAGCAAGCGTGCAATAGTTTGTTCCTTTTAAGACGATATCAATCACCGTGTCAAACGCTCGGTGGGATAGTCGCTCTGTTGGCGATATGAAGTTGCCTGCTGCATTATTCAATAGGATATCTACTCCGCCCATTTTTTCCACGGCCGCATCGCGCATGGCCTCAACCTGATCGTATTCGCGAACGTCGCAGGCAAGTGCATACACCTTATTACCTGTTGCGCTGCTCATTTCCTCAGCCGTTTTTTCCAAAACATCCAGCTTTCGACTGGTGATAGCTACTGTTGCTCCTAACTCTGAAAAATACGTAGCCATACTTTTACCAAGTCCGGTTCCGCCTCCAGTTACCACAATGCGTTTCCCCGCCAAAGCGTCTTCTCTGAGCATTCCATTTACATACGGCTTATCCATGAATCTTATTTTTATTTGATTTTCTATTTCTAATTCGAATATTGAGTAACTCCACTGAAAGCGAGAAGAATACTGCAAAGTAGACATACCCTTTGGGCACGTGATAATGAAAACTATCCGCAATAAGCAAGAACCCAATCAGTATTAAAAAAGAGAGAGCAAGCATTTGAAGAGTAGGGTGTTTTTCGATAAATCCGGCAATTGCTCCGGAAAATATGAGCATGATTATTAAGGATATTATTACGGCAACAATCATGATCGAAACATGTTCGGTCATGCCGATTGCGGTTAAAATACTGTCAAACGAGAATACAATATCCAGCACGGCGATTTGCACTAAGATGCCCATGAACCCTTTTTTGACAGCCTCTGCGCCAGATTCTTTTTCTTCAGGGTTATTGGTGTCGTCGCCCTCTATTTTGTGATGAATTTCAAATGTGCTTTTTCCGAGGAGGAATAAACCACCGAAAAACAAAATCAAATCGCGACCGGTAACTTCATGACCTATCACTTCAAATAAAGGCTCTGTAAAGCCTATGATCCAGGTAATTCCGAGGAGCATAACTATTCGAGCTACCAATGCTAAACCGATTCCGCCGGCCCGTGCTTTTGGCCGCATTTCTTTTGGAAGTCTATTGGTTAGAATGGAAATGAAAATAATATTGTCGATTCCCAATACGATTTCCAAAAACGATAAAGTTGCCAGCGCGATTAAACCCTCAGAAGTAAATAGAATGCTGAAATCCATACCTCGAAAATAGCCAACTATTTTGCGGAATCAATTCTTTTTCATCTGAAATTTTGCAGGTAGGGCAGTGGAATAATACTTTTGACGGCAAACCTCTTATCCATGCGCTTGATTACACGTTTGTCTTTTTCTGAAATCTTAGCCGATACGAACGATTTAATTCGAGAGCATAAACAATTCTGGGCACAGTTCTTCTTTGTGTACTACGTTCCGCTTGCCATTATGCAGTCGTACGTCACAGCAGATGCGCAAGAAATAGTTCAATTGGCGGTTCAGGGTGATTTTGAAGAGGTGCTTGCGATAAGTGAAGAGTTTCAAGATTTTCAAATCGTTTCTTGGCTTCTCGGACTCGTAACGATGTACTTCTTTTGCGTCAATGCTTGGGCTGTATTTCGTCAATGGGGCGGCGAGCCTTATTCCTGGAGCGAAATTTTACGAGTTTCACTGAGAAAATGGCCTTGGGTACTCGCAACTGGTCTACTTCTGGTGATACTTTTGATTGTTCCTTTTATCGCCTTTGTTATTCCCGGGATATTTTTGCTGGTTTGTTGGTCCATGTCTTTATACTTGGTAGTATTCTTAGACCTTACTTTCCTAGATGCAATAAAAGCCAGTTATAACATGGTAATTCAAAACTGGTGGACCGTATTTCTACTGTTTTTCGTAGCCATACTCATTACCGCCTTCATGGGGATTATCCTGAGTACACTACTATTCTGGGCTCCGAATATGGTTTCGTTTATACTGTCTACAGCTGTGGGAGCTTATTTCAGCGTATTTTACGTAGTCATGTTTCTACATGTATACAATTACACGTATCCACCGCAAAACGAAGAAGACGAGTTTATTTTGAAAACTGACGACTTAGCTTCGCATTCTTAATCCCCTCGCTGTAGTCGTAGAAGCCTTCTCCTGATTTCACTCCTAGTTTTCCAGCCGTGACCATATTCACTAAGAGTGGACAGGGCGCATATTTTGTGTTTCCCAATCCGTCGTACAAAACGCGCATAATAGACAAGCAAACATCCAAGCCAATAAAATCAGCCAATTGGAGCGGTCCCATGGGGTGTGCCATTCCCAATTTCATAACAGTATCAATTTCCTCAACACCCGCTACGCCTTCATGAAGCGTGATAACAGCTTCATTTATCATAGGCATTAAAATTCGGTTCGCCACAAATCCCGGGTAATCGTTTACTTCTACAGGCACTTTCCCAAGTCCGGCAGATAAGGCCATAATGTCGTTTGTCACTTCATCTGATGTGGCGTATCCGCGAATCACTTCAACTAACTTCATCACTGGAACCGGGTTCATAAAGTGCATGCCAATCACTTTATCCGGGCGTTGTGTTGCAGCTCCTATTTTTGTGATTGAAATGGAAGAGGTGTTTGTAGCGAGTACAGTGCCCTCCGGGCAGATGGAATCGAGCTGACCAAAAATCTTAAGCTTTAATTCAACGTTTTCCGTGGCTGCTTCAACAACCAAATCCGCAGAAGAACATCCGACCGATAGGTCGGTTAAGGGAGTTAAATTCGACAAGGTAGAAGCCTTTTGATCTTCCGTAAGAAGTTCTTTTGCCACTTGGCGATCGAGGTTTTTCGAAATAGTTGCCATTCCTTTGTCTAAGGCGGTTTGACTTAAGTCGACTAAATTGACCTTAAATCCTTTTTGAGCAAATACGTGAGCGATTCCATTTCCCATGGTTCCAGCTCCAATCACTGTAATGTTCTTCATGTTATTTTATTTTCCACGACCTTGAGCAACGATCAAGATGGTATAAATGAGAATTTTAATGTCAATAAATAAAGACATGTTTTCAATGTAGATGATATCGTATTTCATCCGTTGAATCATTTCCTTCACATTTTCCGCGTAACCATATTTCACCATTCCCCAGCTGGTAATCCCAGGTTTCACCTTGTGTAAATGACGATAATGAGGCGCTTCTTTTTCTATTTGTTCTATATAGAATTGTCGTTCGGGCCGTGGGCCAACAAAGGACATGTCTGATCTGAGTACATTCCAGAGCTGAGGAAGTTCATCTAATCGGAACTTTCTCATTATTCTTCCCCACTTTGTAATACGGGGATCTTCTTCGCTAGATAATTGAGGTCCCATCTTTTCCGCATCTTGGAACATGGAGCGGAACTTTATAATAGAAAAGGGCTTCCGATTCAGGCCAATGCGTTCTTGCTTAAATAGTATGGGGCCCGGTGATGACAATCGCGTCATTATTGCTGTAAAAAGCAAAATAGGGGAGAAGACGATTAGAAAAGCAAGGGATAAAAAGATATCCATCAAGCGTTTAATCGTGAATTGCCAAACGGGCATAAGTTCATGACGTATCTCAATGAGCGCGGTACCAAAAATAGACTGCATTCGGACTTTCCCGGAAAGGATATCGTACATGTCCGGGATCATTTTTATGACCACAGGCGCTTCTTCAAGTAAATGTAGAATCTCCTCAATTTTACTGTGTTCCTTGGATTCTACGGCAATAATAGCTTCCTCGATTTGATGCTCCTCCAGTAATTTGGGCAATGCGGTATAGGGCCCTAAATGATCTAACTCCTTTGCGGCTAAAAACTGAATATTATTATTTACACTGACAAAGCCAACGAAACGATTTCCACTAGACTTCCGGGCTCCTTCCAACTCTTGATAGAGTTCTACGGCATTTTCGTTACTCCCAATTAAAAGAGTGGGAAAGCCAATTTCACGCCGGTGAATGCGACCCGCAGTGTTCGATGTAATGGCAAACCGGGGTATATAAGTTAATATAAATTGAAGGCCGAATAAGGTGAGAAAGGAACTGTAATAACTCTTATAGCTTACAATGGTGTCATCCAATATGAGCACAAAGAATATGATTGTAGTTCCCAGAAGAACGTACAAAAGGGTTTGTCCGAGTTCTTGGAGACGACTTTTGCGATAAATGTCTTTATAAAATCCGGAGGTCCAGTACAATAGAATCCAAAAGGAAATGACACCAATAAGCCCAATGAAGAATTTTTGATCGTAATCTAACGGGACTTTTATTCCGAATTTATTGGATTCGATAACGGTTTTCCGATAGGCGAAAAACAAAGTCCATGCTCCCGCAGCTGCAAGCACGTCGAACACTATATACTTTAGCGCGTGTAGCCGTTTATTCATTAATAAACGAGCTTAATGTTGTCAATGAAAACATAGCCTTCATCTTGAACGGCAGGGTTTAAAAGCGAAGCAAAATAAACCTTGTAGGCTACCGTGTTTACGTTTTGAATATTGCTTACCTGATTGGTCAATTGAACGTAGAGTTTGTTCCATTCTTCCTTCGGAAGGACCGTGAGTGAAACCAAATCGGTAACGCCGTCTGGAGAATTGCCCAAAACACCAATAACGAATTCTTGATTGCACTTGTAATTGATTTCTAAAAACACGGGACTACCGCCTTTTGGTAAATCATACTCTTCAACGCAGAATCCTGCGAAAAGAGGGCGCACCGTATCCACGTAAAACGCGAGTGAGGCGTTTCCTTCGAAAGCATCCGCTCCGAAAACGCGTTGAACAGTGGTATCGGAGGTTTCCGTTTCTTCTAGGCTGAGACCTGGATCTTCAGCATCTTCGATCCAACCGAAGGTAACGCCTTCGAAATATTCCAGAACCGGTTCCAGAACCGTATTTCCATCGGGAGTGAGTTGAATGGTATCGAAATAAGATTTGTAAAAAGGGTACAACTGCCGCAGGGAGCTCAATCCCGATATTCGCACTCCTCCTCGAATTTGAATATTCGTAGCACCCTCAGCTAGAATGGGGAAAGTGGCGGGCATTTCGTAGGCTCCTTGCAGGGTATATCCCAATTGGGGATCCTCATAATACAGCCATACATCAGAAATATTGTCCGATGCCGTTCCTTGGCCACTCGAAACATTTACCAAGATATCGTCTACCTTGACGTAAGCCGGTATTTGTTCTGGTTTCTCATTGAAACCACATCCGGCCGCGAAGGCCGCCGCTATAAAAAGGGGTAGAAACTTTCTCATTCACTTATCGGCGTTAGCTTATCATTGAATTTGGCCACAATATCGTGTGCGAGCTTTAATGCTGCATGACCATCTTCTAAAGTAACGGCAGTTTCCGTATTGTTATTGATTGAATCGGCCAAGGCGTTCAATTCGTCCAGGATTGCATTATTTGGCGCTACGTCGGGTTTTTCAAAATAGATTTGCTTCTGGCTACCATTTTCTAAATCGAGTACCATGGCGTAATCTTCCAATTCACCTTCCACATTTTTCATCCGAACCACTTCGGTTTCTTTGGTCAAGAAATCTACCGCGATGTAGGCGTCTCTTTGGAAAATTCGCGTTTTGCGCATGTTTTTCATGGAAATACGACTGCTCGTCAAATTCGCGACGCAGCCGTTGTCAAATTCCACCCGCGCATTTGCGATATCGGGGCTTTCGCTAACTACGCTTACCCCGCTTGCAGAAACCCGTTTTACCGGACTCTTTACAATGCTAAGTACAATGTCGAGGTCGTGAATCATCAAGTCTAAAACCACCGGAACATCTGTTCCGCGGGGGTTGAATTGCGCCAATCGATGCGTTTCAATAAACATGGGTTGATTGATGAACGGGGAGGCTGCCGTAAAAGCAGGATTAAACCTTTCTACATGTCCCACTTGCGCCTTCACACCCGCCTCTTTAGCCAGCTGAATCAGTTCTTCCGCTTCAGCAACGGTATTGGTAATCGGCTTTTCAATAAATACGTGCTTTGACTTTCTCAAAGCCTCTGCAGCGCAATCGAAATGAGAAAGCGTGGGCGTTACAATATCCACAACATCCACTGCATCGATAAGGGCTGAAATGGAGTCAAAAGAAGGTATTCCGTATTCCTCGGAAACCTTTGCGCTGTTCTCGGGATTTGGATCAAAAAAACCGACCATTTCGTAGCGATCGCTTTGAATCAAAAGTTTAATGTGAATTTTACCCAAATGTCCTGCTCCAAGAACGCCTGCTTTCAACTTCATATCCGTAGATTTGAGGCCAAAAGTAACCAATTTCAGGCATATTTAAGGAAATGCAAGATAGCCCTCGACATAAAGGACTGCGTTCTAAACTCATTGATCATTTAGCATCGAAAGACATTCATCATGAAGGTGTTTTAACCGCCATGAGAAAAGTACCTCGCCATGTCTTTTTCGACACTTCATTTTTAGAACACGCTTATGAAGACAAAGCTTTTCCTATAGGGGCCGGACAAACCATATCACAGCCGTATACGGTCGCTTTTCAATCTGAATTACTCGACGTTCATGAAGGGGAGAAGGTGCTCGAAATAGGTACGGGTTCCGGTTATCAAAGCTGCGTTTTACTGGAGATGGGTGCTAAATTATATACCGTCGAGCGACAGATTGAATTGTATAATAAGTCGAGAATTCTTTTCCGGCAATTGGGTTATTATCCCAAGTCATTTTATGGAGATGGCTACAAAGGGCTACATGCCTATGCACCTTTTGACAAAATCATAGTGACTTGTGGAGCGCCTGAAATCCCGGAAAGACTTAAAACTCAGCTCAAAATTGGCGGCGTTTTAATTGTCCCTGTCGGGTTTGAAGAACAGGAAATGACTGCCGTTATAAGGAAGAGCGAAACGGATTTTGAAGTTATTGAATACGGAAGTTTCCGGTTTGTGCCCATGCTCAAGGACAAAGAATAAACTATCGTTTCATCGCCCGATCAATTCGCACTTTGTCTTCGCGTTTTTTAATGGACTCGCGTTTGTCGAATTTTTTCTTTCCTCGTCCGATGGCAATATCCATTTTGATCCGACCATTATCATCAAAATAAAGTCTCGTCGGGACGATCGTCAGCCCTTTTTCGCCCAGCTTTTTTTGAATTTTGGTGAGTTCTCGCCTTTGGAGTAAAAGCTTCCTCATTCGCTTTGGCTCGTGATTCGCATACGAGCCGTACTTGTACTCTGCGATATGAACATCCCGAATAAATAGCTCGTCGTTAATGAAAACCCCGTAACCTTCGCCTAATGAAGCTTGACCCGCACGGATCGATTTAACTTCTGTTCCTTGAAGTTGCACACCCGCCGTATACTCGTCGATTAATTCGTATTCGAATCGAGCCCGTCGATTAACAATATTGATTCGGTCTTTTGACATGGGCGCCAAAGTTAAGGAATCTATTAGCCCTAAAAGCCATAGATTGTGCGAAACAATGTATTGGTCGAAACGGTTAACTGGCCATGAAAAGAAACTTCGCAGAAGAAGAAATTAATCGCATTATGGAAATGGCTTGGGAAGACCGCACGCCGTTTGAAGCGATTGAATACCAATTTGGATTGAAGGAGAATGACGTTCGGAGACTCATGCGGAAGCATATGAAGCGTCGATCTTTTGAGATATGGCGTGAGCGAGTGAAAGGACGTTCGGCCAAACACGCTTCTTTGCGCCCCTTTTCAAAAGGCCGTTTTCGTTCGTCGAATCAAAAGGCATAATACCTAAAGACCAATTCCTGTTTTCGTCTGAAGAACTGCCGATTTTCGCTTAAATTTGCGCAAACCTTCTGCATGTATAAGTTACTTGTTCGCCCGCTTCTTTTTCTTTTGCCCGCTGAAAAAGCACATCATTTCACCTTCTCTCTAGTACGAATCTTGCACAAAATCCCAGGTGTCGCGGCCATTAATCGCGCTTTGTTCAAGGTAAACGATCCCCGTTTGACGCGAACATTCTTTGGAATTGATTTCCCAAATCCAATCGGCCTAGCGGCCGGATTCGACAAGGATGCTAAACTCTACCGCGAACTGGGAAATTACGGCTTTGGGTTTATTGAAATCGGTACACTTACCCCTAAAGGTCAGCCCGGAAACCCGCAACCGCGACTGTTCCGCCTTCGCGCCGATGAGGCGCTCATTAATCGAATGGGATTCAATAATGGAGGTGTTGAAGAAGCGATTACTCGTTTAAAAGCCGAACGGGGCGATCTAATCGTAGGAGGAAACATAGGTAAGAACAAAATAACGCCCAACGAAGAAGCTACACAGGATTACCTGAAATGCTTCGAAGCGCTATTTCCTTACGTTGATTATTTTGTAGTCAATGTAAGTTCGCCCAATACGCCAAACCTGCGTGAATTACAAGACCGTGAGCCGCTGACTAAATTGCTCAACGCACTGCAAGTTGAGAACAAGGCCAAAGAGAAAAGCAAGCCAATTCTGCTCAAAATTGCACCGGACCTAACAAATGAACAGCTCGATGATATCGTGGGCATTGTTGTGGATACGGGCATTGACGGACTCATTGCAACCAACACCACTATTGACCGAAGTGGTTTAAACGAAACTACAGACTCACTCGAATCTATTGGAGCGGGTGGGCTTTCGGGGAAACCGGTGCGTTCTAGATCAACGGAAGTAATTCGCTATTTACACGAAAAAAGTAATGGAGCATTCCCAATCATTGGGGTAGGTGGAATTTATAAGCCCGAAGATGCAATTGAAAAGTTGAAGGCAGGAGCAAGTCTGCTTCAGGTCTATACTGGATTTATTTACGAAGGGCCGGCAATGGTTAAAAAGATAAATCAGGGAATTTTGAAAGCTGAGTTATGAGTGAATCCATAAAAATCATTGATTGCCCGCGCGATGCCATGCAAGGCATCAAGAAATTCATTCCCACAGATCAGAAGGTGAATTTCATCAATGCCATTTTAAAAGTAGGTTTCCCAATAATTGATTTCGGGAGTTTTGTATCTCCCAAAGCGATCCCTCAAATGGCAGATACCGCAGACGTTTTGAATCGGCTCGATTTAGACAATACCAATTCTAAATTGTTGGCCATAGTGGCGAATGAGCGCGGGGCAAACGATGCAGCGAGCTTTGCGGAAATCAGCTTCTTGGGTTACCCGTTCAGCGTTTCAGAAGAGTTTCAAAAAAGGAACACCAACAGCACTATCGAAGAATCGCTTCATCGGGTCGAAAGCATTCAGGAAATAGCCTTCCGACATGGAAAAGAACTCGTTGTTTATTTGTCGATGGGATTCGGAAACCCATATGGAGAGCCGTGGTCTCCAGAAATCGTTATTCAGTGGTCAGAACGTTTGAGCCAAATGGGGATCGGTATTTTGGCTTTATCCGATACCATCGGTTCAGCGAATCCCGAAAGTATATCTCAATTGTTTTCGCATTTGATTCCGGCTTTACCAGAAGTAGAGTTCGGGGCACATTTGCATACGCTTCCCAATGAGTGGAGGCCAAAAATAGATGCGGCCTACGCGGCCGGATGCCGCCGATTCGACGGAGCTATTAAAGGTTTTGGCGGTTGCCCCATGGCCACAGATAGCCTTACGGGGAATATGCCTACCGAAAAGCTCCTTTCTTTTGCGACCGAACGAAAGCTCGACCACGGCCTCAATCCCTTGTCTTTCGAATCGGCTTATAATGAGGCACTCAAGACGTTTCCCGCCTGATTATCGAGCCGCTAGGCTCGTTTTATATTTAGCTAATAGGAATTTAGATCGCTTTTGAACACTCTTCTTAAACATGGGAGTCCAACCCAATAGCATACCCGTTAATCCCATAGCTTGACGCGACCAACGATGAAGTGAAAACCGATCTACCTGTCGAAAAATCAAACCATCTTCATTGAAATAAAGAGTAGTATTGATTTGATTGTGCACTTTTCGGCCGGTGATGGAGAGCGTATACCAGGCTTCCCAAAATACCTTTACTGAATTTGCTGTTGTGCCCTTGATTTCGGAGGAAACCCGAAAATCTTTTCCCTTTTGACTCGAGCAAAGCATCGACCACATAGCTTTCACATCGGACCCAAGTAAGGGGCCGAAAGCGGGATCTTGAAAAGCCACATCATCGCTTTAGAGCGCATTCTTATCATCGCTCCTCAAATCCTTGAACGACGAGTAGAAAGCAGAGGCTTTGTTTTCAAGTTCCTTATTCATTGAGTTTCTTCTTTTAAATTTCGTTTACACGGACCTTGATCTTCTTTAATCGCCCATTGTTCACGCGATTGATTAATCCTTTTACGTCGTCGGTTAAAACAGCAACGAAGGCGCAATCTACTTTTACTTCAATAGATCTAATTTGATCCGATTCAAGTTGTCCTACCTTGATTAAAAACCCGACGATGTCGCCTTTAGAAATCTTGTCTTTTCGTCCTCCTGAAATATAAAGCGTGCTCCAGCCCGATGTAGTTGGTTCGGCGGACACACCTTTTACCGCAGCCACGGCGGCTTCTAGTGAAGCGTCTTCTGATTTTGGCGTTACTTCCTCTACGTCGAGCGTTTCATCGGCGTGAATAAATCCGGGTACAGGCTCCTTGGTCCATTGAATGACATAAGCAGAACCATCTGCCTTCATTCGCGCGGTACGTCCATTTCTATGGATGAACTCGTGCTCTTTCATTGGAAGGTGATAGTGAATAATGAATTTCATTTCCGGAATATCCAGTCCACGTGCAGCCAAATCAGTAGCGAGAAGTACCTGATAGGTTCCGTTTCTGAATTTAATCAATGATCGTTCCCGATCGATTTGCTCCATACCGCCGTAAAAGATTCCGTGATCGATTTCATTCTCGTGCAAGAATTCACTGACTCGATCAATACTTGCTTTGAAATTACAAAAGACTATTCCCGGTTGTCCATCGAGATGCTTGAGCAAAGAGAGCAGAGTGGGTAATTTGTCCTTGGCTTTGGACGCAACCGTAACCACCTTTAATTTTGTCGGTTCGTCCCGGGTAAAGTTAACGACCATAGGTTCATTGAGGCCGACAAAAGTAGGAATAGGAGCGTGTTGCGTGGCGGAAGTAAGGACTTTGCGTTGGAGTCTTTTCAAAGAACCCACGATTTCACTCATTTCGTCTTCAAAGCCGACTTCCAACGACTTATCGAATTCGTCTAAAACTAAATATTTCACGGATCGTGCAGAGAACGTTTGTCTTCTAAGGTGATCGGCAACGCGACCCGGAGTTCCAATTAAAATGTGAGGTCTGTGTTTTATTTCCGCTTTGTCCTTGGTCATGGGCCGACCTCCATACACTGCATTTACTTTCAGGCCTGTTCCTAAGTCGCGCAGTACTTGTTCGATTTGAAGGGCCAATTCCCTCGAAGGTGCAAGAATAAGGGCTTGAACGTCTTCTTGTTTCGGGTCAATAAGCTCGAGAAGAGGAAGAACAAAAGCCAGTGTTTTCCCTGTTCCGGTAGGGGATAAGAGCACTACTTCCGGGCATTCAGTAATGGCTAGGTGTGCTTCGCCTTGCATTTCATTGAGTTTTTCAATGCCCAATTTTTTAATTAATCGTTGTGTGTTCTTCATTTCCGGTATGCGTTTCCAAGAGTGTGCAAAGGTAGGGCGTTCTGATGTGTATTCGATTTGTTTGTCTAGCTTTGCTATGCTTTGGGTTTTATCGTGCCGTTAGGCACAGTAAATGAAAAGGGAATCCAGTGAAAATCTGGAACTGTACCCGCAGCTGTAAATCCTGTAATCAGGCAGTCAACATGTCACTTTTGAACCTAGCGGTTCGATGGGAAGGCGCACTGCCCTTGAGGATGAGTCAGAATACCTGCCCGCTGCTTTATGGATTATTAATTTAATACTTCGGGAAGAAAGTATGCGACTAAAACAGACCTTAGCTGGGCTTTTGTGCGGCCTGGGCTTATCGACTATTGCACAAGTATCTCAATTTTCAGATTTATCTTATTTCGTTGGTTCAGGTTCCGATACCGTTGGTGCGGTGATCGACTTCTTGGATGGAACACAACAATCATCTTTTGCTTGGGGAGTTTTATTTAATGACTCGATCGACGGACAAGGGGTAGTTGACGCCCTTGGCTCTGATCCGGCATTGAGCTTTTCGGTGACGAATGGCTTTTTGAACGATGTTGTTTATTCAACCAAAAACTTATCGGGAATAGGCGGGAGTCCAGATTACTGGGGTACCTGGTCGGGTAATCCGTCTGCTTGGGTTTCAAACTTAGGTTTAACCACTTCCGTTCCTGCCGGAACTTGGTTCGGATTCAGCTACATGGATTTCAATCCATCCATTGAGCCCGGCGCGGCGGTTGCGGCTGAAAACCCAGTTAGTACTGTCGAGTTGGAGTTGATAGACGTTTCTATGTATCCGGTTCCATTTTCCGAATCCTTGACTATCCAAATGGGCATTCCGGCTCCGATTCATGTGTACAATGCTCTTGGTCAGCCGATGGTTGTATTTCCCTCTTCAGAGGTTATTAAGATCGATTCGGCGTCATGGCCAAAAGGCGTATATTCTGTAGTGGTTTCCTTCGAATCAGGCGAGCAAGTTTTTAAAGTGATCAAGTAAAATTGTGAATCGGTTACTTCCATGGGTACTGTTTTTTTCTCTATCGGCCTACGGCCAGATGGATACTTCACTATTACCCACGGTTGATTTAAAATCTGAGTCTTTTAATCCTGCCGTAGGCAGCAAAACCATTGAGCTTGATTCTGCTTTTCAATCGGGATACCTTCAGTTGTCACAGAGCATTCATCTGGATTTACCCGTTTTTGTTAAATCGTACGGACCTTCGGCGATAGCCACTTTTTCGGTTCGGGGAACCGGGGCACAACATACGGATGTGCTTTGGAACGGTCTTACAATGAACAGTCCTATGCTTGGGCTGTACGATTTAAACCTCGCTAGTCCGACGGCCTTTGAGGCCATTGACTTCCATTATGGGGGAGCGTCGTTAATTTCCGGAGCAAGTTCATTTGGAGGCGCACTAAACTTGAAAAATGAATTGGATTTTTCAGAGCACCTGAAATACGGTGCCGATGTTTTCCTTGGAAGTTATCAAACGAGCCATACGGGGGTCGAATTATCGGCCAGTAATGGCCAATTTGTATGGCGGACAAAGCTTATTTGGGATCGATCGTTAAACGATTTCGAATTTACAGTCCCCAGAAATGAGGAGAGCCCTACCTACGTAAATGAGCATGCGGAAGTTCGAACGAACATGTGGTTGCAAGAAGTGGGCTACGTCGTAAACCGGAATAATAGTGTGGTTGCTCGACTTTGGATTCAAGAATCAAATCGCCAATTACCCTCTTTACTGACGCTTTTTAGCGATCCAGATCCAGAAAGTCGATCTGTTCAAAAAGATATTCAGCAACGCGGTCAGGTCGAATGGGCTCTTAGGAAAGAGCGTTTTCAATCGGTTTTTCGATCCGGGATTTCATCATGGAGGATTCAGTTCGACGAAAACAAAACCACCGCTCAATCATGGCAAAACCAATGGAAAACGGTTTATCAACCCAGTGAACAAATGCAGTGGAGATCAACAGTTCAGGTCGATCGAGAAGAAGGAAGAGCAGAGGAGTACACCATGCAAAATGCACATCGATGGCGAATCGCCGCAGCTGGAGAAGGAAATAGGACCATCGGAAAAAACAAAGTTGAACTTCAAGCGAAACAGGAAATAGTAGGAGGGGCGTGGGCCCCAATTCAGTATCAGTTAGGCGGAGAGCTCAATTACGGAGTTCAAGAACAATGGCAAACTAAATTGCGCTTCGGAAAACAGGTTCGGTTCCCAACGCTGAACGATCTTTTTTGGGGTGTGGAAGAGAACGAGGCGATTCGTCCGGAAAATAATCGGCAATCGGAGTTGTCTCAGCGCTATAAAAGAGCCTATGATATGGTTTCGCTGGAGCTCTCCGGTACAGTATATACGCAGTTAATTGATGATTACATTCTTTGGCTTCCTCAGAATGATTTATCGTGGCAAGCAGAAAACATTGAGCGCGTTGAAGTCTTGGGGTCTGAAATCGGTTTTGTTTTGAGTAAGAGGCTGGGTATGGTTCATGCTCAATTTAACGGATCGTACACCTATACTCAAAGTCAAGACGCGGAAGGAAATCAGCTTATATTTATACCTAAGAACCAATTCCGCGCAAAGGCAATATGCAGCGTTAATGGTTGGACGGCTATGTTGAGTTTTGTGCATCAAGGAAAGATCTATACGGACTCTGATAACGCCTTTTATATGCCTTGGTATCAAACGGCCGACCTTCGGGTTGGTTATGTTTTTTCATGGGCGAAGCAACAGTTTAGCACCTTTGTTCAATCGAGTAATTTAACTAATACCGAGTATCAATCGTTGCCCTATCGACCAATGCCGGGCAGAACCTTTCAAATTGGAATCAAATGGAGTGGCCAAAAATCAAGTTAATTCCGATCCTTTTATTGGCGGGGTTGATGGCGTGCCAAAATGAAGAGGTAGGTCCGCAAAGCACCGTTGATAGCGGTTCTGGAGTCTTTGCTTACAATGACGGCTTACTTATTGTAAATGAGGGAACCTTCAATTTCAGCAATGCTTCTGTTTCGTACTACCAGCCCGAGAACGGGGTTTCCGTTTCGCAAGTGTTTGAACGCCAAAACGAATTGCCACTGGGTGATGTGCTTCAATCGATTTATTTAGACGAAGAGGACCTTTATCTAGTGGTGAATAATTCGTCTCGCATTTCAGTGGTCGACCCAGTTAATTTCCGCCTTCGGCGGGATTTCTTTAATATGGGGTCACCTCGATATTTAGTTCGCTATGGAGATCGACTTTTCATTTCTCAACTCTTTGATCCAAATATTTGGGTGGTTGATGCAAATTCTGGTGAGCTAATAGAGAAATGGCCCACGCCGGGCTGGACGGAGCGAGTTCTCATAACCGATACTCTTCTTTGGGTCGAATGTTATTCAAGTCAGGAGTTGCTTCCCTATAATCTGAAGAACGATTCAGCTTTAGCCCCGATTCAGATTTCGGGCGGACCCAATTCAACGTTGTCAGCCAATGGGAGAATATACGGACTAATCGCCATGGCTGTCGGAAGTAGATTGTTCGAAATAGATCCGATTACCCGTGAGCGAACGCGAGAATTGAGTTTAGTGCCATTTGATGCGATGCACCTGCGGTTCGATGCTTTTTCCGGCAAAC
>CBFIAJ010000029.1:0-24999 GCA_965660515.1 Flavobacteriales bacterium | reverse complement strand
TAATGAAGGGGGTCCGTCGATAACGGCGGATAATAATCAGCTTTTCTTTACTGTGTGCGCCCCCAATGATCGAGGTAAAATTAATTGCGACATCTATTACTCCCTCCGGGAGGATGGGTTTTGGTCGGCCATTCGCCCGATTGAAGCCGTTAATTTGCCCGATGCTTGGGATTCGCAGCCGAGCGTCTCGGCCAATGGAGATGTACTTTATTTTACGAGCAGCAGGCCCGGGGGTCAGGGAGGTCTTGATATATGGCGAAGTCTTAAGAAAGAGGATGGTTCGTGGGGAACACCGACGAATTTGGGGAAAAGGATCAATACACCGGGCGATGAGAAGTCGCCTTTCATTCACAGCGACAGTCGCACACTTTACTTTGCCTCGGAAGGGCATTTAGGGTTTGGTGGTTTTGATATTTTCTATAGTAATGAAGGGAGCAATGACTGGGGGAAACCGGAGAATATTGGCTATCCCATCAACAGCGAATCAGACGAATTAGGCTTATTCGTGAGTCTCGATGGAGAAACAGCTTATTTCGCTTCTAATGAATTAAAAAGCATGGGCGGATGGGATATTTATCGGTTTAACTTGCCCAGAGCGGCGAAACCCGACGATGTACTCCTCATGAAAGGAACCTTGTCTGATGAATTCCAGCAAGGTGTGAGTGAAGCTCGAATTGAAATCAAAAACTTAGAGACAAAGGAAATTCAAACGTTCAATACCGATTTTAATGGTAATTATACGGCGGTAATTCGGAGACCTAAAGATCAAGATTTGATTCTAACGGTTAAAAAGGAAGGCTATGCTTTTCAAAGTACCTTCTTGGCTTCGGAAGAAGAGTACGATGAAATAGAAGAAGTAGATTTGGATATCCGACCGATTGAGGTCGGCGGTCAGTATGAAATTAATGACATCACTTTTGCGACCAACAGCTACGATTTAAGTGAACGCAGCCGGTTAATTGTAGACGAATTCGCCGATTACTTACTCGAGAATCCGACGGTTCACGTCAGTATTGAAGGACACACGGATAATGTGGGGAGTTCTTCTGATAACATGGGATTATCTCGAAATAGGGCGGAAGCGGTGTACTTGGAACTCATTGAAATGGGCATCCCTCCGGTCCGACTCGACTACAAGGGATTTGGATCTACAAAACCCGTTTCGGACAATAGTACTGAAACGGGCCGCGCGCAAAACCGGAGAACGGTTTTTAGAATTCTTAATTTTTAATTCATAGTTTTTAGTTGGCCAAATCTGTCCCCCTTTGGAGAGCCTGTCCCGCCAATGCGGGAGGGTTGGGGGAGGCTTCTTTTCTTCCTTTTTGCTTGATCAAAAAGGAACCAAAAAATCAATTCGCTTCTCTAGGCCGATTCCGATTTGCTTCGCTCTCGGAACCATTCGGTCTATTCGCTTCATGCTCTTTTCCTGAATCGGCTGCGCCGCTCAGGAACGCAATTCCGCTCTGACCTCACTTCGGACCACGGAAGCGACGGGTAAAGGTTTGTTTACACGAGTTTTCGAATCATCTAGTGCGATCCGTTTTATCCTCGAACGATTCCCACGAATGAATTCATGGGCTAATGGAAAGATTTATAGCACGTTCCCACACATAAAACTCATAACACCCTTAACACTGCTAACACTTTTTCGTCCCCCCTTTGGAGAGCCTGTCCCGCCAATGCGGGAGGGTTGCCAAGGAATAAAAACGTCCCCCTTTGGAGGGGGCGCGGGGGAGGAAAATATTTAAATGAAGCTGGATTTCAGTTAATTAGAATCATAGATGTCGAAATATTCCATTACTCTACTGGAATAGAATCCTTATTAAGAGAAAATTAGCCAGTCCCAGGAATTCTTAAAGTGATTAAGATGCCTCCCCCAACCCCCTCGGAGAGGGGGACTGTTTTTGCCTCTTCCAGCCCCCTCGGAGAGGGGGACGAGTTGTTTCCCAAACGCACCTTTCACCGCGGCTACGAGCCAACCGGATGCCAAGTGGTTTTGAATTCAACTAAATCAGATACCGCCTCTAAGCAGTCCTCTTGCCGGAGGCAAAACACACGTTTTACATTGTCGGCAGCCAGCGTTTTGTACTCAGTTAATTTCGGGTTATCCTCTTCACCAACAACCAATACATTTACATCTTTATGGCTGGCGAAATGAGTTCCTAACTCTTCTTCTGATCCGGTTAGAAAATTGATAACACCGCCTGGCACATCGCTGGAATGAATTACTTCCCCCAAAGAAATAGCTACATGACCCCAATTTTCGGCGGCCAAGGTAACCACCGTATTGCCAGAAGCTATGGCCGGAGCTATCATCTGCGTTAATCGGAGGAGTCGGGCCGAAGGAGCGGCGATTTGCGCAATAACCCCCATGGGTTCAGGAACGGTGAAATTAAAATGAGAAGAAGCAACCGGATTTACGGCGCTCACCAATTGCTGGTATTTATCGCACCATCCGGCATAATACACCCAAGCGTCAATAGCGTCGTGCACTTCACTCGCCGCCGCCTCCTTTGAGCGACCCATCGATTGAAGTTCAGAAACGAATTGAGCCGCTCTCCCTTCAAGCATCTCAGCGATTCGATAAAGAATTTGACCTCGATTATATCCTGTTTTGTTGGCCCAACTCGACTGTGCCTTGCGGGCGGCAACTGCGGCATTTCGAAAATCTTTCCGCGAAGATTTACAGAGGTTCGCTACTAAGTCGCCCTTCTCGTTTTCCAATTTGTAATAGCGGCCGCTTTCCGTTCTCGGAAAAGCACCCCCTATGTAAAGCTTGTAGGTCTTCTTTATGTCGAGTCGCGCCATGATCTTTATTTCAAGTATTCCTTTAATCCGTGCAAACCGCCTTCGCGACCAAAGCCGCTTTCTTTATACCCCCCAAACGGACTCGCCGCATCAAATTGATTGTAGGTGTTGGCCCAAACGACCCCCGCTTTAAGCTTTTGCGTTAACTCAAATATCTTTGCACCCTTCTGCGTCCAGACTCCGGCCGATAGGCCGTACGGTGTATTATTCGCTTTAGTAATTACTTCGTCAACCGATCGAAAGGTTTGAACCGTTAACACCGGACCAAAAATCTCTTCCTGCACAATTCGATGACTTTGCGAGGTTTCCAAAAATAAGGTCGGCGCGCACCAATTTCCCTTTTTCGGTAAAGCCCTCTCGGGCTGATAAATAAGCGCGCCTTCTTTCTTTCCCAAATCCAAATAATGACGAATCGTCTTCAGCTGCGCCTGGCTGTTAATAGCACCGACATCCGTGTTTTTATCCATCGGATCGCCGACAATGAGCGTATCCATTCTCAACTTGAGCTTTTGAATAACTTCTTCAGCCACACTTTCTTGAACAAAGAGGCGTGATCCGGCGCAACAAACATGCCCTTGATTAAAGAAAATACCATTTACAATTCCCTCCACGGCCTGGTCAATAGCGGCATCGCGACATATAACATGAGCAGCTTTACCGCCTAACTCGAGCGTGAGTTTTTTAGCTGTTCCGGCGGTAGATCTCTGAATTAACTTGCCTACCTCTGTAGATCCGGTGAAAGCTATTTTATTAATATCGGGGTGATCAACAATGGCGGCTCCTGTCGATCCATCGCCGGTCACAATATTCACAACTCCCTCCGGAAACCCGCATTCTTGAATGAGCTCGGCTAGTTTGAGCGCGGTGAGTGAGGTCGTTTCGGCCGGTTTCAGCACCACCGTGTTTCCGGCCGCAAGGGCGGGAGCCAATTTCCAAGAAGCCATGAGCAGCGGAAAATTCCACGGTATTATTTGCCCGACCACGCCCAAAGGCTCGGCTCCTTTTGGAAAAGCCTCACTTAATTTATCGGTCCAACCGGCGTAATAAAAAAAGTGTTGTGCGGCCAAAGGGATGTCAATATCGCGGCTTTCACGAATGGGTTTTCCGCCATCGAGCGTTTCTATCACGGCGAATTCCCGAGCTCGTTCTTGTATCATTCGCGCCAGGCGAAAAAGATATTTAGCGCGTTCTTTTCCCGGTAAGGTGCTCCATTTTTTGAAGGCCCTTCGGGCCGATGTAACCGCACTATCAACATCGGTGGAATTGGCTTGAGCAATAGATGAAAGTACTTCGTCTGTGGCCGGATTAACCGAATCGAAGTAGGATCCGGCCGCAGGCCGAGAAAAAGAACCGTTAATAAACAGGTCGTATTGCTTTTTTAATTGAATGTGATCGCTAGACTCCGGGGCCGGCTCATAGGTCCAACCACTCACAAAATCGAATTCGTTGCTTTGCTTTTTAGCCATGTTAGTCTAATGAAAAGTAATTCATACTCTGATAAACACCGGTATCTTGTTTCACCAATTGCATCAAAACATCATTGGCCAGTGAGCTTGCGCCGAATCGAAACAAGTCGGGCGACATCCAATCAGAACCCAAAATCTCTTGAACCATCACCAAATAATGCAATGCGAGCTTACTATTCGAAATTCCACCAGCCGGCTTCATTCCAATTTTCACGCCTGTTTTCAAATAATGATCCCGAATAGCATACAGCATCACCAGCGTTACCGGAAGGGTCGCCGCTTTCGGAATTTTACCCGTACTCGTCTTAATAAAATCAGCTCCGGCCGAGATCGCTATATCCGAAGCCTTTCGGACATCGTCGTAGGTATCTAACTCTCCTACTTCTAGAATCACCTTTAAGTGCGCCTTGCCACAAGCTTCTTTGATGGTGGCGATTTCATCGTGAACATACTGATACTCCCCTGACAAGAATTTGCCTCGCGAAATAACCATATCAATCTCGGTGGCACCTTCATCAACGGCGAATTTGGTATCCGCTATTTTCACGTCCATAGAAGATTGCCCGCTGGGGAAATAAGTCGCTACCGCAGCAACGTTGATACCCGATCCTTTGAGTGCCTCAACTGCCGTTTTCACATGAGTTGGATACACACAAACTGCCGCTACCGTTGGCAAATTCTGATAGTGTTCATGAAGATGCTGGGCTTTATAGCAAAGCTGCTTTACTTTTCCGGGAGTGTCTTTCCCTTCCAAAGTAGTTAAATCGACCATTGAAAGGACTTTCTTCAAGCCCTCTACTTTCAACGACTTCTTAATGCTTCGCGCTTGGAACCTTCGAGCGCGCTCTTCTAAACCTACAACGTCAACGGTAGGAGACGGGAAAAGACCTTGCACTCCAATTACTGTAAACGAACAGAAATAGGAACGATGAGTCTAACTTGTGCAGGCTCACCTTCTTCAATGGCTGGTCGCATTTGAGGTAAACTTTCAATCGTGCGAATCGCCTCTGCATCAATTTCTGGATTTACGCTGCGCACTACTTTCGTGCGTTCGACATTCCCTTCTTCATTGATTTCGAAATATACCTCTACCACTCCTTCGGTACGGTTATTTTCAAGGTTGGTGCGCTGTTGTAAATCTTTTTCCGGGTAGCGAAACTCCTTCTGAATATGCGCTATCATGGCTTCGTGGAAACAATCAATTTGCTCTTCCTCTTCAACATAATCTTCGCATCCAGGCATTGCGGGCTTTGTGTCGGCCATAGAAAAAGTAATCACCACTTCTTCGCCATCTTCCACAACGTCACCTTCCATTAAATGCGCTTCTTTTACCTCTTGTGAAGCTCCCACTTTCATTTCATCTGCTGTGAGATGCTGCACTTTTGCTTGGCCTTCGTGATGCTCGGTCACATGTTCTCCAGCATCAACTTCCGAGCTATCAGACGGAGCCTCGTCGGTAGCTTCCATTTCGGTTTCCATAACTTCATTTTCTGTGGCATCGGATGCTCCCGAGTCATTCGGAGCGCAACTACTAAATGCAAGAAGTCCGCTGATTGCTAGTAAGGACATTAATTTTTTCATCACTAATAAGTTTGGGTTAGAATAGCTAAAGATAAAAAAATAGCCTCGGTTGACGAGGCTATTCATTATTCTAGTTACTGAAGCTTAAAACTGATGGGTACCGAAAACAAAACCGGTACGGGTTTTCCTCTTTGCAATGCCGGGGATACCATCTTCGGAACGGTCTTCATTACGCGAATCGATTCTTTCTTCAACGCTTTGTCTTTTCCACGAACCACCTCAATAGAGGTTACTTCCCCTTTTTCGTCGATGAGAAAGCTCAGGATTATTTTTTCTTCCACGCGGTTTTCCCGGGCAATGCTCGGGTAACGAACTTCATTCAAAATGTGCTTCATAATTTGTTCTTCGAAGCACTTGACTTGCTCTTTATCCGGCAACCCTTCGCAACCCGGGAAAACAGGTTTCTTTTCCACCAATAGGAAATTCATAGGTTCGGGACGCTCCGCACCTTTTGGCTCGCCCCAGCTGAACGAATCTACCGGTTCAATTCCCACCTGCATTTTTACAGGGTTTGAGACTATTTTAATAACCTTCTTTGGTTTCTTTTTGGGTTCCGCTTTTCGTTCCTCTTTCTTCTCTGAAAACTTCTCCTTTTTAATAGGTTCCTCGCGAAGGACAAAAGTTGGGGGCAATTCCGTTTCGATTTCTACGCGATTTGTTTGAAGGTGCTTCGTAAGGTTCGGCTCAAAAGATTTCCATTGAAATATGAGAATAACCAAGCCAAGGGAAAGCGTTAACCCGATCAATAAAAAAGTAAACCTGTAACGCTCGAGGTTCACATTGCTGTTCTTCTTAGAATCCATGTTGTGTGGTTTTAACTGTTAATTACGACCGGGTACCGCAATGAGAATTCCAAGAACCGTGCCCTAAAGTAGAAGTAAAAAAAAAGCCCTTTCCGGTATATCGGAAAGGGCTTTAAATACTGTCGTACTATCTTACTGTAACTTAAAGTTAATAGGCACTGTAAACGCTACAGGAACCGATTTACCTCTTTGTTTTGCAGGCGTCATTTTCGGAAATGTACCAATAATTCGAAGGGCTTCAGCATCTAAATGCTTGTCTACGCTTCGCGCAACTGTGGCGTTTGTAATTCCACCTTTTTGGTCAATTACAAAGGTCACATACACTTTCCCTTGAATCCCCATATCCTTTGCGATCGGAGGGTATTTGAAAACGCTGCGAATGTGCTCCGCAATTTTTTTCTGGAAACAGATGTACTGCTCGTTGGCATCCTTGAGGTTTTCACAACCCGGGAATACCGGTTTGTTTTCTACCACCATGAAGTTCATGGGCTCGAGCACTTCTTCTTCTTCCGGCTCTTCAATTTCCATCACTTCTTCCTCGTCGAAGTCTTGATCTTGAATTTCGATTTCGTCTTCAATTTCAATATCGTCTTCTACAACCTGAATCACTTCGGGCGGCGGCGGAGGTGGGGGTGGTGGTTTTTTCTGACGTATGGTAATGGGTACCATGTCTTCATCGATCTCCATGTCTAGACTACCTAGATCCATGAGATCGCGCTCATATGTTTTCCACTCAAACGCAAAGATGACTACCCCGAGGGCAACCACCAATCCGATCAACGTGAAAATCGAACGAGAGCGCTCGAGATCGGCCTGAGGATTTTTTTTGTTCAGCATACCTTTTCTGAATTGGACGTTAAAAATAGGCAATCAACACTTGAGAGCCAAAAAGCATCATTAATTTTACGTGAAACTTCCTCCGCGCAACAATCGATGCATTGGATAGGCGAATAAAGCACCTGCGGCATTGGCCAGCGCATCTAGTACTTCACCTTTTCTACCTTCAATAAAATACTCTTGAATAACCTCAAGAGCTATGCCAAAAAATATACTCACCAAAAAGGCATACAAAAAGGCTCTCTTCCTCCACCCTACTTTGTGATCTTGCTTTAACCAAGCTCTCCCAAGCAGTATGGTAAGGACGAAATACACGAATGCATGCGCGAACTTATCGGAAAAAGTCACTCGTGGCATATCATTCCCGGGAGTCATACTCACTACTACTATGAGTAGCGCCCACAAAACCGAAGGTAAAAATCGCCTTATGAGGGCAGTATTAGGCACCTATCAATTCTTTGTAGCTCGCGACCGATAGCAATGCGTCAAAATCGGCATCGTTCGCCGCTTTGATTTTGATCATCCAGCCTTCGCCATACGGGTCGTCATTTACGGCTTCCGGATTCGCTTCCAATTCTTCGTTAAAAGCAACTACTTCACCGGCCATCGGCATGAATAAATCCGAAACAGTTTTAACGGCTTCTACCGAACCGAACACCTCTTCCGAAGCTAAGGACTCGCCTTCCGTTTCGACTTCGACATAAACAATGTCTCCAAGTTCTCCCTGGGCAAAATCAGTTATTCCTATCACAAAAACATCGCCGTCTTTGCGGATCCACTCGTGATCTTTCGTGTACTTTAAATCTTCTGGTAAATTCATTTTCAATATCGAATTATAAGTGGTCTAAGGTAATAGTTTTAGGAGAAATTGAACCTTTTTGCCAAAGCGACTTATCACCTTTTGGTTAAGAAAGAAATCTGCTGTGAAAAAGGCTTCAAAAAAGATTCGAATTACGACGAAACCAGCCTAATCATCAACCATTACTGACCCAAGGTAAACCTCATTTCAATTCCGAAATTGGTATTAGCCGTCGGGAAAGCCGTCGATACCACGTAATTCGTCATTACGCGATCGAAGAAGAAGCGCACGTTGAATCGGCGCGAGATTACATAATCAGCAGACAGTTGAATCTTTATCAGGCTTTGCCCACCGGTTGGAATCACGTCTCCTTCCACGATTTTCCGAATGAGGGTTCGATTCTGACGAATTGATACGTCGGCTTGTACATTTAAATCGGAAACAATTCGACGCGTTCTTCCTCCGGATTTCAAACGGAACGGCACTTCTTTAAATCGATAACCAACTCCGAAAATGTATTCCTGTCCGGCCATCTCGGTAATCTGATTGTTAGCGAAGCTCAAATTCATGGTTCGGTCGCGCTTCATTTCAATCCTTGAAGTAAGACTGTTGTTCAAGGTAACATCGACCTTGATTAGTGGCGAGAATTGCTCACGTATACTTACCGTTTGAATTTGATACTCCGAGTAATAATTACCCCCGGGGTCAATTCCGTCTATATCGCTTTGCGTTCGAAGATCCGTTTGGAAGTTTCCGACCGTGTAGGTCGACCGATAAGCATGGCTAAGAGTAACCGTTCGGAAGGTTTGACGAATCCATGGAATCTTCATTAACCCATCGTAGGTAATGCGCCAATTGGGTAAAGGAATGTTTCGGATCGTTTGAGTACTGTAACCGTTGATGTCTTTCCCTTGATATGCCGCCAAGAATGCGGGAATTAAAACATCTTGTTGGGTAGGGCCATACCCTATTGGAAAGCCTGTCGAATCATCAATTACTACCACCCCGTCTCGATCTAATGCCAATTGCTCCGCTACGGCAAATCGGTTTTCCAAAAAAGTGTTATACGCTTCCGAATTAAAGCCGTTATTCGCATTTATTGTTTCAAACGCCGTACTCCAACTCAAGAAACTGATATTCAAATTACCCGTTTCCATTGGGTTGAAATCGACGAACGAATCATCGTCCGGATCATAACGATAGAAGGATTCAAAATTTCTCGCAAACGTTCTGTTTCCGGATAATTCAATTCGGAAATCCCGAATGGGCTCAATATTTACACGCAGATTAAGGTTCTCCGAGCGTGTTTGAGCAAACCTTTGAGGCTGCAATGTATCTTGAGTGATCCAGCCATTGAGCGCTGCTTCATCTCGTATGTCGCTCTGATCACCAAACACAAAACCGAGGGTTGGAGCCATCCCTCCGTTGTAGGAGGTCATTCCCAAATAAGATGTTCCCGGCAAATAACCAGGTAAAAGGGTTCCGTTGGATTCACTGTAGCTCAGGTTCCCGTTTTTAACCATCATCAATACGCGAAGGGCCGCTTTTCCGAGCTCGAGTTTGTTCTCTTCTTCTTCCTCTTCTTCGGCTTGGTCAGGATCCGGCTGGCGCCTTGATGGACGACGTTGTTGTTGCCCTCTTCCATTCGGTTGGGCAGCTCGTTTTAGGAAGCCCACTTTATTGTACAACTGAGTAAAGTTAAGCTGCACATTCCATTGTTGAGTATTGCTATTTTGAATGGTATTTCCAAAGCTCAATCGAGTGATGGACGCCGTGTTCCAATCGTAATTACTCGTATACCGATACGTCACGTTTGTCCAATCGGTGATCGGCAACATATTCACCGGTAGGTTCCAGTTGAAATTCAGCGTTTGGTGGAAACGGGTAGAACGTCCTCCATTCCAAAAATTCGTCCAAATACTGTCGCGAGCGCTATCGTCTATCGCACCTTCGGGTTCATCGATCCGATTATTGGAAATAGCCGAGTAATCTATTTTGATGTTCTTGGTTAAATCGTACTTCAAGTCATAAACACGATCCATTGTAAATGCCTTGTTAAAGTTGGGCTCAATGAGCAGCAAGGCATCGGTGTTGTTCCGGAGTTTCGTTTCCGAGTAGTCGCGGCGAACATTGGTCTGAAAGGCAAAGCGACTCGGTAAGTAATAGAAATTCGCCTCACTCAATATCCGGAGCCACTGAGAACTTCGGAAGGCCGATACATTTTTGAAGGGTCGAACATTTTGAGGTCGCGAATTGAAATTATATGCGAGCTGACCCTGGGTGTTTTTCATTACCGAATACTCGGTATTTACATCGCGATGGAACGTTTCGTTATATGAATAGGTAACCGAGAAGTTTTCGATATCCCACGGCATTTCCTTTTTCGGTGCCGATTGAGTAGGAGCTCCGGGACCTCTCGGTACTCCCGGTCCGGCCGGAGGCCGATTATTATTCCCCATCACGCGCTCCTTGCGAACATTCGTGAAGTTAATACTAGAACGACGTGTATAATCTTGAATAATTCCTTTTAACGAATCTTTTTCTTGTTGGGTATCCAAAGCGTCATAGGCTTCGGGAGTTTCAATATCCGGGTCCAATTCGTTAAACATCGGATTGGCAATTCGTTCTCCGTATCCGAAATACATGGGAATGCGTATACCTGAGTTTCCGAAGAATTGACCGAGGTTTAAGTTGGTTTGTAGATTGTATTCAAAAATCTCCTCTTTGTTTCGGTCTTGAACCGCTTTATCAATACCACCAAAGCCAACGGTGCTGTAACTTCCCGATAGAGAAACCGTTCCAAAATCGGCCAATTTTGCCACCGCCCGCATGGTTGCCGCGTATCCTCCTCGCTGATCAAAGTCTGTAAGGCGAAGCTCATTAAACCAAAATTCTGCACACTTACCCAAACCGTCATCTGGGTCCATAGCTCCGAGCTTTTTGGGGTTCCGCATACCCAGCATGATCGTTCGCACATTACTCAAGTTCGGATTTCCAACTACCGTAATTCGGTGTCCCTTGGCGTTAATTACAGTGAAAGGGGTCGTTAAATTCACATCAGGGTTACCAATCATGGCGTCGTTTCGCGCCAATTTCGCCTGCTTAACTTCACTAAAGTCAAAATCAAATTCATTGGATTGGGGCCAAATGGCGTTGGGATCGGAAGTCCCCCAAGGAGTTACTTTTACGGGGATTTCATATTCGTAGTAGTTTTCCGTGAAATCGGATCCTAAACGCATAAATGAAGTAAGGTCTCCATCTTGTAAGTCATCGGCAGCCCCTGCACTTTCGGCATGTACGAACATTTTTATGCGATTGTAGTTCCGCATATCCATGTCTAAGTTCTTGAAGGTAGCACGCGCGTCACCATCTTCTAATTCACAAACAGCTAAGCTGATCGACTGCTCATTCTGAGCCTGAAGGTTAGTGGTTCCAAATAAGATTTGACGCTCAATTCCGGGAGGAATAACATAAGGTATCGGAACCCTCTGCCCATTCTCTTCCAGGTTTACCGCGGTTAAATCGAAAATAGTGTTGTCGTCCGAATCGTCATCGAGATCTTCTCCGGGAACCGCCAAGTTATCGGTAAACCTCCTCCAGTCGCTTCGAACGAATTCGAGTCGGGCAAAACGCATGATCAGAGGTTCGTCAAAACCGGTGTAGAACATACGCATAAAACGGATCGAGCGGAAATCGAATATATTCCCGACCACCTTTTCCGGTTCGAAGATGGGTACTTTAAACTGGTACCACGTTACTTCATCTGTTTGACCATTTTGAAGTTTCACAGAAGCAGTGACCTCATCGGTAATGTAGTTTTGACCGACCACCATATCTTCGGGTCGAATACTAATCCGATACTGATAATAAGCCTCCGTTTTACTGAGCGTTTGATCTTGATTAATGTCCTCAACATCCGGGAGCGTTGTAGAAGCTGTTGGATACGGCTCAATACTGGTCCCTACAGGAGAGTTCCCTTGCGTATTATTGTACTGCTTGTAACGATCGAGAATAGATACTTCATCGGCATCGTAATCGGAACCTCGGTAATAATGGTAGTTATCGTTTCCGGGATCATCGACCGCCTGCTGGTAGGCTCCAGATCCAGCGCCAAAAACTGTTTGAACTCGATCGATATACGACGGCGAGCCCGATTGGTTATTAAAAGGCCATGATGCCTCAAGGGCATCATTTAATCCATCCAATCCGATATCTTGAAGTTCACGGGCTGCAGGGTCATTCGCAAAGGCATTCACAATAGACTGGCTCGTAGGAACATGACCCCAAGCTGTACTATCTACATTTTCGATCACATTCGTTTCGGGCAAACCATTTTCAAAGGCTTTTCTATTATCGCGCAGAATATCTTCAGAAATATTCCCCAGGTTAATGTACAGATCCCCTCCCGCCATATTGGGTTCATAAACAAACGGATCGAGCACCCACATTTGGATGAATTCAATATTCGCCGTTTCGAAATTTGACTGCGTGATATCGCGCATAATCCCTCCCCATCGAGTACGGGGTTGCGCTAAGGAACCGTCGGGGTTTAATCCGGCCGAGTAGGCCGAACCGTCTACCTCAAAATTATAAGGCCCTCTTTCACTTGGATAAAAGGCCATATTCAAGATCGCCATATTGGTAGGCTGACCGTTCGGGATATCTTTTGCTGGAAAAAGCTCGGTGATAAGGACCTCGCGAACAAAGTGGTTCGACTGCTGGTCGGGATCGTTGCGAATGTGATCGGGGGTAAGCGTATTGTTTTGGTGGAAAAGCGGGTCAATTACATACCAGGCTAATTTCGCTCGATTGTATCCATAGGCTTGGTCGTTGCTTAAATTAGCCTCTGGGAATAAGTCATCTTGACCTTGCGGAGTAGACGATATTTGCCATTGGGTGACCGTTCGGATATCAATAGTGGTTTGGCTATTTTCAAAATCGTCGATATAACTGGTTCCGTTCCCGTCAATTTTAATACCCTTCGGCGAACCCGGAATCAATTGAGCAAATTCACCGGTTACATTAATGGTCGATTTCGCATTTGTACTGATTCCCGGAAGGGCATCTACCATGCGCGTTAAAAATCTCGACTCCTTCGTATAGTTTCCATTCAATCCCCAAATCGTATTGTTGATTGGCTCGTCACCCATGTTCACTTTTTGGGTAAGAGGTCGTTCTCCTAAATTCAGGATGGTACCTCCGAGCATTAAGTCGTCACTAACCTCATAATCAACATGGGTTCCCATGAATCGCTTGGCCTGAAAATTAAAAAGTGAATTGTTCTCCAAACTAATTTGAATCGGTGTTCCTGAATTCAAAAGTCCTTCATCAATAATCTTTACCCGACCTAAATTATAGTCTACCGTATAATGAACGTTTTCCACCAACTGTTGTCCACCGGCGGTTACGGTGACCGATCCTTGGGGAACGTTCATGGCATTTAGCGGGATTTCCGATGAACTGCTCGATCGATAACTTCCCCTAAAAATGAATTTGTTGTGAACGGCGTCTTGTTGCGCAACGAACTTTGTACTGTCGTATAGTTGCTGATATACATACCGATCTGCGAGCTCTTCTTCTCCGGGAGCGAATTGGCTTCGGAGGTGTTCACCAAAGGGTTCTACTACTGGGAAGAATATTCGCCCATTATTTGGGTTAATAGTGATTCCGGGAACAAAGTCATATTCACCATCAGGCTGCGGGTCATTATTGTTGTTCAGCTTATCTACATTCAACACGCGGAGCAGGATTTCCGTGCTCAAACTTCCTTCCGGAATAAAATTCATGGGCTGACCCGTCGCATCGTTCGCATAAAGCACATCGAGTCGGAAATCTTGTCTGTTGACTTGGAACGCCCCAATGGAATAAACGTTCTTCATCATAAGGTCCCACATGGGTAGGTTGACCGCAACAATCGTACTTTTCAACATCTTCACCATGAGCGCTTGCGGTGCGTCGATTCCATCATTCGAGAACTCCCCTACCTGGTATACTTCCCCGTTGTAGGTGTACTGGAAAGCTACCCCTAGCACCTCATCGGCGTTCAGTGATTGATTCAGGCTGATATACCCCAACTGAGGGTTAAAACTAAATTCATTGGAGCGCAAACGACGGGCAGTTTCTAACTCGGAATAATCCAATTGCTCGCGAAGGCCTAGGCTGTTTAGATAGTTATTTACCTGATTGATATCGCGCGTTTGAGAATTCGCAAATGTTTCCGGGTCGAGCGTGTTGATGGAATTATCGGGAAGGGTACCGCCATTGTACGCCAAGGCCGGGTTATTCACGACGGCTTCTCCCATATCCATGAACCCTACGATATTTCGTGTATCGTCGGTGATATTGGTACGGTTCGTTACCCAGACTTCAATCTTGGTGATTTCAACCCCTGAAACAATAACGGGAAGTTGTTCTAAGGATTCATCATACTGATTTCGGAAGAATTGACTTAAAAAGAAATGGCGATTTTGCTCGTACTCATCAACGCGGATTTCGAATTCTTGCGTCCGGGCGCCTCCTTCTACATCAATCGTGGATGTCTCACTCTTTTGCTCGGAGAATACAGAAGTAACCGTAGCCTTCCCAAATTTCATTTGTGCCTTTACGCCAAATAGACTTTGCGCTCCAGTAATGAGCGTTGAATTCAGAGGAAGGCCGACATTACCCACTTCGAGTCGCTGAATAATTTCATCTTCATCACCCGTATACTCTAGTTTCATTTGATTTTCGAAACTAAAGGTCGCTTCGGTATCGTAGTTGGTCGTAATCCGCAATTTGTCACCTATACTTCCGGTAACATTCATCTGAATACGCTCGTCAAAATTAAAGCTGGCCGTCCGTCTGTTTCGTTCTGGAAGGGCTGGATTCTCTGTTTTATTGACCATCCCACCAAAAATCAGCGAAGCGGAACCACGCGGGCGGATATCGACGGTATTCCCGCCGAAAAGGCGGTCAAAATTTTCTCCTCCTACTTGGAATTGGGGAAGTAAGCCTTGCGCCTCTTCCATTCCGCCTAGGCCACTATTTCCGCCGCCCTGGCCTGTTTTATTGTCCCAATAATTTTGATTTTGCTGGTTGTACGAGTAATCTTGATATTCGGACGGAGTCATGAAAATGGGCGGTCCAACGGGGAAATCGCCCATCATTCGTTGAATCATGTACTGATTCGAAATGGGGTCGTATTCAATTTTATCCGTGACGTTACTGGGCTCATCCAGTATGAGTCCGCCCGGATCGCTTCCCGTAGACGAAGTATCCGTTTGCGCCCTCAGAGAAGCCGGTAACATGGTTACCAGAAACAGAAATAGAACAGCCTTTCGGCTATTCGCAATATGAGTAAATGCCCCTATCAAATTTCGCTCAAATATTGTTCAGTGCTTGCTTAATCAAGGCTTCAAGAGTTAAACTCGAATCGCGACTCAGCAAGGCGTCCACTACCTTTTCAGACTTCTGTTTAGGGAAGCCTAATACGTCCAATGCTGTTAACGCCTCATCGCGCACCGTATTGCTTATTCCAACAGAAAATTCTTCCCCAACATCCAAGGTTGCGGCCTTTCCTTTTAAATCAATTATTATTCTTTGAGCTGTTTTTGCTCCAATCCCTTTAATACTCTGCATTGCAGCCACATTCTCTGTAACCAAAGCGCTTTTCAATTCGGCCGGTGACATGCTCGATAAAACTACTTGGGCTGTACTAGCGCCAACTCCAGAAACACTAATGAGCATACGGAAAAGCACTCTTTCCAATTCGTCTGCGAATCCGTAGAGTGTTTGAGCGTCTTCCCGTACTTGATGATGGGTAAATAAAAAGACGGCCTCATCGGCCGGAAGTTTCCCGAATGTATTCAAGGAAATCAATACCAAATAGCCCACGCCATTACATTCAATAACGACTTGTGTAGGCGATTTGTCAATAATTCGACCGCGAAGATGAGTGATCATTTAGCCTTGTTTTTAGTTTGAGCCTCGGCAACGGCAATAGTGACCATATTTACAATTTCATGCACCGTACTGCCCAACTGCATCACGTGAACCGGTTTATTCATTCCCAAAAGAATAGGACCTATCGCTTCGGCACCGGTCAATTCTTGAATCAACTTGTACGAAATGTTCCCCGAATCCAAATTCGGGAAGATCAATATGTTCGCTCCATATTTCGCCAAATCGGAAAAGCTGAACGTTTCTTGAAGTAATTCAACGTTTAAAGCAAAATTCGATTGCATTTCTCCATCGACGATCATCTCCGGGAACCGTCTCTTTAAAATATCCCGCGCTAAACCCATCTTCTGGGTATTCTCATCACGCGTGCTGCCGAAATTCGAATAACTCAATAAGGCGATGCGCGGCACAATTCCGAACTGACGAACAGTATATGCCGCCATCAAAGCAATATCGGCTATTTCGCCGCCGGTCGGATCCACATTGATTGTGGTATCTGCCAAGAAAAGAGGACCTCTCTTAGTCATGAGCACGTACATTCCCGCCACCTTCTTTACTTTGGGGGCCCTGCCGATGGCCTGAAGTGCCGGTTTAATCGTGTTTGGGTAGCTCCGAGTGACCCCTGAAATCAGCGCATCTGCATCGCCCATTTCAACCATCATACTCCCGAAATAATTCCGCTCACGCATGAGTCGGTGCGATTCGTATTGAGTGACCCCTTTTCTCTGTCTTTTCTTCCAAAAAACATCTCCGTAACGGTGACGGGCCTCTTTTGTGCTCTCGTCTTTAGAGTCAAGGATTGAAACACCTTCAAAATCGAGTTGATGCTCGTGCATTAAGGCTTGAACTCGTTCTTTATTCCCCAGTAAAATAGGTTGTGCGATCCCCTCATCCATGGTGATGTGTGCCGCCTTCAAAACATTGTAGTTTTCTGCTTCAGCAAAAACTACTCGTTTTGGATTTCTCTTTGCGCGAATCGTTATTTGGCGAATGAGCTTGTTGTCGAGCCCGAGACGCTTATTCAATTCTAGCCGATAGAGATCCCAATTGACTATTTCATTTTTTGCTACGCCCGATTCTATGGCCGCTTGAGCAACGGCCGGGGCCACCGTGCTGATCAAACGCGGATCAAAAGGTTTGGGAATTATGTATTCCGAGCCGAAATTGAGGTTTCGCTCGTCATACGCAAGAATCACCTCTTCGGGAACCGCTTGTTTCGCTAATTCGGCAATCGCTTTAACAGCGGCTATTTTCATTTCTTCGTTAATGGAGCTCGCGCGCACATCCAATGCCCCTCGGAAAATATAGGGGAATCCCAGAACGTTGTTCACTTGATTTGGATGATCCGAGCGCCCAGTAGCCATAATAGCGTCCGGCCGTGCGTCCATGGCTTCTTTGTATCCTATTTCCGGGTCTGGATTTGCCAAAGCAAAAATAATGGGTCGTTCGGCCATGCTTTTCACCATTGCTTTGGAAACAATACCTCCTTTCGATAGGCCTAAAAACACATCCGCACCTTTCATTGCTTCTGTGAGCGTATGTAAATTTCGATCCGAACTAAACAGTGCTTTGTACTTGTCCAAATCATCTCGATCCGATCTCAATACCCCTTTGCTATCGAGCATGATGATATTGCTTCTCAGAACGCCTAATTGACAATACAACTTGGCGCAGGATATGGCTGCCGCTCCCGCACCACTGACTACTACAACAACTTCGTCAATTTTTTTATCGGCCAAATCCAGCGCATTCAAAAGGGCTGCCGCAGAAATTATAGCGGTACCATGTTGGTCGTCGTGCATGACCGGAATATCGAGCTCCTTTTTCAAGCGCTCTTCAATTTCGAAAGCCTCCGGAGCTTTAAGATCCTCCAAGTTGATTCCACCGAAAGTAGGAGCAATAGCTTTCACGGTGCTCACAAAATGATCTACGCTCGAGCTATCTACTTCAATATCGAAGACATCGATATCCGCAAATATTTTAAACAATAGGCCCTTCCCTTCCATCACAGGCTTAGAGGCTAAAGGTCCAATGTCACCTAAACCCAATACAGCGGTACCATTTGAGATAACAGCCACCAAGTTTCCTTTGGCTGTATACTTATATACATCTTCCGGATGCGAGGCTATTTCGAGACACGGCTCCGCCACTCCAGGTGAATACGCCAGCGATAAATCGCGTTGCGAACTGTATTCTTTCGTAGGGGTAATTTCAATTTTGCCCGGTCTCCCTTTCGAGTGGTAGTCGAGCGCTTCTTTCTTGCGAGATTTCAAATGCCTTTTCTTTGGGGTACAAATGTAAAAAAAGCCCCGCGTTTGGCGGAGCTTTCTATTTGTAGAGTTAAATCTTGTTTATCGCTGAATGAGCAGTCTTTTCGTAAGCAATGCTTCATTATTTCCCGATCTCAATGTATAAAAGTACATTCCCGGTTGCAAGTGACTCACGTTAATGCGAATCTCTTGCTCGCCCTGGCGGGCAGATAGGTCCTGATGGACAACTAATTTTCCGAGCATGTCATATACGTCTAACTTCGCTGGAGACGATCCGGTTTTAACATCAAAACGCACCCAGTCGTTCGCCGGATTCGGGTAAGGCAAACTGATCGAAGCCTCGTCTTCTTCTAAGCCAATTCCAAAGACGTTGTAGGTTACCACATACTCCCATTGAGCACTTGGATTATTTACATCGAAAAAGAAATACTTAATTACTGCAGACCCCGTAAGACCATTTGGATATAAATGACCACTAAAGTTAAATACCGTGTCGCCTGGGTTAATGGTAATGGGGTCTAAAGCCGTATCGCGATCGGGTAAATAGCACAGCTGCCAGCAAATGGCATTATCAATGCCCGGAGTGCTGGACATTACTTGACGAGCTACAGATATTGTTAATGGCGTGGTTCCCGTGTTAACAACGGTGTTGTACAATACAAGTTCAAAATCGCCGGCGGAACCGTCTTTCGTTTCTGTTTCTTTTTCAAGCCACAATCCCTGACCAACTACAAATGTTGTGGACGCGGCGAAAAGGAGTATGAGTAGTACTTTCTTCATAGCGCTAAAATTTTTAACATAGGAACTTCAAAGGTACGGAAAAGCAGAATACAATGAAGGAGACAAACTCGGAATGAATACAGAAAGTGACTGAAAAAAAGATTAGCACAATGAAACCTTTTTGTTAAATTCGCGGCCAGGCTTTTGACTTAGCCTTAACCATTAATTAACATTATGAAAAAACTTCTACTCTCCGTAGCGGTGATGACCTCGTTTTTGTCCTTTGCGCAACTACCTGTAAGTCAGACCGCCGAAAACCGAAATGTTATTCTCGAAGAATTTACCGGAATCAACTGTACTTTTTGTCCCGACGGCCACAAAATTGCTTCTAACTACGCCAACGCCAATGCGGGTGATGTATTCTTGGTAAACATACATGTAGGCGGCTACGCTGTACCAGGAGCTGGTCAGCCCAATTTCAGAACATCGTTTGGAACGGCCATTGCCAATCAAAGTGGATTAACAGGTTACCCAGCCGGGACCATCAACAGAAATTTGTTTTCTGGTTTGAGCCAAGGTTCCGGAACGGCTATGAGTCGCGGAAACTGGGTGGGTGCAGCAAACCAAGTATTGGCAGATCCGAGCTACGTAAACCTTGCATTGGACGCCACTATTGATGTAACCGCTATGACACTCACCGTGACCGTAGAGGCCTATTACACTGGAGATGGATCGGCGAGCAACAAATTAAATGTCGCCGTTTTACAAAACGGAATCAGAGGTCCACAAACGGGAGCGTCGAGCCTTTACCCGGAAAACATTAATCCTGACGGCACTTACAACCACAAACACATGTTGCGTCATTTTATGACCGGGCAATGGGGTGATGATATTGACACCACTACGGCGGGTACACTTATTTCAAGAACGTATACTTGGAACATCCCAGCAGACATTAACGGTGTTGACGTTGAAATTGCAGATTTAGAAATCGTAGCCTACGTAGCCGAAGGGCAGCAAGACGTTGTCAGCGGTAACAACGGACCTATTAGTTATGTGAATTTCCCTTACACGACCAATGCGCGCATGAGATCTGCGTCGAGCGAAACAGAATTTTGTAACACAGAGCTCAACCCAGAAGTTAGATTTCAAAACTTTGGTAGCGATACCATCACGAGCGTTGAATTCTCCTATGATGTAAACGGATCTGGAGCAATGACGTACACGTGGAACGGCAGCTTGAATCCGCTTTCGAATCAAATCATTTCACTTCCTACGATTCAGTTCACTGATAATGGATCTAATACTTTGAATGTAGATGTAGTAAATGTAAACGGAGCTCCAGACCAAGACGCTTCCGACAATTCTGAATCGGTAAGCGGAATATCTAAAAACGAAGGGTTAGGAGATTTGCGCCTTATCATGCGTCAGGATCGTTATGGTTCTGAAATTACATGGCGTGTGCGCAACGATGCCGGTCAGGTTGTTGCTTCGGGCGGACCTTATTCCAATTTATCTGGAAATGGAACCGTAGACCACACACATTTCTTGAATCTTTCAAGTGTTGAATGCCACTCTATTGAGATTCTAGATAGCTATGGTGACGGAATCAACGGCGGGTACGGAGCGGGACGCTACTGGATTCGCCAAGCGGATAACTCCATTGTGCTTTCTGGAGACGGAGTTTTTGCGAGTTCAATTGATCACCCATTTGAGTATACTGCGACGGTAGGGTTGGAAGAAACGTCTTTAAACGAAGCAACCATCTTCCCAAATCCAGCCGACGAGGCTGCGACCGCGCAAATTGAACTAAATTCTTCGGGTACAATTACCTTCACGGCAGTAAATGCTTTGGGTCAAGTAATTGCCGCCGGATCGGTAGAAGGAGTTCAAGGTTTGAACAACATTGAATTACAAACGGCATCATGGGATGCCGGTATGTACTATGTTACTTTGGAAATGGACGGTGAGCAATCGATCCAAAAAGTAAACGTGATCCACTAAGCTTCACGAATTTAAAAGAATAAGATCAGCAGTTTTGGTACGTTTGTACTGGAACTGCTGCTCTTTGTTTTTACAAAATCTGAACCATGAAAAATCTACTCCTCATACTTGCACTCATTGGCTCAAGTACTTTTTTGCATGCTCAAGCCCATTTACCTTCGGTCGATCTTCAAAACCTTGAAGGGGCTACGGTGAACACTTCTGAATGGGAAAACGACGGAAGCCCTATGGTCGTTAACTTTTGGGCTACATGGTGCAAACCCTGCGTCACGGAACTTGCAGCGATTCACGAAGAATATATAGACTGGATCGATGAAACAAACGTAAAGCTGATTGCTGTTTCTATCGATGATACCCGTAACTCCATGCGCGTTGCTCCCTTCGTAAATGGTCGTGGATGGGAATACGACATCTATCTCGATCCAAATTCGGACTTCAAACGCGCGATGAATGTCGGAAACCCACCCCATACTTTTCTACTGAATGGAAAAGGTGAAATTGTTTGGCAACACAGCGGTTATGCACCCGGCGATGAGGTCGAATTGTATGAGAATATTCTTCGCCTTTCTCAAGGACTGGAAATAGAACATTAACTTCGAGGAATGAGCCAGTTAACTAAAATCGGTCTAATTGCCGGATTACTGATTTCTTCCCTCTCTTATAGTCAAGAGAGCAATACGGATCTCGGGCAAATTCACGGGAATTTTCAAACCGATTTTCAATACTATCGGCCCGATTCACTCATTGGCGCTCCCGATGTTCCCGAACAGTTTTTGTTGAACGGGTTCATGAATCTAAATTATACTCGTGGTAATTTTTCCGCAGGAGTGCGATTCGAGAGTTACGAAAATGCCTTGCTAGGTTTCGACCCGAGGTACAAAGGCACGGGTATCCCCTATCGCTACGCGACCTATTCGGCAGATGATTGGGAAATTACCGCTGGAAATTTTTACGAGCAATTCGGATCCGGACTCATTTTCAGAGCCTATGAAGAACGCGGACTTGGTTTCGACAATGCCATGGATGGAATTCGCGCACGATTTCGACCCGCACCCGGGATAAAAATAACGGGGGTTATTGGTCAACAGCGTTTCTACTTTGATAAAGGAGACGGAATTGTTCGAGGAATCGATGCGGACTGGAATTTGAATGAGTCCATTGCATCCATGAAAGAAAACAAAACCAAAATAATTCTTGGCGGTAGTTTCGTTTCAAAATTCGAGGCCGATTTAGATCCGCGTTATAACCTTCCTGAAAATGTTGGCTCTTGGGCGGGCCGCGCCACAATCAGCAAAGGCAAATGGGGTCTTTTTGCAGAAGGGGCTTATAAAATCAACGATCCAAGTACCGTAAATAATTACATTTTTAAAGACGGGCACGCGATGTTGGTCAATTTGACCTACAGTCGCAAAGGACTCGGTATTCTCCTCGCGGCGAAAAGAATCGACAACATGAACTATCGGTCCGATAGGACCGCAACGGTAAACGATTTATTGATTAATTACCTGCCTGCTTTAACCAAGCAGCATACCTATCGATTACCAGCTCTATACCCTTATGCGACGCAGCCGAATGGGGAAATGGGCATTCAAACGGAAATCACATACACCATTCCTAGAGGTTCTAGGTTCGGTGGAAAATACGGCACCCAAATCGCATTCAACTGGTCGATTGCCCAATCTCTAGACCTTCAAAACATTAACGACACCACCGATATCTACGAATCGGGCACCGACGGGTATACAAGTGATTTCTGGTCGTGGGGAGAAGAGCGTTACTTCCAAGACATCAATTTAGAGATTACAAAGAAGTTCAACAGAAAATTTAAATTGATTGGAACCTACATATATGAGGAGTACAACCGTCAAGTAATCGAAGGAAAAACTGGATTCGTATATATGCAGGCTGTAATTCTTGAGGCTCAATACAAACTCTCGCGTACCAAAACGCTCCGATTCGAAGCGCAAGGTATGTTCACCGATCAAGATCGAGGTAGCTGGGCGATGCTCTTGGTGGAGTATAGTATTTCACCCAAATGGTTTTTTGCGGTTCAAGACGCTTGGAATTATTCCAATCCAGATCCAAATCGTCAAATACATTACTACATTTTATCGTTTGGATATACAAAAGGAGGAACACGCTTTTTGGCGAACTACGGAAAGCAACAAGAAGGGATCTTTTGCGTAGGTGGCGTCTGCCGAAATGTTCCGGCGAGTAATGGTTTAAGTGTGACCATCACCTCCACTTTTTAAGAGAAGACAATGAAGAAGTTCAGCTACATACTCGCACTTATTTTCGGCCTCACGGCCGGATGCGACTACATTGACGATCCCATTCAAGAAGGCGGTATTGGTCCAACACCCACTGATTCCGTCGTTCAAAAAGTACTCGTTGAAGATTATACGGGGCACAAATGTCCGAACTGTCCAGATGCAGCAACAGAAGCCGAAGACTTGAAGGCTATTTATGGCGAACGGGTAGTTGTAGTGGCTATTCACGCAGGTTTTTTCTCGTCGCCAAGTCCCGGTTTCGAAACCGATTTCAGGACTCCAGCCGGCGATGCTATGAATACCTTCTTTGGTTTTGCGGCCTATCCGGCCGGATTGGTCAACAGAATTGGTTATCCATCTCAACATATTCTCAATTTCCAAGCTTGGCCGCCGGCTGTTGCCACAGCTTTGGATGAAACTCCGGCCGCAAAAATTGAAGTATCTGCCGATTTAAGTGGCTCCAACCTTTCCACTTCTGTGGATATCGAATATCAATCCCAAATCGACGGAGATTACTCGCTCATTGTATGGATTACGGAAGACGGCATTATTGCCCCGCAAGTTTATGTTGGGCAAACCATTCCGGATTATGAACACAACCATGTATTGCGCACGGCCATTACGCCCACTTGGGGTGATATCGTAAGCATGGGACCCGTAGATCTGGATAGCACTTATACCAAATCATTCTCTTCCACTTGGAACAACGAATGGAATGAACAAAACTGTCATCTTGTTGCTTTCATTTACGATCAGCAAACACTAGAAGTGGTGCAGGTCGAGGAAATCAAACTCTAGCTACATGTCCGCCCAAAATAAAATTGTTGTCGCAGTAACAGGAGCCTCCGGTTCTGTTTATGCAAAAGTTCTGTTTGATCGACTTCAGCAAATTCAAGATCAAGTGGAAGAAGTAGGGGTTGTAATGAGCGACAACGCCCGGGATGTTTGGAAATTCGAATTGGGAAATGAAGACTACAACAAGCTCCCTTTTCCGGTTTATAAAAAGAACGATTTCTGGGCGCCCTTCGCCAGTGGTTCGGCGAAATACAACACGATGATTGTGGCACCCTGCTCTATGGGTACGCTGGCTCGCATTGCCCACGGTTTCTCAGACGATTTAATTACACGGGCCGCCGATGTAATCCTCAAAGAACGCCGAAAACTGATTTTGGTTGCACGAGATACCCCGCTCAGCTTGATTCACATCAACAATATGAAAGCTATTACGGAAGCAGGCGGAATCATTGCTCCGGCAGCACCTAGTTTCTATTCGAACCCTAAAGACTTCGAAGAACTCGCGGCAACGGTCGTAGACCGAACGCTGGACTTGGCCGGATTCGACATCAAGAGTTTTCGATGGAATGAAGAGGGGTGAATTATGAGTTTTTAGTTCATAGTTTTTAATTCATAATTTTTAGTTCATAGGGTCTGCACTTTCCGTTCTGCTACGAACGGAATGATTCGGAAGGAAGCGCTCCAAAGGAGGCCATTTTTTCCTCCCCC
>CBFIAJ010000028.1:0-26863 GCA_965660515.1 Flavobacteriales bacterium | reverse complement strand
ATCTCACGGCAGATGAATTTGATGAATGGGTGCGCCCTGAAGATATGATTGGGAGTCTTCATTGATTTGAATGATATCAATAGAAAAAGGGGCCTAGGCCTCTTTTTTTACATTCTTTTTTTAATGAATTTGATTTGACCGTTGTGGTTCGATTCGTGCTCGCATACATGAAACCACTTTGCGTAATTGTTTGTGGGTAGATTGTCAAAAAAGTTTTCTGATTCCCAAAGCCAATCGTCCGTGCGCTCGGCAAATTGCTTTTCCGTTTCTGCGCGAACAGACTCCAGTTTCTCGAGATAGAATTTTATTTTATTTCCCTTTATTTTTTCACGTCCGTCTTCTCCAAGGCCCATGGGTAGGTCCCAGATCTCTTTTATTTCATCGTCCCAAGTTCCCCATTCGAGTCCTTCAAAAGTGTTGAGTTGATAATAGCGTTCGGTTGCTGCTAAATGCCAAAGCATTGCACCAATCGAATTTGATTTATCGTCGATTTGAAAGTCTAATTCTTTTACAGAGAGCTCTTCGACTCCGCGCACAATCCAGGTACGCATCATAGTCATAGTTCCAAGGAGCGTACCAATGTGCGGAGTGTACCCTTTTTGCGGACCTATTAGGTAGAGCCCGGATTCTTGTTCGTCTTGTAACGAAGCTTCCGCGGCAACGCCTGGAAGGGTAGCTAGTGTGAGTCCTGCCGTGAGGCAGGCGGCGTTCTTAATGAAATGGCGACGATCTTTGTTCATAGCGTTTAATTTACTTGGTTTTAGATTCATATAAGAGCTTCAAGGCTTTATGAATATGTTTGTCGATGTCTTTCATTCGATTTATTGAAAATACGATCGTACGTTTCCTTCAGTCGGTAATCCTCGTCCAGAGGCCTTTGGCTTCCGGATCTTGCTCGAGAAGGACTTCCAGGACTTCGGGTATTTTCACGCCCAAGGTGAAGGGATGTTCGATTATTTCAAAATGAATCCTTTCTCCGGCCTCCTTGCGGAGCGATTTTAAATTGTGTTTGGAGAGAATTACGAAATAGTCTCCATCGCCCATATGATTTAACCCGCAGTCGAATTGTAACCCGTTTTCAAGGGTGCATTGAAGCCGCGTCGATCTTTTTTTAGGGAAAGATTCGACGAGTTTGGAGGGAATTCGGAGAACGGTGTAACTCCCTCTTTTGGGAGCGAGTTGTTCTATAATTCCTTCAATCCTTGCCATATTTTCAATAGCGCAGCACCGCTACACTGTCTTGCCGTAGTCTAACCTTTAACCAACGGGCCATTTGCTCTTCATTTTCGTCTGCCTGTCGAGAACGAACGCCCTCTTTCCATTGTACAATCACGATGCATAAGGTGTCCGTGTTTTCGAAGTTTGTTCCGTAGGCCTGACCAAATGAGAATCGCTCAAGATCGTCGTATTGCGCTCTCAATTCATTTCGAATAGTTCCAAAGGGCACCGTGTCTGACGCCAGCCGCATTAAATCTGTTTCGAGTTGGACAATTCGCTTTTCGCGTTCTAAAAGCGCTTCGGAGTTTTTGTAATACAGCTCCTGAAAAGTCTCCGCGCGGAAATCGCTGAGCGCCGATTGATATTGATCAATATCTAATCCGCCCGATTGAATTATTTTAAGATGAACATCATTGAGGTTAAACTCGGGCATACGAGCAATCCATTGGTTTTTTAAATCCTCAGGGACTCTTTTTCCTCCTTCAAGAACGACCACGATTTGGTTGAGCTCGTTGTCGTATTCGAGCATTCGATCGGTAATCACGTTCTCGTCGTATTCAATTACAGCGGATACGAATTGGTTCGCTCGCCTATAAAAGAGCGACTCTTGAACGACATTATAAAAAATCCAAAGCGATGGTAGAATGATTATGATGCTGAAACCGAGAATAATTCTCCGAGCTTTTCTCTCTTTTGTGGGATCGAGGAAGTCGACCAGAGGGAATTTCAAGTAGCGGACAACAATAATGGTCGCCAAACAAATAAAAATCGAATTAAGTAAGAACAAGTAAAAGGCGCCAAAGAAATAGTGGAATTGACCGGTAGCAAGACCAAAACCTGCCGTGCACAATGGCGGCATTAAGGCAGTCGCTATGGCAACCCCGGGAATTACGTTTGTTTTCTCCTTACGAGAACCGGCCATGATCCCTGCCAATCCTCCAAAGAAAGCTACAAATACATCGAGTAGAGTTGGATTGGTTCGAGCCAGTAATTCTGACTGTGCATCACTTAATGGAGACAGTAAAAAGTAACTTGTCGAGGTTATTATGGCAATGGCGGTCATCGTTGCAAACGATCGAAGGGCTCTCCTTAACGTGCTAATATCATTTGTTGCTACGGACAACCCGACCCCAAGGATTGGGCCCATTAGCGGGGAAATAAGCATGGCGCCTATGACAACCGCGGGTGAATTAACGTTTAGGCCAATGGAGGCTATGTAGATGGAGAATATGAGAATCCAAACGTTGTGGCCTTTGAAGTCGATGTCCCGTTTAATTCCAGCCGTGGTATTTTCAGCATCGATACCCTCGTTTATATCGAGTGTGCGCCGCACGTATGCTAAGAACATGAGCATTATGCGCTTGGGGCCATAACTCACTTTCTTTTGTTCGGTTTCTTCGGTTCGCTCGAGCTTTTCCGGCGCTTCCGCTGCCTTGTCATCTTCTGCCATAGACGAAAGATAGAATTTTCGACGATGTGAAGAATAATTTCGAAATGGATTTATACTTAAAAAAACGGGAGCATGCATAGCATACTCCCGCAGGTCTTGAGATATTTTCAGTTTTCCTAAACGAATTCTTCGCCTTTGTCGATTTTGGCTTCGTTCACGAACTGCTTTATCATTTGCTCCTCTTCTCTTTTGCAGATTAAAAGAGCATTTGTTTTATCGACGACAATGTAATCTTCGAGCCCTTGAATAACAATGAGCTTGTCTCCTGAAGAGCTCACCATATTGCGCTTGCTGTCGTACATCATAACGTTCTTTCCAACCACAGCATTTCCCTCTTGATCTCGGTCTAAGTGCGTGTAAAGAGATCCCCAGGTTCCCAGATCCGACCATCCGAATTCTGCGGGTAAGGTATACACGTTTTTCGCTTTTTCCATAATGCCATAATCAATAGAAATATTCTTACAGGTAGGATAAATTCTATTGACGAAAGCGGTTTCATCCTCCGTATTAAGTGCCTCTCCACCTTCTTCAAACAATTGTCCAACCTCTTGAAGATGCTCGTTAAATGCATTGATGATGCTCTGTGTACTCCAAATAAAAATGCCACTGTTCCATAAAAAGTCACCGCTCTCCAGAAATTTCTTCGCTAAGTCGATATCGGGTTTTTCCGTAAAGGTTTTAACGCGACACACTTCCTCGGTGTCGAGAATTTCGGATTCGTTGTATTGGATGTATCCATAGCCCGTATCCGGCCTGCTCGGCCGGATGCCCAGCGTGAGAAGAACATCGTTTTCCGCGGCGGTTTTCAAGGCTAAATTCGCGACACGTGTAAACTCATCTTCCTTGAGAATGAGGTGGTCCGATGGCGCTACGACCATATTGGCTTTTGGATCGATTCCGTGAATTTTATAGGCCGCATAAGCAACGCATGGAGCGGTATTCCTTCTCGCTGGCTCTAATAAAATCTGGCTTTCCTTTAAATCGGGTAACTGCTCTTGAACGAGGGCTTTGTACTGTATGTTCGTTACCACGTGGATTTGGTCGGCGGGGGTAAACCGCAAAAGGCGATCGTACGTTTGTTGAATCAGCGTTCTCCCTGTACCCAGAATATCCAAGAATTGTTTTGGGTGTGAGGTTCTACTCATGGGCCAAAAGCGACTGCCAATTCCGCCGGCCATTATTACACTGTGCGTATGTTGATCCATTACCTGCTTTTTGGATTTGGTGCAAAAGTACGAAAATCAATACGGGCCGGAGCCACGCCGTGAACTAAAAACCAACGACCTGAAGCCAGTTCTTTGCACTTGTGCCTCGTTCTTTGTTTCGGCCCTTTCTGGAATATTTTTCCTTTCAACTCAAACGTATCGCCCTCTTTCAAGTCGTCGACCGTGAGGTGTTCTTCGGGGTGTGCGTCGAAAGCCTTTAAAGCACTTAAAAGTGCCGGATCGCTGTGTGTAGTAGCTTTTGGACGCAATAAATGGGCCTGACCTTTTCGCTTCAGATCGTGAGGCATCCAAGGCTCATCGAGTAAAGGCCACATGGCAATTCTAAAGGCTTCTTTCCATTCTTGTCCGTGTGGAGCAACTCTTTTTTTTTCGAACACATGCACTTGTAGATGCGCAATTTCGTGAACCAATACCCACAAAAAGTGAAAGGGATTTAAATTGCCGTTGACAGAGATTCTATGATGTTCTTTTCCGGGTCGAAAATCACCGGTTTTCGTTAGTCTCTCGCGGCTTACTCGAATATCCACCCGGTAGGGTGCGAGTAGTGATTCGACATAGCGGACCGATTCGCTGGGTACGTGCTTTTGCCAGCTCATTTTAGGCAAGTAATTGGTAGGTGATTAAACTCGCTACGTACGCCATCGCACCCATGAAAAGGAATTGGGCTAGGGGCCACTTCCAGCTGCGTGTTTCGCGACGAACGACGGCTACCGTGCTCATGCATTGCAGTGCAAAAGCATAAAAAACCATTAAGGATAAACCCGTCGCCAATCCGTACTGTTTTTTGCCGGTGATTTGATCCACTTGAGCGCTCATTTTTTCTCGGATTGAATTGTCGTTATCGGGGTCGCCAACGCTATAAATTGTCGCCATCGTCCCCACGAATACTTCTCGTGCAGCAAAACTAGTTATCAAAGCAATCCCGATTTTCCAGTCGTAGCCCAAAGGACGAATAACGGGTTCGATGGCCTTTCCAATAATTCCGGCGTAGGAAGCTTCTAGTTTTTCACTTCCTTTTTTAGCGGCCTCCTCGGCCGGAAGGGTTCCATTGACCTCCAGAGTGCTGTAGTGAAGTTCGATGGACTTCATTTTTTCGGCCGGTCCATAACTGGAGAGGAACCAAAGCACAATGGATACAGCCACGATTATTTTTCCTGCATCAAACAAAAATACCCGCACCTTTTCGAGAAGGGTGTAGCCAATCGTTTTCCAATCGGGCCATTTGTACCCTGGTAGCTCCATCACGAAGAAACTCCGATCCGCCTCATTTAACCACAAATTCAATAAAAAGGCCACTGCAATCGCGGCTACAAAACCGAGTAAATACAGCCCCATTAAGATGAGTCCCTGCACATTAAAAATCCACCATTTCGCATCGGAAGGGATAACCAGTGCGATCAGTAGAGTGTAAACGGGCAGCCTCGCCGAGCAGCTCATTAAGGGCGTAATAATGATGGTGATCAGTCGCTGTTTCCATCCGGAAATACTTCGGGTCGCCATAATGGCCGGAATAGCGCAAGCAAATCCTCCAACCAGCGGAATTACAGATCTTCCATTGAGTCCAAACCGGCGCATGAGCTTATCCATCATGAAGCTCACTCGAGACATATATCCGGTGTCTTCAAGCAGAGCAATAAAGAAAAAGAGAAACGCTATTTGGGGTACAAAAACAACCACGCCTGAAAGCCCCGCCAACACCCCGTCGAGCAGAAGTCCGGAGATGATTCCGTTCGGGAGAACCCCGGCTAAATAAGTGGTGGTTTCTGTGAAGATGAATTCAATCCACTCCATGGGAACAGAGGCCCAGCTAAAAACGGCTTGAAACATAATGAAGAGTACGAACAAGAAAATCGCGTAGCCCCAGAATTTGTGTGTTATCACGTTATCAATTCGGTCCGAGAAATGCTCTCGAGCTGATTTCGCTTGCATTACATTTCTGGCAATGATGCCGGGAATGAGTTCGTAGCGCTTTTTACTCTCATCTGCTTGAAAGCGGTAGGGTTTGAATTTATGCTCTTCTACAAGTTTTTCGATGTGCTTTGCGCGATCGGGGTGCTCTTTGAAGTAGCTGATAAATTTGAAATTACTGGCTACTTGAAAAGCGGCATAGTCGCTGTTTACCTTTACGGCTTCGCGCACTTTTTGGAGTAGTTCGGGCGAAAATTGGCCTACGTGAATGAAATCTTTCTGTGCCGGTTTAGGTGGGTTTTGAAGAAATTCGAAGAGTTTTTGAACTGCTTCTTTCTTTCGAGCATTAATTAATACCACCGGAATTCCTAGCTCTTTGCTTAATGAGTCGACGTCGAATTGAAGTCCGTCTTTTTTAGCTAAGTCGGCCATGTTCAAGACCAGCACCGTGGGCAAATTGAGCTCAATCACTTGGGTAGTCAGAAAGAGGCTGCGCGTTAAATTAGTACTGTCGGCTACCACCACTACTTGGTCTGGATAATCGGGATTTCCCGGGTCGCACAAGATTTCAAAAGTCACTAATTCGTCAACTGATTTGGGGTATAGACTATAGGTACCCGGCAGATCGATTATTTCGCATTTCTGTTTTTCACCGGAGTTACTTTTTAAAGTGAGTGTGCCGGTTCGTTTGTCGACGGTTACTCCGGGGAAATTTCCTACTCGTTGGTTGAGTCCAGTAAGGGCGTTGAACAGCGTGCTTTTTCCGCTGTTCGGATTTCCGATAAGTGCTATTTTCTTTCTGGAATCAGTCATCCAATCAGTTCAATACGTACGGCGGCTGCTTCGTCTTTTCTAAGGGCGATTACGCTGTTGCCAATTTTAATTGCGATGGGATCTCCGGGTGGCGCCTTCCGTACAACGGTAATCAGCTCGTTCGGGATCATTCCCAATTCCAGTAGTTTGAGAGCGATGTCTTCTTCTTCGTACGATTTAATAAGGGCGCGGTCGCCAATAGCCAATTGATCGAGAGTCAAATCAGTTATTTAGATTCATTCTAAGTGTCAAAAGTACGGAATTGAAGGCAATTGGTCTTGATAAAACTGCGTCGTTTTTAAATTGATTTCATTTTGCTCAAGAGATCCAAAGGAAGGGCAATCGCATCCTCTTTTTCCGGCCGAGCAGGCCGAAAAGGCAAAAAGTAGAACAAGTGAAATGCCGATTAGTTTGACGCGATTATGGATTTTAAGCATAGAAAAGTAGATTAGTATCGGTTGCGAATGGGTGTTGTAAAGGAATCGCTTATTTTAGTGCAAAATTATTCCAATGAATATATTCTTCCACCTTGGAAGGTACTTTTTCTTGCTGTGGCGTGTTTTGCGCGTTCCGGAAAAGTGGGCATCGTTCCGAAAGGAACTGGTGCGCGAGATTTGGGACATTGGCGTGAGCTCTATGGGTATTGTGATTTTCATATCCACTTTTGTGGGGGCAGTGGTGGCACTTCAGCTTGCTTTCAACATACAAGATAGTCCGTTTTTACCGAACTGGTACATTGGGTATGGAACCCGACAATCGCTCGTGCTCGAATTTTCGCCGACCATGATTTCTCTTGTTTTAGCGGGAAAAGTTGGATCGAGCATTTCATCGAACATCGGTACAATGCGAAGTTCGGAGCAAATTGATGCCTTGGAAGTAATGGGTGTTAATTCGGCTCAGTTTCTCATTCTCCCAAAAATAATTGCCAGTATATTTTTCAATCCTTTTCTCATTGTTCTCAGCCTAGCGGCTGGAATTGCTGGCGGACTCCTCGCTGGGCCTTTGACGGGTCTTTGGACCATTACGGAGTATATCGACGGAGCTACCTTGGATTTCAAACCCTACAGCTTTACCTATGCGATGATTAAAACCATCATTTTCGCCTTTGTCATTGCTACCGTTTCATCGTACCAAGGTTACTTTACAAAAGGAGGGTCGCTGGATGTAGGAAAGTCAAGTACACAGGCGGTTGTATACAGCAGTATTACCATTATCATTTTAAACTTTGTTCTTACACAAGCCCTGCTATGATTACGGTAGAACAAATAACGAAAGGATTCGCTTCCAAGGAAGTATTAAAAGGGATAAGCGCTTCTTTTAAGGAAGGCTTAACCAATTTGGTTATTGGCCAAAGTGGTTCTGGAAAAACAGTTTTCATTAAGTGTATGGTTGGACTCCATGAAATCGACGGAGGCAGTATTTCTTATGACGGCAGGCGTCTTGATGAAATGAATTACAGTACCCGAAAAGAGTTGCGGCAAGAAATAGGAATGGTTTTTCAAGGGGGTGCCCTCTTCGATTCTATGACCATTGAAGAGAACGTTATGTTTCCATTGAACATGTTTTCGTCAATGAACTTCTCCGAAAAAATGGATCGAGTCAATTTTTGCCTGCGTAGAGTAAATCTGGAAAATGTGAATCACCTTCGTCCGGCAGAGGTGAGTGGAGGTATGCAAAAAAGGGTTGCAATCGCCCGCGCCATAGTAATGGAGCCCAAATATTTATTCTGCGATGAACCAAATAGCGGATTAGACCCACAGACGGCGATTGTTATCGATAACCTAATTCAGGAGATTACTCAGGAGTTCGAGATCACCACGGTAATTAATACGCACGACATGAATTCGGTTATGGAAATAGGTCAACACATTGTTTTTATTAAGGAGGGACTTAAAGCGTGGGAAGGAACCAACGAGGAGCTCGTTGAGTCCGGAAATGAAGACGTAAGTAACTTTGTTTTTAGTTCGAACTTAATGAGGAAAATTCGAAAGAACATTCAATAAAAAAAGCCTCCCTGAATAAACAGGGAGGCTTTTTCAATTTCGCGCGATTTCGCTCTTAGCGAGTCAAAATCATTTTCTTCGTTACAGAACCACCGTTCACATTTAGTGAGTAGTAGTAAATTCCTTCAGCCATATTGCTTCCGTCAATTTCTATTGTATGGGTTCCAGGGAATTGCTGTCCTTGGTTTGCCTCATAAATAATAGCTCCTGTTAGATCATAAATCAATACCGTTACCTCGCTAGATTGCTCAAGAGTGTACTCGATATTCGTTACATCACTAAATGGATTTGGGAAGTTTTTAACGTCCACCAAATTGTTTGGTAATTCATCCACAGAAATATCATCCTCAATGGTCATAGACACAGCGAAGTTGATGTTTTGTTGTAGGTTTTCTCCGTCAATTCCCGGATCGTAAGATCCGTTTGCGTTACAGTCATAGTACACGTCAGCACCACCGGCCTGTGGAAGGAGTCCGGCTGTAGCAAAACGAGAAACTATACGATAGCTATTAGGAGCAAAAAGTGATTCTAATGCTTTCGGCGTAGTTCCAGTACAGATTTGACCGTCGTCCCAGAATCCGGCAACGATACCAAAGGTATCTTGAATCGCTCCGAAATATTCAACTTTCACACCAAAAGGCTCAGAAACGGTAAGGTTTGGAGTGAAGATGCGGAATACAGAAGAAAGCCATTCAGCTCCACCCGTAAAACTCGTATCCGTCATAATAGTCTCAGTCCAAAGAACATTTGACGTTGGACGACCTGCATTGTTCAAATCAACGATGCTTACAACAAGTGTGTCCATGAAACCACTATTGTTTTCATGCCCTAAGTTGATCCATAAAGTGTCAACCGTTGCGTTGATTACATTCGTCCATGGAATTTCACTGCTGAAATCGTCGTCGTCAGCCGCAATGAGTGTTTCGTAGGTTACGGTTACAGTATTGAGTCCTGTATTAATTGAATCATCGAAATTATTATTCAAACTCCAAATGAATTCTGGATAAGGATCCGCTCCGTAAATCTCCGCTTCAGTACTTCCGTACCAAATAAACATTTCTGAGACCCCCATGCGTGAGGCATCGTCACTTGATCTTACTTTTAATTCTTCCATTGGTTGATTCGGTACCATGTGCACGTCGTTGGACGGTGCTCTGAATTGCCCGAAGGTTGTTGCTGTAATAAGGAGCATTACAACAGAAAGTACTGTACTTTTCATAGTTATTGATTTAATGGTAATGTATTGACCCGGTACAAAAGTAACAAAGAGTCGGCAATATTGTTGATTTAACTAGTTGCTAATCACTAATCGCTTAGAAATTATAGTGTCTTTGTGTTCGATTACGAGTACGTAAAGTCCGCTGATTAAGGGTGGAATACCCACATATACGGCTTCGTAATTGGGAGGTGTATATCCGTTCATTTTCTGCATTACTTCCTTGCCAGTCATGTCGAACAAAGAAAGGGTATAGGTCGTTTCAGAGGGCTCTTCGAAGTTAATGTAAAACCCTTCAACCGTTGGATTCGGGTAAACGGTAATAGCATTTTCAAGAGCTTGGTCTGCGGAGGAAAGGCTTTCAGAAATTTCAATTTCGTCCAGATCGAGTAAGTATCCGTTCCAATAATGGTGGCGAAAAGCGATGTACACTTCTTCTCCGGCAAAGTCGGATAAATCGGTACTCTGATTTGTCCAATATTCAAGATTACCGGTGTGGGCATTTCCTCGATCTTGAATGGGGCGGTCCCATTGAGGGGCGTCTATATTTGGGTCTATGTCGGTATAGGCATGGCCCCCATTCGTGCTTACGTACACTTCATAAGATTCAATGCTTCCAGCTGGAAATCGGTCTTTCCATGTCATGATAGCGCCTCCGGTGGGTATTTTAACTGGACCGAAAGTGAACCAGTTATCTGCTGTGCCCGAGGTGGTAAATTGACTAGCCGAGCGAATCCAATAGGCCGTGTCTCCATCTTCATAAGCAGGCATTTCAGAAGGAATGGTTGTGTAGGCGGGAAAAAGAAAAGATGGAGCAACTTGAACGTGAGGATCATTCGAGAAGGGAATTAGTCCATCCATGTCTTCGTTCAGAATCTCAAAAGAGGCCGCATTTTGATTGGGGCCTAAATCAAATTGATTTCCATCAAATTGAAGTACTTGCGCTTGGGCGAAAGCTCCAGTACAGAGAGCGATAAGAAGTAGTTTTTTTAAAAGCATGACGATAGGAGTTAGAGTTATGCTTTCCTTTTTTCAATTGCCGTACTATGCTGGTTAAAGTGTTGAAAAACAACATATTAAAAAAATTATAACGAATCTCAAGTGTTCTGAAACGAAACACTTGAAACGAATATGGAACAGTACGCGCCTTCTTTTTATAAAAGTGTTCCGATTTGGTTCAAATAGCAAAGATCCGTCCGGAGGCGGATCTTTGATCTCACTGAAAATTAACCCAAAAATTCATTGTGAGGAAAACCTTTGACGTCTGCTACGAACGCTCGTTAGTACGATAGGTTTCGATTGCTACACCCGACCAAAGCCAAGTACCGTGCCAATACGGCTAATGTATTGTTAGTCAAAGCATAACAAAAAAAGGCACCCCATGGGCGCCCTTTTTATTGTTTCGGATTGAAACACTGTAGTGGTCGAAATTGAACATCTACACAGTGGTTTCTTCTAATTCATGTCGATAAGCTTCCACCGGTTCGCAAGAACAAACCAAATTTCGGTCTCCATACGCCTGGTCGATCCGTCGAACCGCGGGCCAAAATTTGTTTCCTTCGATCCACGGTAGCGGAAACGTTGCTTCCCTTCTCGTATAAGGGTATTTCCAGTCGTCGGTCATAGCCATTTCAAGGGTATGAGGCGCGTGAATTAGTGGATTGTCTTCTTTACTCATGCCTCCATTCTCGATGGCGCGAACCTCATTGCGAATAGAAATCATTGCATCACAAAAACGATCCAATTGATTTTTCCCTTCACTTTCGGTTGGCTCAATCATTAAGGTTCCGGCAACTGGGAAGCTCACGGTAGGAGCATGATAGCCGTAGTCCATAAGACGTTTGGCGATATCAGTAACTTCAATTCCTGAAGCGTCTTTAAAGTCGCGGCATTCTAATATAAACTCATGGGCGCATCTTCCGTTCTCACCGCTGTACAAAATACCGTAATGCGGTTCGAGTAACGTTTTAATATAATTGGCGTTTAGGATGGCCATTTCGGTACTTCGTGTAAGTCCTTCCGCACCCAGCATGCGTATATAGGCATAACTAATGATCAATATGAGTCCAGATCCCCATGGGGCAGCACTAACTGCCGTCATGCCTTCCGCTCCACCTGTCCTGTTAATCGTATGGCCGGGTAAAAAAGGAGCTAAATGCGCTGCTACACAAATGGGTCCCATACCCGGACCACCACCTCCATGCGGGATGGCAAAGGTTTTATGCAAATTCAAATGGCACACGTCGGCACCAATATTGCCCGGAGAGGTAAGGCCTACTTGAGCGTTCATATTTGCGCCGTCCATATAAACTTGACCGCCATTTTCATGAATAATAGCAGTGATGTCTTTCACGCTAGCTTCAAATACACCATGAGTACTTGGATAAGTAATCATTAAAGCGCTCAATGTTTCTGAATACTGCTCTGCTTTCGCGCGTAGGTCATTTACATCGATATTTCCATGTGCATCACATTCAACCACCACCACTTTCATTCCGGCCATGACGCCCGAAGCCGGGTTCGTTCCATGTGCCGAAGAAGGGATCAAAACAATATTCCGGTTAAAGTCGCCTCGACTCCAATGGTATTCGCGAATAACCATTAGACCGGTATATTCTCCTTGAGCTCCTGAATTGGGTTGCAAGCTCGTGGCTGCAAATCCAGTGATCTCTGCTAAGTAGCGCTCCAATTCACGAAACATTTCTTGATAACCAGCGGCTTGATCTACCGGCGCAAACGGATGAATATTCGCCCAAGATGGCCACGTTAGTGGAATCATTTCAGTGGCCGCATTCAATTTCATTGTACAGGAGCCCAGCGCAATCATGCTGTGATTTAAGGCCAGGTCTCGCCGCTCTAGCTTTTTTATGTAGCGCATCATGTCTGTTTCCGACTGATACTTGGTGAATACATCGTGCTGGAGAATTTCATCGTTGCGCTCTAATCCCTCTCCAAAATGAGTGCCTAACGGCACGATGACTTTTGGAATGGTAACGGTCGCGCCTTTCGCAGTAGCGAAGATTTCTACAATTTCTTGAACATCGATTAAACGAGTAGTTTCATTCAAGCTGATGGATACCGTTCTGTTGTCGACGTACAAGAAATTCATTTCGTGTTCGTAGGCCAAGCGCGCAATTGGTTCGATGGAGTCCCCGGTCGGGTGAAGCCCTTCGCCCAAAGCAATACTGAGGGTGTCAAAATAATGTTCGTTTATTACTTTGTACCCCAAAGCTTCGAGTCCGGCCGCTAGGGCGGCTGTTAAACCGTGAATTTTACGAGCAATATTACGCAAGCCGTGGGCGCCGTGATGCACACCATACATACCCGCCATAACCGCGAGCAATACTTGAGCGGTGCAAATATTCGAAGTGGCTTTATCGCGCTTAATATGCTGTTCACGCGTTTGAAGCGCCATTCTCAAAGCGGGTTTTCCCGCTTGGTCCAAAGAAACGCCTATGATGCGACCTGGAATATGTCTTTTGTTTGATTCGTGCGTAGCGAAGAATGCGGCATGCGGACCGCCGTAACCCAAGGGAATTCCAAAACGCTGAGTGGTACCAACCACCACGTCGGCACCCCAGGATCCTGGAGGGATCAATAAAACAAGGCTCATAATGTCGGCGGCTACGGCCAATGCTAAGCCCGCTTCTTTCATTTTTGCACCCCAGGCTCGGTAATCGTAAACTTCACCCGACTTTCCTGGATACTGAACAAGAGCACCGTAAAATTCTGGTGTGGGTTCAAAAGTTCGGTGATCACCAACAACCAATTCAATGCCCACCGGCACGGAACGAGTCATCAAAACGTCGAGCGTTTGCGGCATAACCTCTTCAGATATAAAGAATTTATCGGCGCCATTTTTCTTCTGATCGCGCGATCGTGCCGCATGGAGCATGGTCATTGCTTCAGCTGCAGCGGTCGATTCATCAAGTAAAGATGCATTCGCCAATTCCATTCCAGTGAGTTCCATCACCAAGGTTTGGAAGTTCACCAGTGCTTCCAGTCGGCCTTGAGCTATTTCCGCTTGATACGGCGTATAGGCGGTATACCAACCCGGATTTTCTAAAATATTACGCTGGATTACACCGGGTAAAATAGTATCGTGGTACCCTAAACCGATATAATTCCGATAGATGTGATTCTTTTCACCTAATTCGCGAATATGATTTAAAAACTCATATTCAGTTTGCGCCACAGGTAAATCGAGTGGTTTATCGTTTCGAATTTGTGCTGGAACCGTTTCGTCGATCAATTTTTCCATTGAATCGACGCCTATTGTTTCGAGCATAGGAGCCAGATCGTGCGGCCGCGGCCCGATGTGACGATACATAAAAGAATCCGTGTTCATATCTTTACCTTTTAAGGACCGCAAAATTACAAAATGTCCACTCTTCAACCTTGGGCTAAATACATCGTTTACACGAATATTTTCGTTGCCGGCTGCACAGCGGCTCTGGTGGCTGCTTCTGCGATTATTTTGGGCATAACGGTGCCCGAAGTAACTTGGTTCACGGGTGCTGCAACTTTGGCCGCTTATAATTTCATGCGTCTATTCCAATTATTTGATAATCAGTCATTTTCGGGTGCTCCACTTCATGTTTGGATTGCTGAACGCCGTTGGATGATCGTCCTTTTAACCTTGATTTCTTCGGCGACGGCCCTATACTTTTTTCTCCAATTTGAGACCATAACGCGCTACTTTGTGATTCCCTTGGCGATTTTGTCTGGGTTTTACTCTCTACGTATCCCCCTAACGGGCGGATCGCGTCTTCGCGAAATACCTGGACTTAAAATCTTCTTAATTTCAACATTGTGGGCGCTTGTAACTGTGAGCCTTCCGGCCGTAGAGGCCGGGGTTTTTGGAAATACACAAGTTGCGCTGCTTACACTTGAGCGGTTCCTATTTATTTTCGCCATTACCCTCCCTTTTGATATTCGCGATCTTCCGTACGATCCACCATCATTGAATACTTTACCCCAACGTTTCGGTGTGGCGGGCGCAAAAGGAATCGCCTTATTTGCCATCCTTTTTCTCGATATCGTACTCATAGCGGAATGGAGAATAGGATATTACGAATTAAAAGAATTGATAGCACTTATAGCTATTGCAGAAACCGCCGCGGTACTCGTTTTCTTTGCGAATGAAGAACGAACCGATGCCTACTTTACGGTGCTCATTGAGAGTTTATCATTCCTTTTGTTTGTGGTCATTTGGGCTGGTCAGTACCTTTAAGTTTGCTACTTTTACTCACCCAAACCAGAATTGGATGAACTACGATTTTTCGCGTGAATTCGCCACGAAACAAGACCAAGAAGACCCATTAAGAGCATTCCGAAAGGAGTTTCTGTTTCCTCAGCACAATGGAAATTCGGTCGTTTATTTAACGGGCAATTCTCTGGGCTTACAGCCGATTACAGCAAAAGAATATATTGTTCAAGAGCTCGAAGATTGGGCGAAATACGGTGTCGAAGGTCATTTTGAGGCACGACGCCCTTGGATGCCTTATCACGAGTTTTTTGCGGCTTCTTTGGCCCGACTAATGGGCGCAAAGGAATCGGAAGTGGTGGCGATGAATGGACTCACGACGAATCTTCATTTAATGATGGTGAGCTTTTTTAAGCCTCAGGGAAAGCGAACGAAAATACTGACAGAAGGAAAGGCTTTTCCCAGTGATCAATACGCAGTTGAGTCGCAATTGAAATTTCATGGTTTAAATCCTTCTGAACATTTGATTGAGCTATTTCCGCGAGAAGGAGAACACGCAATTCGCGAAGAAGATGTTCTAAGCACGATTGAAGAAAATGCCGACGAGATCGCCTTGGTTTTTATCGGTGGAGTTAATTACTACAGCGGCCAGTTATTTAATATGAAGCGCATTACTGAGGCCGGTCGTGCCGCAGGCGCTGTAGTTGGTTGGGATTTAGCTCATGCCGCAGGTAATGTAGATCTAGAATTACACGAATGGGGTGCTGATTTTGCTGCTTGGTGTAGTTATAAATACTTGAATTCGGGGCCGGGTGGAATATCCGGGGTATTCGTGCACGAACGTCATCATAAAAATAAAGATCTTCATCGTTTTGCCGGCTGGTGGGGCCACAATAAAGAGCGACGCTTTCTAATGGAGCCTGGCTTCGATCCTATTGAATCTGCCGAGGCCTGGCAAACCAGCAACGCCCCCGTACTTTCCATGGCACCTCATTTGGCAAGTTTGCACCAGTTCGATCGCATGGATTTGGCCCTCCGGGCCGATAAACGGCGCGACTTAACCGGGTATTTGGAGTTTGTAATCAATACGGTGGCCGAAAAAAATAATGCAGATTTTGAAATAATTACTCCGCAAGCGACGAACGAAAGAGGATCTCAATTGTCTGTACTCATGCATGGACAAGGGAAAGCGCTTTTTGATAAATTGACTCAAAAAGGAGTAATCGCCGATTGGCGCGAGCCCAATGTGATTCGCATGGCACCGGTGCCTATTTACAATAGTTATGAAGACGTATATCGGTTCGGAGAATATTTGAACGAATCGATTCAAGAATTAAAAAACGAACAATGAGCCAGAAGATAACGATCAGCGGATCTGGATTAGTAGGGTCTTTACTTTCTATTTATTTAAAAGAAAAAGGACACGACGTAACTATTTACGAACGCCGCCCAGATATGCGCAATTTTGATATATCCGCTGGCAAGTCCATCAACTTGGCGTTGAGCGATCGCGGTTGGAAAGCGCTCGCAGGAGCGGGAATCGGGAATGAAATAAAGGAAGTGGCGATTCCCATGTACAAAAGGGTCATGCACGCTCAAGATGGGACATTAACCGACCAGGCTTATGGAAAAGAAGGGCAGGCTATTTATTCTGTTTCGCGAGGAGGTTTGAATGCGCGACTCATGGACTTGGCCGAGCAAAAGGGTGTCAATATTCACTTCGATCATAAATGCGCGGAAGTAGACTTGGAGTCGGGAGAAGCTGTTTTTGAAGGCTATAAAACAGGAAAGAAAGTAGCCGTGAACGGAGATGTTCTTTTCGGAACAGACGGGGCATTTTCAGCGGTACGAGCCGTTATGCAGAAAACGGATCGATTTACCTACAGTCAACAATACATTGAGCATGGATATAAGGAGCTAAATATCGAACCCAAGGCAGATGGCTCTCATAAGCTCGAGAAAAACGCCTTACATATCTGGCCGCGAGGCCAATATATGTTAATCGCATTACCGAATACCGACGGAAGTTTTACGTGTACTTTGTTTTTCCCTTATGAAGGAGCGCCTAGCTTTGGAAGTATCAAAACCAAAGAAGATGTGCAGGACTTTTTTGAGCGCGAATTTGCGGATGTTATTCCTTTGATGCCCGATTATGCGGAACAGTATTTTGCGAATCCGACGGCTAGCTTAGTGATTATTCGTTGCTTTCCGTGGAGTAAAAATGGGAAAGTATGTCTGCTAGGAGATGCTTCCCATGCGATTGTTCCATTCTATGGACAAGGTATGAACAGTGGTTTTGAAGACTGTACTGTGATGAATGAATTACTCGAAGCACACGGTACGGATTGGGATGAAATTTTCGAAAAATTTGAAGTGCAACGGAAACCTGATGCAGATGCTATTGCGGATTTAGCGATGCGAAACTTTGTTGAGATGCGCGATCTAACAGGTGATCCGGAATTTTTGTTGCGCAAACAAATTGAAGCTCGTTTCTACGCGAAGCATCCAGACAAATGGATGCCTCTATATTCCATGGTAACCTTTAGTCATATTCGGTATTCGGAAGCTTTGGCCGAAGGTCGTCGACAAGATCGAATTATGGAGGAAATCATGTCCATGCCCGCCATTCACAGAATGTGGGATACCGTGGAAGTAGAAGAGAAAATGCTCGAGCTGAATCAGTCGATTAATTAAAGCTTGACAAAACGTTCGCGACGAACTTGCTTTCCGTCTTTGTCCGTAATGACAAAAACATAACTTCCGGCCGTTAGGTCGAAGGTGTCAAAGGTGAATACGTGTCGCCCTTGTGGAACAAAACGTTCCTGCAGCACGCGGGCATAACGTCCCGTAATATCGATTACTTCAAAAGTGAGCACTTCCGGATTCGCCATAATGAACTCCAGTGAGAATTGTTCGGCAGACGGATTGGGAAAAAGAGTTACATCTGAAACCAAGTCGTCTGGGAATGTCGGATTATTTTCAATGTTTGGACTCGTAACCAAGACAGCTCTAGTTCCCGTTACTTTTGAAAATCCAGACCGACCAAAACTCCCCGTCGCCCAAACGGCACCCGGTTCATTATAAACTCTTTGTGCACCAGTATAATCGCCCCATCTTTCTAAACTACCACTCAGTACATTCACCGAACCATTGCCCGGGAATAGGGTGATTTTGTTGCTGTAACGTTCATCGTTGTCATAAAAGAGAGCCCCAAAACTGGGGAATTCATCATCTCCAGAATACAAAAAGGTGACTAGCGCTTCGTTTTCCAAAAAGCTTTTTCCAGAATAGGTAATACTCGCATAGGCATAGTCGATACTATCCTCTGAGAGAACGTGTGCTACAGTTTCATAATTCGCGGCACCTCCGTCAATTCCTTTAATGATACCGTGATACGTTCCTGCACTGTTATTGTCGAAATCTCGAGTGTTGAGTACAAATTGAATCTGATCATTTTCGATAAATGCATCCTGGACACGACTATCATTCGTGTTGAACCGTTGACTTCCCGGCTGTCGACCATCAGGGGGTAATCCGTAGGGTTCTTCCATGATTACGGGAGTTATACTCAACTGCGGGTTTCCCTGGGAATGATCACTGACGTGGAGCAGAAAAACGGTGTCGTTTTGAGCGTCTAAATTTCGTGTGTTTAACAAATAGAAATCCGGGCCATAAGGCTCCGAACCACCTTGAACACCGCTATGGTTAAAAAGTGGACGACCACCGTATTCCAAATCGTAGTAGTATTCTGTGTCGGTCAAGTTTCCGGAGTACAACTGATTGAGTGGAATTTGCCAAAAAGTAGATTCCACATATCCGCTATTATTAGAAGACCCGTTAAAAAAGGTGTTGAAAGTCACGTACAAATCATGCGTTGACAGCGAAATTTGAGGATAGTCACTCCAAGTGTCATTGTTTAATGGATTCCCGGGAAGGTTATATAAATACCAATCATCGGAAGGGTTATTCGTGCTGGAAACGGCTACGATTACGCGGCTTGTTTCAAAGGTGAAACCATTGAGTATGACCACTAAAAATCGGTCTGCAACCGGATCGTAAATGGCGCGTGGATCGTATTGTGAATTTGTAAGTCCGAGGTCCGCCGTAAACGCGGAAAGAGAACGATTCCAAACCATGGAATCAGCTTGGGTGTCAATACAGCGAATGCGCGAGTTAATTACTGAAATTAGAAAACCTCCATTCGACACAGCCATGCTATTGTCATTTGGAACACCACTCGCGGAGTTTCCCGGCATTTCCTTGATCAATATTGGTCGGATGGCTGTATCCGAATTTACCCCTGTACTTTTTGGCGACGGCACCGGATTTTGGAAAAGGGCATTCGCTTTTCTTTTCGCTACCTCTTTAGAGCTTAATTGCTGTCCTGGAGCCGGTTTCTCGAGCGTTATTAGCACCGGATTAAAATCGGGTTGTGCCGCCGTTGGGCTCACAACAGCGAAGCCTAACGGCTTGATTTTTTGGTGTTTGCCAATGTTCTGCCCGAAGGCTGTGAACAAAGCAAAAGTGAAAAGAATAAGGAGTACCGATTTATTCATAAAGTTAAAAATACAGAAAAGCCAACATTTAAAGGCAAATCTGCGTTTTAAGATGTATCGAAGCTAGGCTCTTTTTGTATCTTCGATAGTTACTCGATCAGTACATTGCAAAACAAGTTTACCATATACCTCCTTCTCCTAGGGCTATTTCTAGGAATCGGATTCGAAGCCTCCGCGCAATTCTACTATGGAATGCAGCAGGAATTTGGAAAGAATAGGGTGCAGTACAATGATTTTTTGTGGTCTTATTATCGATTTGATCGCTTCGATGTTTACTATTACAAAGAAGGTAAAGAACTAGCAGAATATGCGGCACGTGAAGTAACAGTTCACCTAGCTGAAATTGAAAAATACCTTGACTTTCCCGTTGATGAACGCCTCCAGATTTTGGTGTTTAATAATATGTCGGATCTGAAGCAGAGTAATATCAACTTAAGTTCAGACGAAGATTATAATACCGGAGGGCAAACGACCATTGTTGGAACGCGAATGTTCGTTTATTTCAATGGGGATCACAATGATTTTATTCGTCAAATTCGGGCCGGGGTAGCCGAAATCGTCGTCCAAAATTTAATCTACGGGGGAAGCCTAAAAGATGCCGTCCGAAGCAGCACACTGGTTCATTTACCCGAATGGTATACTCAAGGATTGCAGTCATTTATTGCACAACCCTGGAATGTGGAAATCGACTCTCGAGTTCGTGATGGCATATTAAGTAAGAAATACAAACGATTTAATTCTCTTTCGGGAGACGATGCGCGCTATGCCGGCCACAGTTTCTGGAATTACGTTGTGAATACCTACGGAGAAAAGGTTTTGCCCCATATTCTGTTCATGACGATTATCAATAGGAATGTCGATAGCGGATTCTTGTTTGTTTTGGGTTCATCATTGACCAATGTTGCCGAAGATTGGAAAGCTTATTATGAAAAACGATATGGCGTTTTAAAGGATTTCAAACCACCAGAAACGGAACTTTTAAAGCGGTCAAAAAAGAATCAAGTCTTTAGCCAATTTCAATTTAGTCCGACCGGAAGTCACTTCGCCTACGTTTGCAATGAATTGGGCTTGTATAAAGTTAATTTGGTAGATATCCGAAAGGACAAGAGAACCAAGGTGGTGAAGAAAGGGTATCGGATAGCACAAAATACCGATTACAGCTACCCGCTGCTGGCATGGCACCCGACGGGGAATTTCTTGACGATTGTATTCGAAGAAAAGGGTCTAACCTTTCTGGGTATTTACGATTTGCGTAAAAAGAAATTTGACGTTCGGCCTTTGTACACTTTCAATAAAATCATAGACTTTAGTTACGCGCAAGATGGACGAAGGTTGATTATTTCGGCGGTCCGTAGAGGCAAAACAGATATCTATATCTACGACGTCGTGTCGAACACTTTTGAGCAGTTAACAGATGATATTTATGATGATCATCATCCGAGGTTTATCATGGACGATCAATACATTGTTTGGTCGTCAAATCGACTTGGCGATACGTTGAACGTGCCCGATACACTGTTTGAAGTAGCGTCTACGAACGACTTATTTTGGTATGACTACCGCAATGAAGGGGATCAATTGCGACGGTTGACGAATACTCCCGGAATTAATGAAGAGGTTCCACACGAATATCAGCCTGGATACATTACGTATTTGAGCGATCGCGGTGGAACGCGCAATAGGCACATGGTGCACATTGACAGTTCCGTGGCCTATGTGGATACCACAACGCATTACCAGTACAATTATGAGAATTTCCAGGTGACGAATTATCCGAGGAATATCATTGAACAAACGGGAAATAGCTTTTCGAACCGTTTAGGTTATATCGACTATGAAAATGGACGATACTTAATAAATGAAGAGGAGTTTGTCCCCGCGAATGAATTAAAAGAAATAACCGCTCAAAACCCTCTGTCCATTCCGGTGCATAGTAAACGGAAAGAGTATAATTTTGAAGTAGGCGTTATTGAAAATCCCCGTGAAGCGGACGTGGTTCGAGAGATCGATATTAATAATTACGTATTTGGTGAAGAGGTCTATAGACAGTACCAAAAAGAACCGGAAAAAGAATCGAATCCAGATCAGGCGGGCACGCCTCCAGAACCGGCGAACGAAGAGCGAACCGATGTTCCTAATGTCGAGTTCCCGCGCGATCAAGTAGCAAAAGCCAGTTCCTCAAATAAGGCATTTAAAATGCCTCAGGCTAGAAACTATGTCACGGCATTCTTCACAGAGTTTTTTACCGCACAGGTCGATAATAGCTTTATCAATGAGACCTATCAACCCTTTACTGCCGGCGTTCCGCTTTTCTTGAATCCGTCGTTCAACGGGATGTTTAAAATTGGTCTGGGCGATCTTATGGAAAACTACAAGATCATCGGAGCTTTCCGTCTGTCTATAGACCTTAATAACAACGAATTCTATTTAGTATTTAAGGATTTAAAGACACGACTCGACAAACAAATAATCTTACACCGCCGTGGGCAGCGAGCGTTTTTGCCAGGTAATATTGTATTGAAAACGCAAACACACGAAGCTACGTACAAGGTTTCTTATCCATTGAGCGAAGTGTTTGCCATAACGGGTTCAGGAACCTATCGGTTCGATCAAAACGTACTGTTGTCCACGGATCAATTCACCCTCAATGAACCTAATTTTCAGCGAAATTGGGTAAGTGGTAAAGCGACTTTGGTATTCGATAACACCATTCAAAAAGGCCTGAATCTCTACGAGGGCTCACGATGGAAAATATTTAGCGAATACTATAAAAACCTCACTACGGGTGGGTATACCGTAACGGCCGGATTCGATTTTAGACAGTATATTCCTATTCACAGAAGTATAATTTGGGCGAATCGATTTGCAGGTGGTTCTAGTTGGGGATCTGAAAAACTCGCGTACTATATGGGAGGAGTTGACAACTGGTTTAGTCCTGAGTACAATGCGCGCCGGCAAGTGGATCTATCACAGAATTACGTGTTCCAAACCTTGGCCACGCCCATGCGCGGATTCATTCAAAACATCCGAAACGGGAATTCTTTTGCCGTCATTAATTCCGAACTGCGCATCCCTTTTTTCCGCTATTTATTAAATCGCCCTCTTCGATCCGATTTTCTCACCAATTTCCAAGTGGTTGGTTTTGCTGATATAGGAACTGCCTGGACAGGTCTTACGCCTTATTCAGACGAGAATTTCTTGAATACGGAAACGGTGGAGCAAGGGCCTATTACCGTAATACTGAATGGACAAGTAGAGCCTATCGTTGCGGGCTACGGATTCGGACTTAGAACTCGAATGTTGGGCTACTTTATAAAAGCAGATTGGGCCTGGGGCTGGGAGGATTACGTCGTTCGCGACAACATCTTTTATGTATCTTTAGGTCTCGACTTCTAGCCTAAATTCCATGAATTTGTCTACTATTTTTATTCTGATTTTTATCGGCCTAGCGGCCGGATTACTCTCTGGGATGGTAGGTGTAGGTGGCGGAATTCTGATGGTTCCGGCGCTCGTTTTTTTTCTAGGCCTTTCTCAACACGGTGCGCAAGGAACCAGCTTGGCCGTTATGTTGCCTCCCGTTGGAATTTTAGCCTGCATGAATTACTACAAAGCCGGAGCGCTCAATTGGAAATTCGCCCTTATTATAGGCATCACTTTCGTGGTGGGCGGATATTTGGGCAGCAAGGTGGCTATCGGAATCGATGAGCGAATGCTTAAAAAAGTATTTGGTGTCGTGATGCTGCTCGCCGCCCTCAAATTAATTTTTGGAAAGTAACAGCAATTAAAACGCCCGCTGTTAATTGGCCACTTCACTCAAGAATTTGATGCGCATCAGTCGCAATTCTTCTTCTGAGTATTCATCATCAAACTCAGTCGTCGCTTCTTCCAACGAATCACTTTCCGCATCTTCCATAAAGTAGTTGAAGATTTCTTCTTGCTGGTCTTCCTCAAGTAAATCATCCAAGTAGTAGTTGATGTTGACTTTGGTCCCCGAATAAACAATCCGCTCAATTTCGGTAAGCAAATCATCCATTTGCAAGCTTTTGGCAGCCGCTATGTCTTCTAAAGGCAGTTTGCGATCCGTACTTTGAATGATATAAACCTTCAATCCCGATTTGTTTACCATGGACTTCACAACCATGTCATCGGGCCGGTCGATGTCGTTCTCGTCGACATATTTATTGATCAATTCTAAAAAGGGCTTTCCAAATTTTCTGGCTTTCCCTTCACCAACGCCAAAGATGTTTTTCATTTCATCTTGGGTGATAGGATATTGAATAGCCATGTCTTCCAAAGAGGATTCTTGAAAAACGGCGTAAGGGGGGAGGTTTTTACTCTGAGCCACCGATTTGCGTAAATCGCGCAGCAACTTCACTAGGTTTTGATCGGCCCCTCCAGTTTTGGGTCCGACCGAAGCATTCGGTGCAACTTCCGATTCTGCCGCGATGTCAAAATGATGGTCTTCGGCGATCATAATGCTTGTGGGAGCCTTTAAAAACTCCGTGCCTCGCGGCGTGATTTTCAAAACCCCGTAGGTTTCAATTTCCTTTCGGAGGAAATCATGGACGATGGTTTGTCGGTATACCATTCGCCAAAAGGCAATGTCTTTGGGTGCTCCGGATCCGAAACCAGGCAGATCATTCAGCTTATACGTTTCTATCGTGTTGTTTTTAAGACCTGCCAAATACTGTGCTAAATCATCAATCTTAAACCGTTCCTTGGTGTCTAACGCCGCCTTTAACGCTAAAGAAATCATTTCTTTTCCTTCGAAATGGTCTTTTGGATAACGCTGGTTGTCGTCCATTCCTGAGCCATCACCCTTTTTTTCGTCCCATTCTTCGCCGAAATAATGCAGAATGAATTTTCGCCGACTCATTGAGGTTTCAGAATAGGCGACCACCTCTTGTAGGAGTTGGTGACCAATTTCTTGCTCTGCAACAGGCTTTCCTTGCATGAATTTCTCGAGCTTCTCAATGTCCTTGTAGCTGTAGAACGCAATGCATACGCCCTCTCCACCATCGCGGCCCGCTCTCCCCGTTTCTTGATAGTAACTTTCCAGAGACTTTGGAATGTCGTGATGAATGACAAAACGAACATCGGGTTTGTCAATGCCCATCCCGAAGGCAATCGTGGCAACGATTACTTCGACATCCTCCATTAAAAAAGCATCTTGATGCTTTGCACGTGTTCCAGCATCGAGCCCAGCATGATAGGGGAGTGCTTTAATTCCATTTACTTGAAGCGTTTCGGCAAGCTCTTCAACCTTCTTACGCGAAAGGCAATATATGATTCCCGATTTTTCGGGCTGACTCTTAACGTATTTGATGATTTCTTTAATCACATTAACCTTTGGCCGCACTTCATAATACAAGTTGGGGCGGTTGAACGAATCCTTGAAGACATTCGCCTTTTCCATGCCCAAGTTCTTCCGAATGTCTTCTTGAACTTTCGGCGTAGCCGTTGCGGTTAAAGCGATAATTGGCGCTTGCTCTATTCGAGACATAATGCTTCGAAGATTTCTGTATTCGGGTCTGAAATCATGCCCCCATTCCGAAATACAATGCGCTTCATCAATCGCGTAGAATGATACTTTTACCTGCTTCAGGAATTCAATATTGTCCTCTTTCGTAAGTGATTCCGGAGCTACGTATAGTAGTTTCGTGATTCCAGAAAGGAGGTCTTCCTTTACTTTCGCGGTTTCTTTTTTGGTAAGTGAGCTGTTTAACACATGTGCAACACCTTCTTCTTCGCTAAAGCCGCGCAGTGCATCAACTTGATTTTTCATCAAGGCGATGAGAGGCGAAACGACGATGGCCGTTCCTTCGCTCATGAAAGCCGGCAACTGGTAACACAAACTCTTACCGCCACCTGTCGGCATAATCACAAAAGTGTCATGGCCATCCAGAACGCTTTTAACGATAGCGTCTTGCTGCCCTTTGAATTGGTCGAAACCAAAAAACTGCTTAAGATTTGATTTTAAATAGGGTGGGGACATAAGGTCCTAGTAGTGTTACCGTTTTTAATACTTTTGTAGCGCTTGCTGCACTAGTAATCTTGGTAGTTATCTAAATGTAGTGCATTTCTATTAGCTAACCAACCAAAGAAGCACATTCACTTGAAACATTCAGACAAAATAATTCAATCGGCCCAGCGTACCATCGATATCGAATCGAAGGCAATTAGCGGATTACGAGCACAAATCGATGCTTCGTTTGCACAGGCCGTGGAAACCATATTTCTTTCGAACGGTCGATTAATTGTTACCGGAATTGGGAAGAGCGCGAACATCGCCAACAAAATTGTAGCGACTATGAATTCGACTGGGACTCCAGCCGTATTCATGCATGCAGCGGATGCTATTCACGGTGATTTGGGTATTGTTCAGAAGAACGATACGGTTTTGGCTATTTCGCACAGTGGGAATACCCCTGAAATTAAGGCTTTGCTTCCCTTGATTAAGAATATGGGAAATACCTTGGTAGGCCTTACCGCAAAACGCGATAGCTATTTGGGATTACAAAGTGATTACGTACTCTGCACAGATGTAGAAGAAGAGGCATGTCCAAATAATTTAGCACCGACTTCAAGTACCACTGCCCAATTGGTGATGGGTGATGCTGTAGCTGTGGCCTTATTAGAATTGCGCGACTTTAGCTCTGCCGATTTTGCTCGCTATCATCCCGGCGGGAGCCTGGGAAAACGCTTGTATGTAACCGTGGGCGATTTGTACACTCAGAATGCACGTCCGGCCGTGCAGGCCGATGCAACCATCAAAGAAGTAATTGTAGAAATATCTTCGAAGCGCTTGGGTATTACGGCGGTTCTTAAAAAGGACGAGCTTGTAGGCGTGGTGACCGATGGTGATTTGCGAAGAATGATGGAGCGCGAAGACGACGTTCTTACGGCCAAAGCTCAAGATATAATGACGATTGCGCCGAAATTTGTAGCACCGAAAATGTTAGCGGCGGAGGCGCTCGGACTTATGCAAGGGAAAAACATTACACAATTAGTGGTTGTTGAAGACGGCAATTACAAAGGAATTATTCACCTTCACGATATCTTGAAAGAAGGTATTATTTAATGGCAGAAAAAGAGCGCATCGGAACGGGTACGGAAAGTGATGGATCGGAAATGAGCTTTTTGGACCACCTCGAAATTTTGAGGTGGCACTTAATACGTTCGGTTTCCGTGGTTATGTTATTGGGGATCGTAGCTTTTGCCGCAAAACGCATTGTATTCGACGTAATCATTTTCGGGCCAAAGGATC
>CBFIAJ010000027.1:0-28469 GCA_965660515.1 Flavobacteriales bacterium | reverse complement strand
ATATCGTTTCCTATTACTTGAGCACAAACCATAGTCATTGCCTCTGCCTGTGTGGGATTTACTTTACCCGGCATAATCGAACTCCCCGGTTCATTTGCCGGAATAATTATTTCGCCAATTCCAGATCTGGGTCCACTCGCCAACATGCGAATATCGTTGGCGATTTTATTTAGAGAAACCGCCAATTGCTTTAATGCCCCATGCGTTTCGACAAGTGCATCGTGGGCAGCAAGCGCTTCAAATTTATTTTCAGCACTCACAAACGGCAAGCCTGTGAATTTGGCGATCTTTTCGGCAACAAGGTCGGCATACCCTTCGGGCGTATTAATACCTGTTCCTACAGCTGTTCCCCCGAGTGCAAGCTCGCTTAAATGCGCTAGAGTATTGCGCAAGGCTCTGAGTCCATGGTCTAACTGCGAAACATAACCTGAAAACTCCTGACCTAAGGTTAATGGCGTGGCATCCATTAAATGGGTGCGTCCGATTTTTACCACCTTTGAAAAGGATTCCGATTTGGCCTTTAAGGTGTTTCTCAGCGTTTCAACTCCAGGTATAGTCGTTTCAATAACACGTTTGTAAATGGCTATGTGCATTCCCGTGGGGAAAGTATCATTACTTGACTGACTCTTATTTACGTCGTCGTTCGGATGAACGGAAGACACACCGTCTCCCAAAGTACCCCCCGAAAGCTCATGTGCTCGATTCGAGACTACCTCGTTAACGTTCATGTTCGATTGTGTTCCAGAACCTGTTTGCCAAATAACCAACGGAAATTGATCATCGTGTTGACCGTCTAAAATTTCTTCACATACTTGTGATATAAGATCTCTTTTTGCTTCAGGTAATACGCCTAATTGGCAATTCGCATGTGCCGCAGCCTTCTTCAAATAGGCAAAACCATAAACAATTTCGAGCGGCATACTCGCCGCCGGGCCAATTTTAAAATTATTTCTTGAGCGCTCAGTTTGCGCTCCCCAGTACTTATCAGCGGGAACTTTAACCTCGCCCATGGTATCTTTTTCGATACGGTACTCCATGATGTGTTTTTTAAACGGTTAATTACTAAATTTGACCTCCTTAAAGAATGAGATTATGTTTATCGGATTCCTCCTGTTCTTAGTTGTTTTCTTAATGGCCTTCTGGCTAATGCTTTTCATTACCGGCTTTTTGCCATTTTGGATCGTTGGATACTTTATCGACTTATTCAACGGCGACGATGCCACTGAGGAGTCGGCTCCTGAGTAAAGGGCATTAAAGTAGTTCCAAAACATTTTCAGGAGGTCGTCCCAGGACGGCCTTTTTTCCTTTTACTACAATAGGGCGCTCCATCAGCTTTGGATTTTCCGCCATAGCCAAAACGATTTCCTCGTCACTGAGCTCCATACCTTTGTACTCCTCTTTCCAAATTGCTTCGTTTTTGCGCACCAACTCATCGGGCCGAAGGCCCAATAGGCGAAGTAACTCCCAAATCTCGTCTGCGGTTAATGGATCGTCCATGTAGAGAATGATCTCGGCATTACCTCCATTATCCTCAATAATCGCTAAGGTTTCACGGCTTTTTGCGCAACGCGGGTTATGAAATATTTTCATGCTCATTATTATTCACTTTCGGTATTAACACCCTCTCCTTCTTGCATGAGATAAGCCTTAACGAAGGAATCGATATTCCCGTTCATGACTCCCGTTACATCACTCGTTTCATGCTGGGTGCGCACGTCTTTCACGAGTTTGTACGGATGAAAAACATAGTTTCGGATTTGCGAACCCCATTCTATTTTCTTCTTGCCCGCTTCTATTTCCGTTCGCTTTTCACGACGCGCTTCCAGCTCCATTTCATATAGCTGAGACTTCAAAAGCTGCATCGCCTTTTCTTTATTTCCCAACTGCGAACGCGTTTCGGTATTCTCAATAATGATACCCGACGGCTTGTGCTTTAAGCGTACCCCGGTTTCAACTTTATTTACATTTTGACCACCGGCGCCTCCACTTCGAAAAGTGTCCCATTCGATGTCCGCCGCATTAATGTCAATATTGATCGTTTCATCGGCGAGCGGATAAACGTATACCGAAACGAAGGAGGTATGCCGCTTGGCGTTACTGTCAAAAGGGGAAATGCGAACCAAACGATGCACACCGTTTTCACCTTTTAAATAGCCAAAAGCAAAATCGCCGTCAATTTCAATGGTCGCTTGCTTAATTCCAGCAACGTCTCCTTCTTGATAATTGAGTTCTTTCACTTTGAAACCCTCTTTCTCGGCCCACATGACGTACATGCGGAGCAGCATAGAAGCCCAATCGCAGCTTTCGGTACCACCAGCTCCAGAGGTTATTTGCAAAACCGCACTCATTGGATCCTCTTCAGCCGATAACATATTTCGGAATTCTAAATCCTCCACTTTCGTTTTCAGCTTCCCAAAAGTCTCATCAATTTCCTCTTCGGAGGATTCTCCCATGGCGTGAAACTCCAAAAGAACACTCAAATCATCTTTTAACGATTCAATTTCTTCATAGGTCTCTACCCAGAATTTCATCTGGCGAATTTTTTTCATGAGGGTCTCTGCGGCTTTGGAATCATTCCAAAAATCGGGGTCAGCAGTTTTCTCTTCTTCTTCGGCAATCAGCAGTCTCTTGTGATCGACGTCAAAGATACCCCCTTAGCGCTTCCACGCGCCCGGCAAAGTCCTTGAACTGGTCTGTTGTAATCATGCCGTAAATTTAGGATTTTGCGCTTGGGTATTCCGTTATATTTGTAAAAAACCGCACATGGATCTCGTCCTTTTATCTGCGCTGTGGATTGTCTACTTCGGACTACACAGTTTTTTGCTTAGTCCGTCCGTAAAAACGACCCTCACCAAGGCGCTTAAGTTACCTGAGCACCGCTACCGCGTGGCCTACAATGCACTTTCAATTGCACTTCTTATTCCCATCGCCCTTTATTATCGATCACTTCCAAAACCGAGTCTGATGGAGGTGCCCAGCGAAATGCTTTACTGGCTGGGAATAGTATTAATGGGCGCCGGTGTATATTTAGGCTTTAAGTGTTTTAGTGGTTACAACGTCGGTGAATTTATTGGGCTCGAACAACCAGAAAAAACGAAAGTACTTCAAACGGAAGGTCTCAACGAATTGGTGCGTCACCCGCTCTACTTTTCTATTTTGGTCGTGCTCTTTGGGGCCTTATTGTATGCGCCCAGCTATCCATTTTTAATTTCCGCCTTTTGGATTGTTTTGTACATCATCATTGGAATTCAGTTAGAAGAGGCGCGGCTGGTCGAAAAGTTTGGCAAAGCATATCGCGAATACCAGGAAAAGGTTCCAATGATTATTCCTTTTTACAAGTTTAAATGATGCGTATAGATCTCCGAAGTGATACCGTAACTCAGCCTACGGCTGGAATGAAAGACGCAATGTTCTCAGCGCCGGTAGGTGACGATGTATTTGGGGAAGACCCTTCCATCAACGCTTTGGAAGAGCAAGTCGCTCAATATTTTAAAGCGGAAGCGGCTCTATTTTGCCCGTCGGGTACCATGACCAATCAATTGGCGATTCGAGCTCACACAAGACCTGGAGACGAAGTTATTTGCCACGAATACAGTCACATATACCAGTATGAAGGTGGAGGCGTTATGGCCAATTCTGGAGCAAGCGTGCGCCTTTCTAGCGGACCTAGAGGTCTTGTTGATCCGGATGAACTTTCGAGTTTATTGAGAAATGTGAATGACCCACACACGCCAGTTTCGCGCGTATTGTCTGTGGAAAACACGATGAATAAAGGCGGTGGAGCCTGTTACGAATTCAACAAATTAATTGCCTTGGGAGCCAAGGCAGATGAAAAAGGACTCGCCTACCATTTGGATGGTGCAAGGCTTTGGAATGCACTTGTTGCCAAGCAAGATGATCCGGGAGCCTACGGGCCTTTATTTGACTCTATCTCAGTCTGCCTTTCAAAAGGGTTAGGTTGTCCCGTCGGCTCTGTACTTGTTGGCAATAAAGACCTAATTGCCCGCGCATATCGATTGCGAAAAATGATGGGTGGTGGCATGCGTCAAGCCGGTATATTAGCTGCCGCTGGCACCTATGCGATGAATCATCACATCGATCGGCTCGCTGAAGATCACAAGCGAGCGAAATTAATTGCTGAGGCAATAAGCAGCTATTCGTGGATTCACAAGGTCGAGCCTGTCGAGACGAATATTGTCATCTTTTATGTGTCTGAAGGCCTTCGGCCCGAGGCCATCATTGAGAAACTTGCCGCGCATGATGTGCACATAGTTTCGATGGGGGAAGGAAAGTTGCGCATCGTTACTCATTTGGATTTCGACGACGACCAACTCGATGCATTGCTGAAAATCCTGCCGAAGGCAGTATAAAAAAAACCTCTCCTGATTACTCAAGAGAGGCTTCCCGACTAAATCGGCTTAGGTATTCTTTCTTAAGGACAGGATAGATCGATCACTATATCTTTTGCGGATCTATTTTCATTGATTCCACAAGAGGGGTCTGTACCGGCCGGGTTTATTAAAAAATAATCGGTCATTGGCACAAAACGAATCGACATAATTTCGCTTCCCGGAGGCACTACATCGGCAAAAAACTCACTGGGAACAATGTAGCGAACATAGGTTCCGTCACCTGCATAATCCATGAGTAGGTCCGGGTTCTGGGTAACGGTAAAGAAGTTAGAGATAACGTGTTTTACGCTATCTGTTGTCGTTGCTTCCGCAAACATCCACACCTCATCTTCATTCAACATTTCTGTAGTACACGAGGGGTCGTTTGGTTGCAATTTAAGCATACGTCCGTCTGAAAAATTTTCTCGAGCGTAATCATAATTGATTTGAATCACGTCATCGGCCGAAGGGTTTACAGGAAAAGCATAACCCGGGTCACGTACCGTAATCGCAGGATCTACTGGAAGTCTTAAATCTTCCGTTTTGCGATCATCATCACCAAAGCCACCACCGTCAAGTGGTTTAACTAAAAACTCTATGTCTTTATCGTACACTGTAGCCGCATCCACCGCATAGAATTCAGTTGGCGTCATGGTATAACTGTAAATACCTTCTCCTTCTTTCGTCATTTTTAGCGCTGGGTTGGAGTTTTTCCAGGCCTGACTTCCCAGGCCATTCGCTAATGAATCGTTGGCTCCCCATTCGAAAGGGCTCCATGTCCAGATATACATATCTTCTCCACCCGCGGCAATCTCAACAATGCCCCAATCGTTCGACGTTGCGTTAAGATCCACAATGATTTTTATTTCCTGATCCGGAGTAAACTCAATGGGGTCGGTGGATACTTGTCCAAAGGCCACGCTCGAAATAAAAGAGATGGCTGCTGTAAAAAGTAGTTTTTTCATGATGCTCATTTTACTCTCTTATGAAGGTGAAATTATACTGTACGTTCGGCACATCACATTTCGTTCGTCCGACATTGAAGCCCATTTCGGAATCAATTTCACGAACGAGTTTAGAAAGGCCCGCATTAATCGTATCTCCAACATTTGAGATGAAGATTATATTACTCGGAAAGTCAGGATCATCAAAGGAGAAGGTTCCCGATTCCCCAATGAAGAAATCCCCCGCTCCTTGGTTGGTAACCTCATAGGTTCCTTCAGAACCCACCAAGGATATACTGCCAAAATCTGATTCGTAAAACGGCGTAATGTCTCTGGTTTCCAGTAATGATTCTTGAAGGTCAACCATATCTACTTTTGTCAAACGCCAGTTACCCGAGAACCCCGCTGTTGGGTCGTAATCAGGACCTAGCTCACCGGTTAATTCCGGCCGACAGGCCGATACTCCAATAAGGAGCAACGCGACCAATCCTATTAAGTATTTATTCTTTTTCATCGTTTATTATTTTAACAACCTCCGGTTGGATTCAATTCAAACAGGTCCGTTTGCTCAGAAATTGGGAATTGTAAAATCATTCCGTTACAATCCCACGGAGCTTCCCGCACCTCGCGCTGCTCGCCGCGTGCTCCACGCAATTTGATATACTGAATTCGCTCGCCTTCCGCAAACAATTCAATACGTCGTTCATACTCCACGGCATCGCGAATTTCTTGAGGCGATAGGCCCGGATTCGTCGGTACAAAACCACTGCCGTAAGCTCTTCGGCGAATATCATCAAGATGTTGAATGGCTAGAGCTGGGTCCGTTCCCGCAATACATTCCGCATACATCAACTTCATACTCGTCGTGTGCAAATAAGGAACGCTCACAAAGTCGCGATTGAATTTAGTGATCGCAACAAATTCATTGGGAGCTCCGTCATTTTTCACTTCGAAAAAAGGCAAACGGCGATCCGTTTCATTTACAGAATACTGGTTCAAGAAAAGCTTGCTCGTGCGCAATTCAGGGTTCGGGTTATTATCCGAACGATAGTTGCCGACGAAGGTTCCTCCTCTATTATCCACAGTACCATTTACACTCGTACTCACGACGCGGAAAATAAATTCAGATTGAACCGAACTTGTATCGCCGAAAACAAAGCGATCGAGTCCCGAAGCGCTCGTATCAAAAGGGAATGCATCGATTACCGGAGCAACTTCAGTGGCCGCGTCTGCTCGGCGGTCTTGTTGAAAGTATACCCGCGCTAAAAGCGCTTTTGCAGCATCGCTGGTCGCGTAATTCCCGTTGGATTGTGGCAAATTGTCGCGAGCAAAAATCAAATCTGGAATAATAAGATTTTCATATACCTCGCGAACCGTATTTCTCGGTGCAATGTCGAATTCAACGCTTGTTCGAATAATGATTCCGGGGTGACTGTTATCAGATGTATAGCCCCACGGCTGCGCAAATAAGCGGACAACTTCAAAGTGAGCTAACGCTCGAATAAATCGTGCTTCCGCTTCCATTCGAATTCGATCGGCTTCCGTTAAATCCGCTGCTAAATCGAAATTTTCCATCACGAAATTTGCGCGCATTGCGGCGCGGTACATATTGCCGTACGTTCCTCCAATGGTACCATTGAAAAAGAGCGTATTGAATGTATAGATTTCGCGGTAATCCAAATTGGCATTTGGACGAGATAAATTATCACTTAATAATTCATTGAAGGTTTGCATATTCCCATTGGCAAAATCGCCAATAGAGCTATAGGCACCATTCAAAAATTTCTGAAGTGAATCTGTATTTTGAATTGCTTCTTCGGTAGTCAAAGACCCGTCAGGCTTAACATCCAAGAACTTTTCACAAGAGGCCGATACTAGGATCAGCGCGAAGGAACTAAAGTATAATGCTAGTTTTTTCATGATCCTATTTATTAAAATTGTACTTCAATACCCAAGATGAATGACTTTTCTTGAGGTGGCGTTAAGTAGGTAATATTCGGACTCATATTCCGATCTGTTGGATTTTCGAAATCACGTGCGATTTCTGGATCCATTCCTGGAAACTTGGTAAAGGTTAAGATGTTGGTTGCCAAAAAGCTGAATCGCAGGTTTTGTAATCCCCACCGGCGGACTGTCTCCGTTGGAATTGCATATCCAACAGTAATGTTGCGCAAACGCATGTAACTCGCATCATGAAGCCAGAGATCCGTATTAATCCAGGGCGTTGTTGACCCGTGGTTCGCCGGATCTAGCGTTGCCCGTGGATAACGCGCCTCATCACCCGGCTGCTGCCAACGATCGTATACATGACGCGTCATGTTCCAATCCGTTACCATAGAAAGCTGGCGTTTGCTCGACGAGTCGTATATATTTCCACCGATGGTGAATACAAAGAGCATGCTCAAATCCCAATTCTTGTAACTAAAGGAGTTTGTGATACCCCCAATCGCCGCTGGAAGTACATTACCCACTACTACTCGATCCGCAGGATCCCAAGTATATGTTTCGTTCCCATTAATATCTAAGTACACTGGAGCTCCTGTTTCTTTATCGACGTGTGAAAAACGAACCAAATAATTCGTTCCAACTGGCTCTCCAACAATCGTTCTTGTATCGTTCGTTCCACCGCTAACCGCATCCTCGCTATATCCTCCGATGGAGGTTATTTCATTGTAGTTTCGAGCGATGTTAAAGTCCGTAGTCCATTTAAATGCGCCCACAAGGTTACGAGTCGTTACATTGAATTCTATTCCGGTATTGTAAATCCCTCCTACGTTATCCCATAAGTTCGCGAATCCGCTCGCTTGTGGAACTTGTACTTGTAAGAATACATCTCGGGTATCTTTATAATAGTATCCTAATTCACCGTGAATTCGATCGTCGTACAATCCGAATTCGACGGCGGCATCAAAAGTATAGGAGCTTTCCCAACGCAAATTAGGGTTCTCAATAATCGTCGGGTAATAATAAGACGAGCCGTTATATCCATTAATGTTTTGGACATTGTTCGCACGCCATTGATTCGGTGGAATCGCCGCATTACCGGTTAAACCATATCCCGTTTTTAACTTTAAGAAACTCACGACTTTATTATCGCGAAGCCAATCCTCTTCCGTCATGATCCAACCTAATGAAACCGCTGGGAAGAATCCGAATCTATTATTAGGTCCGAACTTGGAAGAGCCATCAGCTCGGAAGTTAACTTGAGCAAAATACTTACCCGCTAAATTGTAATTAACGCGACCAAAGAAACTCACAAACGTAAATTCGTTGGAAGGGTCATTGTAAAGAATATTAATAGTGTCGCGCATGCGGTTGTCTTCCCAGAAGGCGTCCGTTGCATCAATTACTTCTGCATATCCAGATCTACTGTACGATCGTTGCGCTTCGGTTCCAACTAAGAAGTCCCAATTGTGAAGCGTGTTCTGGCTCATTAGATATTGACCCGTCAGCGATCCATTGTAATTATTTACTTGTGTCGGGATTCTTTTTGCGACTCCAGCATGGTCGGAATTTATGAGCTCTTGGGGCTCATAGATATCTTCATTAATTCGCATAAAGTCGTACGATCCTGATCCGCGAAGGATAATTTTATCCGTTGGCATATAGGTTAGTGCGACATTATTGATCGACCTAAATTCTGTGTTACGCCACTTCTTCAGCTCCTGAACGCGAACGGGGTTGGTTCCTCCGATGAAATAGTCTCCTTCAGAGTCATAAACCGGATAAATGGGTAAAGCGGTCGACATCGCAGCTCCGAGTCCGCCCGACCAAGCCGCATCTACACGATCGTTGATCCCTTGAACAACACTAGTAGAAATGCTCAATTGAAGGTCATTCGAAAGTTGCACGTCTCCATTCAATCGTGCACTCATTCTTCGATAGCGATTTCCCACTAGAAAACTTTCGTTGTCATTGTACGATAGACCTGCGTATACATTGTATTTTTCGGCTCCCTTCGAAACTGAGAAATCGTGATTCTGTTTGAATCCTGTGTTTGTTGTGAGGTCTACCCAATCGGTATTGGTGTTTTGGGCATCTTCCCAGCTCACTCCTCCTGGAAGTACCGGAGTTCCAACATTTCCATCATTTACCCACGCTTCTTCGTACATCTGCAAATACTCCTGCGTATTTAGCATTTCCGGCAAGGCCGTTGGTTGCGAAGTCCCTATTCGAGCGTTGTAGCTGAAATGAAGTCCGCTCTTTTTACCGCGTTTAGTGGTAATAAGTATTACTCCATTAGAACCTCTAGAACCGTAAATACCCGTTGCGGCTGCATCTTTCAGAATCTCAACGGATTCAATATCATTCGGATTCAAAGTAGCCAATGGATTGTTATTCATTGCACCACTATTTCCTTTCAAGAAGTAATCTTGTGTGATCGGAATTCCGTCGACTACATATAAAGGATCCCCTCCTGCCGAGATGGAAGCGACCCCTCGGATCCGCACGAGCGATCCGGATCCAGCCAAACCCGAACCAGTGATTACCTGAACTCCTGGAGCCTTACCCTGAATGGCGGTTTCAAAACTGGGTGTAGGCATATCATTGAGTTCCTTTCCGCCTAATTTAACTACAGAGCTCGTCAATTCTCGTTTCCTTTGGACTCCATAACCTACCACCACCACCTCATCGAGGTCGGTAGATTGCGGATCCATTCCCAAATTAAGGGTGAGGTTCTCGCCCGGTTTTACGGTTACCGAACGGGTGGTCGTGGCATAACCTAAAAAAGAAAATTCAAGCAAAACATCGCCCGCTTGAATTCCGGTCAGATTATAAATTCCATCAAAATCGGTTGATGTTCCTGTTGTTGTGCCTTTGACAATAATGCTGACCCCGGGAAGAGGTTGATTCATTTCATCGACAATTTTTCCAGAAACACTTTGAGCATTGGTCGCTATACTCGTTACGAGCAGTAGTAAAAGCGACCAAATTCTAGAGTAGTTATTCCTCATAATAGGCCTATGTTTATCAGTACATGTTTTCAAATGTATTAAAAAAAAAGAATAAGTGTAGTTTGTACACTTTGCTTCTTTTTTTAGATCTCCGATACTTCTTCAATCGGATTCAAGGAAAAAAGCTGTGCGGGCTTGTGAAGAACCCCCTGCTGTTTCTCTTGGAGGGGCAGCACCCTTTTTTCTTTTAGGACTTTTTTTCTGAAGTTTCTTTTATCGAGCTTTTTTTCAAGAATGATTTCGTGAAGAACCTGAAATTGCGAGAGCGTAAATTTCTCTGGGAGCAGCTCCAATCCAATCTTATGGTTTTCGAAATCCTCTCTCAATCGTGTTAAAGCCGTTTCTAAAATATCGTCGTGGTCAAAAGCTAATCGCGGTACCTCGTGAATCTCTTGCCAAAAAACTTCTTCGGCAAAAGACGACGCTTCAGGAAGAAACTCCTCCATTCGGACCAAGGCGAGATAGCCAATAGTGATTACTCGAGCTTGTGGGTTTTGACGATACGACTGAAGCCAATCTATATCTTTAATGTTACTAACGCGATTTGGATCTCCAAAAGCGTGAAATTGGTAAAGTGAAATACCTTCTAATTGAGTCAGCTCTTTAAGTACTCGATAGGCTGCATCGTCGAGACTTTCATTCTCAAGCACAAGATCCCCGGGAAGAGCATGTTGCTTTTGCATTCTTTCATTTAACTCCTTTTGTTTGATTAGAAGAACATTCAGTTTTGTGTTATCAAAACCGAACACTACACAATCAACGGATACGTTTGGGTTTACTCCTTGCATAATGCCATCAGTGTTAACTAAACCTGTACTCGTCATTAATCTAAAGTGACTTTCGAGACCGAAAAAGTATACAAATTCAATCAAAGGAACAAAATAAGTGTAAAATTTACACTATGTTTGTTTTGACCTTGAATACGCAACATGAGTTCCAAGAAAATTAAAACGATTGGCGTTCTTACCTCGGGAGGTGATGCGCCAGGCATGAATGCCGCTATTCGCGCAGTAACCCGCACCTCCTTGTTTTACGACAAGCGAATAATGGGAATTTATCGCGGCTACGACGGACTTATCCAAGGTGATTTCGTCGAGCTTAAATCGAGCAGCGTTCGCCATATTATAAATAGCGGTGGCACTTTTTTAAAGTCGGCCCGATCTCAAGAATTTCGGACAAAAGAGGGAAGAGCAAAAGCGGCCCAACAACTAAAAGATCATGAAGTTGACGCATTGATTGTCATTGGTGGTGACGGATCTTTTACTGGAGCCATGAAGTTGAATGAAGAACATGGCGTTCCCATTGTCGGCATACCGGGAACTATTGACAACGATTTATTTGGTACCGACTATACCATTGGGTATGACACGGCAACGAATACCGTGACTGAAGCCATCGACAAGATTAGAGATACTGCTTCTTCACACAACCGCCTATTCTTTGTTGAGGTCATGGGTCGAGATACGGGGTTCATCGCGCTGCAAAGCGCTGTTGCAACCGGCGCTCTATCCGTTATACTGCCGGAAAGAAATCACACTTGGGAAGACCTCATTCAGGATTTAAAAAAGGGTGAAGCGGCACGCAAAACAAGTAATATTATCATTTCGGCAGAAGGAAATCACCTCGGCAATCCGTATGAACTAAAAAAACGCGTCGAACAAGAGCTACCTCAGATCGAAGTTAAAGTGACCATTTTAGGGCACCTGCAAAGAGGTGGTTCTCCTTCGTGTTTCGATCGCGTAATTGCGAGCAGGTTAGGCGTCGCCTCAGTGGAAGCCATACTAAATGACAAATCTAACGTAATGGTGGGCTTGCTCAATGACGAGCTGAGTTACACCTTCTTTATGCAAGCCATTAAAAATCAAGCACATATTGATCAAGACCTGATCAGAATATCCAAAATTCTAAACACACAATGAAAACGAAAGTAGCTATCAACGGGTTTGGCCGAATTGGCCGATTGAGTTTCCGAAACATGATGAAACGCGACAGCATTGAAGTCGTGGCAATCAACGATTTATCCGATTCAACAACACTAGCTCACTTATTGAAATACGATTCAATTCACGGACGTTTCGATGGAGAAGTAAGTGTTTCCGGAAACGACCTAATCGTAAACGGAAGCACCATTAAAATATACAGCGAGCGGAATCCGGCCGATTTACCTTGGGGTGAATTAGGCGTAGACACTGTATTGGAAGCGACGGGTGTCTTCAGAGACGCTGAAAAAATGGGACTTCACCTACAAGCTGGAGCGAAAAAAGTGGTCTTGAGCGCACCTGCCAAAGGCGATGTAAAGACGGTGGTTTTGGGTGTTAATGATCATGAATTAACGGCATCGGACACCATGGTTTCTAATGCTTCATGTACGACCAATTGCCTTGCACCTATAGCTAAAATTCTACTTGAAAAATTTGGCATCGTTAAAGGCTACATGACTACTGTTCATGCGTACACTGCAGATCAAAACCTTCATGACGCGCCACATTCCGATATGAGAAGAGCAAGAGCCGCTGCATTGAGTGTTGTTCCCACAAGCACTGGAGCGGCAGCAGCCGTCGGTATTGTACTTCCAGAACTAAAAGGAAAACTAGACGGAATGGCCATGCGCGTTCCAACGCCTACCGGCTCGGCAACGGATTTGACTGTAATTCTCGAAAAAGAAACTACGGCTGAAGAAGTTAATTCCGTAATGAAAGAAGCCGCTGAAGGGCCTCTAAAAGGTATTTTGGAATACACGGAAGACCCTATTGTTTCTGCCGATATTATCGGTAATCCGTACAGCAGTATTTTCGATGCACAATTGACTTCTGCAAACGGAACTCTGGTAAAAATTGTAAGTTGGTACGATAATGAGGCTGGATATTCGGCTCGTGCCGTGGACCTAATTGAACGTTTGGCCAATCTGTAAGTCTATGATTTTAATTGCGGAAAGCGGCTCTACCAAGTGCGACTGGGTGCTTCTCGATAGAGAGGGCAAAGAAATCGATCGTTTTTCAACGATGGGTTTCAATCCGTACTTCCATAGTCCGCGTTTTATAGCTGAGCACTTGCTCAATTTGTTGCGAATTCAACAACTGAAAAAGGATGTTGAGAGTGTGTTTTTTTACGGGGCAGGTTGCTCCACCGAATCTCTACAGGTTGAAGTAAAAAGAGGGTTGGAACAAGTATTTATGCACGCCGAAATAACGGTTGATCACGATTTACTTGCCGCCGCCTACTCTACCTACAATGGAGAGCCTGAAATTGCCTGTATTATTGGTACGGGCTCTAATTCTTGTTTTTTTGACGGTCACTCTGTTAGGGAGGAGGTTCCCGCACTCGCATTTATCCTTGGGGATGAAGCCTCGGGGTCTTACCTAGGGAAAAAGCTATTGAGTTCATTCCTATATAAGCAGCTTCCCGAAGAAATTGAACAGGATTTTGTCAATACCTATCAAACGAGTAAAGACGAAATTCTTGACAATGTATACAATCAACCAAACGCCAATGTATACTTGGCAAGTTTTGCTCGATTTGTAAGTAAACACCAACAGCATCCTTTCTTTGGGAATATTATCCAAGAAGGATTTGACGAATTTATTCGGATACACGTTTTGTGCTATCCCGAATCAGAATGGGCCACCGTAAATTTCGTCGGCTCGGTAGCCTATCATATGGAAATCTACCTTCGGACCGCCTGTAAAAAAGCAGGAGTTCGTTTTGGACGTGTTATCAAAAAGCCGGTTGACGGGCTTGTTGCCTATCATTTGGAGCATAAAATTGAGCTTGAATCGAAATGAAAAATATTGTCATCCTCGCCCACAATGCCATGAAACCAACCATGGCAGAGTTTATAAAAGAAAGAGAAGAATGGCTTTGGGGCCGTCAGCTCGTAGCTACCGGAAGGTCTGCTGAATTTCTTGAGCAGTCTGAATTCAAAGTACCCATTATGCATTTGAGCCCCGGTTCTAGTGGCGGGTATACCGAAATCAATGAAATGATTTCTCGAGGAGACGTATCTCTGGTTCTTTTCTTTGTAGATCCGGACGTAAAAGAAGGCCACCACCCAGATATTGAGGCCCTTATCGAAATCTGTATCCGAAAAAACATTCCGCTGGCGACCAATACTTCGACTGCAGAACTCATGATTATTGGTCACATTCGCAAAGAACAAGCCGATCGAAAAAAAAGCTAGTAATGAAATTTAGTGCCTTTCTATTCGACCTCGATGGAGTTATTGTTGATACCGCCAAATTTCATTTTATCGCTTGGAAAAGACTTGCTGAAGAACTGAGCGTTTCCTTTACGGAGCAAGACAACGAGCAACTCAAAGGGGTAAGTCGCCGAGGAAGTATTGAAAAAATAATGTCCTGGGGCAATCTAACATTACCCGAAGAGGATATCAATCGCTGGATGAAAATAAAAAACGACTGGTACCTTGAACTCGTTGCTCATATGAATCCAGACGAACTCTTGCCTGGAGCATTAAACTGCTTAAAAGAAACCAAAGCCGCCGGAATAAAAATCGCTTTGGGATCAGCCTCCAAAAATGCGCCCATGATTCTGAAGCAATGCGAAATTGAATCGTATTTCGACGCGGTGATCGACGGCACCATGGTTGCACATTCGAAACCGCATCCTGAAGTATTTTTAAAAGGAGCAGACGCCGTCGGAGTGCCCCCCGAAAAATGCGTTGTATTTGAAGACTCTCAAGCGGGCATCGAAGCGGCGCTTGCGGGAAACATGCACGCCATTGCTATTGGAACCCCAGAAAACTTGCCCGGCGCAGACCTGTATCTCGCCGGATTACACCAATTTGACCTCACCGGATTTATCCGATAAAATACTCTTCGCCCTATGCAAGCGAAATACCTTGAAACAGACGAATGGCGAATCATTGAGCGCAATTGGGATCCTGAAAACCACCCCAAATCCGAAAGCATCTTCTCTATTGGAAACGGCCGTATGGGTCAACGCGCCAATTTTGAAGAAGCCTACTCGGGAAAATCATTACAAGGCTCGTACATCGCCGGAATCTACTACCCCGATAAAACAAAGGTAGGTTGGTGGAAAAATGGATATCCGGAATACTTTGCCAAAGTATTGAATTCCGTTAACTGGATCGGACTCGATATTGAAATCGACGGAGAACCCGTAGATCTTGCTAAAATGGAAGTGAGCGGTTTTTACCGCGAATTGAATATGCGCGAAGGCTACCTTCTTCGTTCCTTCGAAGCGGCATTGCCTAGCGGCAAGAAAATCTCCGTTCAAGCACAAAGATTTTACAGCCTCCATCGAGATGAAGTGGCCGCGATGAGCTACAGCATTACGCCGCTCAATTTCTCTGGACAAATCACTTTTTGCCCTTACCTCGATTTTGATGTCGAAAATCACGATGCCAATTGGGAAGAGAAATTCTGGGAAGAAGTGGCTCAGAACGGATCGGGCCGTGAGGCCCAAATTACTGCGAAAACGAAAAAACTCGATTTCCACGTAACCGCTGCGATGAAATTTGAATTACTCCGCAATGGTATAGAGGAAAGTGTTTCCACAGAAGAAATTTCAAAAAACAAGTACGTTGGAAGCCGGTTCCAAGTGAATGCGGACCAAGATGAAACCATTACTGTACAGAAATATGTAGCCCTGTTAAGCTCCTTGAATGTGGAGAAAACAGAGCTCACCATTAAGGCACAAGAAGTTGCCAACACGGCCTGCTCGGCCGGATATACACAGCTACTTACAGAACAAAAAGAAGCTTGGGAAAAAAGGTGGAACAGCGGCGATATTATTATCGAAGGGGACTCGGAAGCACAACAAGGTATTCGCTTCAATATTTTCCACATGCACCAAACGTATACCGGAGAAGATGAGCGTCTAAATATTGGACCTAAAGGCTTTACCGGCGAGAAATATGGCGGAAGCACCTACTGGGACACCGAAGCTTATTGCCTTCCATTTTACCTAGCGACTACTTCTCCAGAGGTTGGCCGAAACCTGCTTGTATACCGTTATAAGCATCTTGAAAAAGCAATTGAAAACGCCGAAAAACTGGGTTTTACAAACGGTGCCGCTCTGTATCCCATGGTGACTATGAACGGTGAAGAATGCCACAACGAATGGGAAATCACCTTCGAGGAAATCCACAGAAATGGGGCCATTGCCTACGGCATTTACAACTACATTGAACATACCAACGACCGAGGCTATTTAGCCGAATATGGCTTAGAAGTATTAGTGGGGATCGCTCGTTTCTGGAGTCAGCGGGTACATTTCAGTGAGGCGAAAAAGAAGTTCGTCATGCACGGGGTAACCGGACCTAACGAATACGAAAATAACGTCAACAACAATTGGTACACGAACTACATCGCCTCCTGGTGTTTGGAATATACCAAAGAGTGCATTGACTACGTGCGCGATCAACATTCCGATCGTTGGAAAAGCTTAGCTGCCAATATGAATTGGAGCGACGCTGAAAGTGAGCAATGGCTGAACATAGTGAACAACATGTACTTCCCATTCGACGAAGAACGAAATGTTTACTTGCAGCAAGAGGGCTTTCTCGATAAAGAACTCCGTTCTGCAGACAGTTTACCCGTAAATCAACGCCCTATTAATCAGCATTGGAGTTGGGATCGGATTCTTCGCTCTTGCTTTATAAAGCAAGCCGATGTTTTGCAGGGAATGTATTTTTTCGGGAACCATTTCGACCGGGAAGCCCTCAAACGAAATTTTGATTTTTACGAACCTATGACGGTTCATGAATCCAGCTTGTCGCCTTGCATTCACGTAGTGCTTGCCGCAAAACTCGGATATGAAAATAAGGCCATGGAGATGTACCACCGGACCTCGCGACTAGATCTAGACGATTACAACCGCGAAGTGCATGAAGGGCTACACATCACCTCAATGGCAGGTACTTGGATCAGTGTAATTCAAGGTTTTGGAGGTATGAGTATTGAAAATGGCATGCTTCATTTTAACCCGGCCCTCCCGGCCCGATGGAAAAAACTTAACTTTAGAATTACCTGGAGAGGTGCTCAGCTTGCTATTGACATCACGCCAAAGTCTATTCATATCCAAAATGAAGGTCCGGCTGAGGCGACCCTCTTTTTAGGTGAAATAAAACATCAATTGCCCGCTGGAGAATCCGCGGTGCACTCCGATGAAATAGCCTTGTAATATGAAAAATGCTTGGATTTTAATCAGCTCATTATTCCTCCTATCTGCTTGCACCACACCGGACAATAATGCGCTCTCGCAAGGAGACCAGATTTCCGGATTTGCAGGTCCACTTGTTTTATCTGCTAGTGAGAAAACTTTTCACCTGCACGATTTCATACTCGATACCATGGGAATGCAATCCATTGTTTTCGAACCACCTGTTTCCGTCGAATCCAACGAGAAGAGCACCCACTATCATCTCAGTGATACGAGCAAACAAGGATTTACCGTGGCAAAAGTTTCTTTTAAAAAGGAGCACTACGAAATCCCCGTATTCTTTGCCCCGGAAACAACGGTAGATTTCTTTTTCGAAGGAGCGGCCGACTCTGTGTTTATTTTCGGAACCTTCAATGCATGGAATCGCACGAGTTCAAAAATGGAACTAGGCGAAGATAATTTGTTCACTATCGATCTTTCTTTGAAGCCCGATCGCTATCAATACAAGTATTATGTATGGCGTAATGGATCTGCAATCGAAAAAACAGACCCGCTCCAAGATTCCATTTCCAATGGCTCGGGTGGATTCAATTCAACGCTTGTATTGGAGTTTTCAGGAGAGGCTCCCGTTCGTTTGGAACCCGTTGCCAGTAATATCCAAACGATAAAGCTCAACACTTTGCCCAGCGATCAAAAAGTACTCGCTTTTTGGCAGAACCAACAACTTCCCGTCAGTGAAGCTGAAGGAATTCTTACGATTCAAATACCCGAAATAAATCCGAGATCGAATTACGCTCAAGGCAGAAGTCACATCCGAATCTATTCCATTCGAAACGGAAGACAGAGTAACGATTTGCTCATACCTCTTGAAAATGGCTCCATCGTTCAAGACCCATCACAATTGACGCGATCCGATTGGCAAAAAGCCACGCTCTATTTTATGATGGTAGACCGATTTAGAAATGGAAATAAAGAGAACGATGCCCCTTTAGATGATCCAAACGTTTTGCCCGAAGCGAACTTTTATGGCGGTGATATTGCCGGGATTCACGATGCCTTGAAAGGGAATTTCTTTAATGAACTCGGCACGAATACACTGTGGCTCTCCCCCATTTCCGAAAACCCAAAAGACGCTTGGGGGCTTTGGAACAAAGGTGGTGTAGTTACTAAGTTTTCCGGTTACCACGGCTATTGGCCTGTTTCAAACATTAAACCTGATGCGCGTTTTGGAACACCCGACGAAATAAAATCTCTGTTAAATGATGCCCATGCGGACAACCAAAATGTGTTGCTCGATTATGTCGCGAACCACGTCCATGAAAAGCATCCGGTCTATATAGATCACCCCGATTGGGCAACACCGCTCTACCTTCCCGACGGAACACTGAATACCGAACGATGGGATGATCAGCGATTGACCACCTGGTTCGATACCTTCATGCCCACTCTTGATTTAAGGCGGAAAGAAGTAGTTGAACCCATGACTGATAGCGCCTTGGTATGGGTTACGGAATACGACTTCGATGGATTCAGGCACGACGCTACAAAACATATAGATGAATTGTACTGGCGCACACTCACTCGAAAAATTAAAAAACTAAATCTCGATCGCAAGATTTATCAGATCGGGGAAACCTACGGGAGTCCTGAGTTAATCGCGAGCTATATTGGAAATGGACTTTTGGACGCCCAGTTCGATTTTAATACCTACGACGCCGCTGTCATGGCCTTTTCTTCTTCTGACAATGGACTCGAAAATCTAAAAAACACGATTGAGCAAAGTATTCGAATATATGGCGGTCATAACCTCATGGGATACATTTCTGGAAATCAAGATCGATCTCGATTTATTTCCATTGCTTCAGGAGATGTTTTACTCAGTGAAGATCAAAAACTAGCCGGTTGGACGCGGGAAATTCCCAAGCCAAAACCTGAAGCATACCAACGTTTGGCCTTATTGCACGCTTTCAATTTTGCCATTCCTGGAATCCCAGTCATCTATTACGGCGATGAATATGGGAACTGGGGAGCGAATGATCCGGACAATCGCAAAATGATGAAGTTCAACGGCTACACAGTTAATGAAAACAAACTTCGCTTAGAAGTTCAGCAGTTATTATCGGCCCGTGAGGGCCAAATGGCACTTACTTTCGGGGAAACGGAAATTCATCTTGAAGATGAAAACCTCATGAAGATCGAGCGCACTTACCTGGGGGATCGAATCATAATATGGATCAACGCAGGAACAGAGACACACTCACTCGATTTTGAGAATGCCGAGGTATTAGCAGGAACCATTGAAATAGATGAATCAGGAAAAGCCTCAATAGCTCCACTCAGCTTCGTATACCTAAAACCCTAATGATGAAAAAACTATTCCTTCTCCCTTTGGCCGCAGCTTTTTTAGTGAGCTGTTCCCATTCATCTCCAAAAAATGAAGAACAAGAAGTATCCCCAGATAGTAGTGCAACGATCATGAATGACGTTGAAAGCCGGCATCCGGAATGGGTGAAAAACGCGACCATCTACGAAGTGAATATTCGTCAGTACACACCAGAAGGAACCATCGATGCCTTCAGACAGCACCTCCCTAAACTGAAAGAATTAGGAGTCGATATTTTATGGCTTATGCCCGTTCAACCAATTGGCGTAAAAGAGCGTAAAGGCCCGCTAGGTAGTTATTACTCCATTCAAGATTACACGGCGGTAAACCCGAATTTTGGAACGCTGAAAGACTTCAGAGCATTGGTTGAAGAGGCACATGACCTCGGATTCAAGATTGTGCTTGACTGGGTAGCAAATCACACTTCCTTTGATCATGTTTGGACAGAAGAGCATCCCGACTTCTACACCTACAACGATGACGGTAAAATAAATGTAGCGCTGGATAACACTGGTTTCGCGACCGACTGGACCGATGTTGCCGACTTAAATTATAATAACAAAGAACTTTGGAGCGCCATGGCCGCCGAAATGAAATGGTGGGTCGACGAAGCTGACATCGATGGTTTTCGTTGCGATGTCGCGGGTTTTGTACCCATTGAATTCTGGAGCTACTTAAGCGAACAACGCGCTACTTGGGACAAAGAACTTTTCATGCTGGCAGAATGGGGTGAGCCCACAGACATGCAAAACTTCAATATGAACTACGGATGGGATTTTCACCATTTGCTAGGGGAATTAGCAAGTAAGGAAAAAGGGCCCTCCGATATTGAAAAACTGCGGATGCAAATAGATTCAAATTATACGAAGGATGATATCCGGATGTACTTTACGACGAATCACGATGAAAACTCGTGGAACAAGCCGGTTTTTGATCGCTATGGAAAGCAACACTTTCAGTTATTCGTTTTATGCGCTACCATGGATCGCGGTATGCCACTCATATACGGCGGTCAAGAAGTTGGATTGGATCATTCCTTGAAATTTTTCGACAAAGATGAAATTGACTGGACGAAAACGGAAGATCATCTGAATGGATGGCTATACAGTCAATTCTACAAACGTATGATGGACATTTATCATACGACTCCAGCTCTTTACAATGGGAATTACGGCGGTGATTTTCAACCACTCGTCGCCAATGATGAAAATGGTATCTATGCCTTTAAACGGGTGAAGGACGATTCAGAATGTGTCGCCCTGTTTAATTTCGGAGATGAATCTATTCGTCTCACACAAAATGAAGTAGGGCTCTCGGGTCTTTACACCACTTTCGATGGTCAAAACGCCATAAAATGGAATGCGGCCAATGCCTCAGATTTGGTCCTTGTTCCGGGTAATTTCTTACTATTCTACAGATAATGAAAATAGCACTGATTGCTCACGACGGAAAAAAAGCCGAAATGGTCACTTTTATGCGAGATCATTTCGATCTTTTGAAAAAGAACGAGATCAATCTTATCGCTACGGGTACCACCGGAAAGCATGTTGAGTCGGCCGGACTCCAAGTTACGAAGGTGAAAAGTGGCCCATTGGGCGGGGACGCACAAATTGCCGCCGAAGTTGCTGAAGGAAAAATACAAGCCGTTTTCTTTTTTAGAGATCCCTTAGATAAGCATCCACATGAGCCTGATATTGCCATGCTTATGCGTGTTTGTGATGTTTACAATATTCCGCTCGCAACGAATCCCGCGACCGCGTCGTTAATTTTTGGCTCGTTAGAGCGAGACACCCTTATTTAAAAACGCAAAACCATGGCCTTATCCACATTTACCGAGAAAGTACAAACGGCAATAGAGAAACCGAAACTCTCGTTGAGCTCAATCATCAATCTGAGCATGGGTTTCATGGGGATTCAAATGGGGTTTGGCCTTCAAAATGGTAATGCCAGTCGAATTCTTCAAAACTTTGGTGCAGACGTACATCACTTGAGTTGGTTCTGGTTGGTTGCCCCATTTACCGGCCTTATTGTTCAGCCGATCATTGGCCATATGGGCGATAAAACCTGGGGACCTATGGGCCGGCGTAAACCGTACTTTTTAGTGGGCGCGATCATGGCGGCCTTAGGGCTTATTTTCTTACCCAACGCCAATATTTTGGCTGGGGAATCATTGACGGCAACAGAGTTTATTGGGATTAGCGCAGTGCTTTGGATTGGCGTAGCCTTTCTTGCTCTTATGGATGCGAGTTTTAATATCAGCATGGAGCCTTTTAGAGCGTTGGTTGGCGATATGCTTCCAAAATCACAAGGAACCTTGGGTTTCAGCGTTCAAACGGTACTGATTAGCATTGGCGCTATTCTGGGCTCCTTTATGCCTTGGATTATGACCAATGCATTCAATGTATCGAATGTAACTACCGCGGGTTCGGTTCCAGCGAATGTGGTCTATTCCTTTTACGTCGGTGCCTTCATTTTACTAGGGTCGATTATTTACACTATTGTCACCATAAAGGAATATCCACCGGAAGAATTTAAGAAGTATCAGGGAGCGGTCGAGGAAGAAAAGGAAAAGACAAATATGATGAGCGCTATCCTTTCCGACGCGCTAAAAATGCCAAAAAGAATGCGGCGTTTAGGTTGGGTTCAATTTTTCTCTTGGTTTGGCCTTTTTACCATGTGGGTATATACCACCTCAGCTTTGGCGACCCATCATTACGGTCTAGCGCCAACGGATAACGCTTCGGCTGCCTTTAACGATGCAGGTGATTATACGGGATTCCTCTTTGGATGGTACAATGCATTTGCTCTGGTCTTTGCCTTTTTGCTGACCCCTATGGCAAAAAAGACGAGTCGCAAGTTTGTTCATTTTACCGCCCTAGTTTCGGGCGGATTGGGACTTCTTGGGCTTTATTTCTTGCCACAGGATTGGTTAATCATCAGCATGATCGGTATCGGTTTCGCCTGGGCCAGCATCTTATCTATGCCGTATGCGCTTTTAATAGACAGCTTACCTGTGAATAAAATGGGCGTATACATGGGCATTTTCAACTTCTTCATCGTTATTCCGCAGATTATCAATGGAATCATTGGCGGACCCATCGTTCACGCGTTCTTTCAAGACTACGCTATGCTCTATTTAGTCATGGGCGGGGCCTTCTTTGTACTTGCGGCCTTTTTAACCTTGCGCATTGAAGAACCGCTTTTTAACGAAGCGGAGCAGCTCGAAGCGCGATCTACTCACGAATAAGGTAGAGTGCAAATCCGCGAGCAGGCAATTGAATAGGCTCTTGGTCCAAGACAAGCCCGGGATTCAATTGATCTTCAAGTCGTGTCCCTTCTGGAAGAAATTCTCGATAGCGATCAAGTTTAAACGTGTGTTCTTGATCGTTCCCGTTAACTAGAATCATAAAGGTATGTTCGGAATCGTGGCGGAAATAAACGTATTCACCGTCGTCTGGAGTATACTGAGTTAGTTGTCCGCCCGAGAGGGCGTTGAATTGTTTCCTCAATGAGCTAAGACGTTTAATGTATTCAAATGCCTCAAATTCGGTCGGATTCAAATTCTCGGGATCGAATTTATTGATCGAGTCCGATGGCCAGCCACCGGGAAAATCTTCGCGAATAGCGCCATGACCATCTGTGGCACTCATTAATACTTCCGTTCCATAATAGAGGCACGGAATACCCCGAGTAGTGAGCAAAACGCCCATACCTAGCTTGAATTTTTGAAGATCGCGATCGACCACCCCAAAAAAACGAGGCAGATCGTGATTATCGGCAAAAGTGACGAGCGAATCGGGATGTGCGTACATCCAATCGGCGGCCAAAGTATAGTAGAGTTCACTCACCCCTTGCGACCACCCGTAAGATTCTTTGGCAGCATCTTCAATAGCGTAGTACAGTTGAAAATCTGTCACGCTGGTTTGAACCGGGTCAAAACCCTCGCGCTGTTTATTTCCCGTAGGAAACCACGTTTGGATTTGCTGACCGTGAACCCATGTTTCTCCGAAAAAAAAGTAGTTGGGGAACTCTTTTCGTACGGCATCACCCAATTTGGCCATAAAGTCCTGCTCCGGATAGGCATAGGTATCGATACGAATCGCGTCAATATTGAACGATTCAATCATCCAAAGCGTGTTTTGAATCATGTATCGCGCTAAATGAATATCATCGTAATTCATATCGGGCATATGGTCGTCAAACCAGCCCTCTGAAAATTTCTTTTTCTCGGAAGCCGCCGCATGAGGGTCGAGCAGCACAGGAGCACGAAAATTACTTTTAGTGAATTCTTCCCATTGGTGAATCCAATCCTCCGAAGGCGGGTCCAGAACAAGCGCGTGCTGTGAACCGAAGTGGTTGTACACCACGTCAAGAATGAGCTTCATATCGCGCGCTTCCAATTCCTTTTTCAATTGCCCATAGGTTTCTAGAGATCCATAATGCGGATCAATAGCGTAATGATCTGAAATCGCGTACCCGTGGTAGGGTTCTTTGAATTCATTCGCCTCCATTACTGGATTCAACCACAGGGCCGTCATGCCGAGGTCCTCAATATAATCGAGTCGATCTATAATTCCCTGTAAATCTCCCCCGTGACGCGCGTACCCATCGGCCCGATCGAGGGCCATGTTATTGGAGCCTTTAACAAGGTCATTGGAGGAATCTCCATTCGCAAAACGATCCGGTGTAATGAGGTAGATTATGTCCGATGGCGTGAGTCCGGCCGGAGCCGCGGTCCGCTCTTTCAGTTCGTACGAAAACGACTTCTTTTTACGTCCCTTCTGAACATATAATTCCAGCAACTGAGCCGGTGCCTTTTGATCTAAAACCAGGGTTAAATAGGCATATCTGCTATTCGGGGCCTGTTCGGCCCGATGGAGAAGTATCCCATCTGATTTTTCCATACCAAAAGAACAATCTGTCCAGTCGGCTCCATAGACTAATAATTCCAGGGTATCTGAATTCATTCCGGAGAACCAATAGGGCGGATCTATTCTTTCCGGAGCCTTTTGAGCCAAAGCGGGAAGCGAAAACAGTAGTGAAGAAACAAAAACTAAACGGCGGAATCCTTTGCTATACATAGGGTACAGAATAAGTGTACTTTTAACAATTACAGACTAAAATCATTTCAATAATACTTTTTTTTATTTACCTTCACACCATAATTGTACTAAATACACTTAGTCGAAAACTTAATTTATAAAACAGACCTATGAAAAAGCTCTACACTTTATTGATGGGTGGTCTATTATTCGGTGGCGTTGCAATTGCACAACCGTATAGTGTGACCTTCCAAGTTGACATGACCGGTCAAACGGTAGATCCTGCCGGACCTCATGTTGCCGGAGACTTCCAAGGTGCGGCCGGAAATCCCGGTGGTGATTGGCAGCCAGGTGACAACGGCTTAACGCTCGTATCAGGTAACATTTACTCTACTACAGTAATTATACCTGCAGGAACTTATGAATTCAAATTCCTCAATGGAAACGCGTGGGGAACAGATGAAGCTCCGCCCGCAGTAGCTGGTATCAATCCAGGCGGCGGAAACTACAACCGCTTTATCAGCGTAGCTTCAGATACTACAATGCCAGCCATTGTATTTGGACAAGCGGCTCCAGCAGGTATGGTTGCGTGGCGTCAAATGGTGGATATGAACATGCAAACCGTGAGCGACTCTGGCGTTCATGTTGCAGGTAACTTCCAAGCCGCTGCAGGTTATGCCGGTGACTGGGATCCATCGACAACAGAATTATTCGACGTCGCTGGTGACAGCGTTTATCAAGGTATCTTTTACGTACCAGCCGGAACGTATGCCTACAAGTACATCAACGGAAACGATTGGCCAGACAACGAGTCTGTACCTTCTGCCTGTGAAGTAGGTGGAAATCGTGAAATTGTATTGGCATCAGATACTACTGCCGGGCCATTGTGCTTTGGAATGTGTACTGCTTGCCCATCTGCGCCACTTCCGCAATATACCATGACGGTAAAAGTTGACTTAAACGCAAGTTGCCTTTACGATGCTGCTGCCGGAGATTCAATTGATTTAGCTGGAACATTCAACGGATGGGGCGGAACACGTATTTGGGCTCTTGACGGCGATAATGACGGTGTCTACGAAGCTACAGTAATGGCCGACTCTGGTGAAGTTCGTTTTAAAGCTCGTATAATTAAGCCAGGATCTGACAACTGGGAAGGCGGAGGCGATAAAATAATTCAGTTAAGCGGAGATTCTATCCTCGACGTTCGTTGCTTTGGAGCTGATGTTTATGGAGCTTGTGCCCCAAAACCAGCCAACGGACCAGTTACTTTCCGTGTTGACATGAGCAACGAAGCTCTTCAATCGGGTGGTGTATTCATCATGGGAGACTTTACCGTTCCTAACTGGCAAGATGGCGCGGTTCAATTGAGTCCACTTCCAACGAACCCAGCTATTTACGAAGTAACTCTTCCAGATTTTTGTCCGGGTACTGCACAGTACAAGTTCGTGAACGGAACACCTAACGCGGCCGGTACGGTTGAAGAGACTTATGATTTCTCGGTTGACAACTGTGGTGTAGTAAACGGATCGTTCCCAGACAACCGTGTAGCAACACGCATAGACGATCAACTTCACGTATACCAGCATGTATTCAATACCTGTACAGAATTAACGGTTTCAACAAATGAATTTGAAAAGGAAAGTTTCCAAGTGAAGCCAAATCCATTCACGAATAACACAACCGTTGTACTTCCCACTGAAGGTCGTTTTGACGTAATCATGATCGATGTAACCGGGCGCATTGTCCGCAACTTCAACAATGTAAATGGAGAAGTAAGCATTGAGCGTGGAAACTTGAACGCGGGTATGTATTTCTTGAACGTCGTTAACGAAGCAGGAAATGTAAACTCAAGCAAAGTTTTGATTCAATAATCTGAATCACTTAAAGTGAAGAGGCCCTCTCCGTCATTCGGGGAGGGTTTTTTTATGCCTTTTAACTACTTTGCATTAAACCTAACAACCCAGATTTTTGAAATACCAGAATGAATTACTCGACTTATGGAAGAGTAAATTAGACGAACCGAAAGAAGCGGCGAAAATTCTATCCCAAGTATTGCATGTAAGTCTCGACAGCGCCTACCGACGAATGCGCGGAGACACCGCTCTTAGTTTTGACGAAGGCGTGAAATTAATGCAACTAAGTGGTTTGGGTACGGGCGCCCTCACGGGCGGATCAAAAAATCAAATCCCATTCTTTCGAAACGGAGCAATTGACACTTCTGAAAAATTGGCCGAAGTATATCGAAACAACGGTCAACACATTGCCAATATTAAAGCGGATAATGGCCATTTGTATTACCTGGCCAAAGACGTCCCCATTTTTTACAATTTCTTGTATCCGTCCATCGCGAGGTTTAAAACATTCGTTTGGATGCGCTCTTTATACAACTTCGGAAATCAGCCAGCAGAATTGTTTGATAGCGGATCGTCTGAAAACCAATTAGCCAGTGACGGACTCGACATGGCTATGAATTATCAAAAACTGTCGAGTGTTGAATTCTGGACGGACAGCACAGTAAGCAGCATGCTGAAACAAGTTAAATATTATTATGAGTTGGGCGCTATAAAGTCGGTTCAGGTCGCCATTGACTTACTCGACGAATTTGGCAAGTTGGTAGACCTTGTTTTTCGTCAAGCCGAATTAGGCTTGAAGGTTAACCCTACCACCCTCGAACCCATCCCGAACACTTCCTTTACGTTATACTATCACGAACTATTGGTTATGGATAACAGCGTCTTGGGCATTGGCGAGGTCCGAAAGCTGTACTTTGCACCGTATTCCGGATTGAATTATTTGAGTACTACGGATCCCGACTATTGTGATGAAATTGTACAATGGTGTAAGGATCAAATGAACAACAGCGTTCAAATTAGCGAAAGCGGACATAAGGAACGCGTGCGTTTTCAGCGTCGAATACATCAGCAAATAGATACCTTAAAGGAATATATCCGATTATTTTAGACTATGAATCCAGATTTAGAAATTGCTCAAAAAGCGGTCCTTGAACCGATTAATGAAATCGCTGAAAAGTTGGGTATCCCCTATTCCGACTTGGAGCCCTATGGGAAATTCAAAGCGAAACTTCCTCTGTCCTTATTGAAAAATGCCGAAAATGAATCGGGAAAGCTCATTTTAGTGACTGCCCTCTCTCCTACTCCGGCCGGTGAAGGAAAAACAACGGTATCCATCGGGCTATCGGAAGGCATGAATAAAATCGGTAAAAAAACGACTGTGGTTCTCCGCGAACCCAGCCTCGGGCCCGTGTTCGGAATGAAAGGTGGAGCAGCGGGCGGCGGGCATTCGCAGGTAGTCCCTATGGAGGATATCAATTTGCACTTTACCGGTGATTTTTCGGCAATCACAAAAGCCAACAATTTGCTGTCGGCCATGATCGATAACCACTTGTATCATGATCATGAGCCTAAACTCGACCCGAGAAGAATTCTTTGGCAGCGTGTGATTGATATGAACGACCGATCCCTTCGCAACATCACCATCGGATTAAACGGCCCGTTGAACGGAGTTCCAAGAGAAGAAGGCTATTACATAACGCCGGCTTCGGAAATCATGGCGATTCTGTGCTTGGCGGCCGATTTCAAGGATTTAAAAAAACG
>CBFIAJ010000026.1:22913-29167 GCA_965660515.1 Flavobacteriales bacterium | reverse complement strand
CCATTCCGAACAGAGAAGTTAAGCTCATTAGCGCAGATGGTACTGGAGTAACATCCGGGAGAGTATGTCGTCGCCGCTTTTCAAAAAGCCCTTCCCTTATCGGAAGGGCTTTTTTTTTATTCTATCTTCGGCCAATGAGACCGATTTTGTCCATTCTTATTCTACTAATGTGCTCCCTAACCGGACGAGCACAGGACACCCTCAATCCGCCAAGCCACAGTCATTTTACAATTTCGGATAACCCGCTACAAAATGAATCATTCACTTTTGTAGATACCGTACTTTCAATCAAATCTCAGTACGAACTCAATGCCTCGCAACAACCGCTATTCGGCTACTATCGTCTGACGAATATTAATCAGGCGCTGCAACCAACCATCTTCAAACTGAATTATCAAGTTGGAGCACAACTCGGCCTAACAACCTTTGCGGACGTATACGACGATTCTCATGAGCTGAAATTCTATAACGTACGCAGCCCATACACTTATTTGTCGTACCGCAGCTCCCTGAACATAGGAGGAGCAACGCATGTAATTCACTCGCAGAACGTTTCGCCGAAATTAAACTTTGCAGCCTCTTATAACCGGGAACGAAGTCTTGGTTTTTACCCAAATGACGAAACCATCTGGAATCAATTCCGACTCACCTCGCAGTATTCAGGGCTACGGTATAAAATGCGGGCATTTGCATCGCTTGTTAGGACTTCAGCTCAGCAACACGGTGGATTGGCGGGAGATACCACCTTTACCGAAAATCAGGAAACAGATCGTACGGTGATGCCCATGAACCTCACCAATGCCGAACACCGAATGAGGCATTTCAGAATAGGAATTAACCATAGCTATCGTATTGGGGGAAATCAAATCTATTTTGCAGATGCGGATTCAATTCCCGATACAGTATTTGTATCCAAGTTAAGTGCCTACCATAGAGCGGAATGGATGCGCCATACCTTTACGTATGATGACGACGCACCCAATTTCGACTATTATGGAGCGGCCTATCTAGATACGGCGACCACTCTGGATAGCACTTTTTTTGGCCGTCTAAAAAATACGGTCGGACTTACCTATAACCTGTTTGAAGGCCTCGTTCTTTCGGGCGGATTGACGCATGAATTTTTTGCTTATCGCGGAGGAGCACGTCCCGAATACAATAATCAGAACCTTCGAATAGAAGGGTTTTTGAAATATGAACTGCCGTTTGCTACCCTGCACGGAAAAGTGATTAAAGGAATTTCGGGTCCGGATGCAGCCAACACGTATTTCGGTGGCGCCCTTACGGGCGGATCGAGCCTCTCGTGGAAAACCTATGCCCTTTGGCAATTACTCACTCCGGGAAAATACTTTTTATCGTATTCGGGAAATCACGACCAATGGGATGCAGATATATACTCCTTTAATGTGCTTCAAATGGGTGGTTCATTAAAAAGAGCATCGCGCCGTGAGGCGCTGAGTATTGACTATACGGGAATGGATAATGTGCCTTTCTTTCAAGATTCAGGATCCATTGCTACTCGGTCGGGCCAGTTTGAGAGCGTGCTTCAAATTAAAGCGATGAAAGGCTTGTCTTTCGGAGCTATGAACTGGGACAACGAAATTATGTATCAAGCCATCGATGCCGTATCTCTTGATCTTCCAGATGTTGTTCTCAGGAGTAGTTTGTACCTAAATCAATACCTCTTTAAAGATAAACCCCTACATCTTCAAATGGGTGTTACCGTTAATTATACCACCCAGTTCAATGGAAACGCATACCGACCGTCTACCGGATTGTTTTACAGACAAGACGAAACAGCAATTGGTAATTACCCCTATATAGATTTCTTTTTAAATGCTCAGGTCCGCGAATTAACGGCTTTTCTTACTTTGGAACACGTTAACGCGGGCTGGTTCGATTATCGGTATTTTAACGCACCGCATTACCCAACAACTGATTTTGTCATTCGATTCGGATTGAGCTGGTCCTTCTATAACTAAATCATATTGCGGGATTCTTGAGTAATGAGAAGGAAGTCTGCTCACTACCCACAGTGAGCGAGTTGAACCCCACGTGGAACCGTCGATTACGACCCTTAATGTCCAAGCGGAAACATCTAGAAAAATTAGGTTTTCTGTTTCTTCTTCTTTGCAGCGGGGAACAAAATATTGTTCAAAATCAGTCGGTACCCTGGTGAGTTGGGGTGCAACTCTAATTCGGTTTTTGGATCACCCACCATATGCTGATAGTCTTCGGGATCATGGCCACCGTAAAAAGTCCATGTTCCTTCACCCAGTTCTCCATGGATATAACGCGCTTCTCCCCATGCTTTATTTTCGCCAAGGATAAGCACGTCGGGCTTAAGCACCTCATTGCGATATGCCGTAGTTTGTCCCATAAATCCTTTAACTACGCGCGTGTGATTCTGGCAAAGCATGGTGGGCACGGGATCCCATTTCGCACTGAAATCAAAAAGCGTAAAAAAGTCTTGCTCCGGTTTTCTGGGACGACTATTTGTGGCATCGATATTTGAGAATTCGTATTCGTTTGGATTCATACTCAATCGAAAATTTTCAAAGGCATAGCTTTGCGTGTAATCGAGTTTCGATTGAGCCGACGGATCGGCCGGGTCGCCATCGAACATGTATTCGCAAATATCAACCCCTTGTGCGGCTAAGGCAATGTCATAACTATCGGTTGCCGAACACATGGCGAAAAGGAATCCACCCGCTAGGGTGAAGTTGCGAATCTTAAGAGCAACAGCTCTTTTTGCTTCGCTCACCTTGTTAAAGCCCAACGCGGCCGCTCTTGCTTCCGAATCGCGCTTTTGTTCAATATACCAAGGCGCGTTCTTAAACGCGCGGTAGAAGCGACCGTATTGACCCGTAAAATCTTCGTGATGCAAATGCAACCAATCGTATAGCAAGAGTAAATCATTCATTACCTCTTCGTCGTAAACTACGTCGTAGGGAATTTCGGCGTAGGTTAATGCTAGTGTCACCGCATCGTCCCAAGGCTGAGCCGTTTTAGGAGAGTATACGGCTACTTTTGGCGCTTTTTCAAGTTTAACAGCATCCATGTTTACTTCGGGTGAAGCAATTTCAGCTAATATTTGATTTGCTTGAACATCGGCAATGAGCTCATAACTGACGCCGCGAATGATACATTCTCGCTCAATTTGCTCTCCGTAGGGCATCATAAAACTACCTCCTCGATAATTGAGCAGCCACTGAATCTCCACTTCTCGTTCCAAAACCCAAAAGGCAACGCCATAGGCTTTCAAATGATCTTTTTGAGATACCTCGTCCATGGGAATGAGGATATGACGCGCCATTGTCGTCATACTCAAGAGAATAAAAAAGAAAGTGTAAAAACGCTTATTAGAAATGCTCAAAGTCGTCGTCGTTGTTGTTGAAATCATCATTATTCATGCTCGATTGCAAGAAATCTCCGCCGCCAGCAAAACTGAATTCTTCGAGGTTGGTGAATTTAGCCAAATGGCCAACGAACTTGAGCCTCACCTCATCCAATGCCCCGTTACGGTGTTTGGCCAAAATAAACTCGGCCTGACCATCGCAAGGAGTGTGCTCTTCATCATCCCATTCAGTTAATCCGTAGTACTCCGGACGATAAATGAAACTCACAATATCGGCATCTTGTTCAATGGCACCCGATTCACGAAGATCGGAAAGTAAAGGGCGTTTTGACCCACCTCGAGTTTCAACGGCACGACTTAACTGACTCAAGGCGATTACAGGAACGTTTAATTCTTTAGCAATACTTTTTAAAGAACGCGAAATGGTACTAATTTCTTGTTCCCGGTTTCCGCCTTTCGTATCCGAACCAGCGGTCATGAGTTGCAAATAATCAATGATAATTACGCCGACATTATGTTGTGAAACTAATCGCCGACATTTCGCGCGTAAGTCAAAAATGGATAGGGCGGGAGTATCGTCAATGAATAACGGCGCCTTTTCCAAGTTTTTAATTTTGGCATGCAACTGTTGCCATTCGAAATCTTCAAGGCTTCCTTTTCGGAGCTTTTCGGAACTCAACCCAGTTTCACTAGAAATCAATCGAGTAATTAATTGAACACTCGACATCTCCAGAGAAAATACGGCAACAGGTGTTTGATGATCAATGGCCATATTTCGCGCCATACTCAACACGAACGCTGTTTTACCCATACCCGGACGAGCGGCTAAAATGACCAAATCAGATTTCTGCCAACCGGAAGTGAGTTTGTCAATTTGCGTGAAACCACTCGGGACTCCACTCAACCCTTGCTTTCGGGAAATATCTTCAATGTTTTGAAGCGCTTGCTGAATCAGACTTTCGGCTGAATCGTAATTCTTTTTAATGTTACCCTCGGTAATTTCAAACAGTCGGGCTTCCGCTTTATCGAGTAATTCGAGAACGTCAGTGGTATCGTCGAAAGCATCGCGAATGATTTCTGAAGCCACCCGAACCAACTCCCGTTGGATGTACTTTTGAACGATAATTCTCGAGTGAAATTCAATATGAGCCGACGAACTAACTCTTTGAGTCAATTGGGCTAGGTAATAGTCACCACCCGCGATTTCAAGTTTGGCCTCTTCTTTCAAATGATTCGCAACGGTAAGCATGTCAATAGGCTTACTGTCCCCAAAAAGGGCTTTTATCGATCGAAAAATCTCTTGATGACTTTCCTTGTAAAAAGCGTCCGGACTAATTATATCTATGACCTCGTTTAAGGCGTTTTTATCGATAAGCAAGGCGCCTAAAACGGCTTCCTCCAAATCTACCGCCTGCGGCGGGACGCGTCCGTGTTCCATATCCACAATTTGCGTTGTAGTTCGAGCGGGAGAAAATGAGGGATTGTTTTGTACCTTGGCCATTATAGAATTCCTTTGTTATCAGGCCTTCAGGGCCTTCACGTCTATGCAAAAGAAGAGAAAAATATTCGCTTTTCTAAGCCTTTTGGCCCTTATAGTTATTCACAGTTGTAGCTCCTCTGATACGAGTCCGCCCATTGTGTCAATTACGGATCCTTCTGAGAACCAGATTATTGATGCTGGAGACACAATACCGGTCCGAGCCCAAATCACCGACGACCAAAAAATCACCTACTGGGAAGTGCGATTGACCGACGAGAATTTCGCGCCTTTAGGCGAAACTTTTAGCGCCTCTCCCGATTCTAAAACGGCCAATGTAAATCTATTGTACCCGATTCCGAGTGGGCTAGAGAATGGCACCTACTACATTCGCGTGCGGGCTGACGACGAAGAATCGACTGCGAATCAATATGTCAAGCTAAATATTAACGAGGTGGCGCAAGAACGCCTCGGACTGATAGCGATCGTCGAAAGTGCCGGAAATTATCAAGCTAAATATTGGTTAAATGGAGGCTCTTGGGTATTGCTCGCAGACTTGGGTACCGACTTTAGCGGGGCTGGTTTTAGCTCCGCGACGGATCAATTGGTGACGGGAAATATTGCGGATTTATTAAGTGTATATGATTTGGTGTCTGGCCAATTGGCTTATACGCAAAACTGTATTGCAGCTCCTGGTTTTCCATGCATTACGGCGATAGGTAATGACGGTCAGTTTAATTATATGGGTATGGAAGAAGGGCGTCTTCGTCGCTATTCTGCTTCCGGAGCCTTGAGTCTCGACGCTGCGTTGATGGAGTTTAGAATTCCTCAGTCCTTGTATTTTCAAAACGATCGGATATTCATATATGAAACCCAACGTGCGGGGTCGTCTTCGTTCTGGACTTCGTACAACATAAATAATGGGATAAGTATTCAAGAAGTCCTACTGCCCGGTGTTCCTGTGGCGGCTTTTGAGCAAGGTGCGAATACGACTATGATGTTTTTAAATGACCAAGGTGTGGGAAGTATTCGGCGTTATCAGTTTTCCACAAACGGATTCGAAGCAGCACTTCCAGGGCCCAATGGCGTCATTAATTCGGCTGCTTCGAAAAATGCGAACACCTACTTTTTTTCCCAGCCCGACGGAATTTATTCTTTGGATTACAGCACCAGTAATACACTTATGTTCAAAGCAGGTGTAAGTCCCGACGTAATGGTATATGATAATATTGGTGATGAATTGATCGTGGGCGAGGGCGTATTTATCCGTGCGTACGATTCAGGTAGCGGTACCTTGAATTATTCCACCCTTCCGGGTGGACAAGTAATCAAGCTATTTGTTTGGTATTCAGATTAAGCGTTAATTATTTTTACGTAGGACCTTTTTATTACGGTCAAATTCTGGATACTCTCGAGTTC
>CBFIAJ010000026.1:18295-22814 GCA_965660515.1 Flavobacteriales bacterium | reverse complement strand
GTGGTATTCAGATTAAGCGTTAATTATTTTTACGTAGGACCTTTTTATTACGGTCAAATTCTGGATACTCTCGAGTTCCGCGTAGGAGCGCACGTAGGATATGACGCGTCTTTTGGATCTATAGCGAGTTATGATTTTCGAGGACCGAATATTGGTAGTGGAGGCGATGTAGTTTTTGATCTGTTTGAGCACGGGCAAAACAACATTACTTGCGATCATGTTGAAACAATGATTATAGACCTGAACGAATAAGCACTTGGGCGAAAAGAGGTAGTCCTAGCACTTTGTAAAAATAAAAAAGCCCTCATTTGAGGGCCTTTTTTATTAGGCTATTACGCCCATTTTCGAAAATTTATCTCGACGCTTCTTAATCAAGGCGTCCGACTCAACCTCCTCCAGCTTTTCAATGTGCTTGAGAATTTCCTTTTTGACAATGTCGTACATCGCAATGGGATCTGAATGAGCTCCACCCATGGGTTCTTTTATAACCCCGTCGATAAGCTTGTTCTTCTTCATGTCCTCAGCAGTCAGCTTTAATGCAGCCGCAGCTTCTTCTTTATGTTCCCAGGTGCGCCAGAGAATCGAACTACAACTCTCTGGAGAAATCACCGAATACCATGTGTTCTGGAGCATTAATACTTTATCGCCAATTCCTATTCCCAAGGCCCCACCAGAGGCTCCTTCGCCAATAACAACGCATATAATGGGAACGGTAATTTTAAACATTTCAATAAGGTTGCGAGCAATCGCTTCCCCTTGACCACGTTCTTCTGCTTCTAAACCAGGATAGGCTCCAGGCGTATCAATAAAGATGACGATGGGTTTTCTGAATTTCTCAGCCATACGCATTAGACGCAAAGCTTTTCGATACCCTTCGGGGTTCGCCATACCGAAATTACGGTACTGACGCATCTTGGTGTTTTTCCCCTTTTGCTGACCGATAAACATAACCGTTTTGCCGTTAATGCTTCCGAATCCGCCAATCATGGCCTTATCGTCCTTTACATGACGATCGCCGTGAAACTCCATCCAATCTCCGTCCGACAGCGCTTCAATATAATCGAGCGTATACGGACGATTCGGATGGCGCGACATCTGAACGCGTTGCCAATCGGTTAAGCGAGAGTAAATCTCTTTTTGGGTTTCTTTAAGCTTTTTGTCGAGCTCGCGCAGAGTTTTGGTCACATCGACCTGACTCTCTTCTCCGAGCTGTACAGCTTTTTCTCTTTGTTCTTCTAATTCCTTGATAGGAAGCTCAAAATCGAGATATTCCATGTGTTCGGATTTGGGCGTCCAAAGTACCTATTTTTTCTTTAATCGCCATTGGATGTGCTATCTTTAACGACATGATTTATTACCCGAATTGTAAGATCAACCTGGGACTCAATATTTTAAATCGAAGGCCCGATGGGTTTCATAACCTTGAAACAGTCTTTTATCCCGTGCCTTTGACGGATATTTTGGAAATCGCTCCGAATTCGGACCCAAAGGCTTCGATCGTCCGCTTTTCTACAAGTGGTATTCCCATTCCAGACGAAGGGAATAATTTATGTATCCGAGCTTTCGAATTACTACGGGCAGATTACCCTTTGCCAGCGACTTCTATTCACTTGCATAAGTGCATTCCTATGGGGGCCGGCTTGGGTGGTGGATCAGCCGATGCGGCTTTTACCTTAAAAGCTTTGAATGAAGTATACGAATTGGGAATTGCCCCCACTGATCTCGAGAATTATGCACGAAAATTGGGCAGCGACTGTGCCTTCTTTATTGAGAATGAGCCCATATTTGCGACGCAAAAAGGGGATTGTTTTCACCCTACTCGGGTCGATTTATCCGGTTGGAATTTAGTACTCGTAAATCCGAATATTCATGTCTCTACCGCGGAAGCTTATGCTTGCGTTGATAAGAATCCGGCCGGAAGGGCTTTGAGAAGGTCGATTGAGCAACCGGTGCAGGAATGGAAGAATCAGGTCTATAACGATTTTGAAGGGTCAGTTTTCCCGTTGCATCCTGATATTGATGTGTTAAAGGATCGATTGTACGCGGCGGGAGCAGTATATGCGGCTATGAGTGGGAGTGGCAGTACGTGTTTTGGACTTTTCCTTAAGGAGGTTGACCTGAGCTCTTTCTCCGAATACTTCGTTTGGCAGGGAGTATTATAACGGGTATGTTTTATTACTGAGAGCACGATACTTCAGCAACGAGCAACGAGCAACGGAAAACGTTCAACGAACTATGCTAAGAATTACTCAGTTTCCCGGCCTTTCGTTTTTGCCATTTTCTGAGTACGGCATTCCCAAACACGGCAGCGAGAATAACAGAAGCACCGAGGTAAAAACTCGGTGTCATTTTTTCGGCATCACCAAAAATGATGAAGGCGAGAATAATGCCGTAAATCGGTTCCATGTTGATGGTGAGAACAACGGTATAAGGGTTTAAAATCTTGGTCACCTCCACGGAAACAATAAATGCATATGCTGTGCAAACCGTACCTAGTATCCCTAGATAGAGCCAGTCAATGGCGGGAGGAGAAAACATTGTGGGATCGAATCCGGCCGTGAGGCCGAGATAGATCGTAATAGCGATAACACCACCGAGCATTTCGTACGTGGTAACTACGGTTGGGCGATACGTTTTGGCAAACACGCCATTAATGACAGCGAAGAGTGCGGCTAAAGCAGCGGAAATGAGCGCTACAATAATGCCCATTCGGTACCCACCTGCTACTTGGAAAATCACAGAAATACCTATTATAGTCAGTAGCCCAAAGAAGATTTCGGAAAGCACGATGCGTCGCTTATAGATGATGGGTTCAATGAAACTGACGAAAAGTGCGCCTGAACTCATACAAGCTAAAGTGATGCTCACATTGGAAATTTTGACTGCGTGAAAAAAGGTGATCCAATGCGCGGCGGTAATTCCTCCTGTGACGATCATTTGAAGTGCGGGTTTCCATCCGATCGAGAGATCGATGTTCTTGAACTTTACCCAAACCAGTAAACCCACGAGTGCGATAAGCATTCGATGCCAAACCAGTTGTGTAGCGGGAAGACTGATGAGTTGGCCCAAAATGGCCGTAAATCCCCAAAGGAATACAACGAAATGTAGCCGTAAATGACCTCTCAACTCACTGGAGTGCACGGCGATAAAGGAATAAGGCGAAAATGCCAAAGATTATATTCGGAATCCAAACGGCTAAAAGAGGGGAGAGGTTTCCATTCGTTGCAAACGTAGTACTTACTTGCATAAAAAAGATGTACACAAAGATGGCGCCAAAGCCAATAGCGATATTCATACCCATGCCGCCTCGTTTTTTCCGATAACTCAGGCTTACCCCAATTAGGGTTAAAACGTACGTAGCCATGGGCAAAGCGATTCTTCGGTTTCGTTCAACATTGTAGAATACTAAGTTCTCGGAACCGCGAAATTCCTCTTGGGCGATGAATTTTTTCAATTTGAAAAAGTCCATCGTTTCAATGGTATAAAGCTTTGTTACTAATTCTTCGGGCCGAAAATTAAGTACCGTGTCTTTTCTATTGCCGCTTTCAATTTGCTCCTCCCAACCGTTAATTTCTCGAACGTAATAATTCTCCATCCGCCAAACTTGAAGGGTTGAATCCCACCGCAGAAAATCGGCTAAGAGTTTATAGCGCAGACTGTCGTTGCTGAACTGTTCGATCGAAAAATGGTAGCCAGCTTTTTTCTCGAGGTTAAAACTCTCGAGAAAAATATAGGTGTCCGGACCAATTTTACGGTGGATATTGCGGTACCGATTGCTTTCAGGATTGTTAATATAGGTCCATTCGAAATCGAGCCGAACCTTGTTGGCATGCGGTATAAAAAAGTTGTTGAGGTAGAGCGAAATCAAGGTGAGGATAGTCGCGGCAATAAAGTAAGGTCGCAGAAAGCGGTTGAAGCTAACGCCACTTGCCAAAATGGCCACAACCTCCGTGTTTTGGGCTAAGCGCGAAGTAAAAATAATTACCGCAACAAAAATGATGAGCGCGGCAAATAGATTCCCGTAGTAAAAGGCGAAGTTGAGGTAGTAATCCAGAAGAACAGCTTTTAAAGGCGCTTCCTTGGAAACAAACGAATCCACTTTTTCCGAGACATCGAACACGATTGCAATCAGCAGAATCAGTGAGATTACAAAAAAGAAGGTTCCGATAAAGCGGAACACGATGTATCGGTCGAGTAACTTCAATTACAATCGGTTTTCGAGTTTCGGTACCATTTCATCTTTCCAAGATCGGAAATCTCCAGCGATGATATGCGCACGGGCCTCTTTCACTAACCACAAATAGAAAGCTAAATTGTGAATACTGGCGATTTGCTTTCCCAAATACTCATTGCTGTGAATTAAATGGCGAACATAAGCACGACTGTATTTCGAATCTACGTAACTCGTTCCATTCGGGTCGAGGGGAGAAAAGTCGTCGGCCCACTTTTTATTCCGGAGGTTCACAATACCTTCCGAAGTAAATATTTGTCCATTCCGCGCATTCCGAGTGGGCATCAC
>CBFIAJ010000026.1:12400-18195 GCA_965660515.1 Flavobacteriales bacterium | reverse complement strand
GAGGGTTTGCTTGTATCCGTATTTTCCTTCGCCCTGATCGAAATGCTCGCAGCATCGTTTTAACCATCGATGGGTCATGTGCATACTATTGCGGGCATAATTTTTTTCACAAGGATAGGGAGTACACTCATCAAAGGCCATGATGATATCGGCCCCGATGGTCCGTTGAATATCTATGGCAATTTCCGGACTAAAGAATAGATTCCTTCCGTCGATATGGCTTTTGAAATTGACTCCTGCTTCCTTGATTTTGCGCGTTCCGGCCAAAGAGTACACTTGATATCCACCACTATCCGTTAAAATAGGTTTTTCCCAGTTCATGAATTTATGCAGCCCACCAGCGGCCTCAAGCACTTCTAGTCCGGGCCGAAGATACAGGTGATAGGTATTTCCTAAAATGATATCGGCTTTGATATCTTCTTCTAATTCATGCTGGTGCACCCCTTTCACAGTACCCGCGGTACCTACGGGCATGAAAATAGGTGTCTGAATAGTTCCGTGATCTGTGGTAATAGTTCCCGCTCGGGCCTTTGATTGGGGGTCAGTTTGAAGGAGGTCAAAATGCATCGAGCAAAGGTAATCTTTCTATTATTCACCCTGCTCTGTGGGAATTTGTATTTTCACGATCTATAAAAAAGCGAGGGCCACAGGTGTTTTACACCGACCAAAACTAAGAAGTCCCAAGCACATTAAAACGGACCGAGATGAAAAGAGTGATTAGTGTACTTATTTTGGGAAGCGCTTTGTTTGCGTGTACGAACAGCGACCCCAAAACGGATGAAGTCGTTGTGGAAGAAACGAGGCCAAACGTTTTACTTTTAATTGGTGATGATATCGCCTTCGGAGACTTAGGAGCTTATGGTTCCGAAATTAGTACACCGAACATGAATCGAATTGCAAATGCGGGTGTTCGCTTTACGAATTTCCACGCCTCCCCGGTTTGTAGTGTAACTCGTTCGATGCTTTTGACGGGGTGTAACAATATTGAAATTGGATTGGGCTCATTTGATTATTCGTTTTATCCACCCACCAAAGGGGTGTCGGGATATGAAGGCTATTTGACTAAAAATGCAGTGGCTATTTCAGAATTGTTATCCGATGCAGGTTACGAGGTATATAAATCTGGTAAATGGCATTTAGGTGGTGAAGAAATTGGTGGAGAAGGGCCTTTAGGTTGGGGTTTTACCAAAGAATTTGGAATTCTCTCGGGAGGATCAAACCACTGGAATGATTTGGCGATGACTCCAGACTTTAGCGATCCAAATGGACTCAACGTGAAGAGAAAAGAGCATTTTACCTTGAACGGCGATCATTTTGATCGCCCTGAGGGAGTTTACTCAGGTGAGCTTTACACCAATCAAATGCTCGAGTTTATAAAGGAAGGTCACGCAGAAGGAAAGCCTTGGTTTGCATACATGGCCTTTACTACGGCTCATTTCCCGATTCAAGCTCCGGCTGAACTCATCGAAAAGCACTACCAAGGGTACTTGGAGATGGGCTATGCAGGTTTAAAAAAGTCGCGCTACCTCAGTTTAAAAGAAAAAGGCCTTATTACTGAAACAGCCATTGAGCCTTCGTTCAATGACATTACTTTTAAATGGGAAAGCCTGAGTCAAGAAGAAAAGGAAATTCAAGCCCGGGTAATGGCTACCTATGCTGCTATGATTGAAGATCAGGACAATAGAACAGGTCAAATCTTAGATTATTTAAAGGAGTCGGGCCAGCTCGACAATACTTTGATCGTTTATTTGACTGATAATGGTCCCGAAGGTTTTGAGGCGACGCACCCCAAAACCGGAAATCCAGAAATGGCGCAATGGCTTGAAACCCAATTCGACCAAAGTATAGAGGCCATCGGTACTGCTGAGTCAGAGAGAACCATTGGCGTTTCTTGGGCAAATGCGGCTACGGGCGGACTCCAATGGTGGAAATGGTTTATTGGTGAAGGCGGTATTCGAGTACCCATGATGATGGTTCCGCCGGGAGCCTTTTCATCGGAATTTGACCGAGCAGGTGAAATATCTAACGCGGTCGTTTCGGTGAAAGATTTACCTATGACCATCCTTGATTATGCCGGTGTTAAGCATCCCCAAACGGAGTATGAAGGTCGAGAAATTGTGACGCCATCCGGGGTAAGTGCAAAACCATTTTTGGATGGAAAAACGGAAGAAATCAGATCTGAAGATGATTGGTATGCCTTTGAACTTTTTGGAAACGGATACATCATGCAAGGCAACTATAAAGCGATCAAAGTTCGCGAAGGTATGTTCGGTGATGGACAGTGGCATTTGTATGACGTGGTTGCTGATCCTTCAGAAATGAATCCGCTAGATACAGAAGATTCTGAAAGACTAGAGTCTATGAAAGCGCTCTATGCCGCGTACGCGAAAAAGAATAACATCATGGAAGTGGACGAGGCTTGGAACCCCTTTAAGGCCGCCAGTGATTAATCTTTAGCCTAAAGTGATAAGCTGAAATTATGTACATCTGTGGTATTGGCCAGGCGGTTCGTTCGTAAAAGCGCTACCTTTATTCGGATAACCCAGCGACGACTTGATTTACCTATTTACCTTGGCCGTAGTCGTACTTAGCGGCTACGCGTTCCATTTTTTCGCTTCTTTGAAAAGAGAACCAACCGTTAACGAGCCAGACCATTGGCCAGCGGTGACGGTACTTACCTGTGCGAGAAATGAATCGAATCAACTTCCCTCTTTGTATTCAGCATTGAGTGACCAAAATTATTCTGAAATACAATGGGTGCTTGTGAATGACAACAGTAGTGATGGCACTCTAAATTGGATATCTGAAATGGAAAAAGAGCCTTCCCGGCTCGATTTTTCTCACGTAGAGTTGGGCGATAAATTGATTCCCGGAAAAAAGGGAGCCGTATTGGCCGGATGGAATTCTGCTAAGCACGAGATTATCGTAAGTATCGATGCCGACTGTGTCCCGAGTTCCCCGAATTGGCTGCGTGAAATGGTGCGCCCAATTCTCAACGGTGCGGAGGTCTCTTTAGGTGTGGGTCCGTACGAAGTTCGCTCGGGACTTTTAAATCAACTTATCCAATGGGAAACGATTCAATCGGCTGCGTTGTATTTGTCGTCGGCCCGTAAGGGCCACGCGTATATGTCTGTCGGCCGAAATTGGGCCTATAAAAAATGGCCAACAATGGAGGCTGATTTAAAGGCAGATCAGGATATTCTCAGTGGCGATGACGATTTACTTCTACAGCGGAGGAAACCCAATAAAATTGGCCTTCGATGGAATAAGGAAGCTCAGACCTTGAGCAAGGCTCCGAAAATATGGCGTGAATGGGGAAACCAAAAAACGCGTCACATGGGTACCAGCGCTCGCTATTCGTTTAAATCGAAAGTCTATTTGGGGCTCTTTTTCAATGCGCAGGCCGCTTTTATTATTTCCTTGGGTTATTTAATTGGAACGGGAAAATTCAGCGGACCATTAGCTATTATAACGGCTGCTTATTTTTGCGTGTCGAATTTATTGTGATTTCCTTTCTTGCAGAAAATTGGCAAAACATCTTGGTGGTGTAGGCGTTGGTATATAGAGCCCTTTTTACTGTTAATGTTGTTTCTTTATAGCATAAAAGGAAGGCGACAATCTTCTAAATGGTCGAACGTTGAATAAGATATCTGATAATGAGGTAGAAGCTTGGATTACATCCGCCCGTGAGGGCGATGAACAGGCCCGTGCGCACTTGGTTCATGCCTTCTGGGAACCTTTACATCAGCATTTGATTTCTCGAACGCAAGTCGCTGAAGATGCTGAAGACGCCACGGTGATCGCCTTTACTAAGGCTTTGAATGCGCTATCGGATTATCAATCTGAATTTGCCTTTTCCACGTGGTTATTCCGAATAGGGCAAAACAGTCTTATTGACCTACATAGGAAGAAAAAACAAACGACTATTTCCTTGGACGATGAATCCAAGGGTAAAGCCTTAATGGCAGTTTTATCTGATCGGCCTTCGGCCGGATCTGATCCAGAGCAAGTCCTCATGCGCGCACAGCGCCATCAGGCCATTCAAGAGGTTGTTCAACAGTTGAAGCCACATTACCGGCAATTGGTGGAATTGAGGTACATGAAGGAAATGAGCTACGATGAAATAAGCACAGCACTGGATATGCCTTTGGGAAGTGTGAAAGGGAAATTACTTCGCGCAAGAGGACTGTTACTGTCTCTTTTTCAATTGACCGAATTATGAAGGCGGAAAAAATATTCTCCTACTTTCCTGAATTGACGAGCCAGCAAAGAGATCAAATAGGCCAACTCTTGGCGTGTTATCTAGAGTGGAACGCTCAAATAAATGTGATCTCGAGAAAGGATACCGAGTACTTTTATGAGCGACATGTTCTACATTCATTGGCTATTGCAAAGGTGCAGTCCTTTAATCCTGGGGCGAAAATTCTGGATGTCGGAACGGGTGGAGGGTTCCCCGGGATTCCGTTGGCTATTCTATTTCCCGAAGTGGATTTTCGCCTTGTAGATTCGATAGGAAAGAAGATTAAAGTTGTAAATGCCGTAGCCGAGGAACTCGAATTAAAGAATGTTACGGCTGTTCATCAACGCGCTGATAAGGTGAAGGACAGCTTCGATTTTGTTGTGAGCAGGGCAGTGACTAAAATGGAAGTGTTTGTTCCATGGGTTCGCAAGAAGGTAAATAAGGTATCGACGCACGACCGAAAAAACGGAATCCTTTATTTAAAAGGAGGTGACCTAACAGAGGAGTTAGCACCTTTCCCATCTTCTGAACAGTATTCGTTAAGTAATTTCTACGAAGAGCCTTTTTTCGAAACGAAGAAAGTGGTTTATCTGCCGCTCTAAAGCATAAAGGCTACATTAGCCGTGTATTGCACTCAAGGCTTCATATATGAGAAATGCTGGCCAAACAAGCGCCTTTAGAAAGCCAATGAAACCGGAAACAAAACCGGTTGCTTGTGAAATGTAATAGATAACGGCCCCAATAAATCCGAGACCATAAATGGCGGAGTTGGGGCCGTTTTGTTTTACTTGTTCATTCATGATTTCTACTTTTTAAAAAGGTACAAAGTAGAGGTCGATTGAACAACGACGAATGTCATGCCGGACGTTTTATTCAGGCCATACGGTATTCCAATCTTTAGCCATATCCGCAACAGTCCAACCTTTTTCAACCGCTTCGTCCCAGCCTTTGTCTAGTTTGCCAATAGGGCCTTCACGGTCATAGGCGGTTTCGCGTACCGAATCGGTGTGGTGAATGTAGAGTTGAAAAGAGAGGTGTTCATTTGAATCTGTCCATTGGAGCATTTGAAGGTCACCATCTGAATTGCCTGCGGCGAACACGGGTTTTTTGCCAATATGACGTTGAATTCCCACGGGTTTTCCGGCTTTGTCATCAATAAAATTCATTTTGGGTAATCGATTAAGCACAGGTCCAGAATCGGTCATTTCAAATTCAAATTCAACACCGGAACCTACTACTTGCTCTGATGGGATTCCGTAAACGGCTTCCGACCAAGGACGCATAAAGTCGATGCCGCCGCCGGATACGATAAAGGTTTTAAAATCATGTGCCCGGAGGTAATCGAGTAGTTCGAGCATGGGTTGATACACCAATTGGGTATAGCTTTTTCCGGAAATAGGATGTTTCGCAGTGTCTATCCAATTTGTCACGATCGAGTTGAATTCTGTGCTCGTTACCCCGGAATGGCTGACCATTACTAATTTGATAATGCTCTCTTCTCCGCCCGCTAGGGCGCCATTTAAGTCACCTTTAAGAACGGAAGAAAAAGGCTCTT
>CBFIAJ010000026.1:0-12300 GCA_965660515.1 Flavobacteriales bacterium | reverse complement strand
GCTTTCCCATTCGGGATGCTCCGGGGCCAGCTCAGTGATGCGATCGATCGCGAAAAAAAGTTGAAAATATAGGGGCTGCTCAGACCAAAGTGTGCCGTCATTATCGAATGTAGCAATTCGATCGGAAGGGGCGATATAGTCTTTACTGTTCTTATCCGTAACGGTTTTAACGTATTGAATAATAGCTTCTTTATTAGCACCTTCGTTCCAGCTGGGTAAGGGATCCGTAATGGATTCAACCGTTGATATTAAATTCGAATCGGCATTTTGACTGGGAGTGTTGCAGGCCATAACGACCAACGCAAAGAGTGGGATAATGTACTTCATCAGGTAAAAATAAAAAACCCAAGGCACTGTGCCTTGGGTTTCGTTCTCTTAATTCGGATGGTTAATTAGATCCACCGGGGCTCGCTAATTGATCCATTACTTTTTCAAGGCTGAAACTAGCTGCTTTCATACGGGGTGGGTACTCTTGAAAAGTTCCAAGGAATTCACCAACCACCGCTTGTGCAGGGACAAGCATAAAAGCATGATCGAGCAACCAGTCGTAATAGGTATTCGAGGTGATTTGTGCGAATTCATACGGATCGCGACGAAGATTGAATATCAATGGAACACGCAAAGGTGTAAAAGGCTCGGCCCATACTCGAAGGGTTCCTTGCGCTCTTTGTTCCATGAAAATGATTTTCCAATCGTTGTACCTAAGTGCTGTTAAATCACCATCATCAGAAAAGTAAAATAGTTCTTTACGTCCCGATGGTTCTTTGGTGTCTTTCAGGTGGTCCATAATGTTGTAACCATCTAAATGCACTTTGTAATCGCGCCCATTCGCGGAGTAACCATCAAGTAATTTTTGAGTCACTTTTTTGTCACCTGCAGCTGCGACAAGAGTCGGGAACCAATCCATTCCAGAAACGATTTCATTCGAAATTTGTCCGGCCGGAATTTCATTGGGCCAGCGAATCATTGCCGGTACTCTCCATCCACCTTCCCAGTTGGTGTTCTTTTCACCTCGGAAAGGGTTTAAACCTGCATCGGGCCATGTGTTTTTGTGAGGGCCGTTATCGGTGCTGTACATCACAATTGTATTGTCAGAAATTCCAAGCTCGTCCAATAGGGCTAGAAATTTCCCAACGTGCATATCGTGCTCTACCATTCCGTCGCCGTATTCGTTTTGACCTGAAATCCCTCTCAACTCTTCTTTAACGTGGGTACGGAAGTGCATACGCGTTCCATTCCACCAAACGAAGAATGGTTCTCCGGCTTCTACCGATTCACGAATAAAACGAATTGCTTCATCGGAGGACTCGTCATCAATGGTTTCCATTCTTTTCTTCGTCAAAGGTCCCGTATCTTCTACACGACCATCAGCATAGGAATGAATAACTCCGCGAGGACCGAAATTCTTACGGAAATTCGGGTATTCTTCTGGATCTGGGTAATCTTCTAATTCTGGCTCTTCTTCTGCATTTAAGTGATAAAGGTTTCCGTAGAACTCATCGAATCCGTGGTTCGTCGGTAAATGCTCATCGCGATCGCCCAAATGATTTTTTCCAAATTGGCCGGTGCGGTACCCTAATGGTTTTAGCATTTCAGCAATTGTCGGATCTTCTTCACTAATTCCTTCTTTGGCACCGGGCATACCTACTTTACTAAGTCCGGTACGAAAAACGCTTTGCCCAGTAATAAAACTCGACCGTCCTGCAGTACAACTTTGCTCGGCATAGTAGTCTGTAAAAATGACTCCATCTTTGGCAATTTGATCAATATTCGGTGTTTGATATCCTGTAATACCCATTGAATAGGCACTTACATTGGTTTGGCCAATATCATCGCCCCAGAGAACGAGGATATTTGGTTTTTTCTGCCCAAAAGTAAGCGCGGGTACAAGCACCAATGCAAAGAGGGTCCATTTTCGTAGACCTAACGGTCCGATTTTTCTGGTCATAGCTAGATTGTAATAGTTAGTTCCATCCAAATATAACAGAAATGAATGGGAACGGTTCGACTTTATTTTTCGGAAGTAAAGTACCCTTGAAGTTCGTTTAGTTCGCGATACCGGCTCTCGGGATTATTCATAAGTTCCGAATGCGTTCCCTGCTCTACTAGCTCTCCATCTTGTAATACTAATATAGCATCGGCATTGCGTATCGTGCTTAAACGGTGAGCGATTACAAGGGATGTACGGCCTTCCATAAGTTTTTCTAGAGCATCTTGAACGAGACGTTCCGATTCGGAGTCTAAGGAAGAAGTGGCTTCATCAAGAACTAATACCGAAGGATCTTTTAGCACTGCGCGCGCAATGGCTATTCTTTGTCGCTGCCCTCCACTGAGTTGCACGCCTCGCTCGCCGACAACAGTGTTTAACCCTTCCGGAAACTTTTCAATAAACTCAAGAGCGTTCGCCATTTTAGCGGCATTGTCGATATCCGTATCGCTGGCACCGGGGCGGCCGTATTCGATGTTTTCGCGAATAGTACCTCCGAATAAAAGCACGTCTTGAGGAACGAGGGCCATTTCGCGCCGTAAGGCGCTTAATTCAAAAGTTGAAGCTTCAAGATCGTCGAAGTAGATGGCACCAGACAAGGGTTTGTAGAATTGATAAAGCAATTGAACAATGGTCGACTTACCCGCGCCACTAGCGCCTACCAAAGCAATTTGCTGGCCTGGTTTTGCTTCAAAGGAAAGATCCTTCAAGACAGTCATGTCGGGTCGAGAAGGGTAGGCAAATCGAACGTTTTGAAACCGCACGGCACCTTTAAGTTCGATGCCTTTGTTTTCATCGCTGAGCTCTTCTGTTGGCTGCTCTAAAATTTCCATCAACTCTTCCGTTGCCCCGATAGCCTTTTGAATCCGCGCATATACATCGGCCAATCCGCCGATAGAGCCGCCGATGAATCCGGAGTAAATGACGAAACTGAAGAGTTGACCGATTTGAATTTCACCGGATTGAACGAGCACCGATCCTTTCCAAATAACGGCTACAATAGCCCCAAAAAGTCCCGTGATAATAAAACTCGAAAACGCTCCACGATAGACTCCGCCTTTAATGGCTGTTTTGGCCACTTCATTCGTTTTGGCCGTGTATCGTTTAATTTCGAAGAATTCGTTCGCGAATGCCTTTACATTCTGAATTCCTTGAAGAGTTTCTTCCACGATCGTGTTTGACTCAGCAACTTGCTTTTGAACGTCTTTCGAGAATTTTCTAATAAATCGCCCGAAGAAAACGGCAATGATCATAATGGCGGGTAAGATCGCCAACATGAACAGGGTCAATTTTACACTTGTGATCGCAAGCAAAGTAATGCCACCGACGATAATGATCATTTGGCGAAGAAACTCGGCCAGCGTAGTGGTAAAGGTTTCTTGAAGAAGAGCGACATCGGCCGAAATTCGCGAGTTCAATTCTCCAACCCTGCGTTCACTAAAAAACGACATTGGTAATTGAATTAAATGGCGATAAGTAGCTTGCCGCAGTGCCGCGAGCATTTTTTCAGTTACGCGCACAAAGAGCACGATACGGAAGTAACTCATGACCGCTTGAACAACCAAAATGACTAGTAGGATGAGGGCAATTTTGTCGATTTGCTCCACAAATTCTTTGCTGGCGCTATCTACTAAATCACCTAAGTATTTTGGAAAGGCGAGCGAGGCTAAGCTAGATCCGAGCAAAAATAACAGTCCAATGCCGAATTCGAGCCGATGTGGACGAAGATAGATGAGCAGTTTTCGCGCCTTTTTCCAAGAACCTATAGTTCTGTTTTTGGGCTTCGGTTTTTCTTTGCTCATTTTTTGTTTTTGTCCTGGAAGTCGAGTGATTTCACGCCTAAATTTTTCAATAATCGTTTGCCCGAAATCTTCACTGTTTCTTTCGCATTGGTTACCAGTTTGCGCAATGCCGAATCATCGGGTCTGGAAACAAAACGCGAGTCGCGATAAACAAAGCCTTCGGGAATCGGCGTATAGAAATAAGTGTAAAAACTCTTGCGTGTTTCTCCTTCGGGGACATCAATTTTTCCATAACCGTGCGGCGAATTATCGTCTGTTTCAAAAATAACAGCCCTGTTAAAACTCGGGGCGTATTTATGGTGCAATACCTTCATTTCTTTATCCCAAAGTTCAAGGTCGCCTCCATAGCCATCTTGCCAATTTTTGTTGAGGTAAATAAGAAGGTTAATTCTGCGCCAAAGCCCTTTTTCGGGATTCATGTTAACGTCTACATGCACATCTACGTAGCTGCCATTTGCTCCTTGATGAACTCCTGAGCCTAGTGCGTCTGTAGTGGTGTGTAATCCTTCGATTCCTGTAATTCGCGACATGTACGAGCAAAATTCGTCGCTTTGGATCAAGCTTTTAAGATCAGAAAAGCTCGAATGAAATCGATCGAAATGATAGTCTTCGGCTTTGTTTTCGTTCAAACTTTTCCGTCGCACTTTCAAGTCGTCCATACTTGGGAAATGCTCAAATAGGTTATTGGCTAGTTCTTCGGTCAAAAAACCGTCTAACGCCAAGTGGCGGCAGGGCTGAGCGGAATCAAAATCTTTTTTCAATTGGGCCTCTGCTTCCTGGCCCGTATATTTTGAATGAATCAAATTCATGTCGATAGCTTTAAAGAAATCCAAAGATAACACATTCGCGATAGGCGGGTCGAATTCTTGGCTTCGAAGAAACCGATAAGGAATATACCGTTCCTATTTGCCGCTAAGCTTCCTCATTGTAAAGAAAAAGAGTCGCGGGAAAAGAGTTTTAAAAGGAATTGCGCCTAGTTCCCAGCCACCGATATAGGTGAAAGGAGTGCGGTGAATCATGTGCTTTTTCATTTTGATCGCACATTTTTTTGGGTCCATTCCTTTTTCTTGGGCGGGACTATTTTTCCCGTAGGCCTGTCCGTTGCCGTCAAGCGACTTTACAGTAACATCGGTTCTTACAAACCCCGGAGCGAATACTTGAATGGTAATTCCCTTGCCCATAAGCTCCTCTCGGAGCGATTCGTAGTAGCCGTTCAAAGCGTGCTTAGATGCAGCATAAGTGGCTACATCGGGTGCCCCAAACTTCGAAAGCATGGATGAAATCACCGTTATTTGCCCCGAACCCTGTTCGAGCATTCTAGGTAAAACGGCTTTTGTGAGCAGAATATTCCCAAAGAAATTCACCTCCATTACCTGCCGATCGACCGCTGAACTTGTTTCAAGAACCGACGACTTATGCCCAATGCCCCCATTATTTACGAGGTAATCTATCCGGCCGTATCGATCGATTACCGCTTTAGTGGCAGCTTCAAATTCTTCTGGTTTACTGAGATCGAGGGGCAATACAAGTACATGCCCTTCGGGCAGATTTGTTTGTGCGGCTACGTATTCAAGAGCATCGGTTCGTCGCGCGCTGAGTACCAAATAAGGTTCGTCGCGCGCAATACGATACGCTAAGTGCTCGCCAATACCGGATGAAGCTCCGGTGATCCAAACTACTTTGTTTTTGAAATGGAAGGACATGTGGCAAAGTTAACCTTATGTTTTAAAGTGCTGTTTACTGTAGATTGTATCTTTAGGCATGTTTGTAGTAAAGAGTTGGGAAGAGCTTTCGAAAGAAGAATTATACGCTGTGCTTGAGTTGCGCCAGCAGATTTTCGTTGTTGAACAGTGCTGTCCTTTTGTCGATAACGATGGTTTAGATCAACACTCCTTGCATCTTTGGAGTGAAAACGAAGAAGGTAAAGTAATCTCGTACGGACGCATCGTGCCGCCAGGCACAGAGTTTAAAGAGCTCAGTATCGGCCGATTGGTTACTCACCCTAGTGAACGAGGAAAGGGTATAGGCAGGCGGTTAGTGGCTGTTGTACTCGAAGAAGCCTTCCGTTGGAAAGGCAGGCAGCCCGTGCGAATTACGGCGCAATGGTACCTGCGCGATTTTTATTCGTCGTTTGGTTTTGAAGTCGATGGAGAGGAGTTTATGCTGGATCATATTCCACATCAAGAAATGGTCTTGAAATAATTCTGATTTATTGCCATCTTACTCATCAAGAAAATTAGCCCCAAACATTTGTCAACTAATTAAGACTCCGTATATTTGCACCCCGATTGAAGAATCAGACATTAAAGAAGATATAAGATGAAACGTACTTTCCAACCATCACAGCGCAAGCGTCGCAACAAACACGGATTCCGTGAGCGTATGGCCTCTGCGAACGGACGCAAAGTTTTAGCTCGCCGTAGAGCTAAAGGTCGTAAGCGTGTTAGCGTATCTGACGAAATGCGTCACTGATTGTGATGTTGCGTTTGATCGATAAAGAATAAAGGTGTTGCCGTTGGGTAGCACCTTTTTTTTATACCCTCAAAGATGGCCCGTGAATAACTTCGGGCTTTTTTGTGGAAAGAAGATTTAAGAATAAAAGTAATACTCGCCCGTTAGAGGCTATTTTTGCCCAAATAATTCTACACATATGCCTAAGAATCCAAATATCAATTCAATCCTTATCATCGGCTCTGGCCCTATCGTAATTGGCCAAGCTTGTGAATTCGATTACTCTGGCTCCCAAGCTGCTCGTTCCCTCCGGGAAGAAGGAATTGAAGTGACTTTGATTAATTCGAATCCAGCAACGATCATGACCGACCCCGTTATGGCCGATCATGTGTATTTACTTCCCCTCACCGTTGCTTCAATCGAGCAAATACTAGAAGAGCATGACATTGATGCAGTTCTTCCGACGATGGGTGGGCAAACAGCATTGAATCTATGTATTGAAGCTGACGAGCGCGGCGTATGGGAGAAGCATAATGTGGAGCTTATTGGGGTCGACATTGATGCGATCAACATTACCGAAAACCGGGAGCAGTTTCGCGTGCTCATGGAGCAAATTGGTGTAGGCATGGCACCTCAAGAAACGGCAACGAGTTACCTTAAAGGAAAAACCATTGCCCAGGATTTTGGTTTTCCGCTCGTGATTCGTGCCTCTTTTACCTTAGGTGGAGCGGGTGCAGCTATTGTATATGAAAAAGAAGACTTCGATATAAACTTGAATCGCGGTTTAGAGATTTCTCCCATTCACGAGGTGATGATCGACAAAGCACTCATGGGCTGGAAGGAGTACGAGTTAGAATTACTTCGCGATAAAAACGACAACGTAATTATCATTTGCTCCATTGAGAACATGGATCCGATGGGAATTCACACCGGAGACTCAATCACTGTGGCTCCGGCCATGACCTTGTCCGATTCGGCTTATCAGCGAATGCGCGACATGGCTATTCATATGATGCGCAGTATTGGCGATTTCGCAGGAGGGTGTAATGTGCAGTTCGCCGTGAGTCCTGACGAGAAAGAAGAGATCTACGCCATTGAGATTAACCCACGTGTAAGTCGTTCATCGGCCTTGGCATCGAAAGCAACCGGTTATCCGATTGCTAAGATCGCAGCCAAATTAGCGATCGGCTATACGCTCGACGAACTCGACAACCAAATCACAAAAACTACCACGGCCTACTTCGAGCCTACCTTAGATTATGTGATCGTGAAAATTCCGCGTTGGAACTTCGATAAATTTAAAGGATCGGATCGTACGCTCGGACTCCAAATGAAGTCGGTTGGAGAAGTAATGGGTATTGGGCGATCATTCCAAGAGGCCTTGCACAAAGCCACTCAATCGCTCGAAATTAAGCGAAACGGTTTGGGTGCCGATGGGAAAGGGTATACCGATCAAGACGTAATTCTCGATAAATTGAAATACGCGAGTTGGGATCGTGTATTCGTTATTTACGATGCCATCCAAATAGGGATCCCGCTTCGTAAAATCCACGATATCACGAAAATTGATATGTGGTTCTTGAAGCAGTACGAAGAGCTTCATTACTTAGAGAAAGAAATTCAATCCTTCGAAATCGGATCAATTGATCGCGAATTATTGCTAGAGGCTAAGCAAAAAGGTTTTGCAGATCGCCAGATCGCGCATATGCTCGGGTGCCTCGAAAGTGAGGTCTACAACAAGCGAAGCGATATGGGAATTAACCGAGTGTACAAACTCGTTGATACCTGTGCCGCGGAGTTTCCAGCGCAAACACCTTATTACTACTCTACCTTTGAGCAAGACTACAGTGCGAATGGAGAAGATCGCCATGCAGAAAATGAAAGTGTGGTCACCGATCGTAAAAAAATTGTAGTCCTCGGATCAGGCCCGAACCGAATTGGACAGGGAATTGAATTCGATTACTGCTGCGTGCATGGAGTATTAGCTGCCAAAGAGTGCGGCTACGAAACCATCATGATTAACTGTAATCCTGAAACAGTTTCAACAGATTTTGACACCGCCGACAAACTCTATTTTGAACCCGTTTTTTGGGAGCATATTTACGACATCATTCGTCACGAAAAGCCAGATGGTGTTATTGTACAATTGGGCGGACAAACAGCGTTGAAGTTAGCGGAGAAACTCGACCGCTACGGTATTCCGATTATTGGAACCACCTACAAAGCGCTCGATTTAGCCGAAGATCGCGGCCGCTTCTCAACCTTGCTTCGCGAACAAAACATTCCATTCCCAGAGTTTGGCGTTATTGAAAATGCCGATGAGGCCCTTGAATTGGCCGATAAATTAGACTTCCCAATACTCGTTCGTCCGTCCTATGTTTTAGGAGGCCAAGGAATGAAGATTGTCATCAACAAAGATGAATTGGAGCATCATGTTGTCGACTTGTTGAAGAGTATCCCTGGGAATCGCGTTCTGCTCGATCATTATTTAGATGGAGCCATTGAAGCAGAGGCCGATGCTATATGTGATGGGGAAGATGTGCACATCATTGGAATCATGGAGCATATTGAGCCTTGCGGAATTCACTCGGGTGATTCACACGCCGTATTACCGCCGTTTAACATTGGTGAATTCGTGATGCAGCAAATCATTGATCACACCAAGAAAATCGCTCTGGCGCTCGAAACGAAAGGGTTAATCAACATTCAGTTTGCGATTAAGAACGATGTGGTGTACATCATTGAAGCGAATCCGCGTGCTTCGCGTACCGTGCCGTTTATTGCTAAGGCCTTTAAGGAGCCCTATGTGAATTACGCTACCAAAGTGATGTTGGGTGAAAAGAAAGTGAAAGACTTCAATTTCAATCCGCAAGTCAGTGGTTACGCCATTAAAATTCCGGTATTTAGTTTCAACAAGTTCCCGAATGTAAATAAGGAATTAGGCCCTGAAATGAAATCGACCGGAGAGGCCATCCAGTTTATTGATGATTTACGCGATGAGTTCTTCATCAAAGTACACAGTGAACGAAACCTCTATTTGAGTCGTTAATTTATGGTGAAGGTACTTCTCATAATTGTATTGATTATTCTCGGCATTCGCTTGCTTTGGAACAACTTGTTCATGGGTCTTTTTGGAATGAGCCCGCGCGAATTTCGGGCACGCCAGAATCAGGCAACCGGGGCCTCACGGCCCGATGACCATCGCGCCGAAGGCGAAGTGAAAATTCAATACAATCCCGATAAGGACAAGAAAAAATCACCGACAGGAGCTGCCGGTGGTGAGTATGTTGATTACGAAGAGGTGAAGGATTGATTCCTTCTTAATCCACAAACGGATCGCTAAACCGCTCTTCGGTAGCCAATGTATTATCGGTCAGTGTTAGCATAAACGCCAATAAAGCGTCTTTTTCATTTTGCGTTAAATTCAAACGACGAACCTGACCATTTTGCAAACGCAAGGGTGGACTTAAATTCGCGTGGTTTTGAACGCCTGAATTGTAGTGCTCAATTACTTCCTCTAAAGTGGTAAAACGTCCATCGTGCATGTAGGGAGCAGTTAATTCAATGTTTCTCAAACTAGGCACTTTGAAGGTTCCGTAATCGTTGAGGTTACCGGTAACTACTCCATAGCCAATATCGGTTGGATTTGCATCGAGTCCGTTGCTTCGGGGAGCCGGAGCAATTTGAAGGGGAGTTCCATGACAGCCTGCACAAGCGCCTAAGTTTGGATCTTCAAAAATTAATTTTCCGAGGTTCTCTTGTTCAGTGAAACCCACTAAATCACCGTTAGGTGGGCCGGGAGTAGCCGCCGCGGCAATGTCATATGGACTCTGGTAGCTCACTATGGAGCGAACGAACTGCGCCAAAGCCAAACTGATTCGATCTTCATTTATTTCTTCCGTTCCAAAGGCATCGGCAAATAGCTCTGGGTAGTGGTTCAAGGTTGACAATCGAGCCGTTAGGCTATCCAAAGTCATTCCCATTTCCACCGCGTCCTGAATAGGTAAGAGCACCTGCTCTTCAAGCGTCGCTGCTCGTCCATCCCAGAAGAAATGCTCGTCGGCGTAATAGCGCGCGTTGATTAAGTTCATCGAATGACGACCCGTTTCACCGTCTTCAAAACCCTTTGATAAAACAAGCGGATCACTAAACCCAAATTCGGCCTGATGACAATTGGCACAGGCTACAGTATTGTTTAATGACAATTGCGTGTCGTAGAAAAGTACTCTTCCCAAGGTGGCCCCCTCGTCGGTAATTGGGTTGTTGGCCGGAGTATTATCGGTATTCTGGACAGGTGGTGCCAAAAAATGATTGGGTAGCGTTAAATTGCTATAATTCAACGGTGTCTCAGGCAAGTTCAAGACGGCATCTGGCGTCTTATCCGGCGGACTCGCCGGCTCTCTTTCCTTTTCACAACCCAATAAAATGAGTGCTCCTAGGAACATTGAGAGTAGATATTTCATTCAATAGGTTTTATACTTAGATGCGTCAAAGTAAGAAGGTTTAATTTGGCACCCTCATTTTCTTTGTAGTTCTAATATTTGAAAAACATATCGAGAATCATGGATCCCGAAAATTCTAACCCTCAAGAACAACCCAATAACCCCCTTCACGGAGTTAAGCTTGCCACAATTGTAGAATCGCTCGTTGATCAATACGGTTGGGAGGAGTTATCTTACATGGTGAATATCAATTCCTTTAAGAATAACCCATCCATAAAATCGAGTCTTAAATTCTTAAGACGAACCCCTTGGGCACGTGAGAAAGTAGAGCGCCTTTATCTCCGTTCACTGCGAAAAAAATGATCTCCGTGTTCGGGCCCTTTAATAGTTCCAAATCCAAATTTCATTTGGTCTACAGGGTCAATCGAACTAAGCAGTGAAAAGGAAGTGCTCAAAATTCAGATTTCATACCTTTAAGCCTCTGAAGAAAAAATGACTATGAAGACCCTCTGGAAGAATTCTTGGCCGCATATTTTGGCGGTCATTTTGTTTTTTACCCTCGCTTTTGCCTATTTCACCCCACTCCTTGAAGGTAAAGTGCTTTACCAAAGTGATATTGCCAATTATCGGGGAATGAGTAAAGAAATATGGGATTTCCGAGCAGAATTCGACGAAGAGCCGTTGTGGACGAATTCGCTGTTTGCCGGTATGCCCGCCTATTTCAATTCGGTTCGCTACCCGAATAATTTAATCCACACCCTATTTTTTGAACCGATTAAAAGCATTCCCGCACCCGCGAATTATTTAATTCTGCTTTTTCTGGGCTTTTATGTACTTCTAGCCGGACTCAAATACGATCCAAAATTGTCTTTCGTTGGCGCTGTAGCCTTTGGACTCTCGACTTATTGGCTCATTATAATGGAAGCGGGTCACAACAATAAAACGTGGGCTGTAGCCTTATTCGCGCCGATAGTGTTGGGGATTTTGACTGTGTTTCGGCGCAAAAAACTGCTTGCAGGCGGACTCATAACCGCGTTAGCCATGGCTTGGGAAATTGATACGAACCATATTCAAATGACCTATTATTTGGGTATTGCCGTATTCATCCTTGGAATTGTAGAGCTCGTAAACGCAGTAAAGTCAAAGCAACTCGCCGAATTCGGAAAACAAGTAGCAGTCCTGCTTTTGGCGTTGGGGCTCGCGGTCGGGGCTAATGCTTCGCGATTGATTACGAGTTACGATTACGGAAAATATTCTACCCGAGGCACCTCCGACCTTACCATTGATGATGCGGCGGGCACCAATAAAACGGGCGGACTCGATCGCGATTACATAACCAATTGGAGCTACGGAATTGCCGAAAGTTTCAATGTGTTCATTCCTAATTTTATGGGAGGCGGCTCTATGGAGGCTCTTGACCGAGATTCCAATGTGGGTAATGCCTTGCGGGGTAGAGTGCAAAACCCAGATCAAGTATTACAGAACATTCCAACCTATTGGGGTGATCAGCCCTTTGTTACAGGACCCTATTACATGGGCGCCGTAGTTGTATTCCTCTTTTTCTTCGGACTTTTCTTTATTAAAGATCGATCTAAATGGTGGCTCTTGGCTACTACCG
>CBFIAJ010000025.1:0-29854 GCA_965660515.1 Flavobacteriales bacterium | reverse complement strand
CCCGAAGAGGCAGTTTGAGTTCCGTTTCATGAACCAAGTAGGGCGATAAAAATCGGTTGAGCTCGAGCCAACCGTCGTTGTCGTGTGCCAAAGCAACAAAGTGCTGATCGGCACCGATTCGGAAGTCGATCCCCAATACCGGTCGCACTCCATATCGATGTGCAATCCGCACAAAATTGAGTCCGGCCGAAGTATTATTAATGTCTGTAACAGCCAGTGTTCGGTAACCGTGAATTTGCGCCTGCTCTAAAAGCGCTTGCTCGCTCATGGTTCCGTATTTAAGACTGTAGTATGTGTGGTTGTTTAGCACGGGTTAGTTCAGGGTTTTTAGTTCAGAGTTCAGAGTTTTTAGTTCATAATTTTTAGTTCAGAGTTTTTAATTGCTGACACCTTCGTGAGACACTCGCCACATTTGAAACACTTATAGCCCCGCACATGCGGGGTCACTTCTAACCTCAACTTCTCCGGTTAGCCAAAAGCTCCGGCGGCCGACCATCGAACGGATTGTGCATTCGGCCAATGGTTCTTGCTCCCATGCTGACCGCTCGCTTTACAGATCCTTCGCCAAAGCGCCTTCGCATTTTGTCCATAGCCTGATACAAATTGATCAGCTCTTCGGTATCTTCAAACAAATTGATCTGATGGCCTCCGCCAACGAGGTGACTCATACGCACGCCGATGAGTCGGACCAACAACCGGCGGTTATACAGTTTCTTGAAAAGCTCCTTAGCCTTATCGATCAAAATATGATCTGAAGAGGTATAGGGAATGCGCGCCTGCAAACTGTAGGTATTGAAATCGGAGTAGCGAATTTTCACCGTAATGCAAGCTGTTAGTTTATCGCCGCGTCGGAGTTGATACGACAAGTTTTCGGTCATCGCAACGAGTAAATCTTGCAGCTTATAAACATCAATCGTGTCGCGCTGAAAAGTGCGTTCTGTAGAAATAGATTTGCGTTCGTGGTAGCCAATGACCGGACTATTATCAACGCCGTTGGCTTTCATCCACATATCGCGCCCGTGCTTCCCAAAAACCCGCTCAATTAACTCGAGCGGCATCTCTTGAAGGGTACGAACGAACTCCACACCCAAATCGCGCAGCTGACGATAAGTGACCGCCCCGACCATAGGGATTTTACGAACCGAAAGCGGCGCCAAAAACGGCTTTTCCGAACCGCTTACAATGTGCATATGACCGTAGGGCTTTCCTTCTCCCGTAGCCACCTTCGATACCGTTTTATTGGCACTTAATCCGAACGATATCGGCAAACCCGTTTCACGAGTAATCTTTTGTTGCAGCTCTTTAACCAGCTGGTAACAACCAAAAAAACGATCCATGCCCGTTAAGTCTGCGTAAAACTCATCTACCGATGCCTTCTCATAAAGCGGCACGTTTTCTTTGATAATTTCGGTAACGAGCTCCGAATACTTGCTGTAGTTCATTGAATTTCCGCGCAAGTAAATAGCATCTGGGCACAGCATTTTGGCCTGTCGCATGGGCATGGCCGAATGAATACCGAACCGCCGCGCCTCATAACTGCACGATGCCACAACACCCCGATCACTTGTACCTCCAATAATTACCGGTTTCCCTTCGAGTTCCGAGTTCAGCAGGCGCTCTACCGACACAAAAAACGTGTCTAAATCAAAGTGTACAATACTCTTATCCTTCATTTTTTCCGAGCCTTTCTATTGAAATTAATTATTTTGACAGTATATTTGTCAATATTGCGACAGTAAATTAGTCAAACAAAAAGAATATTCACCGTTCTGTTAAAAAGTTTTTCATGCCCTTTGGAAAGAACCTACAGCTCCTCCGCGAACGCCAACGGCTATCACAACAAGACGTTGCTCGCGAATTGGAAACCTCGCGCTCTTCATTGAGCGCATACGAGCTCGGCTCGGCTCAACCCCCTTATGCTATGTTGTTAAAGCTGGCCGATTTTTATCGGTTTTCCGTCGATGCTTTATTGCGCGAAGATTTGTCTACCTGGAGCGATGCCCGCATTACTGCTTGGCAGCAGGATGCCGACCTCAGCGGTCGAAACTTGCGCGTACTCACCACCACCGTGGGCAGCGACAACGAAGAAAACATAGAGCTCGTCGATACCAAAGCAAAAGCGGGGTACACCACCGGATTTGCAGACCCCGAGTACATTGCCTCACTACCTAGCTTCCGATTGCCCTTCCTATCTGATCAAAGAAAATACCGCGCCTTTCCCATTTCAGGAGACTCCATGCCTCCCGTACCCGATGGTGCCATCGTAATAGGTGAGTACGTTCAAGATTGGAAACAACTAGCCCCAGGAACAGAGTGTATTGTACTCACTCAAAACGACGGAATCGTTTTTAAACAAGTACATCTTCACGAAAACTCACTGTTGCTCATTTCTTCAAATCCAGCCTACCAACCCTACCACGTCAACCTACATGAAGTTCGCGAAATCTGGAAATTCGAAAGCTATATCAGTCAGCAACTCGAGGCGAACTTTAGCAGCGACGGCGTTTGGACCCAAGCCATTCGAGAACTTCAAAAAGAAGTAGCCGCCATTAAGGCACAAAAAAATGGTTGATAAAAGGGAGAGACAAATGTCTGAGTATCACAATCCTTTTACTAACTTAACGGTGATAAAAACCTACGTACATGAATAAATTGCTACCCAAAACCCTGCTCTCGTTCGTCCTTATTCTTTGTACCACCTTCACTTTTGGACAGTCGAGAGATGCCTATTTAAAAGGCATTGAGAGCTGCCTCGAACGCAACAATAAAGCCTGCGCCATTATGGCCATGAAAAAATGCATTGAAACCTTCCCCGACGATCCGGGCAATGCGGAATTATACGCCCAAATGGGGCGGTTCTACGAAGACCTTAATCAAGTACCCAAAGCACTCGACTCCTATGAAGAGGGGCTCGAAAAGTTTCCGACCGACCCAGGATTATTGAGCGCTAAAGCAAGTGGGCTAGCAGCCTTGGGCTATTACAGCGAAGCTGTGGAGCTGTATTCTGGAGTTCTTCAAGAAGACCCCGGGAATAAATCGGCCCGATTAGGGCGTGCCGAAATGTATATCAATGCCTCCGAACTGGATGACGCCATTCAAGATTTAGAATACGTTCTCAGAGCAGAGGGGGGAAATGACCCAGATGTAATTCGATTGCTGGCCGAAGTAGAGTTAGAAAAAGACAATTTTGATGACGCCATGAATTACTGTAACCAACTAATTGTTGCAGAACCCAATAACGCGGTAGCCTACGAACAGCGGGCTCGAATTTTTAATGAAAAAGGAAATGCCGCGGCCGGACTTATAGACATCAATCGCTCTATTCAACTCGATAAGCAACGCGTGAGTCCGTATTTGACAAAAGGCAAACTACTAGAAGCGCTAGGACGAACAGATGAGATTTGTGGTACGGCGAAAGAGGCAATGAAAAATGAAATTGCCGAAGCAAGCTTGGGCAACCTAATGGTTTTCTGTAAATAATTAATCCTCAGAGTCTCCCGTAACTAAATCGAAATCGAGTTGTTTCCGGTTCAAGTCGGCCGACTTCACGCGGACCATAACCGTATCGCCTAACTGATAAATTTTGCCCGAGTATTCGCCTATGATGGAATAACTGCGTTCATCAAAAGAGTACACATCATCGTCTATTTCAGATAAACGAACGAGCCCTTCACATTTGTTGTCGTTGATTTCTACAAAAATTCCCCATTGGGTCACGCCAGAAATAACGCCTAAAAACTCTTCGCCAACGCGACCGCGCATAAAGAGCACCTGCATGTATTTAATACTTGCGCGTTCCGCATCGGCCGCTAATTTCTCCCGTTCAGAAGAGTGCTCGCAACGACGCTCAAACAAATCTGATTCTGGATGCTTTTTACCCCCTTCAAGGTAGTATTGAAGTAATCGGTGCACCATCACATCCGGATACCTTCGAATAGGAGAGGTAAAGTGCGTATAGTAATCAAAAGCCAATCCGTAATGGCCAATATTATCGGTTGTATAGATCGCCTTCGACATGGTTCGAATCGCCAATTTCTCAATCATATTCTCTTCTTGCTTCCCTTGGATTTCCTCGAGAATAGTATTTAAAGAGTTGGTGATTGTATTTCTATTAGTCAGCGTCATTCGGTACCCAAACTGCTTCACAAAATTGTTGAATTCAGAAACCTTGGCTGGATCCGGTTCGTCGTGAATACGGTAGACCATGGTCTTATTGCTGAAAGTGCCTTCAGGCGTTCGCCCTACAAATTCGGCCACCTTTCGATTGGCCAAAAGCATAAATTCCTCAATGAGTTGATTGGCATCTTTACTCTCTTTAAAATAGACATCGAGCGGCTGCCCTTTTTCATCGAGATGAAATTTAACCTCGATCGAATGGAATGAAATAGCTCCCGCCTTCATTCTCTTTTTCCGCATAATTTTCGCGAGGCGATCTAGCAAATGTAATTCGTCTTCCATGTCCCCAGAAGCGCCTTCTATAATTTCTTGTGCATCGGCGTAAGCGAATCTTCGGTCGCTATTAATAACGGTTCTTCCAAACCAGGAATTCAATATCTGCGCCTCGTCATTCATTTGAAAAATGGCCGAAAAAGTGAACTTGTCTTCATTGGGCCGCAATGAGCAGAGTCCGTTCGAGAGCACTTCTGGAAGCATCGGAACCACTCGATCGACCAGGTAAACACTGGTTGCTCTGTCAAATGCTTCTTTATCTATGATATCACCCGGTTGCACATAATGACTCACGTCGGCAATGTGCACCCCTATTTCATAATTCCCATTTTCAAGAACGCGAACCGATAAGGCGTCATCAAAATCTTTTGCGTCGTGCGGATCAATTGTGAACGTAGTGATGTCGCGCATATCCCGGCGTTTCTTGATCTCTCCTTCGTCTAATTTCGTTGGAATGGCCGCCGCGGCCTCTTCCACTTCTTCTGGGAATCGATACGGAAGTCCATACTCCGCAAGAACCGCATGCATTTCCGCATCTGCTTCACCGGGATTACCCAAAATATCTACTACTTCCCCGAAAGGCGAAGTGGCCGACTCGGGCCAATCGGTCATTTTCACCAGGGCAATTTGGCCGTGCTTTCCCCCTTTTAATTTATCGAGGGGTATGTAGATGTCGACATGCATCCGCGGGTTATCCGGGACCAAGAAGGCAAATTGCTTTGAGATTTCAATTTTACCTACAAACTCCGTTCGCGCTCTCTCTATAATTTCCTCGACTTCACCCTCGGGCTTTTTATTTCTCCGACGGGCATGGGCGTAAATCTTTACGTAATCCCCATGCAGTGCGTGTTTCATGTTACGCGGAGATACGTATACATCATCTTCATCTGTATTCTCCAAGGTGATGTACCCTCCGCCACTTTTCGTCATATCGACCCAACCGGTAAAATGGCGCTGATGCTTTTTCGCCATGAACTTACCGCGATCTATTTGTTCGAGCACCCCTTCTGCCGCAAGACTAGCAATTACCTGGACCACTAAATTGCGATCGTGCGCATTGGTAATGCCCAATTGGGCTGCAACTTGTTTATGATTGAGTGCCTTTCCAGAATTATCGCGATACACGCGAAGTACACGGCGTTGGTACTCTCTTTTTTTTCCTTTGAGGTTACCGCCTTTTTTATTTCTTGCCATATTTTCGAAGGTAATCATTTTGACGGCGCAATGGCTCATCGGGCCGTTAGGCCCAAAAAAATAGTATCTTCATCTTGCTGTTTATCAACGCTTTATAATAAACCTTTCAAAAAAACTTCATATTCAGGCAACGCGAAAGCAACTTCCGGTGTCTATCTAATTGAAACCTGACTCAAGTGCGCCTAATTAAACTAGGAAATTCGGAAACGCAACTGATCAAAAAGTGCCTCCAGGGAGATCGAAAATCTCAAAGAGCTCTTTACGACCGGTTCTCGAGCAAAATGCTCGGAGTATGTCGCCGCTATGTGCGGAGTCAATACGATGCCGAAGAGGTGCTTTCGAACGGTTTCATCAAGGTCTTTAACAATTTGAGTTACTACCGAAGCAAGGGAAGCTTTGAAGGATGGATTCGCAAAATCATGGTTCGAGAAGCATTGAACTTTTTGAGAAGCGAAAAAGCCTTTTTTGAAGAAACAGAAGACAGCTCACTCGAATTCATGGCTCCGGTTGAAGAACAGCGCGATTTAGAAGTACAAGATTTACTTCAGCTGATTGACGAACTACCCACCGGATATAGAACAGTTTTTAATCTGTTCGCAATTGAAGGGTACAGCCACCAAGAAATAGCGCAGGAGCTCGCTATTTCTGAGGGAACGTCCAAAAGCCAATTGAATAAGGCCAGAAAAATGCTCCAAGTACGAATGAACGAATTAGAATACGAACAGATATGAATGCGACCGACAAAAAATACCGCGAGCAGCTCGAACACTTCGAAATGAAGCCGAGCGATCGAGTTTGGGAGCAAATTGAAGAGGCCCTTCCCGAAGAGAGGGAAGAGCGCAAAGTGATTTGGATTTATTGGGCGGCCGCTGCTTCCATTGTATTAATGTTTAGCCTCGGATGGATGAGTCGCGATTTAGCCATCGAAGGACAAATCGAGGAGCAAGTAGCCCAAACCAAAACCACCGATTCAGAAGCAAGCGATAGCGACGAAGATGCATCCGACGAAGAAAAGGAACACTCGACAACTTCCGAGGAAGATGAGCCTTTAACCACCGACGAACAAGAGAAGATCGGCGAATCGCCCAAAGCACTTTTTGCATCGGCACGAAATGAAAAAGGGGTAATTCTTGGATCGCCTCGCAGCGTTGCACAATTGAACACGACCGAAATAAACCAAGAGGTAATCGATAAAAGAAAGAAAATTAAAATCGATATCGAATTCAAACAGCCAATTAGCAAAACGCTCATGGCAAACGCCGACGAACCAAAAATGTCGGTTGGTGATTACGCCCAAAAGCAATGGGCAGCCTTAAATACCTTGAATGTGAAAAAGCTCGAAAACCCGAAGGGAAAAGTAGAGCTCCCAAAAATTGACACAGAGCCTATTAAGAATCTGTTCAATAAAAGAAACGCACTTAATTAACCGGTCACGAGCGGTACTACTCGATCAACAACAGGAAACACTTAACCTTAATACTAGAAACATGAAAACCAGAACACTTAACACACTTTTCGCTCTTTTCTTGAGCCTTGCCTTCATGGCACCGGCCTTCGCGGCCGGACCTTACCTCCTTCCAGAAGGAGAAAAAGATACGGTTACCATTGAATCGAACGGGACCAAAATCATTATCCAAACGGACTCATCCAGTGACCTGGGTACGCTATCCGGAATGGACATTGCTTCCGTAATCAATGATATCTCTGTTGAAACAGAAGCTGCAGCCAAAGAGATGGAGGAAGAATTTGCCAAAATCAGAGCTGCCGAGGCCGCAGGTGAAATTGATGAAGATGAAGCCGAGGAGCGTCGTGAAGCCGCACAAGAAAAAATGGAGCTGCGATTGGAAGCAATGGAAGACGACCTGGAAACGCAACTTGAAGCGCTTGAACTGTTTTCTGAAGAAGTAGAGCGTCGCGTGATGATTGAGGCGCTTGAAGACGAAGAAAACGACTGGGACAGCGACGATTGGGAGGGTAGCTGGGAAGATGACGGCGACGATGATTGGGAAGATGACTGGGATATGGATTGGAACTGGGACTCTGACAATGGGGATCCAACCGTCGGGTATTTTGATTTTTCTATCGGCCTCAACAACTACGTAGATGCAGACGGTGCTTTCCCAACGGCGGGTGACGATTTATACGCTTTGAATACCTGGAGTATGCACTGGGGATTGGGATTTGGTGGAAAAACCAGATTGGGAAATGAAAACAGTCCGGCCCAAGTGAAGTACGGAATCGAAATGGCCTGGAATAACTACGCATACGACCGCAGCGTTGTGCCCATTAAAACTGCCGACGAAGTTCTATTTGTTGAAGGCGTTCAGCAGTCGTACAACAAGAACAAAATGAACATTACCTCAATCAATGTTCCCTTGATGCTACAACTCGACTGGAGCGGTAACAGAGGCCTTGAAAATGGTTTCAACCTAGGAGTTGGCGGGTATGCTGGCTTCCGAATCGGATCGAATTCAAAAGCAAAGTACCGCGACGATAACAACGAAAAAGTGAAAATCGTCAATAAATCGAATTTCTACTTAAACGATTTCAACTATGGACTACAAGCACAAATTGGAATCGGCGGTGTGAATTTATTTGCCCGCTATGCCTTGAACACTTTGTTCCAAGAAAACAGAGGTCCAGAGCTTACACCAGTAGTTTTTGGAATTGTACTGTAATGAATGATAAAGTCCTTCGTCTTTGTAATGAAGGTTTGGGTTTTAAACTTTGGCAAGCATATTGCATCTAATCACATATCCTAATGTTTAGAAGTACGTAGCAGAAACACTTAACACTGCTTGCAGAAGTAAAAAGCCTCTCGAATTTCGGGGGGCTTTTTTATTCCCGAGAAAGGCGCGTAATCACTTCTTTGTGCTCCGGATACCGTTCTATAAGTGTTGCTCGCGAAGGCATGTCAAAATCGGCAAAATCGAAACCTGGAGCAACCGTGCAGCCTGCCAATCCGAAATCCGAACCAATGACCTCGGAAGCAAACCAAGTTCCACCCGGCACCACGTATTGAAAAACCATTCCCTCTTCTTTTCCTAAAAGCACTTTTGAATACGCGCCCGCCGGAGAAATCATATGCACACAAATGGGGTCGCCTTCGTAAAAGTGCCAAACCTCATCTTGATTAATTTTATGAAAAGCGGAAAACGTATCGGGGGTCAGCATGAAGTAAATAGCGGTACTAAAGTTCCGCATCCCGCCGTAGGCGGAAACCTCCCCAACGGCCCGATAAGTCTCTCGATAAAATCCGCCTTCCGGATGGGGAAGGAGGTCTAACTTTTCTACCAATTCGTTTCTTCGACTCACTTTTCTTTTTTTACCTGAAATAAATAATTGTACCCCGATCCAATTCGACGCCCTTGATATCCGATTTCGGTCAAAAGGGTTGTAATCTGATCCGAAGTATAGGGCGTGCGGGCAACGGCCTCAGGATGCAATTCTAATAGAATAGTGGGCGCCCAATTCGTCAAAGTTTTCTGCATCCCTTGTAACGCCAAATATTCACCGCCTTCAATATCCATTTTAATAAAATCGACCCGGCGCCAAGCCTGTTCGCGAGCGATCTCATCGAGTGCAACGAGGGGTACCTCTATCCGATTGCCTTCCTCTTTATACGCTGAAGGCATCCCAGTATTTTGATTAGAATCATCGTAGACTAAGGTCAATGTACCCGACTTATCCGCGACCGCTGATTCAATAATGGTCATATTCGAGCAATCGTTTACCTCTTTATGCCGCTTTAATCTTTTCGCATTTAAAGGAAAAGGCTCAAAACTATAAACATGACCATTTGGGCCTACGGCCCGACTCGCAACCGTGGAGAAAAGGCCAATATTGGCGCCTAAATCCACAAATACATCGCTTTCCTTTAAAAGGTTTCGAACGGTATTCAGTTCCTCCGATTCATACGACCCCAAAAAATATACGTTGGCTTGAATCCATTCATCAATATGCAATTCGTAACTAAAGCCCTGTCGTTGTACTTTCTTTACAACACCTTCGAATAGCTTATAGCGAACAAAAATCTTTTGATAGACACCGAAGAAGTGTTTTTCGCTTCCGGGCAAAAGGAAGAACCATCGGAACAACGATGCGCACAGACCGCGCATTAATCGTCGTAACTAATAACCACCTTTTTCGATTTTGGATGCGCTTGACATGTAAGTACGTATCCGGCCTCTACCTCATCGGGTTCCAAAGCGTAGTTCAGCTCCATTTCCACTTCGCCCTCTAATACCCGCGCTTTGCAGGTGCAGCAAACGGCTCCTTTGCAAGCGTAAGGGACATCGGCTCCGTGATGGAGCGCGGCGTCCAAAACATTAGGTCCGTCCGCGTCCAATCCGAATTCAAGAGTGATACCGTCCAGTGTTACGCGCACCTCACTGTCGTAATCCTTTAATTCTTTTTCGACCATTGGTTTGGCCGGCCTAGCGGCCTGACCTGGAGTCGTGAACAACTCTAAATGAATTTTCTTTGCGTCTACCGATTTACCCAACAAGGTATCTTTTATTTCCAGAATCATTTCGCCCGGACCACAAAGGAAAAAGTCGTCTACCTCGGAAAGGTCGAACAATCGATCGCAGAAAATAGACGCCTTCTCGCCGTTAAGGCGGCCATTAAATAAGGGCGAATCTGTAATTTCTCTACTCAATAAGTGATATACGCTCAAACGTTGTAAATGAGCGTTCTTGAGCGCTTCAATTTCATCTCTGAAAATGATGCTTTCAAAATTCTTATTCCCATAAAACAAGGTAAACCGGCTATTGGGCTCTGTCCGCAAAACGGTTTTCATGATCGACATCACCGGCGTAATTCCGGAACCGGCCACAAAAGCAACATAATGCTTCGATTGATCCTCTTTTAAATCGGTGTAAAAATTCCCGAGCGGATTCATCACCTCAATAGAATCGCCCTCCTTCAAAACTTCATTCGCATAGGTTGAGAAGAGTCCTTCCGGAACTTTTTTCACGGCCACGCGCAACTCGTCATCGAGCGGACATGAGCAAATAGAATAGGAACGACGCACCTCATCACCATTGATATCCGTTTTCAGCGTGAGATACTGTCCTTGCGTGTATTGATATTCCTCTTTCAATGAACTGGGAACATCAAATAGAATACTCACACAAGATTCAGTTTCTCGTCGAATTTCTTTTACAGCAAGTGAATGGAATTGAGGCATATCAAAAAGTTTCAGTGAGGCAAAAATAGGGTTTTGTACGCTTCAAACAATTCGCGGTCCTCGGGCGTTTTTCGTACTATTGTAAGACCATTAATGCGCGACCCAATGGATGAAAAAGAATTAGAAGTACAGTTTCAAGCCAAAATTGACCGAGAGGAAAAAATTGAGCCCCGCGATTGGATGCCAGACGCCTATAGAAAAACGCTTATCCGTCAGATTTCACAGCATGCACACTCCGAAATAGTAGGTATGCTGCCGGAAGCAAACTGGATTACGAGAGCTCCTTCTTTACGCAGAAAAGCGGCCTTACTCGCAAAAATTCAAGACGAAGCTGGCCATGGGTTATATCTATATAGCGCCGCCGAAACACTCGGGGGACGTAGAGAAGATATGATCGACGACCTACATACAGGGAAAGCGAAATACAGCAGTATTTTCAACTACCCGACCGTAACTTGGGCCGATATAGGTGCCATTGGTTGGTTGGTTGACGGTGCGGCCATTCAGAATCAAGTTCCGCTCTGCAGAACTTCCTATGGACCCTATGCCCGTGCCATGATCAGAGTATGTAAAGAGGAAAGCTTTCACCAACGCCAGGGATATGAAATTATTTCAACCCTTGCGAACGGAACGCCAGAACAAAAAGCGATGGCCCAAGATGCACTGAACCGTTGGTGGTGGCCTTCATTGATGATGTTCGGGCCCAATGATGCGGCTTCGCCAAACTCGGCCCAAAGCATTAAATGGAAAATCAAAAGAAAAACGAACGACGAGCTGCGCCAAGAATTCGTTGACAAAACGGTTCCGCAGGCCGAATTCATTGGCTTAAAAGTGCCCGACGAAGACCTAAAGTGGAATGATGAAAAGAATTCCTATGATTTTGGTGAAATTGATTGGAGCGAGTTTTACGATGTGGTTAAAGGGAACGGCCCGTGCAATAAGCAACGTGTAGCCGCCCGTTTAAAAGCAAAAGAAGAGGGTGCCTGGGTGCGTGAAGCGGCCAATGCCTACGCAGAAAAAAGACGTCTTAGAAAAGAACAATTGGCATGAGCGAAGTGAAATCATCAGACTGGCCTCTTTGGGAGGTTTTTATCAGAAGCAAATCGGGACTTCACCACAAGCACGTGGGTAGTTTACATGCAGCCGATTCCGATATGGCTATTGAAAATGCGCGCGATGTATATACGCGTCGTTCTGAAGGGATCAGTATTTGGGTAGTCGAATCGAAGCATATTTCCGCTTCTAATTCATCTGAAAGCGCTTCCCTTTTCGAACCCGCAGATGATAAAGTGTATCGCCATCCAACCTTTTACGACATTCCGAAGGAAGTCGGACATATGTAAGCCCTATGGATATTAAAGAAGCCTTGTTTAAGTATACTCTCCGCTTGGGTGACAACTCACTCATTTTGGGTCATCGCCTGAGCGAATGGTGCGGTCACGGGCCTATTCTTGAACAAGATATTGCCCTCATCAATGTGGCGCTCGACCTTATCGGGCAAAGTAGAAGCTATTTGGCCTACGCCGGAGAAATTGAAGGAAAAGGCCGTGACGAAGACGCTATGGCCTATTTGCGTGTTGAACGGGATTTTTATAACGTTCTACTGGCGGAGCAACCCAATGGCGATTTTGGTCGCACTATTGCGCGTCAATTTTTCTTTGACGCCTTTCATTTCTTACTTCTTGAAAAACTCACTTTTAGTACCGACGAACAAATAGCCGCTATTGCTGTGAAGTCTCTGAAAGAAGTCACCTACCACCTTCGCTATTCGAGTGAATGGATCATACGATTGGGTGATGGCACTGAGGAATCGCACCGCCGAATTCAAGAGTCTATCGACGAATTGTGGATGTACACCGGCGAAATGTTTGAAATGGACGAGGTTGATGAAACATTGATCGGAGTCGGCATTGCAACGGACTTATCGGCATTGAAACCGCTCTGGGAAGAAAAGGTATCCGAAGTTTTAAAAGAAGCGACGCTCAACCAGCCTGAATCCGGCTGGATGCAATCTGGTGGCCGCAAAGGAATCCACTCGGAGCATTTAGGCTTCTTGTTATCAGAACTTCAATATTTACAAAGAACGGTTCCGAACGCGAAGTGGTAACATGGTAACTACTGCCGACATCTGGAGTTGGATGGAAGACATCTTTGATCCGGAAATTCCGGTTCTTACGGTTGTTGATTTAGGCGTTGTTCGCGATGTAGCTATTGAAAACAATCGGCCCGTAATTACCATAACACCAACCTACAGTGGCTGTCCAGCCATGAATACCATAGAAGAAGAAATTGTGCAAAAGCTGGTCGCCGAAGGGTTTGAAAACCCGGAAGTGAAAACCGTGCTTCATCCGGCTTGGACTACCGATTGGATGTCGGAAAACGGGAAAAAGAAACTTGAAGAATACGGCATTGCACCTCCTGCCGGAGGCAGCGTAAACAAAAAAGCATTATTCGCAGAACAAGATACCGTTCGTTGCCCTCAATGTAAATCGGAAAACACACATATGGTGAGTCAATTCGGCTCTACAGCCTGCAAGGCCATGTACCAATGTAAAGATTGCCTAGAGCCGTTTGACTACTTCAAATGTCTTTAATTTCGGTGAATTGAGCGCTTATGCCTTTTTGGCTTTTAACATAAAATACGCACCAACCAGTATAGCCGGAATACTGAGCCACTGACCCATATTGAGTGCCATATCGGCTTCAAATTCCACTTGGTTCTCTTTGATGAATTCAATGCAGAAGCGAATACTGAAGAGTACCGCCAAGAAGAAGCCGAAGAAAAAGCCTTGGCGATCTTTCCAGTTCGAGCGATAGTACTGACGTATCATTACTGCAAATAGAGTTAAGTAACTCAAGGCTTCGTATAACTGCGCTGGGTGTCGTGGAGTCATTGGGTCTGGAACATAGGCCTTCGTAAAAATAAAAGCCCACGGCACATCCGACGCTACACCAATAATTTCGTGATTGAACAAGTTCCCCATCCGAATGAAAAAAGCTGCTAGAGTGACCACAATGACTACCCGGTCGAGTATCCAGAGGACGGATTTCTTGGAGTACTTCTTCGACCAAAAATACAGGGCAAGAATAATTCCAATCGCAGCTCCGTGACTTGCGAGTCCGCCCTTATTCACCATGATGATTTCACCTAAATTCTGAGAATAATACTCCCAATCGTAAAAGAATACATGTCCTAATCGGGCTCCTACAATGGTTGCGATCATCACATATACGAGCAGGCTATCGAGCCATTTCTCATTGATCGTTTCATGCGTGAACATCTTTTGCATGAGCGTATATCCAAAGAAAAATGCACAAGAAAACATGAGGCCATACCAACGCACAGGAAGCCAATCGATGTTCGGAAAAATTTCAGGCTCAACGGTCCAAGTGATGTACGATAGCATAAATTCAAAGGTAAATAAAATGGGTGCACTCCGTTCCTTTTAACGCATGCATCCTTTCCAAAGTATTAGTTCCAAGTTAGAAGCGCCCAAATTCCGGGACCCGTGAGCAAGTATTTCGACGACCCTGGAATCGGAATAATGGTATAATAGGCTAATTCACTTACGGGTGTCCAAGTTCCATTAAAAAATAGGTCCACCCCTTTTCGGCCCGCAACAATCATATTGTACTCTTCATTGCCTCCCGGCAAGAAAGCCAAGGAACTTCGATGACCCGGATTATCACTGGGCATAAAATTCACCCAGGTGGCACCACCATCAAAGGTTCGCGCCATACTTTGCGTATTATCGTTTGGTTTTTCCCAATTGCCACCGACCATAAAACCTGTTTTTTCATCTTTAAAGCCTATTGCCATTGGTCCGGCCATCGGTCCTTTTTTTGAAATCGGACTCGAGACCCAGTCCCAAGATTCACCTTGATCGCGGGTTCTTAAGATTCTGTTGTTTTCGCCGCTCGTGGCAATAAACGTACACGGTCCGTTAAAGGCGATTAGCTGATCCGAAGCGGCGAAGCCCCCTTCTCCATCCTTTGCTTGTGGCAACAAGCTGGGTTCAATTCGGTTCCAATTCTCTCCGCGATCTATCGATCGGAAGATCGCGAAGGTACCGTCAAAAGGGTCGCCAAACATCCATCCGAATCCCTGCTCATTGAAGGCGATGGCGTCCATAAACACGCCCGGGTGATCTTCTCGCCAAACGATTCTCCAATGTTGGCCAGCATCGTTGGTTTTCCAGAGAACGCCTGGCGATCCGGCCGATAGGACGAGCACCGTACTGTCGTCGAGCAATTCAATAGCCCGGTACTGCAGCGGCTGTTCATACTCCCCCGGGGGAATCAAGGTGTCGACCTTCCAAGTACGACCTCCATCATAAGTATGGGCCACACGAAACTGGTCACCCCCAACCCAAAAGATTTGATCGTTCCAAGCATCCACCGCTCGGCAACTCATGTCTTGAGGCAATTTGTCTGCTTCGAAATGGTACTGCTGCGCGTTGACTTGCGAGAAAACGAATAGAAATAAAAGGGGGGCAAATTTTATAATCATACTTCCAAAAAAGGATGGAATCAGTTATCAAAAAATCTTCTTCCCTTCCCGAACCAATTTGCGCAGTAGCGGGCTGGGTCGGTAGCGGTCTTCGCCGTATTCGAACTGGAGTCGCTCCAAAGTCTGAAGGGTTTTCTCCAGCCCGATCTCATCGGCCCATGCTAGGAGTCCCTTCGGATAATTCACTCCCTTAGTCATTGCCAAATCAAGATCATTGGCCGAAGCGATATTCAAATACAGCGCATCTACGGCTTCGTTAATCAACATGGTGACAATGCGATCGACAATCTGCTTGCCCAGCTCCTTGTCTTTGTTCGGTTGGGGAAGCGCTGCTCCTTCGCTGTAATCAAAATACCCACGGCCCGATTTGCGGCCGAACCATCCGGCTTCGGAATGCCGTTTTTGTGTAAACGACGGACGGTATCTGGGGTCGTAATAAAACGAAGCAAATACACTTTCGGTTACCGCGTAATTAACGTCGTTTCCGATGAAATCCATTAATTCAAAAGGCCCCATTCGGAAGCCTCCAATCTCTTTCATGGCCCAGTCGATAGTGGCAAAATCGGCAAATCCCTCCTCGTAAATACGCAATGCCTCTCCGTAGAAGGGTCTAGCGACCCGATTCACAATGAAGCCCGGTGTATCTTTGGCCAATACGGTCACTTTCCCCCAAGAATCGATGAGCGCTCGGGTTTGATTCACTACTTCCGACGCGGTTTGCACGGCCGGAATAATTTCGACCAAAGGCATTAAAGGAGCCGGATTAAAAAAGTGAACGCCAATAGCTCTAGTTGGAATTTCTAATGAACTCGCAATGGCCGCTACCGATAAAGAAGAGGTGTTGGTGGCCAACAAGCACTCATTCGAAACAATAGCTTGAAGGTCTTGAAAGAGTTTTTGTTTGACATCTAGGCTCTCAACGATGGCTTCGATCACGAATCCGCATTCTTTAAAGGATTGAAGGTCGTTGACCCAGCGAATCCGACCGAGGAGGTCGGCGCCTTCCGACTCGCTTAAGCGGCCTTTCTCGATTAGGCGATTCACAATCTTTCCCAATTTCTTTTCGGCCTTAACAAGGGCTTCTTCGGACAGATCATAAACAACCACTTGGTGTCCGCTCTGCGCTGCTACTTGGGCAATTCCGCTACCCATAGATCCGGAACCTACAACTCCTATTTGCATCATTTTCCTTTGAATTCAGGCGCTCTTTTCTCCAAGAACGCATTTACTCCCTCGTTATAATCGTCTGTACTTCCCGCATTCGTTTGAAGCTCGTCTTCAAGAGCTAATTGATTCTGCAGATTATTGCTCATACTGCGGTTGAGCGCACACTTCGTAAGTCCAAGTCCTTTCGTCGGCATCGATGCTAACTTCGTTGCCAACGCCATCGACGATCCGGCGAATTCATCATCCGCATATACCTTGTAGAGCATTCCTAATTGTTCGGCATCACTGGCCGATACTTTGTCACCGAGCATCATGAGTGCACTGGCCTTTTGAAAGCCTACAAGACGGGGCAGAAAAAAGGTTCCTCCACTATCTGGAATCAGGCCAATTTTCGAAAAGGCCTGAATAAAACTGGCGCTTTCGGTTGCTACCACCACGTCGCACGCAAGGGCAATATTGGCACCCGCACCCGCGGCAACACCGTTTACAGCGGCAACTATAGGCTTCCGTATTTTCCGCAATTTCCAAATGATTGGGTTGTAATGCTCACTCACAATTTTCGTTAGTTCCGGACCCTCCGGGTCGATGGCTTCTGCGAGATCTTGCCCGGCACAAAACGCCTTTCCAGCACCTGTGAGGTAAATGGCTCGAACCGAATCGTCGTCGCGACATTGATCGAGCCGTTCTTGCAAGGCGAGGGCCATAGGCCGATTAAAACTATTGTACTTATCGGGGCGATTGAGCGTAATGATTGCAACGCCTCCTTCTTGCTTAAAAAGAATAGAATCCATGAAGAAAAATTGGGTTCGATCAAAGATAGAGAATTCCCCATCGAGCCGAGAAGGCTTTTATTCGTTTTCCTCTGGCGACGGTGCTTTTTCGGCTTCCCCTTTTCGCGGCACCGGATCATACCCTTCCGTTCCCCAGGGGTGACAGCGAGCTATTCGTTTTGAACCCAGCCAAATTCCCTTAAATACACCCCATTCTTTTATTACTTCAATAGTGTAATTGGAGCAGGTTGGATAATGCCGGCAATTGCGCGGTAAAATAGGACTTAGAACATACTGATATACCCGTATCAGGAAAATAAAAGGCGCTTGAAGAATGGCCTTTACTATTTTCACTTTTCGAAATCTTTATACAGCATACTCGGCTGAACCTCTTTATTGTGCTGGTATTTATTCGACGTATACTTCTCGTAATCACCGTCAATGCTGTGATAAAACACCTGACAAATTTCAACCCCCGGGTAGATGCGGATCGGTTGAACACAGAACATTTCAAGCGTCCAAAAGCCGCTAAATCCCACATCTCCAAATCCGGCCGTAACGTGAACGAAAAGCCCTAGTCTTCCGATCGAAGATCGCCCTTCAAGCATGGGCACAAACGTTTCCGTCGTGGTGTGCTCTATCGTGCGGCCTAGGTACAATTTTCCCGTTTCCAAAAGCAATCCTTCCTCTGGAATGGTTTGCTTTGAGGCGGTATTGATCGCTTTCATGTCGAGCTCATGGTTATCGTACACCAGTACTTCGTTATGAAGACGAAGGTTGTATGAGTTCGGATTCAATTGGCTTTCGTTATAGGGCTCAATTTTAATGTCCTTCCCCATATGGGCTTGGATTTGCTTTCCCGATAATATCATTTGCTTAACTATTTTGGGTCCAAAAAGTACCCTCTTTACTGTCTTTTAATTGAATGCTCAATGCGGCCAACTGATCGCGAATCTTATCCGAAGTCGCCCAATCTTTATTCGCGCGCGCCGTATTTCTCAACTCGATAAGCAATTGCATCACGCCCTCTAAGGAATCGTCTGAACCCGATGCGGTGTCTTCCGATACGAGTCCAAGCACCTCTTCAACCATCGCTGTAAAGAAGGTTCTAATTTCGTCGATAGAAGATTGAGTTAAGGATACTTTCCCGTCCACATTCGAATTGATTGCCTTCACTGCATCAAACAGCTGAGCGATCAAAATAGGCGTATTAAAATCGTCGTTCATAGCCGCCAACGATTGCTCTTTCCAAGCGCTTACGTCGAAGTCGTCCGAAGTTCCGGCTTTCATACGGGACATATCCGCCTTGGCCTGCATCATTTTAAGGTACCCTTTTTCCGCCGCTTGCAAAGCCTCGTTCGAGAAGTCGATCGGGGAGCGGTAGTGGGCTTGCAACATAAAGTAGCGAATGATCATAGGGGAATATGCGCGCTCGAGAAGCTCGTGATTCCCAGTCGTCATTTCTTCGAAATTGATGAAATTCCCTTTCGACTTCGCCATTTTTTGACCGTCGAGCGTAAGCATGTTGTTGTGCATCCAATACTTAACGGGCACCTCATCAAAGGCGCAGCAGCTTTGAGCAATTTCCCCTTCGTGATGTGGGAATTGTAGGTCCATTCCTCCACCGTGAATATCAAATGGAGTGCCCAAATATTTTGAGCTCATGGCCGTACATTCAAGGTGCCAACCCGGAAAGCCTTCTCCCCATGGCGAATTCCATTTCATGATATGTTCGGGTTTCGCCTTTTTCCAAAGAGCAAAATCTTTAGAATCCCGCTTTTCCAACTGCCCGTCGAGGGCGCGAGAACCCGACTGAAGATCGTCGAGGACCTTACCACTCAATTCACCGAAGGTAAAATCTTGGGTGTATTTATTCATGTCAAGGTATACGGATCCATCCACCTCATAGGCGTATCCGCGCTCTAAAATTTTCTCGACAATTTTTATTTGCTCCGGAATATGCCCCGATGCCGACGGCTCAATGCTCGGTGGAATAGTATTCAGATGTCCATAGGCTTCGTGGTAGGTATTCGTGTATTTCTGCACGATTTCCATGGGTTCGAGCTGTTCGAGCCGTGCTTTTTTCGCCACTTTATCCTCACCTGCACCCGCCAACTCATCTTCGAGGTGGCCTACGTCGGTAATATTGCGAACATAGCGCACTTTATACCCGAGGTACTTGAGGTATCGGAATACAATGTCAAAAACCACCGCAGCGCGTGCATGTCCTAGGTGGGGCTCTCCATAAACGGTGGGGCCACAAACATACAAGCCTACGAAAGGCGGGTTTTGAGGTTTAAAAACTTGTTTCTCGCGTCCGAGCGAGTTATAAATAGTTACGGGAAAATCTTTGGTCAGATCCATCAAAAAAGTGAATTAAGTTGCTAAAAAAGTTGATTCAAACGGGTGCGAAGAATCAACAGCAACAGTAAAGGCTGGAAAAGTAGGTCGGTTGTAAATTCCAGGTGCGCATAGTGCGGATCTTTTTCGAGTCTAAATCGAGCCTAACGGCTCGATGATTCACTACACAAAGAAAGTGAATTTCACGGATTAAGGCCTATTTATTGACGAGAATAAACGAGACCAAAAGTATGAGTAAAGAAGTTCTAGCGCCTGTTAGAGCTCCATGTTGATGTAGTTCAAAAACTCCTTACGAACATCGAGGTCTTTGAATTTACCTCCGTATTCCGCTGTTACTGTGGAGCTATCGATATCGCGGATACCTCTCGAGTTTACGCAAAGGTGTTTCGCATCGATCACACAGGCAACGTCCTTCGTTTCGAGGGCTTCTTGTAAATCTTTTACAATCTGCATCGTCAAACGCTCTTGAACCTGCGGGCGACGTGCGTAGTAATCGACAATGCGATTCATCTTAGAAAGTCCAATCACATTCCCCGTAGAGATATAAGCAATGTGGGCTTTCCCAACGATGGGCAATAAATGGTGCTCACATGTTGAATACAGTGTGATGTTTTTTTCCACCAACATTTCACCGTACTGGTACGAGTTTTTAAAGGTGGACATCTTCGGTTTGGCATCGGGCCGAAGGCCCCCAAAAATTTCCTGTACGTACATTTTAGCGACGCGAAAAGGAGTCCCCTTTAGGCTATCATCTTTCATGTCCATTCCTAAAGTATGCATGATTTCATACACCTTCTCAGAAATTACATTCATTTTATTGTCGTCCGAAAGATCAAAAGCGTCGTCGCGAAGTGGGGTACGTGTATAATCGCCTCCGGCGTGATGGTCACCCATTTCTTCAAACGACTCGCGCGCGTTCTCAATATCTTGTTTCAAACTCATAATGCAAATTTCTATTCAAAACAGCTCACACCCAGAAAGGTTTTTGAGGAGCTATTTATCTGTAAAATAGGCGGCAAAGATAGTAAAGGGAGTTGGTAGTTCTGAGTTTTTGGGTTTTAGCGGCAGAAAAGCGGTGGAGTTTGCCCCTTAACACGGGGGCTTTAATTAGCATTAGCTTTAGCTTTAGCTTTTCACGCATTGCGCGGGATTTCAAGCTTTGGCGTTGGCGTTGGCTTTAGCTTCTCCCGCACGAGCTGCCTGTTCTGTGTAAGGCGGAACGACAGGCTGATTATAAAGTGAATCGGGAAGTCAGGTTTTTCTTGTGAAACTAAAAAACCGTTTCCCAGTTGGAAAGGGGAACGAGATCATTCAGCTTCTGCGGCCGAAAAAGCTTGCTTCTGAGAGAGTATCAACAAGCCTACACCAGTGGAAATTGCCGTATCAGCAATGTTAAAAACAGGTCGAAAGAATACGAAATAATCACCGCCCCAAAAGGGAATCCAATCGGGTAAGTAGCCCTTAAATAAGGGGAAGTAGAGCATGTCGACCACTTCTCCTTGAAGAAAACCCGCGTAACCACCACCGGCAGGTAAAAATTGAGCAACCTCACCGTAGCTTTCGCTGAACAGAAGACCGTAGAATGCAGAATCTATAATGTTTCCAAGAGCACCGGCCATTATTAAAGAAAAAGCCACGACCACAACCGTTCCAACCTTCTTGTCAATAAGACTTTTCAGGTAGTAGCCAATGCCGATCACGGCGCCCACTCGGAAGAGACTCAGCGCTAATTTACCCCAAATTCCACCGAACTCAAGGCCAAACGCCATTCCGTTATTCTCTGTAAAATGAATGCGCCACCAATCGAATACGCGCACTTCTTCACCAAGGTAAAAGTGGGTTTTCACATACAACTTCACGATTTGATCGATCAGAAGTACCGCGGCAATTATGATGAATGATTTCTTCAAAAGACGCGCGCCTTAGCGCTTACTCAAGTTCTTCGCTTCGATACTCATGGTCGCATGAGGAACCAACATCAAGCGTTCCTTGCGAATTAGCTTGCCCGTTACTCTGCAAATACCATAGGTTTTGTTTTGAATACGGATTAAAGCATTTTTCAAGTCTCTAATAAACTTCACTTGACGACTGGCTAACTGGGCATTGGCCTCTTTGCTCATAGTTGAAGATCCTTCTTCAAAAGCCTTGAAGGTCGGAGAGGTATCGTCCGTGCCATTATTAACGTCGTTTACATACGTCGCCTTAATCGCGGCCAAATCCGCTTCTGCTTTTGCTATTTTTTCCAATATAACTTTGCGGAACTCTTCGAGTTCTTCATCGCTGTAGTGTGTTTTTCCGTCAGACATATCCTTACACTTTTTGTATCGTGATTTCTGTCGACATCTCTTCGAAATCGACAAGGGTGCTCTCCACCATTGGTTCGCTTACCCAGTGCAACTCATCGGCCAAAGTCTCGCTGCAGATATACGCTTGATTGCGTTCTACTGCTTCTGTAATTCCTTCCGCCTTTTTTAACGTCAAAAGAATTCGATCCGTTACTTCCAGACCACTGTCTTTCCGTAAGTTTTGAATTCGATTCACCAGTTCTCGGGCGATCCCCTCCTCGCGGAGTGATTCGTTCAAGGTAACATCCAAAGCGACCGTTATATTGCCTTCAGAGGCTACTAACCAGCCCGGAATATCCTCACTGGTAATATCGACATCTTCCCGGTTTAACGCTACTTTTTCGCCATTTATTTCAAGGTCATACGTACCCTGGTCCTCGAAAGAACGAATCTGGTTTTGATCAAAAGAACTGAGCGCTTGGGCAATCTGTTTCATGAGGCGCCCATAACGAGGTCCTAATATCTTAAAATTCGGCTTAATTCGCTTAACCAAGAGCTCATTGTCTTGAGAAATTAGTTCGAGCTCCTTTACATTCACTTCCGAAAGCACCAAATTCTGGATGGCCAAAAGTTGATCGCGGTCATTATCGCTATGAACCGGCACCATAATCTTTTGCAAAGGTTGGCGAACCCGAATCTTTTCCTTCTTTCTCAAGCTAAGGGCCAAACTGGTAATGGTTTGTGCCTTGCGCATTCGTTCTTCTAAATCGAGATCTACCTCCTCCGCCTTGTACGGCGGGAAACTCGATAAGTGAACGCTGTCATGAGCCTCTTTACCTGTTACTCCATTTAAATCATTGTACAAGCGATCGCTAAAGAATGGCGCAATCGGAGCCGATAATTTTGCCACCGTTTTTAAGCAGCGATAAAGCGTTTGGTACGCCGCGTGCTTATCCGGACCGAATTCCCCTTTCCAGAAACGACGACGACATAATCGAACATACCAGTTACTCAGGTTCTCGGTGACAAAATAGCCAATCGCTCTAGCCGCTTTAGTGGGTTCATAGTCGTCATAGCTTTCCTGAACAACCTTAATCAAGGTGTTGAGTTCCGAAAGAATCCAGCGATCGATTTCTGGCCGATCGGCCAAAGCCACCTCTTGCTCAGAATCATCGAATCCATCGATATTCGCATACAGCGCGAAGAAGCCATAGGTATTGTAGAGGGTGCCAAAGAATTTCCTTTGTACCTCGGCTATTCCATCTGCATCGAACCGAAGGTTGTCCCACGGTTGAGCATTACTGATCATGTACCAGCGCGTAGCATCCGCGCCGTATTTCTTAAGCGTTTCGAAAGGATCGGCGGCATTGCCCAACCTTTTCGACATCTTTTGTCCGTTCTTGTCAAGTACGAGTCCGTTCGACACCACATTTTTATAGGCTACAGAATCAAAAACCATAGTCCCTATTGCGTGAAGCGTAAAGAACCAACCTCTCGTTTGATCTACTCCTTCGGCAATAAAATCAGCTGGGAAATATTGATTCTCATCAATCAATTCCTTGTTTTCAAATGGATAATGAACTTGAGCGTAAGGCATTGCACCCGAGTCAAACCAAACATCAATAAGGTCCGATTCGCGCGTCATTGGCTCTCCTTTACTACTAACAAGGATAATGGGGTCTACGTGACTTTTATGTAAATCGAAGACCTCGTAGTTGCTTTTCTCCATATTCCCCGGCTCAAAGTTCGCCAAGGGGTTTTCCTTCATTAACCCGGCCGCTACACTTTGGTCACAAGCGTCTTTCAATTCTTCAACCGAACCAATGCAAATAGCTTCTGAACCGTCTTCGGTTCTCCAAATAGGAATGGGGATTCCCCAAAAACGGGAACGACTCAAATTCCAGTCGTTCAGGTTCTCGAGCCAATTTCCGAAACGACCTGTTCCCGTGCTTGCCGGTTTCCAGTTGATCGTTTTATTGAGTTCTATCAATCGATCTTTTACCGCCGTTGAGCGAATAAACCACGAGTCGAGCGGATAGTACAACACAGGCTTATCTGTTCGCCAGCAATGTGGGTAGCTGTGCTCGTATTTCTCAACTTTAAAGGCCTTATTTTCTTCTTTTAGCTTGATGGCCAATTCTACATCTACCGACTTATCGGGTGCTTCTCCTTCTGAATAGTATTCGTTCTTGACGTATTTCCCAGCGAACTCGCCCATTTGAGAAATAAAGCGCCCTTGTAAATCGACCAGTGGAATGGCGTTTCCATTTTCATCTTCAACCAACAACGGGGGAACTCCGGCATCGGCAGCTACTTTAGCATCGTCGGCACCAAAGGTAGGCGCGGTATGCACTATTCCGGTTCCATCTTCGGTAGTTACGAAGTCTCCTGGAATGACGCGAAAGGCAGCCTCTGGATTTTCCATCGGCAAGGCATAAGGAAGAATCTGTTCGTATTGAAGTCCGACCAACTCGGTTCCCTTCCAGCTTTGACCCACCCAGAATGGAATCTTTTTATCACCTAAAGAGAACTGTAAATCTCCTTCGGATTCAACGGCTACAAACTTTCCGCTGAATTGATATTCCACCAAGGGCTTTGCCAAAATCACCTGAATTGGAACTCCGGTATATTGGTTAAAACTCTTGACTAATACGTACTCAATTTTAGGTCCGACCGTTAGGGCGGTATTCGAAGGAAGCGTCCAGGGGGTCGTCGTCCAAGCAAGCAAATGAACATCCCCATCAATGCCGTCGAGCACGGAGGCATGTTCGTTGCGAATCGCTTTAAACTGCGCGACTACAGAAGTGTCTTTTACATCCCGATACGTACCGGGCATATTCAATTCATGTGAGCTAAGTCCGGTTCCCGCTTTTGGCGAATAGGGCTGTATCGTATAACCCTTGTACAACATTTCTTTGTTGTAAATCTGCTTCAACAACCACCACACCGATTCGATGTACTTGTTCTCATAGGTCACATAAGGGTCATCCATATCGACCCAATAGCCCATTTTTTCTGTCAAGTCGTTCCAAACATCCGTATAGCGCATGACGGCTTCACGACAGGCTTGATTGTATTCCTCAACAGATATTTTCTTTCCGATATCTTCTTTGGTGATTCCCAATTCCTTTTCCACGCCTAACTCAACGGGAAGTCCGTGGGTATCCCAACCCGCTTTTCGCTTTACTTGATACCCTTGAAGCGTTTTATAGCGGCAAAAAATATCTTTTATGGCACGCGCCATTACATGGTGGATCCCGGGCATACCGTTTGCCGAGGGTGGCCCTTCGTAAAATACAAAGGGTTTATCATCGGGTCGTTCCGTGATACTCCGTTCAAAGATTTTTTCTCGATTCCAAAAATCGAGTATTTCCTCTGCTATGGAGGGTAAATTCAATTGACCGTATTCTGGGTAGTGCTTCATAATAGCTTCTCTCTGCGCCACTTAAGCGAGCAAAAGTAAGGAAAATAGATGGCAGTTTTGGGCTTGATTGGAAGTAGAACGAATCGGACTAAACCTTACTGTTTCTCGACCATTCTCGATGTAAGAGGGCGTATTGTAGTTCGCTTCTCCATTGCCCGTCGGAAAAGTAATTCTCGAGAAAAAACGCCTCCTTTCGGAACCCGATGGATTCGAGAAGTTTAATAGAGTCTTCATTTTCCGAATCGAGTCTTTCCGCTATACGATGCACTTTAAGCGTGCAAAATAAATAATCAAGAACCGCCAACATACCCTCTTTAGCAAAGCCTTTCCGTTGATATTGGCGATGGAGTGAAATGCCTAGTTCACATGTTTTGGGATCTTCTTCTCGAAAGTGAATTCCGATATCCCCAATCACATTTCCATTTGATTGTAGTTCCAATGCGAATTGCTTCCACTTCCCCGGCACACCAAATTCCGTTTGCACATTTTTGGTCAAGTACGCTGTGCACTCCGGTTCCGACATTGGTTCATATCCTTGGAAGCGAGCTACTTCTGGATCCGATCGATACGCGTGAAAGTCGTTTAAATCTTCAAGGCCTAGCGGCCTGATGATTAATCGCGCTGTTTCAAAGATCATAATTCCCGTTCTATTGATTCGCTCCGAGGTATGCTATGCATTTCAGCTCAATGGAAATCGGTGTTGGCAATGCAGTGATCGCGCAGGTGGTACGACAGGGTTGATTTCCTGTGAAGTACTCTGCATAAATTCGATTAAAGGTTTTGAAGTCGCGCTTCATATCGGTCAAAAACACGGTAATATCAACCAAGCTTTCCCAGCTTGCTCCAGCATCTTCTAAAATCGCTTTAACATTGGCGAATACACTATGCACTTGGGCTTCGAAATCGAATGCTTCAAAATTCCCATTGTGGTCGAGCTTTAATCCGGGAACTCCGCTATCGTGTTTGCCCGATCCCGCGGTACGCGGTCCCACACCACTTAAGAAAAGCAGGTCTCCTACTTTACGGGCATGCGGGTACGCACCGACCGCTTTGGGTGCTTTACTGCTATCAATATGTTCACTCATAACTCTATCTTTAAAATCTCTTCATAGGGATGGATTGCTAAAGTACAATGAAGAACGGGAATCATCGCGCCGTGAGGCGCAGAAAACACAATATGAAAAGACTAGGTACGCTGTTGTTCTGTTTGTTGGCTCTCTTGACCTTTGCTCAGGAAGAAAAAGAAAATTCACGCAAAGTCCGATTTGCTGGAATTCCAACACTTGATTTTAACCAATCTCAAGGACTTACTGTAGGTGCTTTAGGAATGCTTTTCTATCCGCTCAGTCAGCGAGATACCGTTTCGCCATTGAGTATTTCCGGAATCAGCTTATCGTATACCACCAATAAGAGTTACCACGCGGTGGGCTTCAGTAAGTTCTATTTAGCACAGGATCGTTGGCGTGTTTCGGTCGGACTCGGTTTTGGGGAAACGAATTTTCAGTTCTATCAGGAGCTACCTATTCTTGGCGGTTTTTATATTCCTTTTTCCACTCAGTTTAGTTTTGTGGGTGTATTCCCAATGCGGCGCGTTGTCAAAAATGTATACGCCGGATTGGGCGCTTGGTATGTATACGCTGGAACCACCTATAAGCCTGATTTTCTTCCGGAAGACCTTTCGACTTCTCGATATCTCAATGGATTTGCCCCGCGAGTGACTTTTGATTCTCGCGATAGTCAATTATACGCCCGTGAGGGATGGAATGCGAATGCGTCCTATCAAGTATACGCCGAATGGATGGGAAGTACCATCGGCTTCGAACGGTTGAATTTAGATGCGAACACCTACTGGTCGCTTTCTGAATCTGAAATCCTCGCCTTTAGAGGAGTGCTTTTAGCGGGTATCGGCGATGTTCCTTTCGAAGGGCAAAGCTACGTCGGTGGAACCGATTTAAGAGGTTACACCAACGGGAAATACCGCGGCGACGCCTTATGGGCGGTTCAAAGTGAATGGCGCCATTTCCCATTTGAACGGTTTGGATATGTTGCGTTCGTAGGATGCGCTCAAGTGCAAGATCCCGAGGATGGGTGGAGCGATCTACTTCCGAGTATTGGCGGTGGATTGAGGTACTTAATGGTTCCTGAAGAGAGTATTACGGTCGGAATTGAATACGCTTGGGGGCGCGATGATCGAGGTATTTATTTCAGGATCATGGAAGCATTCTAAAAAACACTGTGGCCATTGGGTGGCTTCATGATTTGTGAACTTCCCTGATCAAACAAAAAAACCCCGATCCAAAAAGATCGGGATTTCGTTTTCAATTCTATTTGGACTTAGTCCTGTATCACAAATCGTTGTTGTGCCATTTTTCCATCGCGTACGATTTGAATAATGTACGTTCCGGCCGCCCATTCTGAAACTTGAAGTCTCCACGTTTGTGAATCACTCCCTTTGTCTGACGCCTCAACCGTTCGGTAGAGTTCCTGACCCATTAAGTTTAGTACGGCAATTTCAATATCCGACTCTTGCGCTGGTGTAAACTCAATTTGCACGTAATCACTTGTTGGATTCGGATAAAGCTCGAACACATTCATATCTCCCTCAGGCAAACCGGAACAGAAATCAATTAAGATTTCAAAGGAACCGGTTGCCACACAACCTGTGACTGGATCTGAGTAGACATACTCGTATCTTCTACTTCCAGCGGGCACGCCACTTGGGTCAAGCACGTTACCCGTCATTCCAGGGCCAGTGATTACCACATCACTCGCTGGTACACCGAGATCTATAGTAACTGTCCCATTGTTCTTACAAACTACAAAGGGCACTGCACTTAGGTCAACGGAATCACTAGGAGTTAACACCGTCACGCATAAAGTGTCTGAGGCTACACAACCCCCGCCATTGGTCACCGTCAGCGCATAGCACCCGCTCTGAGTAATATCAATAATGGGGCTTTGCTGGCCATTACTCCATATATAATCCCATTTATTCCCGGTTGGAGGAATAATTTGTGTTGGACCACAAACGGTGATATCCGGACCTAAATCGATATCGAAAGACGAAATAACAGTAACCGTAAATTGTCCCGTAACGCTATTCCCGCTCGGGTCTACTGCCAAGAACGTATTGGTTGTAGTTCCAATCGGGAAGGTGCTTCCCGAATTGAGACCACCTGTTTGGGTCACGGTTACGGCACAGTTATCGGATCCGATTGGGAAAGGATAACTAAATAATGCACTACAATCGAGTGGGTCAGCCGTGATAATAGTATCGTTCGGTACCGCAAGGGTAGGTGGCTCAACGTCTGTTATCGTGATTGTATAGGTTCTAGTGGCACAATTACCCGCCAAATCACATACTTGATAAACCACTGAATGCGTCCCTACGGGAAGGAAAGTACCTGGAGTTGGGCCGGTAATCAGAGTAACCACACCTCCGGTAGAATCCTGGCAATTATCATTGTACTCGGGCGTGACACCATTGTACGTAGCTCCACATAACCCTGGATCGTTGGTTAAAGCAACTGGACCCGGCCCTGTGATAACTGGAGATTCGACGTCGTTCACTGTAACGGTGTACGAGCATGTATCTGTATTGCCAAATTCATCTTCCACTACCCAAATGATGGTAGTGGTTCCCACTGGGAAAACATCGCCATCCATAAGACCAGTATTATCAACTCGATAGAGGGAATCGTTGCCATTGGAGTTGGAAATAGTTGGCACCGGAATCATGGCAACGGTAGCTCCACAAACACCTGGATCTGTTGGTCGCGTTATATTTCCAGGGCAATTCAGCGTTGATGCAAAGGTGTCGATAACGGTAACAACGTAGCTACAATCTCCGGTGTTTCCACTTTGATCGGTAGCAATGTAAGTGAAATCGTTATTGCCTATCGGCAAGAAAGTTCCTGGTCCGACCACTTGATAATTTGTAATAGTACAATTATCTGTTCCTGCAGGAGTAGGCGGTGTAAAGGCCGCGGTACCATTAGGACTCGCATACAAGATGGTATCATTAGGGCAGTCTATTACCGGTGAAATCGTATCCAATACAGTGATATTGGCTGTGCACTGGCTTTGATTTCCTGAAGCATCTGTAACGGTTACCGTAGAGGTAGCTCCGTTAAGATCGGAGCAAGTAAAGGACGTATCACTTACCGCAATGGTAACAGGTCCACAGGCATCGGACGAACCTCCACCAATGGCGCTCGCCGCAGCGCTTATCTGACCGTTGGCATCGAGATATAAGGTAAGGTCATTACACACTGCCATTGGCGGCATTTCATCAGCGCAGTATACATATACCCAAGCGGATGCACATTCAGTTGGTAAGCCGTCGTCACAAACGCTGTATTGAAGGGAGTCCACCCCTACAAAACAGGCCGTTGGTGTATAGTCCAAAGCTCCATTTGGAAGCACGGTTACGGATCCCGCCGCAGGCGGAACAAGAATTGTGACCGATGAGGCAACTAAATTTCCATCGGGATCAAAATCGTT
>CBFIAJ010000024.1:26211-30051 GCA_965660515.1 Flavobacteriales bacterium | reverse complement strand
CACTATTAGGCGAATACGTGATATTCGCCGTTCCCGTTGTTGTAACTGCTCCATTGATGGGTTGAGTCAGAATGGAGATAGAATTTGGGTTTAGGGGAGTTGTGCCCGGTATGTCGTTCAGAAGAATATTCAACGTGACCGGTGTATTCTCGGCAGTAACGGTAGTGTCGTTAACCGCCATAATTCCGCCAGGTGGCACTGTGGTACAGGTTGGATTCTGTGACACCAAATAATCTATTGTAAGGGCAACCGAATCAACTGAGTAAAAAGTAACCACGGCCTTTGTTCGAACAGTTTCGAAACCATCCGATCCTAATTCCCAGTCATTGCCATTATATATATAACCCGGCCAATCAATGGCTACGCCATTCCCGTCGAGAACGGTTCCTGGCCACAACAATTGATCGTTCAGCATGAGTCCCGTTTGAGTTTCAATGGTGGCTCCGAGCGTATCTTTCCAAACTGCCGTTACGGGTCCGACCGAAGCAAAATTCAGTGGTGTAACTGTAAAATCTACGTACACGGCATTCTTCTCACAGAACGTGCTTGCGACCGCGTCAATGCTTCCGGCAATTACGGTAATAACCACATATGAATCATCGCATAAAACGGTTCCAGAGGCATTACAGATTTGATACCTTAAAGTGTCATTCCCAATAAATCCATTATTTGGCGTGTACGTTAAATCGCCCGTACCCGGGGATAAAACACCTACTCCATTTGTGAAGTTGCTCAAAATGGCAATTGAATTTAGATCGAGAGGCTCTCCATTACCGTTATCATTTGTGGCAATGTTCAAGGTAACGGGCTCATTGATTAAGGTTGTATCAAAATCGGGATTTGCTGTCGGTGGAATCACTGTCCAATTATTGATAATAACAATGTAGGCCGTATCCCGTGTTGCTCCGTCCGTTATATAATATCGGAAATAATCATACTGGTTGTAATAGGCGTTCGCCTGATATACCACGGAATCTTCACCGGCATTAAAGGTTGCTGTTCCAAATTGCGGTTGATCAACGAGTCCTTCGATCCATATGGAATCACCATCAGAATCTGAATCGTTTAGTAAGGGAATTACAGTAAATGGATCAAAATTTTGAGTTATATCAATATCTAATACCGCCTCAACTTTATTATTAACCGGCGTGACATAGATATACACCCATGCCGTATCGTACAGAGAAGGCAAGGGTTGGCCCAAGTCACGGATGGCATAGCGCAGTGAGTCGACTCCATTAAAAAGTGGGTCCGGATTATACACGATTAACCCTAGTACTTGATCTGAACCCGCTGTTCCGTGAACTGGTGGGGTTATGATTTCAATGTAGTCTAGGTCGAGCACGAAATCTACGTCGAAATCATTGTCGCGAGCCGAAATGACTACTGGTGTATCTTCTGCCGTGGAAACAGTATCGTTTACTGCTACTGGAGGAATATTTCCTTCCACTTCGAACGTTTCGCTCTTGAAGCAATTGTTTGCATCCGTTACCGAAATGGTATAAAATCCAGGTGCGAGATTCACTCGATCGAGACCGGCTCCCTGATCTGACCAAACAACGGAATAGGGTGTCGTACCTCCAAAAATGGTCACATCAATAGCACCATTATTCATGTTTTGGCTAGCATCGGTAACACTTCCAAATATGTCAAGGGGGGCAGGCTCAGTGATAATTGCCGTGTACTGAACGCTTGCCGCTCCTTGATCAGTAATAGTTATGCCATATACCCCTGGAGCCAAATTTGATCTTGGATTATCCGTTGATCCGTCGGACCAGGTGTACACGTATGGGGGAATGCCACCGGAAACAGATGCGTTTAGAACGCCATCATTAGCACCATTACAACTTACATCTGTAATGGTTCCGCCTAGGACCAATACGGCGGGGTCTGTAACTTGAATTACTTGACGTGCGGTACATCCATTCGCGTCGGTAATATTAACGAGATAGAATCCGGCCGTGAGGCCGCTAATGGTTTCGGTATTTGCACCATTACTCCAGAGAATCGTATACGGCGTAGTACCACCGGAGATGGAAATAGTTATTGCGCCATCGGAACCTCCGGCAATAGAGGCGTTGACGACTTGATTCACATCAATGAGTAATTCGTTGGGCTGAGAAATAAGCACGGTCCCTTGAGCGGTTGCTCCATTTTGGTCGCGCACTTCGCAGGTATAAGACCCCGCTGGTAGGTTGGTTAAATCCGTTACATTACTTCCCGTGCTCCATGTGTAGGTATACGGCGGGACTCCTCCTGAGGCGGTTACTTGAGCGGTTCCGTCGTTCGATTCAAAACAAAGCAAATTCGTTCCAGTGACCGTAATGAGCAGCTGGTCTGGTTGGGCAATTACAGCGGTAATGGTTGCCTCGCATTTGTTTTGATCGGTAATGGTACAGGTATAGGATCCGGCCGCTAGGCTGTCTAAATCTTGCGTCGTGGCTCCATTGGACCAGATATACTCGTACTCCGGTGTCCCTCCAGAAACATCTAAATCTACACTTCCATCGGAAACGCCGTTAATGGTGACATTCTGGACATCCAACAATGTTGGTGTAAGCGAACTGGGCTCACTAATTATTACGCTATCGACTGCCGTACAGCCATTTCCATCTGTACTGGTCACAAAGTACTGACCCGGGGCTAGCCCAACCACGGCGGCAAAATTACTTCCATTCGACCATTGGAATGAGTACGGGGGTGTTCCCCCTTCCGACGCCGCTACTGCAATTCCATTGTCCTCGCCCGAACAACGTACATCGTCGGCGAAAATTCGCACTTCAACGGAACTTGCAGGTGGGGATACACGAATTTGAGCAAATTCTCGGCAACCATTGGCATCTGTAATTCTTACTGAATAAAGTCCAGGCCCTCTATCGGTCCATGTGGCCGTACTGGGTCCGAAGTTCCATTGATAGGTATATGGAGGGGTCCCTCCAGATCCTGAGGCCGTAATAATAGCAGTGCGCTCACCGGCGCAAAATATTGGTTGATCGAGGTTTATTGAACCACCGAGGGCTGTGGCCGGTTGGTTAACCGTTCCAGCTGCGGCTACGGTACAGCCAAAAAAATCCGTAATGACTACGTTATAATTACCTGAACCAACAAGACCTGTGGTAGCTGAATCGGATCCATTGGTCCACATATACGAATACGGAGGAGTTCCTCCGCTTACAGAAACAGTTAGCGAGCCCGTACTTTCTCCGAAGCAATCGACATCCACTGCATCTACAGACGCTGTCAATGCAACTGGATCTGTTAGCGTTACTCCATCAACGGCGGTACAGCCGTTGTCATCAGTAATGGTAACTCTATAGGATCCGGCCGAAAGGCCGCGATTCAGATTGGTAGTAGCCCCGTTACTCCATAAATAGCTGTACGGTGGGGTCCCTCCTAAAACTAAAACTTGCCCGGTTCCTTGGCTTTCGCCAACACAAAATGGATTCGATCCAATTGAAAAGGAGCTAAGTCCAATCGGTTGCTGTATAGTAAAGGTTCGAACGTATGGACCGCATCCAGCGGCGTCAGAAACGGTACACTTATAGTTACCGGCAGCAAGATTATCTCTGAATCCTGTATTCGGTCCACCATCGCCCCAGTTATAGTTGTAGGGCTGGGTTCCGCCTAAAACAGTTAAGTCCGCCACACCATCATTTGCCCCAAAGCAACTTACGTCTTGCGTAACCTGAATCATGACTAAGTTACAAGCAGGATCGTTCAGTGTAAAGTTCCCAATGGCTTGACAGCCATTGTCGTCAATTATGAGGACATCGTAACCTCCTGCGGAAAGATTTGTAAACGTATAAACCGAGTCTGTTTGCGTCACCTCCAAAGAGCCAT
>CBFIAJ010000024.1:11735-26111 GCA_965660515.1 Flavobacteriales bacterium | reverse complement strand
TCACCTCCGGTAGACCATTGATATTGATATGGAGGGGTTCCGCCCGATGGAGTCGCCGTTACTAAACCATCTGAAGCTCCTAAACAACTCTCTACAACTCCCGAAATACTAACTCCAAGAATGGGCGGTTCATTGAGTGTATATTGCGCAACCTGTACACATTGATTATCGTCCGTGATCGTTAGCGAATAGGTGCCCGCCCCAACATTACTTAATGAGGTGCCTACGTCTCCTGTACTCCACAAATAAGAATAGGGTGAAGTACCGCCGCCAATCGAAGAAAATACTTCCCCGTCCGTATCACCATTACAATCCAAATCAAGTGCGGAAAGACGGATATCGATTTCATTTGGCTCATTAATGGTTACCCCATTTTGATTGATACATCCTCCGTTATCGGTCACGGTAATCGTATAGGCACCGGGTGCTAAATTTTGAGCCACGAAAAAAGTATCCGATGTGGTCACCGAAGTACCATCGCTCGATTGAATAAAATAAGGTGGAATACCTCCGTCCAGAATCAATTCAATTTGACCATCATTAGCGCCAAAACAGGTGACATCGGTTCCGTTCAATTGAGTATTCCCAATGTTTGAAATGATGTTTACATTGCTGAATTGAGAGTCATCTTTGAAGGAGTACCACCAAGTGTTGATCGTTAATTCATTCCCGTATCCACCCGACTCACAACCGGGCCAAGTATGGCAGCCCAAGTTCGTATTCGGTTGACATCCGTTAAACTCTTGTTTTTGAGGATTTACATATCCGTTGTAGGAATCCTGTAAATTTGAATCGTCCCAAAATAATTCAGGTGTAGCATTATTTTGAGAAGGAGGCCGAATCCGCTCGACCACAAATCCACCCGGATTACATTCCAAATCGTAGGTCGGAAAATGTGTGATTCCGGTAACCGCCTCAGCGATTACAATGATATTCGCCGAACCATTAACGGTATTTCCGAGCCCGTCTTTACCGTCCCATTGAAAACAGTTTTGTCCTGCCTCTACTTTTTGTTCCAGGATTATATCTTCGGTTCCCGGTTGATACCCAGCTACTCCGTTCAAGTCTAAAATAACGGTTCCTTGACCCGGCTCCGTGAATTCCACCCAAACACAATAGTTTCCTAAACAACCTTCAATATCGGGCTGAGTTGGTACTACCGTGGAAGGAGCTCCTGTAGGCCAAATTAAGCTGTCCGGATCATTCAAGAAAATCGGGTGCTCCGCATTCCCCTCGTAACCCTCTTGTGATTTTCTGTCTTCGGCGACATCTCCCGAGCTACCGGGACCTGTGCTGTTGCAATACAGCTTAAATCCATAAGGACTGTAGTCTAACGACTTGAAAGACGATACTGTTTGATCTGCCGTATAAACAAACATTGGAGCAAGGAACTTCTTCGTGAACGACCCTGTACTCATAGTCCAATCTTGACTGTACAAACGCCCCGTTCTTTCAACGCCGAGCACAATATCAATGATGGATATATCCCACCAGTCAATAGTCAGCCTCTTCGTAGTTGGCTGATCTATTTTACTACTCCACTCGAACCAATAAAGCCCCGTATCTTGAGGCATAAATACGAAGGGTTCATAACCCTTCTTGTTGGTCCCGTCCCAATCAGGGCCTTCAATGGCTGAATTCTTATCACAGCGACCCGTTGTTTTTTTAGGGCTACCGCTTTTCGGGATCGCCTCCCCATCACTGGAAGACGTACTTGGCCATACTACTTGTCCAGCCGCATTTTTAATACGGACAAATGCATTCGGATTCTGATAGAGTTGGAACCCAAAAAACACATGCTCATTGCTGTTCCGAATTCTGAAATTAACTCGTTGCTCTGGCGGGCAATCATAGACTGAACCGTAGGGAACCCCACCGACATTCAGATTAATCACTAGGGAAATCGGGTGAGAAAGATACCCTCCATTTCCATCAACATTTACTTGTTTGGTACCCTCGGCATAAAGGCCCAATGAACCCGAAATGAGCAATACCAATATCAGTTTGAAGTTTTTTTTCATAGCCACACGAATAATTCCGTCCTAATTCACGCAAAAAAAAAGGACCCGAAGATAGTAATTCTTATCATTGACATATATCATCGTTCCTGCGATACATAACGTTTACATAAAGTACATTAACTTGAGAGAAATCCAGTTTCCCGATGCGTATATCGGGCACTTCCGTCCCAGAACTGGCGCCTGTATCGGAATACGATATATAAATCTCGGCTCCATTAATTTTGAATTGAGGAACGTTTACTTTTCGGGCCGCTAGGCCTGTCCATTCCCAATCGAGCACCAAATAATCCGCGGAGCCTCTGCTTATATCGGGAACATCCCAAATGAGCTTTTCGAAAGAGACATAGCTCGGGAATACGAAATTCATTTTTTCGTAGGTGATTCCGTTTTCCTTCTTCATTATTCGCCAAAAAATAGCTAAGCCTGCAAAAAACAAAGCCATGAGAATGGTCAATACCACAAACATTCGGATAATCCTTCTTCTCAATTTGGAATCGTCCTTCGACTCTTTCATTAATCTGAGTAGTTGAATGAAAATCCAAAAGCAAAATAAAAGCGATAGTATCCATCCTGTGTATTACTGGATACGCCACCACTAATCGGGCCTAGTCGTGTTCGCCATGTTAATTCTGCACCGTATCCAACCCCGAGTTGCTCGCTCGAGAAGGTATTCCAATCGAAATTATCTTGGATATCATCTATAGGAATATGGTCGTAATAGCCGTAAACGTTTGCTCCGTACTTTAAGTAGAACTGATTCATGAACACATTCTGAAATTTCATTCCCAGAACGCCAAAATTCGGCTTCTCTACTTCGGCGTATTGCAAACCTAAAATGGGGGTGTCGTGAAAACGCACGCGCTGATAACCTCCAAAAACCCATCCTTGCGTAATATCGGCAGCATCGTGGGTTCCGAAGGTTAATCCCAAGCCTCCAAAAGGAATGAATTGCATTTTGCGAGCAATGGGTAAAAAATATTGGGCTTTTATAAGCGATTGAAAATAGGCTTCTGGCGTAATTGAATTTATGAGACTGTTCACTTCGTCCTCGCTCAAGCGAATGGTCAAATCCCCATCGTCGGTAATGGGTACATCAATGCTATCGACATCTCCGTTAAATATCACTTCATATTTTGGAGCTAGAATGGCACGTGCGTCGAAAAGCATTTCACCACCTTCCGTAGGGAAGTTTCGGTTATTCAAACTATTTCTCAAATAAGATAGTCGGAGGGTAAAAATTTCTTCTTTTTGACGTCCAACTCCTTCGGGTAGGGTAATGTTAAACTTGGAACGCGATTGGCGAATTTGATACCCCATACCGAAAAGAAAACTCTCTTTTAACGACTGAGTCGAGAGAGCGTTGATTGCCACACTGTGAATGGTTTCAGACAACACATCTTCAGCCACACCTTTATTGTAACTCGGCAATTCCGCATTTAGAAAGTCGTAGCGCAGATTTAGCGCATACCTTTTGTTATTCCCTATGTATTTGTAATAGTCAAAACGAAACCTAGGGTTCCTCGAAATGTCTAACACGGTTACCAACCTCGATTCGGGGCCCAGCAGATCGCGTGCAGTATAGTTTAGAAGAATTCCCGCCGAAAATATATTGTCTAAGTGTACGGAGGCAAATAAGCGAGCCGGCAGTTTTTCTACCATATTGACTTCCAAAACATTTTGGCCGTCCTTATCAACGATTACGTAGTCTACTTTTTTAAATCCATTAATGCCGTAAACACGACGTATGCCCTCTTCCAAATCTTCACGGGTGAGGGTGTCGCCCTCGGCAAAACCCAATTTCGATTTAATCAGAGCATCGGAGAAATGAATGTTCCCATCAATTTTTATCGAGTGAATTTCTATCGGTTTTATTCTTCCTTCCATTTTGAAGGGTTCCCGATTCATTTGCATTTCTTCCGCCAATGTTTCAAATTCCGGAGCGAATGCTTCTCCAGTGGCAATACCGATTTCTATTATTTCAGGAACTTTAGAAAAGCTACCCGTGCTGTACTCGCCAAATTCAGGTTCAATAAAAATGTCACATTTCGAAATTTCAGCGGGCAAAATTTTGGTTGATTTAATCATCGCAAGCGACATTAAAATACCGATCATATCTTCGGGTGTTTCCTCACCTTCTTTGGTTCCTACATTCACTCCAATAACATAGTCCGCTCCCATCGAAATAACCTGCTCTACAGGGAAATTGTCAAGCACCCCTCCGTCAACGGCCAGGGTACTATCTAGATCGACTGCCGTAAATGCCGTTGGCAAGGCCATACTCGAACGAATGGCCGTAGCCAAATCGCCATTTTCAAAAACAATGGGTTCTCCTGTTTTTACATTGGTCGCAATACAGCGGAAAGGAATGGGAAAGTCATCAAAGTGCTCGTAGTCGCGGGCCGACCACAAATAATGACGAAGTAATTCGCCGAGGACCTGACCTTCAATAAGACCGGAAGGTAATTGAAGCTCTACTCCTTTCATTGGGAATTCAACCAAGTAGCGGTTGTAGTATTCCTTCTCTTCAAAAGAGATATAATTCAAAGGCACTTGATTGGAAAGAACCAAATTCCAGTCAACCTCAAGCATCATTTGTTCTATTTCATCAGCCGAATAACCGATGGCGTAGAGTCCACCCACCACAGACCCCATGGAGGTTCCCGTAATGAAATCGGGCCGCAGGCCCGCTTTTTCCATGGCCTTTAGCACGCCAATATGCGCAGCGCCTTTTGCTCCACCGCCAGAAAGCACGAGCCCCAGCTTCGGTTGCTCCTGTCCGGAAGCGAACAAAATGGCACATATGAGTAGAAGGGTACAAAGCTTTTTCATTGGAAGTTGAAAGGTAAGAATTAAGAAAACTTTAACGCTCATAACCCCGTTAAAGCTTGACTTTTTGCGTTTGCATTTCAGAATTTTGGGCGCGAAACCGAAATGGCTTCCTTACCTTGGGAGCCGAAAAAAGCGAAAACATGGAAGTACAGTCAACGGAATTCGATATTAGAGCACTCAATGAAGAAATTGAGCGCGAAAGCGCCTTTGTCGATCTCATCAATCAAGAGGTTAACAAGGTCATTGTAGGTCAAAAATATATGATTGAGCGACTTATGATAGGATTGCTCGGAAGTGGTCATATTCTTTTAGAAGGGGTTCCAGGCCTCGCTAAAACACTAGCTATTAACTCATTAGCCAATGCAGTAGATGGCAAATTTAGCCGGATCCAATTTACTCCCGACTTGCTGCCAGCCGATGTCATTGGAACCATGATTTACAACATGAGTGCTAATGAGTTTAACATTAAAAAAGGTCCTGTTTTCGCCAATTTTGTTCTTGCGGATGAGATAAATAGAGCGCCTGCTAAAGTTCAAAGCGCATTGCTCGAGGCGATGCAAGAACGTCAAGTGACAATTGGCGAAGAAACTTTTCCACTAGAAGAACCCTTCCTCGTGCTCGCCACTCAGAACCCCGTCGAACAAGAAGGAACCTATCCCCTTCCGGAAGCGCAAATGGACCGATTTATGTTAAAAACGGTGATCGATTATCCAAAACAAGAAGAAGAGCGCTTGATTATGCGCCAAAATTTGGCCGCTGAAAAAGCGGTTATCAAACCCGTTGTACATACTAAAGACATTCTACGCGGCCGAACCATGGTACACAAAGTGTATATGGATGAAAAGATAGAGCAGTACATTCTCGATATCGTTTTTGCCTCCAGAAATCCGGAAGTTTTCAAGCTTTCCTCATTAAAGCCCTTGATCAATTACGGGGCGTCACCTCGTGGTTCGATCAACTTAGCTCGTGCAGCCAAAGTACACGCCTTCATAAAACGAAGAGGGTACGTCATTCCGGAAGATATTCGCGCGGTTTGTATGGATGTATTGCGCCATAGAATTGGAATCACCTATGAAGCTGAAGCTGAAAATGTGACTTCTGAAGACATCGTTCGTGAAATTTTAAATTCTGTAGAAGTCCCTTAAAAAATGGATACCTCAGAAGTATTAAAAAAAGTACGGCGCATTGAAATAAAAACGAAGCGCTTGAGTGACCATTTATTTTCCGGCGAATACCACAGTTCGTTTAAAGGAAGGGGAATGGCTTTCAGCGAAGTACGACCGTATCAATTCGGCGATGACGTTCGCGCGATTGACTGGAATGTAACGGCCCGATTTAAAGAGCCCTTTATTAAGGTGTTTGAAGAAGAGCGTGAACTGACATTGATGCTTGTAGTCGATATCAGCGCCTCGGAAACTTTTGGCTCCGGAGAAGCTACGAAAAGGCATATCCTTACTGAAATTTCTGCTGTTCTCGCTTTCAGCGCGATGGGCAATAACGACAAAATTGGCCTGCTCCTTTTCAGTGATCAAATCGAGTTGTTTATTCCGCCCGCTAAAGGGCGTAAACACGTTTTGCGAATCATTCGCGAACTCATAGAATTTGAGCCTGAGGGTAAAGGAACAGACATCGGCTTGGCTCTGGGCTACCTGACCAATATGATGAAACGGAAGGCCATTGTTTTTGTATTGAGTGATTTTCTCGACGATCGATATAACGATGCCCTGAAGATTGCTTCAAAGCGACACGATCTCACTGGAATTCGTATTTATGATCAGCGCGAAAAAGAACTCCCTAACATCGGATTGCTTCCTTTCTTAGATCCGGAAACCGGAAAAGAACAATGGGTGAATACTTCGAGCAAAGCGGTGCGAAAAAGACAAAAAGCATGGTTTCTTGAACGAGAAGCTAATTTCGAAAAGCAATTTCCGCGAGCGGGAGCGGGTGCCATGAGCTGTAGCGTTGACGAAAGCTATGTGAAAAAAATGTTGGGCTATTTCAAAAGACGATCGGCTTGATGAAATTTCGAACGCAACATTCACGATCGACAAAGGCCTTCTCCGCCGCCCTATCCCTGTTATTCTTGGTAACTTCATTCGTTTCCTTGGGTCAGACTTCCACTTGGAGTATGAGTTCCGACACGAACTCGATTCTTATTGGAGAGCAAATAAATGTACTTCTTCGGGCCTCTACTCCTTCGGAGAGCGATGTCTTGTGGCCCGATCTCTTGGATTCATTGAACGCCGCGGAAATCATCAAGCGAAGTGGAGTGGACACCGTCCAATTAAACACAGAAACACTACTCGAAGAACGCATCACCGTTACTCTTTGGGATACCGGCTACTATGTACTGGAGCCTCTCCCGTTGGTCATTGACGGCGACACCGTTTATAGTGACCCCATATTTTTATCGGTTCAAGGCGTTGACGATTTACAAGAAAATCCTTTCGACATCAAAGAGCCCATTCGTGCTCCCAAAACTTTGGGCGAATGGCTTCAAGAATTGTGGCCATGGGTTTTGGCTGGTCTCGTTCTTTTGTTCGCCATTCGGTGGTGGCGAAATAGGCCTAAAAAACATACCGAGGAGGTAGATCTGGGACCTAAGATTGACCCGTATGAACAAGCATTAAACCAACTCGGTGAATTGCTAGAGAATAAGCTATGGCAAAAAGGGGAGGTAAAGGAGTACTTCGACCAACTCACTGATATTGCTCGAAGATACCTTGAACTGGGTCATCAGATTCCGGCCTTGGAACGCACCACGGATGAAACCGCCTCCTTGCTCAAAGCAACTCCGATTAACTCGGAGGTTCAATTGGATTTTATTACCCTCATGAAAGAAGCCGATCAAGTTAAATTCGCCAAGCAAAAATACCGCGATGAAGACTGTGAACGGGCGTATCGAAGGGCGAAAAGTTTTATCGATTCTGTTCACTCGACTCTGGTTGAACCCGCTAAAACTTCAGAATCATGATGCATTGGGAGTACGTACATCCCGAATGGTTTTGGGCGCTTTTGTTGCTTCCTCTACTTATTTTTTGGGAATGGCGAAACCGAACAAAGGGCGTTGCGGCGTTACGGCATTCGGGAGCGGCAGCTCATTCCGGGATCAATACGGTGGTACTTTTGCGCGTGCTGCTGCCTTTTCTAAAACTAAGTGCCTTGGCGTTTATCATTGCGGCATTAGCTCGCCCCAGAACATCTGAGATGGGTCAAAAAACCAGTTCCAGTGAAGGAATTGATATCGTTTTGGCACTTGATGTCTCGAGTTCTATGGATGCAATGGATTTTGAGCCTAATCGGCTCGAAGCATCCAAACGCGTCGCAGCGCAATTCGTAAAAGATCGTCCAAGCGATCGGTTTGGAGTGGTCGTTTACGCGGGCGAAAGTTTCACGCAATCGCCCCTCACCACAGATCACCGCATTGTTCAAAACTCACTCAACGATGTGCAGTTTGGTCGCATTGATGACGGAACGGCCATCGGAATGGGATTGGCCACTGCTGTTAATCGATTAAAGGAAAGTGAAGCAGAAGGCAAAGTGATCATTCTTATGTCCGACGGGGTAAATAACTCCGGATTTATTGACCCGGTAACTGCGGCCGAGATCGCCCAAGAATACGCCATCCGCGTTTATACCATTGGTGTCGGTACCATCGGAATGGCGCCGAAGCCTACTACTGATATGTTTGGTCGCCGACGCGTAGTGCAAGTCGAAGTTGAAATTGACGAAGAACGCATGCAAGAAATTGCCGCCCTCACGGGCGGAAAATATTTCCGAGCAACGGACAACCAAAAGCTTCAATCGATTTACGAAGAAATTGACCTGCTTGAAAAAACGCAACTTGAAGAACTAACTTATTACGAATACGAAGAGAAATTTTATCCACTCGCACTACTCGCTCTGGCCTTAGTTTGCGTTGAATTTCTACTGCGAAAAACTTTGTTTAAAAGCGCTTTCTAATGGAACTCTATCGATGGGAACATCCTGAAGCTTTATACGGACTAGCCCTTGTGCCGGTGCTGTGGCTAGTTCATGTGCTTTGGGCCCAATGGAGAAAACGGGCTCGAAAACAGTTTGGGGTCGGAAAAGCGGCGAAACAATTAAGCACGACGGCCACCCGTTCACGCCATTTATATAAAACACTTTGGTTTACGCTTGGAATTTTCTTTTTGGTGGTCGCATTGGCCAACCCCCAAGTAGGATCCAAGTTAGAAACTGTGAAGCGAAAAGGAGTGGACGTAGTATTTGCATTGGACGTTTCGAAAAGTATGCTCGCTGAAGACGTAGCGCCCAACCGCATAGAAAAAAGCAAACAGATAATCGGAAAAACTCTGGATGCCCTGGGCAGTGATCGTATTGGATTAGTTGTGTATGCCGGCCAAGCGTATCCTCAGCTACCCATTACAACGGACTATTCAGCGGCTAGAATGCTCCTGCGCACTGTAAATACCGATATCGTTCCATCCCAAGGAACGGCTATTTCCGAAGCCATTGGACTGGCCGACCAATACTTCAGCTCAGGGGAAACCACCAAAAACAAGGTGCTCTTCATTTTAAGTGATGGCGAAGACCATGAAGAAGGCGCGATTGAAGCTGCCAAAGCCGCCCTTGATAAAGGGATTTTCATCTATACTATAGGAATTGGCACGCCATCGGGTGGCCCCATACCCGAGAAAAAAAGTGGACGTACTGTCGATTTTAAAAAGGACGAATCGGGTCGCGTGGTCGTCACTAAATTAGATCGAGAAAAGCTTGTGGACATTGCCAAAAATGGCGGAGGGTCCTACATTTACGGTGATCGTACCGAAGAAGTTGTTGAATATGTTGAGGAAACCCTGAATAGTATGCAACGAGAAGAAATTGAATCGAAGGTATTCAGCGAATATAAAGACCAGTTTCCCGTTTTCTTAGTACTGGCGCTGCTCTGTTTTCTGATTGATGCATTGCTCACAGAACGTAAAAGTTGGTGGAATCGCCTTAAATTGTTCAACTCATGAAAAAGTTCGCCTTTTTACTTGCTCTATTTGGATCGATAGCGGCGATGGGACAAAAGCCCAACGCCCTTATTCGGTCCGGAAACTCAGCCTATGAGCAAGGTGCCTTTGACGATGCTGAAGTTGCCTATACGAATGCCCTTCGCGCCGATGGTACTATAGACAAAGCCCATTTTAACCTCGGTGATGCTTTGTTTCGACAAGAGCGCATGGAAGACGCATTGGCAGAATTCAATGCCGCTGCCGAGCTCAGTAATGATCCAGAATTAAAAGCGAAAAGCTATCACAACATAGGCAATATCCACAGCGCAGGGCAGCAATGGGATCAGGCCGTAGAGGCCTATAAAAATGCCCTCCGAAATAACCCAAACGATGCCGAAACTCGCCACAATTTGGCCTATGCTCAAAAGCAATTGAAAGAGCAAGAGCAGCAAGAACAAGAAAAAGATCAGAATAAAGACGAGCAAAACGATGATCAACAAAATCAAGAGCAGAACCAAGATCAAGACGAGCAGGATCAAGACGAGCAGCAAAAACAAGATCAACAAGACGAACAGAAAGACCAGCAGCAAAAAGATGAAAATGCTCAAGAAGGAGATGACGATCAAGAGCAGCAGCCCGATGAACAACAAGGTCAGAATCCGGCCGAAGGCCAAATTAGTCGAGAAGAAGCAATGCGCCTTTTAGAAGCCTTACAACAACAAGAGCAGCAGGTACAAGAAAAGCTGAAAAAGGAAAAAGTGAAAGCCAAGAAAGATAAAAAAGAGAAAGACTGGTGATAAAAAGACATTTCCTCGTACTGCTTTTACTTTCTACCTTCTGCGTTTCGGCGCAGGTAACTTTTCGAGCCTATGTAAATGAATCGGTAGTTCGAGAAAGTGAACGGTTTCAAATTACCTTCGAAGCCAATAATCGCTGGACTAATTTTTCTGCGCCGGCTTTCGGTCCTTTTCAAGTGGTTAGCGGTCCCAACCAGAGCCAATCGACCAATATTGTCAATGGGAACATGACGACCCAGTTCAGTTACAGCTATATTTTACAGCCCACACAAACAGGAACCTTTGCAATACCCTCTGCTCGGGCCGAAATAAAAGGCTCTTTGGTAAAAACCAAGCCTATTGAGATCAAGGTCGTTAAGGATTCAGAAAAGCCCCGTGATAAAAACGACCCTCTATCCGTTGCCGCACGGAACAATATATTGCGGGCTTTTATCAGTAAACGCGATGTGTACGTCGGCGAACCCATTGTGGTCACATTTAAACTGTATTACGCGAGTCAAATAAGAAATTACAGTGGGCAACCCCCCAATTTAAATGGCTTTTTTAAAGAGGAGATTGATTTAAAAAATCAGGCCGAGGAACGAGAAAACATAAATGGTAAACTGTTCAATGTTGCCACTTTGAAGCGCTACGTGCTGATTCCTCAAAAAAGCGGAAAACTGGAAATAGATCCTTTTATTTTGGATCTGGAAACCGCCGTTCCCACGAGGCAACGCGACTTCTTTGGAAGGCCCGTATATGAAACTGTGAATTACTCGGCTAAATCGAGCAACGTTGTCATTGACGTAAGTCCGTTGCCTACTGCTGGCAAACCGAGTGATTTTAGTGGTGCGGTAGGTGAATATCAATTTGAAGTTGATTTGAATCGGACCGAAGTTTCCGCGGACGAATCTGCAACCCTTTCTGTTGGTGTTTCAGGTAAAGGAAACCTTAAGCTTTTTGAGCTGCCGAAACCCAGTATTCCGCCTTCTATTGAAGCCTATGACCCCAAGTATTCCGAAAGGGTAAAAGCTTCCTCTCAAGGATTGTCGGGTTCGAGAAAAAATGAATACTTACTCATTCCGCGATTCAATGGAACGTACAAAGTTCCGGCCATGACCTTCAGTTATTTCGATGTAGCCAAGAAAAAGTACGTTCAGTTATCTTCTGAAGATTATATGATCTCGGTAACCGGTGGGTCCGATAATCCGGGAGCCGGAACCTCCGGAAATAACCTTATCAACAGAGGTCGATCTGAAGTAGATTATCTAAACGAAGATATTCTGTATATCAAAACTCAATCCGATTCATGGGCAAAACGAGGTTCCTCTTTCCAAAACAGCACTTGGCGTTGGCTTATGTATATTTTTGGTTCGCTGTTACTTCTGGGAGTATACGCCTATGCTAAGAATCGCGCCGCGGAGGCGCAAGACCAAATTGGAAAGCGCAAAAGGGGTGCCCGTAAAGTGGCAACGAAGCGCTTGGCTCAGGCGAAAAAGTTAATGAATGAAGGCGATCACCGATCTTTTTATGAAGAAATTGCCAAAGCTTTGGAAGGCTATGTGCGCGATAAGCTCCATATTGATCTGGCGGGGCTCGGACTCGATCCGGTATTGGAAAAGCTCAAAGAGAACGGGAGTTCCGATCAGCTCAATGCGCGGGTGAAGGAATTGTGGAATGCGACCTCGTTTGCTCGATATGCACCGAATGCCGGAGGGCAGGCGAATGAACGTCATTATAAAGAAACGCTCGACTTGATTACAGAACTTGAAAACGCACTGAATCAATGAAAAAGCTATTCCCCTTTCTAACTGTTCTTTTGAGTCTATCGGCCTATTCTATTCAAGTAGATGACTTCAATCAGGGAAACCAGTTCTACGCCGATGGCGATTTTGAAGCGGCTATTGAGTCATACGAACGCTCTTTGTCGGGAAGCGAAGTTAGCCCAGCGGCCTATTATAATTTGGGAAATGCCTATTTCCAGCAGGGTCAGTTGGCCAAGTCGATCTTGAATTACGAGCGAGCACTGCAATTAAAAGGCAGCGACGAAGAAATCATTCGGAATTTAAATATCGCTCGTGGACAATTGGTCGATGAAATTGACCCACTTCCTCGCCCATTGCTAACAAGGGTATACAGAGGCTTGGTCGAATTATTTCAGCCTAGCGGCTGGATAAAAATGGGGGTCGTATTCTTCTTGTTTTTTGTGTTGATCACGGCCGTACTGATTTTACGCCGAGAACCATCCGACCGAAGGCCGCTATTCGTAACAATGGCCTTTATATTTATTGGCGTTTCATTCATGGCCAACCTACTGGGCGAATTTGAATCGCGCCACCTCGAGCGCAATAAAACAGCGATCATTATGAATGCCAATGTGTACGTGAAAAGTGGCCCGGACGAAGATGCAGAAGACCTCTTTGTATTGCATGAAGGAACCACTGTCGCCGTTCGCGAAACTTTTTCGGGTTGGAAAAGAGTCCGGTTGGTCGATGGAAAAATTGGGTGGATTCCGACAGAAAGTGTCGAGGAAATATGATCAAAACCCGTTGCTAAAAAATAAAAAGGCCCTAATTCTGATGAATTGGGGCCTTTTTTCTATCCTAATGGAATTAAGCCTTCGTAAACTGTATGTTGAAAAGCAATTTGATGTCGTCTCCAACGACTACTCCGCCCGCTTCTGTTACCATACTCCAGGTTAATCCAAAGTCCTTGCGGTTAATTTTACCTTCTACTTCGAATCCGGCTTTCGTTTGCCCATAACCATCGACCATGGTTCCGCCGTATTCCACAGCAAGAGTAAGTTCTTTGGTCGTTCCCTTAATGGTTAGAGAACCGCTTAACTCAAAACGAGCGTCTTCCTTTTTCTGAAGAGATCCATTGAAGGTCATCTTCGGGAATTCTTCCACGTTAAAAAAGTCTGCTGAGCGCAAATGGTTGTCGCGATCTACCTGATTGGTGTCGATACTATTTACATCCACATCAAAGGTCACGGCCCCTCCGTCGAAATTGTCGTTTTCGGTTTCCAGAGATCCGTCAAACGTTTTAAACGACCCGGTAACGGTAGAAATAACCAAGTGCTTTACCTTGAATTGTACTTCGCTATGGGTGATATCAATACACCATTTTGTTTTTGTAGCTGTTGCTTCCATCTTCTTTTTTTTTTAGTTGAACACTACAAAGATGGAAAATAGATGTATCTACATCTATTGAACTAGATTAAGAAAAAATCAAGCTTCAAAAAATTAGCGTACGTGCCTTCCGGTGTTGGTGCTTATTTCAGCTCTGCTGTATTTCGAAATGGGGCCTCGGTGTTGGGCAATTCCCGATTCGCTGGTATAGCGTTCATGGCTACACGATGTGATCGCAAACATAAAAAGACCCATAAAGCCGAGGGCTAACAGTCCTCGCAGGCGGCGTGATTTAGATCGTTCGATTTTCGCGAAAGCTCGGTGACGCCTTCCTCGTCAAAATCAATCTAATCGGTACTTAAATAAATGAGTCCTGCCATTGTTTAGTTGTTTTCAAGTGCTTGAGCTTCTTCCCAAGAAAGATGGCCTTCAAGGTTACTTACCCCCCAGTTTTCCCACTCAGGTTTTGTCCAAAGATTGGGGAAAAATACTCTTTTCTGATATTTCGGATGCATATAGCGTTGCCATTCCGAACCTCCGGTGGCTTCCGAATCGCCCAAATATTTGCGAGCGGCGTTCAAATGGCTCATCACCCATTTAACGTTTACGGTGTGATCATAATGACGCAAGGCCTCAATTA
>CBFIAJ010000024.1:5431-11637 GCA_965660515.1 Flavobacteriales bacterium | reverse complement strand
AAAGCCGGATTATTTCGCTTTTCACTGGGCAAACGCAAATAGATAAGTTGAAGGTTCGCTTTGTTGTATTGCTTCATGAAAGTGATAAACTCTTCCATGTATTTGTTTTCGAAATTGCGCAGCAAAGTCGATTTATCGCCCGTATCGAAATTTTTACCCGCCGCCTGCCAATACAAATGCTCGTAGGCGTGTTCGAATGGGGTGTTTCGATCGATCGTGGCGCGAAAACGATAGTCGATCAAATTAATAAGATCCGTTGAGGCAAATTCAATTTTTCTGTACTGAGCACTTTGAAACCCGCTGGCCGGTGTCAGAGTATCGCGAAATTTCATGTACTGTTCCTTTTCCATGCCATCGCCCATAATAGAAAACGACTCGGAGAGCATATCGAAATATCTGCTGATTCGATCGAGATGCAAAGCGAATTTTTCCGCGGTGATATCTTCCGCCGTTGCCACCTGATCAATTTCCCAAAGAATCATTTTAAAGAGCAGCTCGTTAATCTGATGATACATGATAAACACCATTTCATCGGGGTGTTCCGTACGTTGCGTCTGCAAACCCAAAAGTGCATCTACCTGAATATAATCCCAGTAGGTCATTGGTTTTGCGTGCAAAAGTCCTGATAGATGCACATCTGGGTTTTGACCGATTGCCTTGTACTTTTCATCTATCGCCGACAACAACTCTTCTCTATTCATCTTCGCATAGGTTTAGATCCGCAAGTTACTTTTTTTCACCTGCTTGCTTTTCATCGTAATGGCAACTCGTTCTATTCAATCGCGATCATTTTGTACTTTCCCCCCGAAACAAAAAAGCGCTATGCAATCTGACGACACAAAAATGATCATGGGCCACCCGGCCGGACTCTTCATTCTGTTTTTTACTGAAATGTGGGAACGCTTTTCCTACTATGGAATGCGGGCCATCCTCGTATTGTATTTAACGGCGAAGGCAACGACCGATAATCCCGGTTTGGGATGGGAAAATACCTCGGCGCTCGAGCTTTATGGATGGTATACAATGATGGTTTATGTGATGTCGGTGCCGGGTGGACTTCTAGCCGATAGGCTATTGGGGCAAAAGAAAGCGGTTATGCTCGGTGGCGTGCTCCTTTGCATGGGTCACCTCATTTTGGCCTGGGACACCGTTTACGCTTTCTACACAGGTCTTGTTTTCATCGTTCTAGGGGTAGGTGCTTTGAAGCCCAATATTTCGACTATGGTGGGCGGGCTGTACAAAAAGGGAGATGGCCGTCGTGACGCTGGATTCACCATTTTCTATATCGGAATTAATATTGGAGCCTTTTCTGCTCCCCTCCTGGTGGGATATGTAGGTGAAGAAATTAACTGGCATTACGGATTCGGATTGGCAGCGATTGGTATGGCCATTGGCCAAATTGTCTACGTAATGGGTCAAAAGCATTTAAAAGGAATCGGCGATTTCACTCCACCCTCCCGGGTGGATGGCAAATTAAAATCGACCCCGCTCACCCAAGATGAAAAAGACCGGCTCAAAGTGCTCTTATTATCCTTCGTAGTGGTCGTCGTTTTTTGGGGTGCCTATGAGCAAGCAGGCGGACTCATGAACTTGTACGCCAAAGAGAAAATTGATCGCGTAATGTTCGGTTTTACCGTTCCCGCAAGTTTTCTTCAGGCGCTGCACGCATTCTACGTAATTCTTATCGGAGCGCCCATTGCCTATTTCTGGAACCAATGGCGCAAATGGGGACGTGAATCTAGCTCGTTATTCAAAATGGGCGTGGGAACTATAATAACCGGACTCGGGTTTTTATTCTTGGCTGGTGCCGCTCAAGAGACCATGAATTCCGATAATGGAATGGCATCGGTTTACTGGATGTTCGCTGCTTACCTTTTACACGTCATTGGCGAGTTGAGTATCTCACCGGTAGCCCTTTCCTTCATTACCAAACTAGCCCCCGCTAAATACGCTAGTTTCATGATGGGCGCCTACTTTTTTGTTACGGGTATTGGAAACAAGTTGGCTGGGCTCATAGGAGAAGCCGCTCAAAAAGCGGGAGAAATGGCCATTTTCGTTGGCGTTTTTGCTTTCTGTTTCGTTTTCGGCCTGGTACTGGTTCTTTTCGTGAAAAAGCTAAAAGGATTAGCCCACGGTGCAGATGATGTTACTCCTGTTTCGGCTCTTCCGGATCCGGAGTAATTGAGCTCTCTTTTTCTGACTCCTTATCCTCGGTGTACAGGTGTTCATCTACTTGTGTCAGGCTAATCATATCTGGAGCAATCATGCCGATATCTTTCGCTTTTAGCGTCCGATAAATCTCGGTGTACACTCTGTTTTTGGTGAACAGTATGTCGCGTTCTACCCACAAATGGATGAAAAATTTTCCTCTATTTTCATCAATTCCATCGTAATAAACCATGGGTTCTGGGAGGTTTCCCGATTGAATCACATTTTTCATGGCATCGGCAACGAGCATAACCGTTCGTTCCGGGTCTAATCCTGCCAAAGGCAGTTGGAAATCAAATCGAAGTCGCCGCGTCTTATTCGCTAACGTCCAATTAATGACCTTTTGAGAAACTATGTCGCTATTCGGTACAATGAGCTCCGACGAGTCATATAAGCGCAGCGTCGTCGCTCGAATACCAATTCGAATTACTTCGCCCTCATCTAATTGAATTTTAACAATATCGCCCTCCGTAATGGGTCGCTCAAAAACGATTATCAATCCGCTCAAGAAGTTGTTTATGATCGACTGAAGTCCAAAACCAATACCCACACCCAAAGCTCCCGCGAGAAGCCCAAGATTTGTAAAATCAAACCCCAATTGGCTCAAGGCTAAAAAGATCCCAAAAGTAACCAAGGTGTAATTCGTGATGGAGCTAATTGCCATGGGAACCCCGCGTTCTAAATCGAGCCGCATAAGTACTTCCTCTCTGAGAAATAAGATAAACAACCCCACAACTAGCCAGGTCACTGCCAAGACTCCAAAGAAATCGAGCCCGTTCCCAATAGTGATTTTCCCATCGCCCACTGTCATACCAACAGTAAGTAGCCCTTCCCACCAAAATTCAAGTGCATGGAGAATATAAAATCCATTCATCAAGATCCGAGCAAAGAGGAAGATCGCGGTTATTTGAATGATCCGGTTCATTCCTCTAATAGCTTTTTCTCGCGACTCTTCACTCCAACGATGCGAATACGTTGGGATTCCACTGCCAAACCACGTACGGATGGCAATCGTCAAACTTTGGAAAGTAAGCCCAACAAATATGGCGCCCATTAATGACGTGATCGTACCGTCGGTCAAGAGCATGGCAAAAACAAAGTACCCAACCAAATTCGCAACAATAGACACTAATTGCAGTAAGAGTAAAAAGGGAGCCAACAGTATCACCAATTGAACCCACCAAGCCTTGATAGAGGAATATCGGGTTCTCGTTTTCCAGAGTCTGTACAGGCCAAAAGAGAGGGCCACCTCAATACATAAAAGGAATATTCGCTGGCCGACAGGACCCACATTAAAGGCGCCGAGTTTGAATATGAGATACATAAACGTAACTCCAAGTACTACCCATTTCTGTTCGTCTTTAATGTGCCCAATAAATACGGCGATGAATGTCCCGAGCAGAAGCAAAACGTAGGTCATTACAAACAATTGGGGGGCGTCTTCTAAGGACCCAATTAATGTGAGCAAACCATAAAATACTGAGGATAGCCAAGGGCGTTGAAATAGGCTTTTCGTGATACGATCGCTGTAAATTTCATCATCAAGGGTAAGCCCTTTTTTCATTCGATACAGGAACAATAAAAACAAAATGGTCAAGGGAAAAAACCAAAGAATACGTCTTTGATGTTGGTCCAAGTACATTTTTACATCTGCTTCTGCCAAAGTAATGAGCGCCTGTAAACCCACGTTGGAAGCAGAGGTCGTATCCTTGTGAAGATTCAGAAAATTCTCTTCGCGCTCCATTACACGGGTAAAGAGCGCCCGGGTTTTAGCATTGTCAATATCCTTTAATTGACCTTCTATTTTTAACACTTGCTCTGTAACAAGCGCCTCGGTACTGAGCGATAAATCGAATTCGCTGTCGACCATGGTGAAGACGGAATCGAGATCTTCAATCGTCATTTCTATCTGACCGACTATTTCTTCTTTGGAGTCTTCGGCTTCAATTTCCTCAAGCAGCAAGGTCCAGGCCGAATTGTACTTTCCCAATTGCTTTTCAATTCCTTCTAATTTTCTGTTTCGCGAGGCGAGTTCAGCTCCTAGTGCGCCTACTTGGCCATCTAAATCATTCCACCTTAACTCAAGCCCTTCAAGCGTTCCAGTGATTTGTCCGTTCTCTAAAATTTGTCCTGTGAGTAAGGCCAGGGAATCTACGGAGGCTTTCAGTCGTTCCGTTTCAATCCTGCGCTGCTCCATCAACGAATCGGCTAAAACCGGCGTGACTTCTTGTCTGAGGTATTGAAACAATTCAACGCGCGCGGAGGATATCTCAGAAAGTTCAATTCGATTTATTACCGGAGCTGTGGAATCGGAACTCCCGTTTTGGCCCACGGATACAAAACCACACAGAACAATTAGAATCGATAAAAGGAATAAACGCATAGTCGCATAATGTTGAAGCTTCTAAAAGTACTTATTTGCAGGGAAAGCTTAATTTAGAATCTCTAAATCGAACCCAATGGCCTCTGCTCCTTCCCAAAAACCACTCGATATTTTCTTTAGAATAATTCTCGCGAGCATCATCATCTTGTGGTGCTTTTACATCGCTCGCCCCTTTCTGGTATTGCTCATATGGAGCGGAATTATTGCCGTAGCCCTTTATCCATTATTCAAATGGGTGAAAACGAAATTCAAAGGCCGAAAAATATTGACGGCCACAACCATGATTTTAATCTTGCTTACCGTTTTTGTGTTGCCGAGCGTTCAAATCGGCCATTCCCTCACGAAAACGGCAAAAGAGTTAAAGAGAGAGTTAAATACAGACGAAATAAACTTACAAGAGCCTCCTGCAAAAGTTGCCGATTGGCCCTTAATCGGCGACCAAGTCTATTCTGTTTGGAATGAAGCCGCCAGTAATTTACCGAGTTTCATAGAGCACTATAAAGAACCTATTGGCAATGTCGGCACGTGGCTGCTTAAAAGCATTTTAGGCATCATGACGGACTTGGTCATCTCCATTATTGCCATAATCATTGCCGGGGCTTTGATGGTTTATGGCGAAGACATTTTCCAATTCTTGGAACGCTTTTCAAAGCGTTTAATCGGAGATAGAGGCCATGAATACGTGATCACAGCGCGCGATACTATTGTGAGCGTAGTGAAGGGTATTCTCCTCATCGCGCTCGTTCAAGCGGCTCTTGCTTTCGTGGGTTTCGCGATAGCCGGGCTGCCTGCGGCAGGATTGTGGGCTATTCTCATTTTAATTGCAGCCATTGTTCAATTACCCGTTCTCATTATAACGGTTCCCATTATTATTTACGGGTTCAGTTTCATGGATACAACGCCTGCAATCATTTTCGCTATCTACACGTTCGCCATTGGACTTATAGATAACATTCTGAAACCCGTTCTTTTAGGGCGAGGACTAACAACCCCTATGCTGGTCATTTTAATTGGCGCTCTCGGTGGACTCGCAGCACACGGCATTATCGGCCTATTTGTAGGTCCTGTGATCTTGAGCATTGGCTATCGATCCCTCATGCTCTGGATTGGTAAGGATGAAGCTTTAAGTTAACACACCCGCTTTCTCAAGTACGGGATCGGGTATGTGCTTTTCCCCAATAATCTCTTTCAAATCAATTTCGATTTTGCGGACGATATAGTCCATGGGCACTGAGGTCTGAAATTCAAAAGGTTGTGACATCACCGTTCCAAAAACGTAAAACTGATAAAAAATCCAACTCACCAACATGGTTACCGGCACAATGAGCATGGTTTAGGAATTAATCTAGATCCATCGCTCTATTTACAAATGGGCAAAAGAACGATAACCCCTAAACCCTTTTCACGGAGCTTGTAGGGTCTAACCCATCCTTCGAATCTTGGCTAAAACCTCTATTAAATTAGGACTTTCGGCGCATCGGGTGGCTAACTCCTTATTTATATTGACGTCGGTGAAAAAAGAGCCTCGGGCATCTTTTTTTTCACAAGCATAGCGGTAATGACATTAAATCCCGCCGATGAGGCGGCCCAATGACAACTGTCGAAATTGAACAAA
>CBFIAJ010000024.1:0-5334 GCA_965660515.1 Flavobacteriales bacterium | reverse complement strand
TTTTTTTCACAAGCATAGCGGTAATGACATTAAATCCCGCCGATGAGGCGGCCCAATGACAACTGTCGAAATTGAACAAGTCTTACGCATTTCCGTTTTCCTTTGTATCTTGGCGAGCCTAGTATAAAATGCTGATTATTCAGCTTTTATCCACTAATTAACCCTAAGTCGTGCTGCTACTCGCGACATCTACTTTGCTACAATGAAAAAAACTTCATTCCCATTAATGCTTTTGGCATTCATTTTTACGCTGAACTCCAACGCGCAAAACCAATTCGAAAGCACCGTTTCTAGTTATCTGAATGAGCACTATTCAGAATTTGATTTAAGCTCTTCAGATGTTAGCCAATTTGTCATTACGGATGAAGTTCCCACAAAATCAACAGGCGTTTGGCATGTCCATATTGCTCAAAGCATTCAAGGCATTCTAATTGAAAATGCTCGGGCAAATGTGTTGATTAATTCCAATGGAGCGGCGGTTTCGATGGTAGGTAATTTGATTTCAAACCTACAGTCACTTCCCAAAGGGTCTTCTTCGCCGTCAATAACGCCTTCAGGTGCCATTGATAAAGCGAAAGAGTTTCTTGCCCTCAGCGGGCAGATGGGCACCTTGCTCGAAAAAACAAATAACAAATACACCTTTTCCAAAGGCTCGCTCTCACTTGAAAACATACAGGTAGAGCAAGTATACTGGAATGCGGGCGAAGAACTTCGTTTGGCGTGGAAGCTTGACATTTACCCATTGGATGCCGAGCACTGGTGGCAATTTGTGATTGACGCGGATAACGGCTCGGAACTCGAACGGTACGACTGGGTGGTGCGATGCGAATTCCCGGAGCATTCAAGTACTTGGCACAACCACGCTACCTCAACGTCGAATTTTGACGCTTCTGAAGCACTTCCTCCGTCGGCAGCACCTCTAGCTCCGTCGAGTAGTATAACTTCGGCCTACAACGTGTACCCCTTGCCTGTAGAGAGTCCAAGCCATGGGTCAAGAGCGCTCCTTACGGATCCACATGATACAGTAGCCTCTCCCTATGGATGGCACGATACTGACGGTATTGACGGCGCCGAGTATACCATCACTAGAGGAAACAATGTTTACGCATATACCGATACTACGGACAATAATTCTCCGGATTTTTCACCCGATGGAGGTACGGCGCTAAACTTCGATTTTCCGCTCGACTTGAATCAACAACCCGGTGCGTATAAATCTGCAGCGACAACCAATCTTTTTTATATGAATAACCGCATCCACGACATTATGTGGCACTACGGTTTAGATGAACCCAACGGGAATTTCCAATTCAACAATTACGGAAACGGCGGAGTGGGATCCGATGAAGTGAACGCAGAAGCGCAAGATGGCGGTGGACTAAACAACGCGAATTTTGCCACCCCAACCGACGGTTTTAACGGGAGAATGCAAATGTATCTTTGGACGGGAACCGTTACGAACGGTGACATGTATGACATTCACGCGCCTTCAGGTATTGCCGGACTTTACCCAGGAGCTGGAGCAACTTTTGGACCTCCTTTAACTACAACTCCTTTAACCGGTGATGTAGCGTTACTTCTCGACGCCGCGGCCGATTCATTAAACGCCTGTGACAGCATTATAAATGCTACAGACGTAGCTGGAAAAATCGCTATCGTAAGAAGAGGAAACTGCTCGTTTGTTATCAAAGCACAGGCCGCCCAAGATGCAGGTGCCATTGCCGTAATAGTGGTGAATACGAATAATACGGTTTTTACGCTTAATGGAACTGCACCGGGTATTACAATACCCGTGACTTGTATTGGTCAAAACAACGGAAATGCCATTATTAACGCCTTAAATCAAGGAGATTCGGTAAACCTAAGTATGAGTTTACCACTTGGGCTAGGACAAGATCGCGATGGAGATCTCGATAACGGAATAATCATTCATGAATACGCTCATGGGATTTCGAACCGAATGACCGGTGGGCCATCCAACTCGAGCTGTTTAAATGGCTCGGAACAAATGGGAGAAGGTTGGAGTGACTTCTATGGAATCATAATGACCATGGATACGGCTATCAATAACCCCATTCGACGCCCTATGGGAACGTATGCTATTTACGAATCACCGACTACAGGCGGCGGTATTCGACCCGTTCCTTACGACACAAGTTTTACCGTGAACAACTATACCTACGGCGATTTACCGAATGCCAATATTAGCGTCCCACACGGAGTAGGTTTCATCTGGTGCACCATGCTTTGGGATTTGACTTGGGCCTTTATCGATCAATACGGATATGATGAAGAGCTTATTGGCGGAACCGGTGGAAATTCCATGGTTTTCAAGTTAGTGACTGACGCCCTAACGCTTCAGCCTTGCGGGCCGGGATTTGTGGACGGTAGAGACGCCATCCTTCAAGCTGATATGCTCGCCTACAATGGAGCTAACCAATGCCTAATTTGGGAGGTTTTTGCCCGGCGAGGTTTGGGTGCAAGTGCTGATCAAGGTTCTGCTGCATCCAGAACAGATGGTACAGAAGCTTTTGATATACCCTTACTTTGTCAAATTCCGACGGAAGCGCCAACAGCAGACTTTGTCGTTGATAACGACACGTCTTGTACGGGTGAATTTAACTTTGACGACTTGTCGTTCAATGTGCCTCAAACCTGGGCATGGGACTTCGGAGATGGAGGAACGGATTCCGTTCGCTTCCCAACGCATACGTACGCCGCTGATGGCTCCTACACTGTTTCGCTCACCGTTACCAATTCTTTGGGGAGTGATGTAGAAACCAAAACTAGTTATGTACACGTGGTGTCCCCTTCTAATACTCCAACCATAGCAAATGGATCGGGCTGCTCCGCAGATTCTATTGCACTTACGGTTCTAGGAAGCGGAATTCCCCAATGGTACGATGCGACGGGTGCCCTTGTATATGCGGGAAACACCTACAAAACAAGCCCTTCCACAACCAGCTCTACCTATACAGTGCGGGATGCATTTGTAGATCCCCTCGCCTTTGTGGGACCCGTCGACAATAATTTTGGTGGTGGCGGTTACCACGGAACCACCTTTGTTGGTACGGTTAATTTCGATGCTGAAAAAGCCTTGACCGTTATTTCGGCCTTCGTAGACGCCGACGGACCGGGACCGCGAGTCGTCAATTTATGGGACGGCGCAGATGGAAATGGAAACTTACTTCAATCGGTAACAGTAAATATTACTCAAACGGGACCGCAGCGAGTGGATCTTAACCTCAATGTGCCTGGACCCGGAACATACAGCATCGGACTCGATTTCGCCGATTTATATCGGAATAATTCCGGAGCAAATTATCCGTACACCGCTCCTGGTTTGATGACCATTACAGGCTCTCCGGCCGGACCTGATTTTTATTATTACTTCTACGATTTAGAGGTTCAAGCCGAGGGCTGTTTTGGAGACCCTGTAACCGTAACGGCCACGGTGATCGATGTGATCGACTTCAGCTATGCCTCAACGGGGCAAACGGTTCAATTCACTGATGCCTCACCGAATGCCACTTCATGGGACTGGAATTTTGGAGACGGTAATACTTCGAACCTTCAGAATCCAATGCACACATATGCCGCGGATGGCATTTATGACGTAACGCTCGTAACCGATGGGGGTGTATGCTCTAAAGTAGAAACCATCACCATTGGAACTATTGGAGTAAACGAACCGATTGAATTAAACGCCAGCGTATATCCGAATCCGGCCGCGGAGGCCGTTACGCTCGCCTTCAACGTTCCTCTTGTACAAAAAGGCGCCATTCTAGTTTATACGGTTGACGGTCGCTTAGTGCTAGAAACAGAGGTTTCGGCCGGTGAAAATGAGTTTTTACTCGACGTTCGCTCTTTGGCTAATGGCGTTTATTGGATCAATCTAGAATCGGACGGACAAACAATCCGCGAGAAAATGGTGATTCAGAAGTAAGGCGAAGCCTGAACCACACGAATTAAAGTACCCTTTGCAAGTTCTTCTTGCAAGGGGTATTCGTTTATTAAGGCGGTTGCTTCTGGACTTAACTTATTGTCTACGCGCGCGCTCAAAACCTGAATATTCTCGCCCTCACGGGCCGATACACGGACCATCGATTTACGCTCAACTTTCGACTTGTCCTCGTCTGTTAATGGTGATAAGGATTTCAATGCCGCTTCAATTTCCTGTGTGTAACCCGTTGGCGCCATGGCTACGAGCTGAACCACTCGTTCACCCATATCAATCCATCGAATCGCGTATTGCATTCCATTTCTACTGCTCGGGTCGATGAAGCGAATTTTATATCCCGGATAATCGTTCCATTGATACGATTCATTCTCTTGCAAGTAATGCTTATCTAACTTGGCTAAGTCTTTTTGTACCGCTTCGATTGCCTGCTTCATCGTCACCGTATCTGGCAGCTCGGACACAGCAAAGGCGGCATTGTGCTTTTCATACACCGCCATTGCAACTTTCGCATACGCGGCCATTTCAAAATCCGCGGTGAACGTAACTTTAAGGTTCTGGACCGGCATTAGAAGGGTGTTGTCGTCAACCACGCCGTATTCGGGCAGGGGTCCAACCGGCAAAGCTTCCATTTCCTCTACAAAACTTCCCAGTGGCTCGCGAGGATTGGTTTTCGCGGTCGCTGAAATTTCTTGTAGTCGCTCAATTCGAACCTCGGTGATCGGGTGGTCGTTGAAGTAGCTTTTCTTTTCTTCTTCACCAGTGATTAATTCTACGACCCGCTCCAATTTGGCGAGGGCGCTAATTAAATCATCGGCACTGTATCCTGCTTTTACCGCGAGTTTTACTCCTTCAACGTCTGCTTCCGTTTCAAATTCCCGACCATAACGAGCCATTACCAAGGCGCTAGACGCACCCAATGGCGCATTGATTAGCCCTCCTAAATCAGAACTTACCGTGCCCACAATAGCACCGGGTATCGACAGCAACGAAGGCAATAAACCTTTCTTTTGAAGTTTCATTCCGTGTCGATTCTGGGCATGAATGATTTCATGAGCCAATACTCCTGCGAGCTCCCCTTCGGTTGAAATGAGCTCTAAGAGTCCGGTGGTCACAAAACAGAATCCGCCCGGGAGGGCGAAGGCATTCGGAGAAGCCTCTGGAATAATGCGGAATGAATAAGGGAAATACGTTTCGTCCAAAGCCGCCACCAATCGTTGGCCAATGGCATTGACATAAGCCTGCTTTTCCGCATCGTCAAGAATACCGTATTGGTATTCTACTGCGGCCGCGCTCTTGCGTCCAAGGGCGACGTCTGAATCGTACATACTGCTCGACTGGCCCGTGGTGCTCAGCGAAAAAAAGATCAAGAAAAA
>CBFIAJ010000023.1:0-32145 GCA_965660515.1 Flavobacteriales bacterium | reverse complement strand
CGCAAAGCTGAAATGGCATTTTCGGGAATTCCGCTTAAACCAAATCCGCCCAACATCAATGTCATGTTGTTTTCAATCCCTTGAATTCCTTCTTGCGCATTGGCAACTACTTTCCTTATCATGGGGGTTCCTTTTAAAGTTTGTCCTGCTTTTAACGCCGGTCCCGAATTCCAATCACCGTTTTCAAGTCGGTGTTGTTAGAATTCAATTTCATCAAAATTAACATTATTCGCCTTCTGCTGCTGATCGTACAAATCGCAGTCGAGCTGAATAGTAACGCCGCCTTCGGGTTCATTGAATTCGTCTTGAGAAACTTGAAGTCCCGGGTCGGCATAACACTTATTCATGTACATCGCCCAAATTGGTAAGGCCATTGTTGCTCCCTGGCCGTAGGCTATCGATCTAAAGTGAGCCGCGCGATCTTCGGCCCCAACCCAAACACCTGTCACTAAATTCGGAACCATTCCCATGAACCAACCGTCGCTGTGGTTTTGAGTGGTTCCCGTTTTTCCGGCAATCGGGTTGGTGAATTTATACGGGTATCCGGTAACCACATCATTCAAGTAACTGTAATTCCCATATTGAGTACGCAAGCGAACCCCAGTACCATACTGAGTAACTCCCTCGAGCAAATTTACCGCTGTATAAGCCGTTTCTGCGCTCATTACTTCACGGGTCATCGGGGTGAAATCTGCGAGTACAACTCCGTATTTATCTTCAATTCTTAGTACTGCAGTGGGTTCTGTATAAATGCCTTGATTCACAAAAGTTCCGTAAGCGCCTACCATTTCGGCCAGACTCAAATCTGGGGTTCCCAAGCAAATGGCGGGTTGTTCGGGTATTTCGCCCTCAACACCGAGGTTTCGCGCCATTTCAATGACCGGTCCCGGACGAACTTGCTTCATCAAAAAGGCGGTAATGGTATTTACAGATTCCGCTAGCCCTTGCTTGAGGGAGAGCTCTCCGCCGTATTCGTCATCGGAATTACTCGGTTGCCAGTCTTTTAAAAGTCCCCATTGTTCTTTTTCGAATCGAACGGGAACGTTTGGCACTTTATAGCAGGGTGAATATTTCTTTTGGTCGATAGCCGTTACGTACACAAATGGCTTAAAAGTAGACCCTACTTGCCTTTTCGCTTGGTACACGTGATCGTATTTAAAGTGCTTATGGTCGATTCCACCTACCCAGGCTTTAATGAAACCCGTTTGAGGATCCATGCTTAACACCCCCGCCTGAAGAAAGAACTTGTAGTAGGCAATAGAATCCATGGGCGTCATTACCGTGTCTATTTCGCCTTCCCAAGAAAATACGGTCATCTCGCGCGGGGTATTAAACAAGAGTTCAATACTGTCGTTCGATAAATCTTTTTTCTTCGCAATGCGATACCGATCGGTTCTTCGCATGGCCTGACGCATCAACCGATCGATTGCTTTTGTATCTAAATCTTCAAACGGCGCGTTTGTACGTCCTTTCCAGTGGATTCGGAAAACGCGCTGTAAATTGCTCATATGCGCTCGCATCGACTCTTCCGCATACTGTTGCATACGCGAATCAATGGTCGTATAGATTTTGAGCCCGTCCGTGTATAAATTATACTTCGTTCCGTCGGGTTTCGGGTTTTTAGAGATCCAATCGCGCATGTACGAGCGCAAATGCGCTCGGAAATAAGGCGCAAGACCATCGTTGTGCCCTGCTCGTTGATAATCGAGTTCCATGGGGACCTCCATGAGACTATCCGCCTCAACGCGCGACAAAAAATCATTTCGAACCATTTGGCTCAATACCACATTTCGGCGCTGCTCCACGCGCTCTGGAAAGCGGCGCGGATTGTAGAAAGAGGAATTCTTGAGCATCCCAACGAGGGTAGCGGATTCAAGAACGCTAAGGCTGTCGACAGACGTATTGAAATAAATTTGAGCGGCCGATTCAATTCCAACCGCTAGGTTGAGGAAATCATAGCGATTCAGGTACATCACCATAATCTCATCTTTTGTGTATCGTTTCTCTAGTTCCACGGCAATAACCCATTCTTTGAACTTTTGAAAAACACGCTGCACTTGGCTCGACGCCACCTGCTCCGTAAAAAGCATTTTGGCCAGTTGTTGCGAAATCGTACTGGCACCACCTGCCGTTCCTAATTTAGCTACAGCGCGGGCCAATCCTTTGAAATCGATACCACTGTGCGATAAAAATCGTTCGTCTTCGGTGGCAATTAAAGCCTGAGGCAAATACGGTGAAAGCTCTTCGTAGCGAGCGTGGGTGCGATTTTCCAGAAAGTACTTCCCAATTTGTTTTCCATCGGAGGAAATGATTTCGCTCGCCAAATAGTTCTTGGGGTTCTCGAGCTCCTCTACAGTAGGTAAAGGCCCGAACCAGCCCCAGCTCGCCATGAACATAAGAAGGGTGAGGCCCACTATTGGAGCCAAAAGAAGGATCCACAACCATTTTATGAATCGCTTAAAGGAAGGAGCATTTTCAGGCATAGTTCTACTTATCTCGATGCAAAGCTAGTCTAAATCCAACGTCTTCAACGCCTACCAATTGTGTATCGCGCATGGCCTGGGTAATGAATATGGTATAATCACCCGATCCAGGAAAAGTGCCATCGAGCCATAAGGGCAATTGGTATTCCTTAATCGCTCCAATTCCATCGCCCAGTAATTCCCCTCGACTCCCTGCGACGCGGTAATTCACAGTATCGAAACGCGAATCACCGTTTGGATAAACTTGTTCAATAAAAACAAATAGGTTTTGATATGGATACGATTCGTTGAGTCGGAGTCCTAAAAATCCGTCATACGATTGAATACTATCTTCGCTTGATACCGAAAAGGTTTGCACACTATCCATGTGCCAGCCATTAGAGCCAACGGAATGGTAGTCTTCGTAAACGCGTGTTGAATCACAACTCGCTAAACCAGCAAATAGAGCAAAGATGGCCAGTGCTTTAATTTTTATTCGGTGCACGATTGGGTCTTTTTTTACGTCTGTTTCCTTTATTTCGATTGCCTTTAGGTTTCTTTTTGTCGAATCTTTTTAGATCGTCCTGTCCGACAACATTCTTGAAATCGAGCCGCTTGGTTTCTTCTTTTTCTTCGCAGAAATCTTCCAAGCATTTAGGTCGTTCACCGGCTTTATTGAGCCTTAGGATTTCCGAAACCGAATTCCTCTTCAATTCAACGAAGGCAGAGAACTCGCCAGTATAGCAATACCACATAACTCCTCTGAAAATATCCATTTTAACGAAACGCGCTTCCCCTTTCTCGGTTTTCAACCGGACATTCGTGTCGGGGAAGGTCTTAAACTCTTCAAGATAGGCATCGAGTTCGTAGTTCAAACAGCATTTAAGCTTACCACATTGGCCTGCCAATTTTTGCGGGTTTAACGCTAACTGCTGATAGCGAGCAGCGGCCGTATTTACGGATCGAAAATCGGTTAGCCAGGTGGTACAACAGAGCTCCCGGCCACACGACCCAATACCTCCCAAACGTGCCGCTTCTTGGCGAGCCCCGATCTGACGCATTTCGATACGAACACCGAACTCGCGGGCTAAATCTTTAATAAGCATCCGGAAATCAACACGCCCATCGGCTGTGTAAAAGAACGTCGCTTTATTATTATCGCCTTGAAATTCAACGTCTGAAATTTTCATTTTCAGCTTTCCTTTCAGTGCTAATTCTCTTGCTTTATACATCGTGGGCACTTCGCGCTCCTGAGCGCGTTGCCATTTTTCTATATCTGATTGAGAGGCCTTGCGGTATACCTTTTTGACTTCGTGTGATTCGTGATCAATTTTGCGCTTGCGCATTTGCAGCCGAACCAATTCGCCTGTAAGTGATACCGTTCCGATATCGTGCCCAGGGCTTCCTTCTACCGCAACTACATCACCCATTACCATGGGTAATTCATTCTCGTTCCGATAGTATTCTTTACGCCCGTTTTTAAAACGGACTTCTACACAGTCAAACTTCTTTTGACCTGCCGGCGTTTCCATATTCGCCAGCCAGTCGTAAACAGCGAGCTTGTCGCATCCTCCAGATGAACAAGTACCGTTGTTTTTACATCCCGCAGGAAGGCCCCCACCACTCGAACAACTACTGCATGCCATGGTGCTTTCCTCTTTTTAATCGTAAGGAGTAAAGCTACTTTAAATTGACTAATGAACAAAAAGAAGGAGGTGTGGCTATTTCTGATGTAAGTAGCGGTTCATCAGAATGCCCAAATCGAGCAGTACTATTTTCGGATTTCCATTACGCTCTATATGGTAGTCCGCTCTATTAAGCTCTTCCATGATGTCGGCAATATTGCCTCCGTGAATGAATTGTGCAAAATTCTCTAGCTGAAATTCAGGTCTATTCAGGTCTATTCTTTTGAGTCGTTTTAAATCGTAATTCACCATTAATGCATCGCGTAAAACCCCGCTCGTGAATTGAAGGAACTGCCGAATTCGCTCGCGGCCCATTTTACTCAATTCTTCCGTGAGTGCCACTAAATCGCCTGGTTTACGGTGAGCCACGTAACTTTTTCGGATAAACTCAACGAAGGCTTTCGCGTGTACTTCATGATCGCCGTTAGAGCGAAGTAAGGAGAGCGCCTTCGGATAATTCCCGTCGGCCATGGTAAGCACAGAATTCGCTTCTTGATCGTTGAAGCCATCGCGCCGTAAGGCGCTAATGATTTCTTCATCGGAAATTCGGTGCAGTCCAATGGTTTGTGTACGTGAACGAATGGTTCCTAATAGCGATTCTTCATCGTCAGTAACCAACAAGAAAACTGTCTTTGGTGGAGGCTCCTCAATAATCTTGAGCAGCTTATTTGCCGTGGCCACATTCATTCGTTCGGCCATCCAAATAATCATCACTTTGAATTCGCTCTCGTAGGGTTTCAGCTGCAAACGAACCAAAATATGCAGGGCTTCATCTTTGTTGATGATGGCTTGTTTGTTTTCAACGCCCAAATATTCGAGCCATTCGAACAGGGTGCCGTAGGGTTTCTCCGTTAAAAAGGCCCGCCACTCATCTAAAAACTTCGAGCTAATCGGATCCTTTTTAACTTTTGAAGTCGTGGTAATGGGAAACGAAAAATGTAAATCGGGGTGCTCGAGGCGTTGGTATTTTTTACACGATGGACAGGTTCCACATGAATCGCGCTCCCCTTTTTGTGTACAACTCAAATATTGGGCGTACGCCATCGCCATCGCCAATTTCCCAGAGCCCTTAGGTCCTGTAAATAATTGAGCATGCGGAACGCGCCCTTTTCGGGCGGATGAAACAAGGCGTTCCTTTACTTCTGCCTGACCTATAACATCTTGAAATAACACAAAGCGAAATTAAGGATTACAATAAGTATATGCGTAACTCGAACAGAATCTTAATTTTGGAGCAAAATTGTGAACGATGGCAACCATAGACAGCTTAAATTTTGACAGAAAACGCGCCCTTATCCGGGTCGATTTTAATGTTCCTTTGAACGATTCTCTTACAATAACCGATGACACGCGCATTCGTGCTGCGCTGCCAACAATACAAAAAATACTCGCCGACGGCGGAAGCGTCATTCTGATGTCGCATTTGGGTCGACCCAAAAACGGTCCGGAAGAGGTGTTCTCGTTGCGCCACTTGGTAGCTCATTTAAGTGATTTATTGGGTAGAGACGTACAATTCGCCTCCGATTGTATCGGGGCAGATGCGCTGGAGGCCAGCAGGGATTTAAAATCGGGTGAAGTGTTGCTTCTTGAGAATTTGCGCTTTTATCCGGAAGAAACGGCCGGAGATCGTTCTTTCGCGCAGAAATTGAGCGAGCTCGGTGATGTGTATGTCAACGACGCTTTCGGAACGGCGCATAGGGCACACGCTTCAACGGCGATTATTGCAGAGTTCTTCGCCGGTCAAAAATACTTTGGGTATGTGATGGCGAGTGAAATCGAAAACGTTCAAAAAGTACTCGATAGCGAAGAGCAGCCGGTAGTGGCGATCTTAGGAGGTGCCAAGGTGTCGAGTAAAATTACCATTATCGAAAAGCTTCTTCCCAAAGTCGATCATATTATCATCGGTGGGGGCATGAGCTATACCTTCGCCCTAGCGGCCGGAGGAAAGATTGGTAACTCCCTCGTTGAAACAGAGCATTTCGACACCGTAGCTCAAATTGCCAAGGCGGCCAAGGAACAGGGGGTTACTATTCACTTACCTATCGATTCTGTAAATGGAAACCGCTTTGCGAGTGACGCCGAAGTAGCTCTTTCGGATGCGAACAATGTTCCCGATGGCTGGATGGGGCTCGATATTGGTCCTAAAACGATTGAAGACTACAGCTCTGTAATTAAAAAGGCCGCAACCATCCTCTGGAATGGACCCATGGGAGTTTTTGAAATGGAAGCCTTTTCAAACGGAACCAAAGCCATTGGCGAAGCAATATGCGAAGCGACGGAAGGCGGTGCCTTCAGTTTAGTTGGTGGAGGTGATTCGGTAGCTGCTGCCAAGCAATACGGTTTTGCGGAACGAGTAAGCTATGTAAGTACCGGAGGTGGAGCCATGCTCGAATACTTGGAAGGGAAAAAACTGCCTGGTATCGCTGCCATTTTAAACTAAGCCGCAATTACAATTCTATACTTTCGATTTGGTCTCTAACCCCATCGAATTCTTTTTCCCACCAAGAGCGCCAATCGAGCTCTTCGATATAGGGGAAAAACAGGGGTGCCAGTGAAGATATCGGTTCGTAGAGTATGCTTTTATCTCGGTCTTGAGCGGTGGGCCATTTGAAGGTGCCTTCTTGAACCGGGCGCCATAAAAAAAGGACAATAGATAATATAAAACTCCACTTCAGTAACCCGAAAATCGCGCCGACTAGGCGGTTAATGCCGTTCAAGGCTACCGCTTTGAGCAACGTTGTAAGTAAGCGACCCAATAAATTTAAAAGGATCACAATTCCTAAAAAAGTAATGGCAAAGGCGATCATTGGTAGGTATTCACGCTCTATTTCGAAGTGCTGAAGTAGGTAATCGGCGACCCAGTCGGAAAAATGAATGGCGCCCCAAATTCCAAGAATTAAAGCCGCCAAAGTGGAAAGCTCAATAATAAAGCCATTTCGGAAGCCCTTAAATGCTCCCCATGCCAAGGGAATTAAAAGTATAATATCGAGATAATCCACGCTTCGAAAGTAAGGATTATTTTGGGCAGCAGTTGTACTTTTAGCACATGGAAGAACTGAAAGAGAAATGGGATCAATTGGTCACTCATTTGAGCAACCGATTTGCCGATGGTGAAGAAATGGATGTACCCGGAATCGTTTTCTTGGTTGGAGTAAACGAACTCGGTCAAGGGTACAAGCGGTTCAAAAAAGACGAAAAAATTGACCTTATCCACATTGGGCTTTGTCGACTTCTCAGTCGCTATGGTTATTACGAACTGGAAGGTGAAGACGAGGAAGGCTGGCCTCACTGGCGGGCCACAGAAAAATTGCCCCAACTTTCGCCAGGGCAACAAAATATTCTTGTAAAAGAAGCTTTAGTACTTTATTTCGAAGAAGAAGGTATTTACTGAATGGCGACTTTCTCCACTACCGTTTCGCCCTCTTCGAGTTGAATGAATCCACTTCCCGTGAGATCTCCTTTTTGAACTTCGATGTTCAAAACCATCTTTGCATTAAACTCAAAACTTGCAACACCATTGCCGTTCGTGAGTGCGTCAACATCTACATCACAATCAACGCAAGGCGCATACAAACGCACAAAGGCATTTTGAATACGCGTTTCGTTGCCCAAAGTATCTTGAACAACTACAGTAACATCTGCCTTATAAAAAGTATCTTTCTTACAAGATGAAGTCATCATCAACAATCCAATAAAAGCTGCAGCTAACACTGCAAAGGCCCCCGTCGTACTTTTCATAATCGCCTTGAATTTAGTAATATTGCCGCCCAAATATACTTATAATAACGAACATTCATGCTGACTCGTGTACAAGAGCTTTTAGATGAGGTTAAAGACTTTTCAGCCTCCACCAAAGAAGAGCTAGAGACGTTTCGTATTCGCTTTCTCGGAAAGAAAGGGGTTATGAATGATTTGTTTGCCGCTTTTAAAGAGGTCGAACCCGCTCAACGTAAAGATTTCGGACAAGCTCTGAATCAATTAAAGGTGGCGGCTCAAGAAAAAATCGATCAATTAAAGTTGGGAATGGAGTCGAGCAGATCGGCGCAACCCAGCGGATTAGATTTAACTCGAACCCCCGACCCAATAAATCTGGGATCGCGGCATCCTGTTTCTTTGGTCAAAAACCGAATCATCGAAATTTTTTCAAGAATTGGCTTCACTCTGAGCGATGGGCCTGAAATTGAAGATGATTGGCACAACTTTTCAGCGCTCAATTTTACAGAAGAACATCCAGCGAGAGACATGCAGGATACGTTCTTCGTAATGCGAAATCCCGACCATTTATTAAGAACGCATACCAGTTCGGTTCAGGTTCGCCACATGGAAGATACGGAACCGCCTATTCGTGTTCTGTCTCCTGGCCGTGTTTTTCGAAACGAAGCAATTTCTGCACGATCACATTGCATTTTCCATCAAGTAGAAGGCCTGTACATAGATAAAGATGTGAGTTTCGCCGATTTGCGTCAAACCTTGCTCTATTTCGCCAAGGAGTTCTTCGGTGAGGAAACGAAAATTCGCTTGCGTCCTTCTTATTTCCCATTTACGGAGCCAAGTGCCGAGATGGACGTATGGTGGGGGCTTGAGAACGAAGTCGATTACCGAATGACCAAAGGTACCGGATGGCTTGAAATTATGGGCTGTGGAATGGTGGACCCCAATGTTCTATCAAACGTGGGTATTGATCCAGAGGTCTATACGGGCTATGCATTTGGTATTGGAATTGAACGAATTGCATTGCAACAGTTCCAAATTCCTGACATTCGACTACTTTTTGAAAACGATGTTCGCTTTTTGGAACAGTTTACTTCGGGTATTTACTAAGGTAAGGCTAGGTCATTTTTTTAATCAGGTAGCTCGTAAACCAATTTTCATCCGCTTTGACGAGCATATCCATTAGTTTATCGGCATTCTGAGACATTCTTTTTACGTCTTCGAGGCAACGGTCAAACTCTTTGGTTTCAACTGAATCTCCACCTTCGTAATCGCTTACTTGCTCCAATATTCGCGCCAACGGCTCCAATTCACGCTTTCTGCGTTCCTGCATTACTTGCTTTGTAACCTTCCATATATCTTTTTCCGCAACAAAGAATTCCTTTCGTTGACCGGCCTTAAGTTCTTTTTGAACAAGTCTCCAATCGATCAAAGCGCGGACATTCATATTGCAATTTCCTCTACTAATTCCCAATTCGTCCATAATTTCTTCTGTAGAAAGAGGGCGTGGCGATACCATAAGTAAAGCGTGAATTTGACTCATTGTTTTGGGAACGCCCCAACTGGAGCCTAAAGCACCCCACGCTTGTAGGAACTTCTGTTTAGCTTCTTCGAAATGCATGACCTTGGTTTAGTTCTCCCCTAAAGTAGCTTTTTTATCGGCTAACTTTGAATTAGTTCATTAATGGCCGAAGCCAATGCGGTATCTTTTTCCGTGATAGTATTTCCCGCATCATGCGTACTCAAGGTCAGGGTCACCTTGTTGTACACATTGTAGATTTCCGGATGATGTTTGTGCTTTTCCGCTAATGCTGCAACTTCATTCAAAAAAGAAAACGCCACGATAAAATTCTCAAATTCAAAATTCCGCACGAGACTATTCTCTTTTTCTATCCAATTCTCACTCATAGCGACCAATCAAATTTATCCATTCGGTCCAATGCCGTCGCCAATAAATTCATCGCATCCATAATGTCTTGCTTATTGGCCATCTCAATTACTTGATGTAAATATCGAGTAGGAATGCTAATCGCTCCTGCTATCGATCCACCTGGAGTCATCCTTTGGATACCCGCTGTATCCGTACCTCCGGCAGTAAGCACTTCCATTTGGTGGTTTATTCCTTCGTTTTCAGCACATTCGGTTAAAAAGCGAACCATTCGGAAATCGCAAATTGTACCAGAATCCATCACCTTGATACCCGCTCCTTTGCCTAAGCTTGTAATTTTCTCATGGGCCGCCGCACCGGGTAAATCATAAGCAACGGTAGTATCTAAGGCAATTCCAAAATCAGGCTGAATTTGTAAAGCAGATACATTTGCGCCACGAATTCCCACCTCTTCTTGAACCGTAAAAACCGCGTACAAATCATGTGCGGGTGTTTCTACAGTTTTCAGTGTTTCAATAAGCATATAGACGCTTATTCGGTTGTCAATTGATTTACAACTTACGTGGTTTCCTAATTCAATGAGTTCGCGCTCTCTGGTAATCGTGTCGCCTATACGAACTTGCTTTTCCACTTCTTCCTTCGGCAAACCCAAATCAATGAAGTAATCCCTTAGTTTCGGAACCTTATTTCGCTCTTCGGGCGTCATCACGTGAATGGGTTTACTGCCCATAACTCCCAGTAAATCTTTACGGCCATGAACAATGACGCGCTGAGCAGTCAAGGTCTTTGGATCAAAACCGCCTAATGTATGAAAGCGAATGAATCCATTATCGTCGATATGGGTTACAATAAACCCGATTTCATCGATATGAGCCGGTACCATCACTTTTTTATCGGAACGTCCTTTCTTAATCGCTACGATATTTCCCATGTTATCCGTTCGGACTTCATCGGCATATGGAGTAACCTCTCGAAGCACTAATTCTCGAATACGCGATTCATAACCCGGAGCTCCCGGCGTTTCGCAAATTTCAGTTAAAAGCGGAATATTGATGGATTCGAACATTAAACAGAACTAATTTTAAGCATATTGGTCATTCCTCGGTCCTCAATTGGCATACTGGCAATTTTGATCAGGTAATCGCCTTTCCGGGCTAGCCCTTTTTTAACCACTATGTCTTTAATATCTTGGAACGTTTCGTCGGTACTGTGGTACTCATCGTAATAGAACCCCTGCACACCCCATAATAAGCTTAAGGTATTCAAGATGGTTCGATTCTGAGTAAAAATAAAAATATTGGTTCGAGGACGATGACTCGATATTTTAAAAGCGGTATAACCCGAATGCGTGTTGGTCAGGATCGCTTTGGCTCCAATTTGATCCGCTATCTGGCTCGCATTAAAACAAATACTATCACTTACATAGCGCTCATCGCTTTGATCGTAGGGTGGGTAGTCTTCCCGTGCAATTTGACCCGATTCTTCAACGTGAGCGATAATTTTTTTCATGTTCTCAATCACCTGCACAGGGTATTTCCCTACGGACGTTTCTCCAGAAAGCATCATGGCATCGGCACCATCGAGTACTGAATTTGCAACATCGTTTACCTCGGCCCTAGTCGGCGTTAAACCGTCGATCATGCTCTCCATCATTTGAGTAGCAATAATCACTGGCTTACTCTGCGCCCGCGCTTTTTGCGTAATCATTTTTTGAATTAAGGGAACGCCCTGCATCGGAATTTCAACTCCTAAATCGCCCCGAGCTACCATTAAAGCATCCGTTGCTTTAATAATTTGGTTTATATCAGCAACCGCTCCGGGCTTTTCAATTTTGGATATTACTTTCGCATGCGAGCCTCTTGATTCGATGATTTCCTTCAGCTCAATAACATCTTCTGCTTTTCGCACAAATGAAATTGCCACCCACTCTACTTCTTGATCCAAGGCGTAGTGCAGATCGGCAATGTCCTTTTCCGTGAGGCAGGGCAAAGAAATTTTAGTGTTCGGAAGGTTTACCCCCTTTTTCGATTTAAGAGGTCCTCCTTGAATTACTTTCACGCGAACCTCATCGTCACCATTGGTTTCAATCGTTTCGAATACGAGCTTCCCATCGTCTAATAGGATCCGCTCTCCCGCTTTAACGTCTTGAGGAAAACGTTGATAAGTCATGAACACCTTCGTGCCATCCCCTTCTGTTTCGTTCGTCGTCATTAGGAGTTCATCGCCCGGAGCCACGACAACACCTTCTTTAACAACTCCAATACGCAATTTAGGACCTTGCAGGTCGGCCAGTATCGCCACACTACTTCCTAATTCTTTATTCAGTTCTCGAATTTGACGGATATTTTGGCCCGCAACTTCATGGCTCGAATGAGAAAAGTTGATCCGGAAGACATTGACTCCGGTGAGTATCATATTGCGCATGACCTCGCGGTCAGATGTGGCCGGACCTAAAGTCGCGACAACCTTGCATTTGGTTACCATAGGGGTGATTTAAATGAATGGGGAAAATAAAGAATAAAATAGAATCAAGTGTAAGGAATACAATAAGGTCTTACTGATCTAAAAATAATAAATGCTCCCTATTCTTTACTTTTTCTAAATCGATGGTTTGGGCCACTACCACATGGGACAAAGAACCTATAATACGCTCTATTCGCTGCTCTTCCATCGGGCCGTGAAGGCCATGAACGACAAAAAAGAAATCGAAATTTTTAAGCTCGGGCAATAGAAAATCGGTTTGTTCTTCATTGTCAAAGCCCGAAAATAAGCCCGTCCCTAATTGTACTCCTTCACGAAAACCTCTATTCGAAGCTAAAAACCAATCTCGATCATAATCTTCTTCTTGGTATTCGAAATAGGCGCAATTCAACGATCCAGCCCCTTTTCGACCCTCCAAAAGTAAATCGTGGGCGCTCCGATTCAAATGAATTTCAAGGGCTTTATTCACGGAGTAGGCCAATCGGTAATCGGGCACATCGGTTCGAATACCCAAAACATAAAAATCGAAATCGTAATCGAGCTCCAACGTGAGCTTTGCGGCGCTCATTGGATTTTTATATTCAAATGACCAATGGCGGCTTTGGCCGCGTTCTCTTTAGCCGTTTTTTTCGAAGATCCTTCTCCTTGTCCCACAAATTCGCCACCGATTAACAGGCGAGAACGAAAAGTTCGGTCGTGACTGGGGCCTCCGGCTTCCTCTAATTCGAACTCCAGTTCGGCACGAGTTTGTTGCGCCCATTCGTGAATGACCGTTCTATAACTGAGCACTAAATCTTCCAAATCTTCTTGATCGACCAATACAGCAATCATTTTATCCCGTATGAATCGATCTGCTTGATCGTATCCCCGGTCCAAGAAAATAGCTCCAATTAACGCTTCAACGACGTTTCCTAAGAGGTAGCGCGACCGTTGGCTTTGATCTAGGTTTTCGCGAATAAGGGGTTCGAGCATTAACTCTTTTCCCAGTCGGTTCAGTGTTTTTCTACTGACTATTTTCGATCGGTTTTGAGTTAAAAAACCCTCATCTCCGTCGGGGTATTCGCGATAGAGATAGTCCGAAATAACGGCGTCGAGAATGGCGTCTCCTAAAAACTCCATCCGCTCATTATGATCCTGATTCTTTTTCCCGCGAACGTAGGAGCTGTGCGAAAAAGCTTGGTGATACAAAGCAATATTCTCGGGCTCAAAGCCAAGGATCTGCTTCATTTGAACAAAAAAATCCCCATCTTTTCCAAGACGGGGATTCTTCTTAAATAGTCGACGCCAGATCATTTGTATCAGTCTAATTTTTTGAACAAAACGGAGGCGTTATGACCTCCAAACCCAAAGGTATTGGAAAGCACTGCCCGTACCTCTCTTTTTTGAGCGGTATTAAATGTTAAGTTCAATCCACTATCCAGTTCTGGATCGTCGGTAAAATGGTTAATGGTCGGCGGAATAATTCCGTTCTGGATGGCCAATACAGCCGCAATAGATTCTACTGCTCCGGCTGCTCCAAGTAAATGACCGGTCATGCTCTTTGTAGAGCTGATGTTCAACTTGTAAGCGTGGTCTCCAAAAACTTGAAGAATCGCTTTCGTTTCGGCAATATCACCCAAAGGCGTGCTCGTTCCGTGAACATTGACATAGTCAACTTCTGTGGCCTCCATTTCAGCATCTTTCAATGCTTGCAGCATTACATTACGCGCTCCCAATCCTTCAGGATGGGGTGCCGTTAAGTGATGCGCATCTGCAGACATTCCTCCTCCTGCTACTTCGGCGTAAATTCTCGCTCCGCGCGCTTTTGCGTGCTCGTACTCTTCCAGAATTAAAGCGCCCGCTCCTTCTCCCAATACAAAACCTTCTCGATCTTTATCAAAAGGGCGAGAGGCCGTGGCCGGATCGTCATTTCGAGTGGAGAGCGCGTGCATGGCGTTAAATCCGCCAATTCCAGCATCCACTACCGACGCTTCCGATCCTCCGGTAACCATTACGTCTACTTTACCCAGACGGATATAGTTGAACGCATCAATTATTGCATTTGAAGAAGAGGCACAAGCCGAGACCGTGGCAAAATTAGGTCCGCGAAATCCATATTTAATAGAAATCTGGCCCGCCGCGATATCGATGATCATTTTCGGGATGAAAAAAGGATTGAACCTAGGGGTTCCATCGCCTCTTTCAAAGTTTTTGGTTTCTTCGCTAAAGGTTAAAAAACCTCCAATACCGGATCCCCAAATTACTCCTGCCCGGTCGTGATCAAGTACTTCTAAATCGAGTCCTGAATCTTTGACCGCCTCTTCAGCAGTAACCAAAGCGTATTGCGTAAAGGGGTCCATTTTACGGGCCTCTTTACGGTCCAAAAACTCTAATGGATCAAAATTCTTTACTTCACAGGCAAACTGTGTTTTGAATTTCGATGCATCGAATTTTGTAATCGGTGCCGCTCCGCTCCTTCCGGCAATTAATCCTTCCCAATACTCTTGGAGATTATTACCAATCGGAGTCAGCGCACCCATTCCGGTTACAACAACTCGCTTCAATTCCATATGAATGGAGACTTATTTTGCTTCTTCGATATACTTAACAGCTTCTCCTACTGTTCCAATATTCTCAGCCTGATCGTCTGGAATTTGGATATCGAATTCTTTTTCGAATTCCATGATTAGCTCAACCGTATCCAATGAATCGGCTCCTAAATCATTCGTAAAACTAGCTTCTGTAGTTACCTCATTCTCGTCAACTCCAAGTTTGTCAACGATGATAGCCTTTACACGTGATGCAATGTCAGACATGTTTCTATAGGTTTAGACAATTAATATGCAAATAAATATTCGGCAAATATAAGGCTCCTCACCATATACACCCTTTTTTCGTCAAAAAAAGCGACTTTTGCGGTATGGGAGTAAGCTTAGCAATCCTTGCCAGTGGGTCTGGCACGAACGCAGAAAACATTGCCCGATTCTTTAAGAATCACGGCAATATAGAAGTTCGGTTGATTCTTTCCAACAAAGCGGATGCCGGTGTACTGGACAGAGCAAACCGATTGGGTATTCCTTCCCGTGTTTTTTCTCGGGAGCAATTTCAGAGCCCAGACTTTATGCTGCCCATGCTTCGTAAAGCCGAGGCGGATCTCCTTATTTTAGCGGGCTTCCTTTGGCTCATTCCCTCCTTCCTGGTAGAGAGTTATCCCGACCGAATAATCAATATCCATCCAGCGCTATTACCCGCCTACGGCGGGAAAGGTATGTATGGCGATCACGTTCATCGGGCCGTAATAGGCGCGAAAGAAAAAAAATCTGGAATTACCGTCCATTACGTCAATGAAAAGTACGACGAAGGCGCAATCATCGAACAATTTGAATGCTCTATTGAGCCCGATGACTCGCCAGATTCACTGGCAGAAAAAATTCACGCTTTGGAATACAAACACTTCCCAGAGGTGATTGAAACCGTTGCAAAACAACTACAAAATGCAGATTGATCTGTACACCGATGGTGCTGCAAGCGGAAATCCGGGCCCAGGCGGTTACGGTCTTGTTCTTGAAGCGGGCGGCCATAGAAAAGAGCTCTCCGGCGGGTTTCGGAGAACCACAAACAACCGTATGGAACTCCTCGCAGTCATTGTCGGACTCGAGGCGCTAAAAAAACCCGGAAGCACTGTAACTGTTTGGAGCGATAGTAAATACGTTGTGGATGCCGTCGAAAAAGGGTGGGTATTTAACTGGGTGAAGAAGAATTTCAAAGACAAGAAGAACGAAGACCTTTGGCGAAGATTTTTAACCGTTTATGCCAAGCATAAAGTCAAATTCCGCTGGATCAAGGGTCATAACGACCATCCTCAAAACGAACGATGCGACACTTTGGCCGTGCAAGCGGGTAAATCGGCTCAATTAGAAATTGACGCTTGGTACGAAGCCAACGCCTAGTTTATTTCCAATAGCTTTTTAACCTTGGGTTCGTCTCTTGCGCCTTAATATCGGACATCACAGTACCTAATCGATCGACCATAGAAGACATCCAAGCTTCTGAATTTGGACCTTCATTGCGGTCTTGTATACCATCGCGGAGCGATTCCAAATTATTCATTGCCGAATAACGCAAATACCATTGTGAATCACTGCGGGCAGCACTCGCCAAAAAATCCATTCCTTCGGCTACAACGCCCTCATTTTGACGAATCAAAAAGTTCGTGTAGGAATTTCTAACTGAAATGGCGCCGAAACCAGAAGCGAGCTCCGCTTTTTCTTTCATGAAGGCCGCATCTTTTTCATCGCCCAATTCCGCAATTATCTTCATTGAAGCGCTCATCAAGTCCAATTTGGCTGTAGGACCTGTTTTTCTGGCTAAGTCTAAGGCCTCAAAGGAGCGATTCTTATACACTCCTAAAAGCGCTGCTCCCGCTACGCTGTAACTTGGGTCGTCCATTCTGTTTCTGTAAAAGTCTTCCGAAGACTCTTTGTAATGCGACGACATGGTTTCCACAGCCGCTGTTCGCACGCTTGATTTAGGGTCAGAATAAGCCAATTCCTTTACTGCACCGATAATACCCGCCATTTTTGACGAATCGCCCTGAGAAATCGCTCGTAAGGCCTGAATTCGAAGATAGGGATGGGCATCGTTCAACGATTCCAATATTGTTTCTGTAACAACTGCTGTATCGCCACTGGCCAATAAAGCCGCTTGAGCATCGATTCGATCCATCAATTTTCCCGAACGAACGTATTGAACTTTATAATCGCTCAGCGTTTTGTTATCCGATATTTCTGCCAACAGCATTCGGTCACCGTCAAAAACAACCAATTCGGGTCTGCGGTCTGCAGGAAATTCAAAATTCTCTTCTCCTTCATCAATGACGACTTCGAACCGCTTTGGAACACCGTCTGTATAAATATCCACGGCTACGGGTAAGTAGTATAAAGGAGTAAGATCTAAGTTTTGAGTTTGTACGACCTGGACATTTTGCGACTGGTTCGTTTCGTCATAAGAGTAGGTTACCTCCAACACCGGGTGTCCAGAGGCCAAAAACCATTGGTCAAAGAACCAATTGAGGTCTTCACCCGAAACCTTCTCCATGGCCAAGCGCAAATCGTGTATTTCGGCAGGTTGAAAGGCTTTGTCGCGCAGATAAGTTCCCAAGCCGTCGAAGAATGCTTCATCGCCTAAATAATTCCGAAGCATGTGTAAAATACGTCCCCCTTTTGCGTAGGAGTGACTATCGAACATTGCTTCTTTATCGGTGTAATCGAAGCGAATCATATCGACTTGCTTGCCTCTATTGTATTCGCTTAAATAGCTATTGAGGTCGCCCATAAGGTGGTAGTCGGCCGACTCCACGCCATAAGCGTGCTCGCGCCACAAATACTCGCCGTAGGTGGCAAAACTTTCGTTCAAGGGAAGGTTCGACCAGCTTTCACAGGTTACCAGATCGCCAAACCAATGATGGTAAAGTTCATGGGCGATAATATCGTGCTGTGGGCGATCCAAAACGGTTCGGTCGTCTTGTGCGACAAATTCTCCATGGATCACGGCTGTCGTGTTCTCCATAGCTCCAGAAACGTAGTCGCGTACGATGACCTGGCTGTATTTATCCCAAGGGTAATCGACACCTAATTGATTGCTAAAAAACTCAATCATATCCGGAGTTTCACCAAAGATGTCGTGTGCGTAGGGCTCGTATTCTTCCTCAACGTAATAGCTCACTTCCTTTTCGCGCCATTCATCTTCCACTTTGGAGAATTCGCCGATGGCCAGCATAGTAAGGTAAGGGGCATGAGGTTGATCTTGTTTCCAATAATCGAGACGTGTGCCGTCGTTGTTTTCAACGGAGTAAACAAGCGTACCGTTCGATAAGGTTTTGAAACGATTATCGACATTCAAGAAGATCTCTTGTGTCATTTTTTGATTGGGCTTGTCCAAAGTCGGGAACCAGCAGCTATTCGATTCTGTTTCTCCCTGGGTCCAAATTTGCATTGGTTTTGAAGCCTCTTCGCCCAGTGGGTTTATGAAATACAATCCTTTTGCCCCGGCAATAGCGCTGGATCCAATACGGTCGAGTTCGTTGGGCTTCGCTACATACTCAATATACACCTTCAAAGTGTCTTCTTTTGCATATTCTTTCCCCAAGTCAATGTCGATCACCAAATCGTTGTATTCGTAGGTCAAATCGATTTGTTGCTCCGCAGTAATGAGTTGAATTTTAGAAATATCGAATCCCTTGGCCTCTACTTCAAAATGGTCGGTGGCGTAAAACCAAGGGCGTACATCGAGCCAGGCCCGGCCAATAACATGTTGGTTTTCCCAATCGAACCGCAAGTCGAGCTTGGTGTGAATGAGATCGAATTTCTTAGTCACCTCGGCCTGGTAGTTGGGTCGTTGATCGACGACGTTTCCAACAACTTCAATTTCTTCGAGGACGACGGTATCCGCTTTTTTCATCCCGCCGCAGGCGGAAAGGAAAAGAGACAAAAGAGCAATTCGTAGGATCGTTTTCATAAATACATTCATTTGGGACAGCAAATATAACCGACTTTTTAATCTCCTTGTTTTGTAACTTAGTGTCATGATTAAAAGCATTGTTAACGATTCTACTTACGAAGTAGAATTTAAAGGGAATTCACTGCATGAAGGTGAATTAAACGGCCAGCCCTTTCAGCTGGATGAGGTTAGCGAAGGTACGAGAAGGTACCATGTGCTTCATGAAGGAAAATCGTTCCGTGTGGAAGTATTAGAAGCGGATTTCGAAGGAAAGAATATGACACTCCGAGTGAACGGGAACAAATATTCTGTAGAAGTCCAGGATCAATTTGACCAGCTCTTGCGAAAACTAGGCCTCCATAATATTGGTGCTCAAGTAGTAAACGATATTAAAGCGCCTATGCCGGGGCTCGTGCTTCGGCTCGAAACTGCTGTTGGAGACCACGTATCTAAAGGCGATGCCCTTTTAGTTCTTGAAGCCATGAAGATGGAAAATGTGATTAAATCACCTACGGATGGAACGGTAAAGTCGATTAAAGTCGCGAACGGCGAAGCGGTAGAAAAGAATCAGATTCTGCTCGAGTTCGAATAAGAGCTTTAATACGAAAAACCCCAATTAAGCACAGCACTCGACATTTCTATGGAGTCGAGACCATTGACTTCGTATAACCAGCAAGGCGCTTCAATTTCAACCTGATAAACCATATCGCCATGCTCATTTGGTTTGTACGCTGAATGATGTATAAAGTTGATAAACTGCTCGGAACCCGAAATATTCGGCTTCGAAGAATACCGATTTCCATTTCCATCGTTGTAAATAATTTCCGCTTCTCTTTCGAGAATCGGCTGCGGGGTTTGAATTTCCGAATAAACGAAGTTACCCAGGCAGGAAGGAATTCCAATATTGATGATCCTTTGATACTGTAATAAAAAGAGCGAATCGGTTCCGGTAATTATTACCACCGACATGAAGTATTGCCCTGTTCCCGGATACTGATGGGTAAAAGAAAAATCCGAGTAGGGTTGAGAGCCATCGCCCATATCAATAAATGCCACTCCTTGATTTGGTGTAAGGGCCGGCGTAATATCTACCATTACGGAAGGACCGTTGGTTAAAACGTCTATATCGAAATAGAAGGGTACCCATAGGTCAATTACGTTTGTCGAAACCGATGTACACAAGGGGCCATAAATAGCCGTGCAATTCACCACTACTTGCGGAGGCACTCCGAGGCCCGTTTGATAGGTGTGCGTTACCTGCATTCCTAAACCCGTTTGTCCATCACCGAAATCCCATATTACTTGTTGTGGGGTTCCTAAACCAGGTTCCGGAAGGAAGTCAAATTGCAAGGTCCGCGTATTCGATGGCTGCTCCGCAACACCTAGTGAAACTGGTCCGGGAGCGAATACCGAATCGGGCAGTGCCCCTAAAAAGCTTTGGGGTCGATGCCAAAGTTTTAATTCCATCGAAGGGCCACAATTCGGGCATTGGGGATCATTCAAATTTCCCGTCATTAAAAAATGGCCCGGAACACTATCTATTAGCGCTTTTGAAGTTTCCATTCGGTATCCATTCGGACCTGCCGCCATGGATACACTATCGCCGCCAATTACAGCGGACATCGTAAATACGGGCGCTTGTTCCGGGGCATCGGGGTCAAATGGACCCACGTCTTTTGCGCATCCGGCCGCGAGGACGAGCGCTAAAAGAAATACTATGGAACCAATATGCTTTTTCATCGGAATAAACTGTAATGAACGCCCACGCGTATTTGCCACGGAATCGGAACTAAGGCCTCAGAATCAAGTAAATCGCGATCGAGCATATAATAATTCACCGCTGTGTTCAAAGTCAAACGATCCGACATTCGGAACTGATACCCGAAGGTCCAGGATATATTCAACTTGCGCATACCGTATACATAGCCAAAGCTGCTGTGGCTTCCGAGCGATTCAGTGCCATACCATTCTTCAATTTCTTCGGTGACGCGAACATCTGTCGGCAACATATACGTGGCACTCATTCCGCCCGTCACAAAATGGCGTCCTCCAAATCTATAACGCAGGCGAACCGGAACTTCTAATTGTACCGATTGGTCCGATTCGATATAGCGATACTGTGTGGCTTCTCCCATTCCGTACACTACACGGGCAAAGGAAACCGAGCCTTGAGTACCCGCAATCATGTACCCCGTTAATTCGGTTTCAATACTCCATAAATCATTGAGTCGACGGGCATAGCGCACACCTACCTCCGTAGAATATTTAGTGATATCAAACCCATCAGGCACATCTTTAAGGCGCATGGATCTGCCACCTACGATGATTCCCCAATCGTTTTGACCTTCGGGGCCAATTCCCTTCTTGGATGAAGGAAGCACATATTCGCCCGACTGAGGGATCCAAGAATTGTTGGTTTCCGCCACATCCACAGGTACCGCGTTCTTTTTTTCCAGGGTTGATTTCAGCGCTTCTTCGCGAGCAAAGGGTTCGTTGTTCTCCGCATCCACCTGCTTGTTGGACCCTTGAGAAGCCCTATTCGATTCGTCTTCGATTAAAGCAATCGCTGGACTTGGTGGTTCGGCATTTCCGACCTCATTTCCATTGGCTTGATCTGGTTCCACAACCGAGGTACTTCTCTCTTTCATTTCGGTTGTTTCGCCTAGCGGCGCGATTGGCTCTGGAGTCTTTACAGACGACTCACCAGTAGCTTGTTCTATTTCCGGTGCTTGTTGAACCTCTTCGGTATTTAACTCTACAGGAGCCGAAACCTTCTCCTTCTTTTCGAAATCGATCGGCGTTGTAGACGCGTCATTCAATGAACTTGCAGGACCAAGGGCGAACCAAGCGAGTAAAAGGGCAACAAGCGCCCCCGAGCTCCAGTATATAATCGCTTTTCTTCTTCGCTTCGATTTGATTTGAGCATAGGCGCCCATCGCAGACTGAAAGCCCCCTTCAGTAGCTTCAAAAGATGCGCCTTCAATTCCTTGAGCAACGGCAACATCGACCCGCTTAGGGTCGTTGCGATAAAGCATAGAAGCTACCTCATCCCACGAATCCGTGGAAAAAAGGAAGTCCCGCTCATTCGCAGCGTCCTCAAACATTTTATCGAAGTCTTGATCGCTCACTTGCTGACTACATTTTTATATTCGTACATTCTTATTTTCAACAGCTTACGCGCATTCGCAACGTGCCATTTACTGGCGCTTACACTCACTCCAAGCATTTCGCTAATTTCCTTGTGCATGTATCCATCAATCGCATGCAGGTTGAAAATCTCACGGCTTTGATCCGGCAATTCTCGAATCATAGCAAGAAGGTCTTCTGCGTCATATTTCTCACTTAGTGGGTCGAAATCGTAAAACCCTTCTTCGTGGATTTCTTCACTGGCATGGCTTTCAATTCGTCTTTGGGCCTTGCGATACTCATCTATGGCAGTATTGACCGTGATTCGCTTTAACCAGGCGCCAAAAGGATATTGGCTATCGTATTTTTCAAGTCCGAACAGGACCTTGCAAAACGCAAGGTTAAGCAAGGCCTCTGCATCGGATTTTTGTTTCGTATACCGGAAGCAAATCCGCATCATGAAGGCAAAGCACAACCGATATAACTCGAATTGTGCTTTGCGTTCTTCACGAAGACATCTTTGTATGAGCTCCGGTGATACGTTCATTTATTGCTTCATGATCCTTAGGTAATCAACCGCTCCGTTTTGAGAAACTTGGAGTAAGTAGCTTCCGACCGCTAGGCCGCTCAAATCAACTTGCCATTGATTTTGACCTTCAAGTGCAAACTCATTTTGCTCCCAAACCAAACGGCCCGTCATATCGATAATTCGGAGTCCTGTTTCGCCGCCGAGCGTTTCAGATAGAGATACCGTGATCGACGATGAAGTCGGATTTGGATACGCCGTGAGCTCGCCAATGGCTGCCGATTCCAAAATTCCAACGGAAGGAGCAAAACTACCACCTGTCCAAGTAGCCGTTTGAATGGTTACCGTATCACAGAACGTGTCTGTACATCCACTGATTGGATCTGTAACGGTAAGGCATACTGTATAAGTACCAGGAACCGAATAATTGTGGTGAGGTAATGGATCGGCTGATACATTGCCATCTCCAAAGTCCCATAAGTACGTCAAAGTCGTATCTAAAGGGAGGCGCACAAAATGCATCGCTAAAGGAATGGTGTCTGGGAATGGCATAAACAATGCAGAGCATCCGCTATTACCGCCTCCACCAGGAAGAGTAATAATGGGTCCGCCACCGCCTTGTCCAGGGAACCCATATCCTGGCATCCAAGGACCGGCAATAGTTGTGTCAAAAGGAACCACCACTGCTTGGCAGAACGTTGCCGAACACGGTCCTAATACTGATTGTCCGGTTACGGTTAAGCAAACAATATAGGCTCCTGCCGAGGCAAAAGTATGCTGTGGATTAATGGCAGCGCTCGTATTCCCGTCTCCGAAATCCCAAGCATAAACCATGTTGCTATCTACTACCGCTGGGAAGAAATCAGCAGTTAAGCTGGAATCTGTAAGCGGCAAGAAGAAGGCGTCACAAGCTCCCCAATTTCCACCTGATCCGGGTCCACCACCTGGCCCCCACGGGCCACCGGTTCCTGTTCCAGGTCCCCAAGGACCTTGAAGTTGAGGTACGTCAACGGGCAGGCACATCGTATCCGTACAGCCTCCAATTGGATCGGACACAACTAAACACACGGTGTACATTCCTTGGGCCGCATACGTATGGGTCGGATACATTTGAGTAGAAGTGTTTCCGTCACCGAAGGTCCAAGAATAGCTCAGCGTAGAATCCATATTGAATGGGAAGAGCTCTACCGTATTCGAAGTGTCACCAAGTGGCAAAAAGAAAGCATCACACGGGCTCAATCCAGGGCCCCAAGTTCCGCCGCCGTTTCCACCGCCAGGATTTCCACCGCCGGTTCCACCACCACCTGTTCCGCCGCCACCAGGAAATACGGTAGGAATTACGACCGAGTCACAGAAAGTGTCTGAACAACCTGTAGCAGCGTCCGAAACAGTTAAACATACAGAATACACGCCATTAGCAGCATAGGTGTGCTGAGCGAAAATTTGGCTCGATGTATTTCCATCTCCAAAGCTCCATGAATAGGTCAAGGAGGAGTCTAACACGAGGGGAACAAACCCAATGTTCGTCATCGTGTCGGGAATAGGAAACCATCCGGCAAAGCATTGCTGACCGCCTGGGCCACCGCCACCAGTTCCACCGCCACCACCGGTAGGTGGTCCAGCACAAGCAATAGTGAAGTTCGCCGTTCCGCCGAGCATTCCATTGAACTGTACTTGCTGTACAACCGTGTTTCCATTACAATCGGTTACACCGGCAATAACGTTCGGTCCGGCCGTTGTTTGCATTTGCACACTATAGAAGCCTTGGGCATCTGTAAAGGCAATGGCAAACTGAATTTGAGAGGGTGTAGAATCCACCACAATCACCTCGACTTGCGCGAGGGGGGTACCCGCATTATCCGTTACATTACCTGAAATGGTAATCGCCGGCTGTGCGAATACGATCGTTGCTGAGAGCAACGCGACAAAAGAGAGAAGTATTCTTTTCATAATAATTGGTTTTAAATGGGTACGCCCTCTTTTCGTTTGGGGTTAGTTAAGAGGTAAAAAAGATACAATTTTTATAGTCCTTGACCCTTAAAGACGTCCTGTGGCCCTGTATTGTTCGACATTCACGTCATGAGAAACTTTGAAAATTTTTCCTGCTGGAAGTCAGCAAAAAGCCTCGGGTTAGACTTGCACAGGGCAACTAAAGAAATTGATATCGCCGAGAAGTCAGAATTGTATACTGCTATTCGCCGTTCTATTCGAACGGTTATGTCGCAAATTGCACAAGGGAGTGTTCAAAAGAATGAACGGTTCTCTGAACTGCTTTCGCAAGCTATAGGAGCTACCTTTCGATGTAGATCCGAATTACTCTTAGCTTATGAACTAGAATGGTTGGACGAAGCGCTTTTTAATGAATTGGATGAGCGCCTACGCAGTTTGGGGTTCCAGATGTACGGACTTAAAAAAAGGCTCTGTCCAGAAAACTCAATTCCCAGAAAGTCGTTCTAATAGGCGAAGGCCCAAGAAAAAGAACCGTTTTCCAAGTGTAGAGAATCGCTGCGGTCAGCGGTGTAGAGATAGCAGTTTACAGATCCATTCACCCGATAGGTCGGATTTCCAGCTTCATTGATGATATAAGGCTCCATCGGGTCTGTTAGAGAAATCGAAGTCCCGGCAGGCTGAAAGCCATATTCCGAACTGTATTCCACTCCATTTGCATCCGTGAAATCCACGGCCATATGCCGAAACTGCGTGGAATCGCTATTCGTTTGCAAAGATTCGGGTTTGTATAAAAAGCCCACCGAACATTCATTCGAAGAAACAGATACTGTTCGCTGATATACAGACTGACAATTATTGGCGCTATCGGATACATTTAAGGTAATAATATATACCCCGGGCGATGAATACACATGGTAAGGTTCTGGTTGATCACTGTAAAGTCCGTCACCAAAATTCCAATCGTAATCTGCCGAAGGAGAAGATAACTCTACTAAGTTGAACTGGACTGCATTGCCCGAAACCTGCATTGTAAATGAGGTAAAGCAATTGGAGCCCAATTGAATGATATGTGAACTCGAACGTTGACAGCCATTCGCATAGTCTACGGTTAAACTACACGTCCGAAACGGAGAACCCGAAAGCCATTCGTACACATGAACGGGATTTAGTTCAGTACTTGTATTACCATCGCCAAAGTCCCAAAATACAGTATTTATAGCCCCTTGGTTTGGATCTAATTCTGTTTCAAATCGGTATTGGTAAAGCCCTTGTTGGTACGGCATGTACGGCTCTACAAAAGGATGGTCTCCCGCTGCGAAGATCGAATCAAAGGATACAATATTCATGGATAAAGAATGGTTCCGCAATCTTATTTGAAACTGTTCTTCGCATTCGGGGCAATTCAAATTATTGAGTAGTCCATAAAACTCACGCGGTTGAGCAAGCGCATCCGTGAAACCTGTGTGCAAATAATAATTGTCATTCCCCGCTTGCATTAGCAAAGGCGATCCGTTTAATGTCCCTTGAATTTGGAATACAGGATCTTGAGACCAATTTGGCGTATCCACATCCTTTTCACAGGATATGAACGCGAACAATGCAGCTACAAACAGGATCTTGACTTTGCTCATGGTTACTCGAAAATGCGGTACTCCAGTAAGATTTTTACGTCCTGATTTCGATCGTACGTTTCAAATCCAAAAACTTGGTTATCACTCCAATCTGTAAGTCCGTATTGATAGCGTACGCCAATTTGCCAATTCTCATTGATCCTATAATCGTACCCTAGAACTACTCCATAATCCGTTTCTCTGATCCCGGGCATATGACCCCACTCAACGCCTTCGGTTTCCCGTTCATTTGAGTAGGGAGCGGTGGTAGCGCTTTGAGTTGTATTCTTGCTAGCCATGACTACATCAAGGTATCCTCCGACATATAAAAAGTGACCGCGAACCACTTGATATCTCAAATAAACAGGGAAATCTAATTGGTGTACTTCGCTCGAACTCATCGCCATATTGTGCTGGTGAGCACCAAAACTATACGACGTGCCAGTAAAGGTATGTCCCGTTCCAGTAGAGCTGCGGTACGTATACATTCCGCTGGCGTTCAAACTCAGTTTTGGGTGGAACATGTATGAATAGCGAATTCCGACCGTCGGAGAAATCCGACTTCCATCCGTTCCGCGAGAATCAAAATCTGCGTAGATCCGCGCACCAAAGCTCAATCCAAAATAACTCGATTTACCTTTCATTGGGTTGAACAACCCCGGTGCCGAAGGTTTCGGTGATTTAGTGACGACTCGTTCCTCTTCTTCAGGTAGCGCTGAATCGTCTTCTAAAGCTTCCACAGATTCTTGCTCAGTGGCTTGATCTTCCGAGGTCGTTGTGGTTACAGCGGTCTCTACCTCATCTTCAGCGGATTCGGGCTCCGAAAACTCGTCATCAGACCCAGGGATTGCAACCGACTCCGGCTCGGACGACAAGAGCGCCGCGGATTGCCCTGCTGGCGGATTTCCAGAATCTGAATCCGTGGGATTCATCGAAGGGGTCGACCCACCTTCAAGGATTGCTTCTGTTTCCGCAAGAAGAACTTGGTCTCCGATCGAACCGCTAGGTTCGGAAACTATTGGCACTTGAGTTTGCGCCGTTTCCGGAAACTCATTCAAATTCGGAGACTCCTGCGTTTCTGCATCCAGCACTGCTGTTTCAGCAGCAATAGCGCCAGATCCTTCAATGCCTTCTGCTTTATTTAATTCCGCAGCTACGGTTAATGCCGGCCTCCCGGCCGGATAGTCAAGTACTTCGTTCATGGTAAGAACCTGGTCTACCGATGAAAGGGTGAAAAACGTAGCTAAGAAAACCAAGCCTCCTACCGCTGTTCGACGAAGGAATTGTGCTCGATACATTCCGCGTATCATAGACTGCGCCTTGAGCCATGAAGCTTCTTGAAAGACAAATTCTTGTGCAGCAAACTTATTCTTGACGAAGGCGTCGACAACTGCCGGATCCTCCGCTTCAACCAATGATTTCGCCTTTTCCCAAGAAGATTCTTGGAATTCAAAGTCTTGCTGCGCAAACTTCTCGCGAAATAACTTATCTAATTCTTTATCAGTCAACCCGAATATCTTTTAACTCTTCAATGATCATTTTCTTCAGCATTTTCCGCGCATGGGAAACGTGCCATTTGCTCGTACCTTCCGATATCTTCAACATCTCACTAATCTCAGCATGTTTATAACCGTCTATTATGTAGAGGTTAAAAACCTTCTGAGAAACCGGAGGCAACCTTAAAATCAACTTCTTTAACTCCTCGGCCTGAAAATGGGCATCGGCCGTATTCATATCAATATGCCCATCCGGAAATATTTCATCCGGATACGTATGTGTTTCTTTATACTTCTTCTGCTTTCTGAATTCGTCGATGATTGTATTAATCGTAATTCTTCGAATCCAGGCCTCAAAAGGCACGTCAGAATTATACTTTTCTAAATTCATTAGGATTTTGCAGAAGGCCAGGTTCAGCAGTGATTCGGCATCTACCTTCTGGTCTGCATAGCGAAAACATGTACCCATAATAATGCCATAGCACTTTTGGTACAAGGTATACTGTGCTCTTTGCTTTCGCTCGATACACTGCTCAATGAGTTCGCTGTCAATTTCCATACGATCAAGAAAAGACGAGTCGCCGACCGGGCAACTCGTCGTTTCAAACCTAAACCTAATCTACTGAAAAATCAGCTTTGTTAAGAACTTCAAACCCTTGTGTGGCCGGTCGTTCACACAAGTGTTGCACGTTGTTTATTCTCCACGGAGAAAAAGAGTAAGAAGTTTAAATCGTTCTGTTCCGATTTCATCTTCGCCGTGCACATGCGAAGCTAAACCTCTTGTCTTTTGACAAAGAATCCATGATTTATAATGAATACGAGGTCCAGAATACTCGGGTTGGGTACTTTCTCTATTATTTTACTTTCATCAACTTGATAACTCCTTTATTCGTTCGGAGGTAGTAATGCCCAGAGGCCCAATGGGACGTATTGATTTGGGTAGGGGCCTCACGGCCCGATTCGCCCTCAGATACAACCTGACCTTGCGCATTCAATACAGTGTATGACCCCTGTTCCCGAAGGCTTATGTTCAGCGTATGCTGAAACGGATTCGGAAAAGCATTGATTGCGGTACCCGATTCTTCGGTGATCCCTATACCCGACGGAACAATTAAATCGCGCTGATAAGCGCCGTTCCCATGGGTTGCGAGTCTTAGCTTTCTATTCGGTTTACTAATTACTAAATCCATTGCTATTACGGCCTCTGGAAGTCCGGTGTCAAATACATTCCATGTATTTCCGTAGTCCTCGGATACATATACCCCGAGGTCATTACCCACATATAAAACATTGGGATAGTCTTGGTCAATGGCAATCGCATTCGTTGGAATGTCCGGCAAGGTTCCGGTAATATCCGCCCAAGTCTGACCGAGGTCTTCTGAACGAAACACGTGCCCGGTTCCGAACCCAGAATAAGTAACATAAACTACATTGTCATTCGTAGGGTCAAAAGCTACATCTACGGGATATCGGTCGGGTAAACCCGACATATTCGCAGTCGTCCACGAAGCACCCCCATTGTCTGTAGTATATATATGGTGAGGGCCTAAATACGGGCCAGTGGCCCCAATGGCCTTGTCGCTATTTGTTAGACTCACAGCTAAATCGGTGAAAAAATTTCCATCAAAAGAACTCGGGCCTGTTGGAGACCAGTTTTGGCCACCGTCATTGGAGTAAAAAACGCGTTCTCTTCCCGCGTACATGACATTGTTATCAGAGGGCGCAATTCTATACGGCGCAATAAAAGCTGAAATACCGCTTCCGGGTGGACTTACAACTTGTACCCAATTGCCGGATACATCAATCCGACCAATATTTAGGTTTTGGTAACTCGCCAGTCGATAAGGCACCCCGTCAAAAGGCAGTCCAGAATAGCTTCCGTCTCCGCCTAAAACTCGCTGCCACGCCGGCGAACCCGTCCAAATTACCGTGCTGTTATCCTGGAGTCCACCCATAAATATCATCGTGTCGACTGATCCGGTATTTGTGCCATTGTAAAACTGCGTTGTTTGTAACCCGCCGTTCAATGACTTCATGGTTGAGCCCGTACGACGGAACATCCCACCATCTGTTCCAAAGTATACCGTATCGGGTTGCGTTGGGTGATATTCGACCTCGTGGATATCGGAATGAATATAATTAGGCCCTCCATCCGGACCATTTATGGGCGGAGTACCCAGGTTAAGCCCATTATTTGCTGCTGCAAAAAGAGACGTTCCTGAATTGGTTGAAATTCGACATTCAACCCCAACGGCATAAAGTTCATTCGGATCATTTGGGTGAATGGCCACGTCATGACTAAACCAACCCTGCCATAAGGTATAATCGGAAGTACTTTGAACCGTCCAGGTTTGGCCGTGATTCGCACTTCTGCACAACCAAGAAGCGCCATTAGCTTGAGAGGTACTGTTGCCAATACTGGCGTATATAATGGACGGATTATTCTCGTATAAATCAAGGTGTATTTTCCCACCGAAGGTGGTCGGCAAATTACTAGTGCATTGCGTCCATGTGGCCCCGGCATCGTAACTCCGGTAGATTCCCTTTCCGGTACTGTTTAGGTTTCCAAACGCGGCATACAATGTATCGGTGTCAGTTGTGTTTAGAGCCAAGCTCATAGCCATAGGAGTGCTGTTGATTTGAGTCCAATTCATCCCTCCGTCTATGGTTTTGTACACCCCATTACTGGTGGCTGCGTATACAATATTGGGGTTCGTAGGGTGAATGGCCAAGTCGTTCACTCCGCGTTCTTGGTCATAGGACCAATCGAGTGACTTTGTCCAGGTGGCTCCGCCATCCGCCGACTTTAAAATTCCGATGCCATAAGAACCGCGGAAAGGGCGAATCCAAGGGTCGAGCCCTGCTCCGTCTATATTGTACACCTCTCCTGTTCCCGCATAAACGATGGAGGTATCAGAAGGAGCCAGTTTTATGCTCGATACACCGAGTACCGGAAATCCGGTGGCAATTCGATGCCATGCTTCTGCTCCTTCACCGCCTGTTCGTGTCCGCCATATTCCGCCTGAAGCACTTCCAAGCCAAATCGTGGTTGGATTTAATTTATTGATTTCTAGAGTTAGGGTGCGCCCAGCGGTATTCCAGGGTCCAAGGGCTTCCCACGGGCTGGTTGTTTCGGCCTCACGGCCGGATGCGAAAATGGCTTCCCGCTCTTCAAAGGCTTGTACATATCCTGCCGAAGGCAGTTCCTCAAATGGATACGATCGCTGAAGAGACCAAGATTCGAGCGCTTCCATAGCTCCAGAAACAGCCTCGGGATCGCGTTCTGATTTCACCGGTAATTGATCGCCGCTTTGGGGGCCAAAAAAGAGGAAGCCTAAAGCAAAAAGCAAAAGAAAGGAGGTCAGAGTAATCGCAGTTTTTTTCATAGCAAGTAGATTAGCTATAAAGTTAACGATAACCCGACAGAAAGAGTTGAGTTAGGCGAGCTGAATATCGAATTGAACCAGATCGACAAACTGTTGTACCCGCTCTTGAACCTCACCTTCGGTTAACTCAAGCATGCGTTCTGGGCCAAATTTTTCAACACAAAAACTCGCCATGGCCGAGCCATAAATTACGGCGCGCTTCATATTGGCGAAAGACGTGTCGCGCGTTTTCGATAGATAACCTATGAATCCACCTGCGAAGGTATCGCCAGCCCCAGTCGGATCAAAGACCTCTTCCAAAGGCAAGGCCGGCGCAAAAAATACTTCGTTTTTATTGAAGAGTAAAGCACCGTGTTCTCCTTTTTTGATGACTACTATACTCGGACCCATTTCCATAATTTTTCGAGCCGATTTCACGAGCGAATAATCGTTGGCTAGTTGACGTGCTTCTTCGTCATTAATGATTAATACGTCAATACGTTTCAGCACCTCTTTCAAATCGTCCATGAAACTATCCATCCAGAAATTCATGGTATCCAAGGCAACGAGCTTGGGTTTCGTCTCCATTTGGTCGAGTACCTTCGCCTGAAGGCTCGGCATTAAGTTACCGAGCATTAAAAATTCGGCATCTTGGTATTGTTCCGGTACAACTGGATCGAAATCAGCGAGTACATTTAATTGAGTATCGAGTGTATCTCTTGAATTCATATCGATATGATACTTCCCTGCCCAAAAGAAGGATTTTTCGCCTTTCTTCACTTGAAGTCCGTCCAAATTGATATTGCGCTCTTTCAAACCTTCTAAAAAATCGGGGTCGAAGTCGTCACCCACTACGGAAACCAGTTGAGTAGGGACGCCAAATTGAGAAGCGGAAACACTGAAATACATCGCAGATCCACCGACTATTTTATCTGTTTTTCCAAAAGGAGTTTCTATGGCATCATAGGCTACAGTTCCAATCACTAAAAGGCTCATTGCAAAGGCTTTAAAAATTTTTACGCGAAGGTATTGCTTTCTTCGGAGAGTAAGTATTATATTTGCCGTCCGTTTTTAACGAATTCCTCCTTAGCTCAGTTGGTTAGAGCATCTGACTGTTAATCAGAGGGTCCTTGGTTCGAGCCCAAGAGGAGGAGCATTAAAAATCAAAGGGTTACAGAAATGTAGCCCTTTTTTTATTTCCCTTTGTAACACAATTGTAACGCAAAATAGCTTTTAACCACTGTGTTGATACTATTTTAAAATGAATAAAACTCGATAGTATTAAAAAACAAAACAAATTCTTGTAACTGATTGAGCCAAAGCATAACCTTGCTCTACAAGTGCTTTTCAATTTTGCAGACTTGCAAC
>CBFIAJ010000022.1:0-32541 GCA_965660515.1 Flavobacteriales bacterium | reverse complement strand
AGTCGACAAACCCCTATTTATTACCTGATTTATCTGCCCTATTTAGCTTTGATCATTGCAGCACATTTAAGTCGATTCGAGCGGTTAACTAAATTTTGGAAATACCTCACGGTTACCTGCGTAGTCGCTTTTGTCATCACAGAAACCGTGTACAATGTTCAATTAATTCAAAGAAGATCAAACACGGCTACCCGAACACAAGAAATGGCGGATCAAATCCCTCCCGGATCTAAAGTATTAGCTCCTTTGAGTTTTCTTTTTAATGCCTTGGATCAAGGGTATGAAATCAGAAGTTTCAAAGCGTTTAAATTTCATATTCGGAATTACGATCAATACGAAGATAGCTATGAGGGAATGGTTTCCTTTTTGAATGATTCGAACAATGATTTTATCATTCTAGATCATATTAGAGGAAATCAAGACGCCTTCCGAGATTACCGCGATCCGAGTCTATTGGAAAAAGGCGATCGCGTTGGCCAATATTCGGTAACGAAGGTATTCGATGATTGGACCCTCTTGGCCCGCGGTCATTAAACCTTTTCTTCTTTTTTGCATCTGTGCGTTTTTACTTATTCAATGAATACAATGCTCCGCATTTTCCTCAGTGTTCTCGGCCTCTCGGCCGGATTTTCAACCGTATCGGCTCAAAACCCGGTACAAGTGACTTTACAGATCGTCGATAGCGATTCTCAGGATCCGCTTCCCGGTGCTAACACGCTCATTTTTAGCGCTTCTTCAGGAGCTGCAGTGGATGGAGAAGCCTCGAACAACGACGGGTACATGTCCTTCCTTCTTCCGGCAGGAGACTACCTGGCCCGTACCTCCTTTTTAGGATATGAAGATTTTCGATCTCCTTTCAAAGCCGACGGAAATTCGGATACGATTCGAATTGCTATGAAAAGTAGTGCTACTCAGCTGAACGAAGTCAGCGTTCGCGAAGAGGCCACGCGGGTAGAGCAATCGGGTGATACCACCGCTTATAACGCAAATGCCTACCAAGTAAATCCGGATGCGAACGCTCAGAATTTATTAGAAAAAATGCCTGGAGTCGTCGTTCGCGATGGCCAGGTGGAAGCTCAAGGAGAGCGCGTTCAACAAGTCCTCGTAGACGGAAAACCTTTTTTCGGCAACGACCCCAACGCCGCACTTAAGAATATCCCCGCGGAGATGATTCAACAAATACAAGTTTTTGATGAGCAAAGCGAGCAATCAAAACAAACAGGATTTGATGACGGAGAAACGACCAAAACACTCAATATTTTAACCAAAGAAGAGTTTCGCAATGGCACCTTCGGAAACGCCTATGGCGGTTACGGTACTGATGATCGTTATCAAGCCGGCGGGGCCGTAAACAAATTTAAAGACGAGCAAAGGATTACGGTTCTGGCCCAGTTAAATAACATTAACAATCAGAACTTTAATGAAGAAGATCTGGCGGGAGTCTCCTCGGGCGGTGGCGGTGGCCCGGGTCGTCGCGGAGGCGGAGCCAGTGGGAATCCGAGTGACTTTATTATCCCGCAGCAAGGCGGAATAACAGAAACCAATGCCTTCGGCATCAATTACACAGATGAATGGGGCGAAAAATGGAAAGCGAATTTCAGCTATTTCTATAACGAAGGAACAAACTCTAACAACACTGATTTACGGCGCGTGTATGTACTCCTTGGGGACTCGGGGCAGATTTACGAAGAACAAAGTATCCAGGAAAGTAAAAACATTAACCACCGTTTTAACAGTCGAGTAGAATACCAACTTAAAGAAGGAACCAGCTTTATGATTCGACCCGCAGTTACGCTCCAGTACAACAATGGAGAAACTGGGACTAGAGCGAAAACCTATGACGACGACAGCAATATCAACGCAACGATAAACGACTTTGACTCCGAATATCAATCGGCCCTATTCAGAAATGATTTCATTTTCAGGCATCGGTTTGAAAAACGCGGACGATCGATCAGCGTTCGCAGTAACCAGCAATTGCGATCGAGCAATGGTGCTAGTTACCTATTGTCCGATAGTCGCTTCTTTTTGACGGGCTTTGCCGATACGCTGGATCAATTTAACGACCTAGATCAAAGTGAATTTTCTTGGGACGCTAATTTCCGATACACAGAACCACTCTTTGGAAAAATGATGCTCCAAGTGAGCGGTGAGCACAGCGAAGAGTACAACAAGAGTGATAAGAAAACTTACAATGCCCAAATGCCGGGATCAGACCATACGCTTTTAGATACAACTCTGTCTAATCTATTTGATAGTCGTTATACGCAAGATGAGATAGGTTTGGGCATCATGCGCAGAGATATGGGTAGTTTTATACTCGCTCGCCTTACTTATCAATGGTCCAATTTATCGAGCGAACAGTTCTTTCCTGCCGAAGGCAGTATCGATAAAAACTTTAAAGCATTGGTTCCTTTTGTCATGTGGCGTTACAGAAAAAGTAAAACCAATACCCTGCGTGTTTATTATCGCGGACGGACCTCCGCCCCCGGAATAAGTCAGCTCCAAAATGTTGTGGACAACAGCAATCCATTGCAGCTAAGCGTGGGTAACCCCGATTTAGATCAACAGTATACACACAGCCTATCTGCGCGATATAATTGGTCGAACAAAGAAAAAAATACGGTCACCTACCTCCTGGCGAGCCTCACTACAAGCGAAGACTACGTGGCAAATAGCACGTACTTCGCTCAATCAGATACTACGCTTTCGAACGGCGTTTTTTTAGCGCGAGGCACTCAACTGAATACTGCCGTAAACTTAAATGATCAGTACACGGCGCGACTCCTATACACGTACGGATTGCCCCTTACCTTTTTGCGTTCTAACCTGAATTGGAGCATTGGCGCAAATTGGTCACAAACTCCTGGTCTGATTGACGAAGAACTAAATTACACTAAAAATACGGCTGCCGAATTTGGATTGACATTGAGCAGTAACATCAGTGATCGTCTCGATTTCACCCTTTCGTCGAGAACCTCGTTTAACGATGTTAAAAGCTCTCTAAATAGTGGGTTAAACGATCAGTATTGGAACCAAAATACCCGAGGTCGCTTGTATTGGAGATTCTATAAATCTTTGGTCTTTAGAACAGAACTAAGTCACCAATGGTATACGGGTCTTTCTGACGGTTTCGACACCCAATTCTTATTGTGGAACGCCAGTCTAGGTCTTAAATTCATGAAAAACGATCAGGCCGAGCTGCAATTGAGTGTTTATGATTTATTGAGTCAAAATCAAAGCGTAAGCCGAACGGTAAGTGATGCATTTTATGAAGATAGTAACACGGAAGTATTGCAACAGTATTTTATGCTCACCTTCCGCTATCAAATACGCGATTTTAAGACTGCCACTCAATAAAGTAAAAAGTAAGAGGCTTTAGTTTTTTTATATTTTGCGGCAACTAATTGAAATGTATGTTCAAGAAACTACTTACCCTGATCGCCGTCTTCACCACTATCTTATCAATGGCGCAAGGCGTCACCGATCGGCCGGCACTTAAAGTAGATAGTAGTCAAATCTCGATATACCCCTACGTATTTCCAATCATGGGTCAGAAGGTGCAAAATCTCGGGTTTAACCTACCCAAGCCACATGGCGTGATGCTCAATACTATTTTCGGCCGTCAAAACCTTGAATTGAACAACCTGCAAGTTGGCTTCAACGATTCGCCCTTAATAAACCTAGATTCCATCATTTCGTTTGATCAAGTAGAAGTTCTGGCCACGACGGTCAATATGCGCGTTGATACTTGGGTACTCCCCTTTTTAGACCTTTATGCTATCGGCGGTTATAATTATGCGAATACGAGTATCAAAATTGTTGAGCCCTTTATTATCGAAACAAATCCAACGACCAATGGTGCCTACTTAGGTTTAGGTGCCACCCTAGCGGGTGGAACAGGACCTATGTTTTGGTCATTTGATGGAAACCATGTTTGGACCTTCTCAGATAAATTACAAAAACCGGCTACGCTCTTTACCGTTGGGGCTCGCGCTGGACCCATTTGGAGAATTAAGAATAAGCCCGAACAAAATTTCGTCCTCTGGACGGGTTTCCTCTATTCTAAACTAAATAGTGGGACCGTTGGCATTATCAGTTTCACAGATGTTTTCCCCAATGCAGAGAGCGGAGTTGACGATCTTCAAAACCGACTCGATGAGTGGTACGATGGATTAAAGGATTGGCAAAAGGTCGCCTATGAAGGAATCTACAATCGAGTCTCGGACGGACTCGATGATGTTGAAGAAAACGTAGATGAAGCTACTATTAGCTATGAAATGGAGAAAAGCATTCAGCGGCCGCTCAACTTGATTATCGGAGCTCAATGGCAAATAAGTCCGGAATGGCAACTTCGGGGTGAGGCTCAAATTTTTGGTGATCGCTACATTGGCTTACTTTCTATAAACTACCGCTTCGGCCTCAAGGGGCATAATTTATTTTCAAATTAGTCCTTGAACAATCTATAATTAACGGCGGTCATCCAGGTAGGATTTTGTTGCGTTCCGCGATCACCAAAGGATAAATATTGCTGCTGATAACCACTTTGGATTGACCACGCCGGGTTTAATTGATATTTAGCTCCTACGAATAGCCAATTCTGATTGATGTTAAACTCGAAATCCTCAAAGGAAACAGGCGTGAAAAACTCATCGTACGCAATCAAGGTCCAGCGATCGTTTAAAGGAAACTGAAGCGTTAGCCTATAACGAAATCGATTGGAGACTTGAGTACCGTCTTTTTCCCAACCTCCATCCTTTTGGACCAGCCGATCAGCCCACCGATGCTCCAGACGAAGTCTGTGCGAGAAATGAAGCCGTTTAATACCATGATTTATAATTGCTTCCTCCCAGATATTATTTTCCGCAGCATCATCGGGAATGGAAATTTCTCCATAAGGGTAATTGTGGATATACGTATATCCGGCCGAAAATATCAAGTGATCATTCTGAATAAAACTGAGTTGTGGTCGGAAAAGAAATTGCTGAAAAGTAGCCAGTCCGTCAGTAAAGCGAAAATGCACTTCGGAGTGCAAGTAAAAACGTTCATTTAGATCGTATCGTCCATTGTGCAGCGTCCAAACAGAAGGGTTTACATCTTGTGCAAAAACACCAAAACTAAGAGGCAATAAGACCAAGAGAAACCGAGCTTTAAACATATAATTTCAATATTTTTGTCCACCTTAACACCCGCGCAAGGTACGATTAACAAAATATTCATCTGAAAATCAGTCGCTTTTGTCGAAGCGACTATCAATAGGCTTACCTTTGACCCGTTTTAATTTTATTTTTTGTTATGAATATTTTTGTAGGAAATCTTTCTTTCCGCTTAGACGAGTCTGAATTTAGAGAATTGTTTGAAGGATATGGAGAAGTGGCTTCGGCCAAAATCATTATGGATCGTGAAACTGGACGTTCAAGAGGCTTCGGCTTTGTCGAAATGCCAAACGATACCGAAGGTAACGCAGCCATTGAAGGGCTTAACGAAGCAGAAGTGCACGGACGTAACATCCGTGTCAACCAAGCTGAAGAACGTGAGCGTCGTCCACGCCGTCCACGCTTCTAAGATTCATCAAGCAATCTGATGATATTGAGCCGTTCCGATTTTTCGGAACGGCTTTTTTTATCTTCGCCACCATGGCGTTTCGGAATTCTTTAGTCGCTTTAGAAACCTTCCTGAATAAACGAGATCGATTATTATTTGCGCTGGTCGCTCTTGCTCAATTGTCGGTTTTATTTGTTGTTCCCCAAATCATCACCGTTGATGGCCCGGCACATGGCTACAACGCCAGATTAATGGTTGAACTTTGGAATAATCCTAACGGCTTTCTTGCCGGATATTATTCCTTCAATTCACTTTCTCCAAATTGGTCCGGGCATCTTATTTTAGCGGGCTTATCGCGCCTAGTTTCCATGGCGATGGCGGAAAAGCTGATTGTGGGTTTCGTTGTTCTGGGGCTCCCCTATTCCTTCCGATACGCACTTAAAGCACTCGGGGCTCCGTTGTGGACATCCTATTTCATTTTCCCCTTCGCACATTCCTATTTCCTCTATTGGGGACTATATAATTTTTGCATCGCTCTTGTGCTGCTCTTTTTTCTTTTGGGTTATTGGGTGAAATTTGAACGAAGTAAAAAATTCGATTACGTTCTTCTATAGTTTTTGATCACCGCGCTTTGCGTTACTCACTTATTCGTTTTTTCCGCTTTCTGTTTACTCATTCTACTGTACGAAATTAGTTGGCTACTTACCCGTGACAATCCTTTCAACGGTTCCCAAGCGATCAAACGAAATACAGGTCATCTACTCGCCCTGTCGGGCGGATTAGCGCTTCTAGGGAATTTCCTACCCTCGGGAAGCCGAAGGCCCGAAACGGCAATCTACGTCTATAAAAACGCCTTACAACTCTTGAGCGGCCTTATAAACGTAGTTCCTGCCAAGGCCTTGGATTACGGATTCGAAAATCATTTATGGCGTCCATTGAGTGTGCTTTGGGCATATCTGCTTGCAATCGGAGTTCTAAGCGCGATTAAGTCGATACGAGCAGTAGGGGTTGATAATAAAAAAGTCGGTATTTATTTCAGTCTCATTAGCACGCTGACTTTTTTAGTCCTGTACATTTCAACACCCAAAAACGACGGTTATTCCCTAGGATTGATAAACGATCGATTTCTAAATATATATTTCCTTTTGAGCTTTATTCTGATCGCCTTCACTCAAATTCCAAAGTGGATTCGAAGTAGCGCTCTTGTACTGACGGTACTTTTTTCTATGACGGCCACTGTTAAGTATGCTCGCATTCAACAAAGCTACAATACCGATCTAAATGCCTTAAACGAAATCCTTCCTTTCATTGAAAATGATAAAACAGTTTATCCCTTTATGCAAAGTGACGATCGCCTTCATGGGCATTTTTCCAATTTCTTGGGCTACAAAAAACGACTTGTTCTATTAGAAAACTACGAAGCGTACCTTCCCTATTTCCCTTTGAAATGGAATATTGAAATGCCTCAACTGCATATTGCAGGGCTCGAAAGCACGGAGCAATGTATCAAAATCCCTCGTTGGAAGAAGGGGCCAAAACAGCCGGTCGATTACGTCGTTATTTTCAATGGTGTGAATCCCAAGTTTTCGGATACGTGCGAAGCGATGTTACAAAAACACGTCAATACAGAATATTCCCTGATAAAGGAAAGTAAAAACGGAATCGCCACCCTTTACAAACGCAATTAAGCCGCATTACGCGTTGCATTGATATTTCCGAAAAAGCATCGGATGACAAGTTTCTCCCATTCCTTCTTGTATTCGCTCCCCTCGAGTAAACTCTGAAGTCCAGCTTGTTGAATCACCAATAGCGGTGTAATGATTTCTTCCCGCAATCGAATACTCGCTCGACCAGTTGGCGCATCCTCCATGAGTTCCTTCATTTGTGTCAGGTCGAGAATTTGCTTTTTGGACCGGTTGAACTCCTCTTCCAATAGTTTCCAAAATGCCCCATACCTATCGTCCTGCTGGATGTACGAAGAAAGTGGGTAATTGGCTTTGGCTAGGGACTGCATACTGTTGTTCAGCAGGGCTCGGAAAAAAGGTACAGAATTGTAGAGATCAGTAACCTCTTCTCTTCGATCGCTCTGAGCTAGGGATTCAAAAACACTTCCCATTCCGTAAAAACCAGGCACATTTTGCTTCATCTGACTCCAGGACCCCACATAGGGTATGGCACGTAAATCGGCTAGATTTAGCTTGGAACCTCCCGATCGTTTACTCGGGCGTGATCCAATATTAGTTGATCCATAATACTTCAAAACGGTCATTTCCGATAAATAATCCAAGAAATCCGGATGATTTTTTAGATCTAAATACGCCTCATATGTTTTTGAACTCAATTCTTCCATAAGCTCTTTGTGCTTCGGCTCCCATTGAGGGCCTTGCGCTTCATCAAACTTACCAATGAGCCCCGCCGACAATAGTTGACCTAAATTGTGCATAGATGCCCGTGTTGTACCGAAATTTGAACTAATCGTTTGCCCCTGAATGGTTAAGTGAATCGCTTTGTTTTCCACAGTGTTTCCCAAAGAAGCATAGAATTGATGTGTTTTTCCACCACCTCGCGCAGGAGGTCCACCACGACCGTCAAAAAACACCAAATCCACGCCCATTTCTCGAGCGACGGAAGTCAATTCTTCTTTGGATCTGTAAATTCCCCAATTGGCCATCAAATAGCCTCCATCCTTGGTGCCGTCGCTAAACCCGAGCATGATTCCCTGACGTCCATTTCGGATCGCTACGTGGTCCGCATAAGGCTTCCAGTTCCACATTTTGGTCATTATTCCCGGGGCATTTTGCAAGTCGTCAACCGTTTCAAACAAAGGCATCCAATCGACCGGAATGTCCATTCCACCGTAGCCCGCTGCCCGAAATAAAAACATGAGTTCCGCTAAGTTCTGAGCGCTTTGTGTGTTCGAAATGATGTATCGGTGCGCACTCAACTCTCCGTTTTCTCGTTGCATACTCTGTAGAACCCGAATGGATTGCAGCGTTCTTACAGTGAATTCATCCAGTTCGTCGAATTTCATATCGAGTTTACAATCCAAAAGGAAGTCGAGGGCTTCATCTTCCGATAACGAGTCGTAGTGATCTGAATGCCCTTGACTCTTCATGATATCCATAACAACGCTATGATGCACCCGGCTATCTTGGCGTAAGTCAAGGCTAGCAAAATAAAATCCAAAGGCCTTAACACGTCTTATCAAATCTTTCCAGCGATCGAGATAAAGTGATTCATATTGCTGCTCCAATATTTCGGATACAGCATAGAGCTCATTCAAGAACTGATCTACCGATTCAAACCCGGCTCCCCCTTGAATCATTTGTTCAAGTGTTCGTTCCATGGCTCGGATTCGGTCTTCCGTTTCCGGAAAAGTCAAACGGCGCTTCAGTTTGTGCAAGTGGTTCAAGTAAGCTCGCAGTATGGCTTTCCTTAATAGCCCACCCACTTCAGCGGTGGTTTCGGCGTCTACAAACGGGTTTCCATCACGATCGCCGCCAGGCCAAAATCCGAGTTGGAGCAGCCGGTAATTCGTGAAACCCGCCCCAACTTTCTCATCAATCTGAGTTAAAAGTCCTCCTACGGAGTCGTAGAACACATTTTCTAAATACCAGATCAGGGAGACGGCCTCTTCTAATGGAGTGGGCTTTTCCCTATTATAAAAAGGCGTTCGGCCTAATTGCTTCAGAAGCTCCTGTATATCCATTAGATCGTTTTCCCGGATTGATTTTTCCAAATCCGTAATAATCGAAAGCACTCTTCCTGGGTAGAATTGAGTTGGATGGGCCGTAAGTACAATTCGTACTTCATATTCGTTCAGGTAGTCGCACAATTGCGCTCGTGCTATCGGGTCTGATTTGCTCTTCATAAGCGCTTGCAAAGAGTACTGATCCGAAACCCCATGAATTTTTTCATAGGCCGCGTCTTCCAACGCATCAAACAGAACGACCTGTCTTTCAATATATTGAATGAATCTGAACAACATATTCAGTCGTTCACTTTCCGTGAAGTGCGCCCCGTGTTCCGTGAAAAACTGATTGAGAATTTCAACTGGATTCTTTCCGGCCGCTAGGCCTAATTTACAAGCCTCATGGAGTAAAGGAAGCAAGTTCCCCGTATCTGAAATACCCTGGAAAGGAAGGGTTAAAAAAATGGAGTTATACAAGCGATACTTTAGAGCAACCTCTTCTTCAAAAATTCGATCCACAATTATATTTTTTTCTAAGGTATCAAATTGAACATTTTTAAAGTGTCTTGGTACACTTATATTTGAAATCATGATCAAGAGCGGTACTATTTGGTTCGGAATACATCTGACACTTACGATTGGGGCTTATTTTATCCCCTTTATGTTTGATTGGCCCCTGGTAATTACGGCCTATTCAATTGTTATTCTTCAATTCGCTTTTTTCGGGCGCTGCCTCATGAATGAAGGACATGACCTGCCCGAAGATGATGGCCAAACGTTCTATTCGGACGTTTTAGAGCGTTTGGGCTACCGCGTTAATCGAAAAGTACTCCGCCGATTTGTCCGTGGATATCTGTACTTCATTCTTATTCTCCTCACGCTTATCTGGCAAGTTTATTTAGGTCGTGAACCTTGGTTACCTATTCTTTCATAATAGGGTAAACTTCGTATCTTCTCCGACATGGAAGGAATGCTCGAATTAGCAAGTGTAATGGTCTTAGGGGTTTTTGCCCAATGGCTGGCCTGGCGCATAAAGCAGCCGGCAATTTTGCCACTTATCGTAATTGGATTAGCTGTTGGCCCGTTGGCGAGTTTAATAACGCCTAACGGCGAGAAATTACTCGATGGCGATGCTATCTTTTCCGGAGACTTATTATTCTCATTCGTTTCTATTTCTGTAGGTGTCATACTGTTTGAAGGAGGTCTTACATTGCGTCTTTCGGAAATCAGGCACCAGGCTGTAACCGTGCGGAACCTGCTTATTTTCGGCCCCATCATCACGTTGGTTGGCGGAGCCATAGGCGCCCATTACCTTTTGGGCGCTAACTGGGGAATTTCAGCTTTATTCGGGGCCCTAATTATTGTGAGTGGCCCTACCGTCATCATGCCCATTCTGCGCAACGTTCGCCCCAATGAACGCATCAACACCATACTCAAGTGGGAAGGGATACTTATAGACCCGATAGGCGCCCTTATTGCGGTATTGATTTACGAGTTTATTCAATCGGGCCGATTCACAGAAGAAATTTCGGCCGGTGCTTTTAAAGAGTTTATTGTGACCATTGCCTCAGGTGTATTCATTGGGGGGCTTGCCGCATTGTTTTTGCAATGGATATTGCGAAGAAATAGAATCCCCGATTACTTGAAAAATGTATTCACTCTTGGGCTTGTTATTTTTGCTTTTACAGCGAGTGAATTGATTAAAAAAGAGGCCGGATTAATGGCAGCGACCTTCATGGGAATCATGTTGGCCAATTTGAAGGTACCGGACTTGAAAAAGATTCTATCGTTTAAGGAAGATGTTAGCCTCATCCTTATTTCTGTACTCTTCATTCTATTGAGTTCCCGGATTAATATGGAGCAAATACAGAAATTAGGATGGGAAAGTGTTGCCCTCTTTGCAGTTGTCATATTAGTTATACGACCCTTGGTGGTGTTTTTATCTACCATCGGTTCGAACTTGGCTTGGAATGAACGGTTCTTTCTCAGCTGGATTGGCCCCAAAGGTATTGTAGCAGCGGCGGTAGCTTCATTATTTTCCATTCAACTTATTGCAAATGCTCCGGATCCGGTTACACAAGCCCAGGCAGAATTTATTCTCCCTCTTACCTTTCTCATGATTGTAGGAACCGTTGTTTTTCAAGGATCTAGCGCGAAATTTGTAGCTCGATTACTCAATGTGGAACGGGCCGATCCAAAAGGCGTGTTAATAGTCGGGGCGAGCGATGTACCCCGATTTTTCGGTCGTTATTTACAAGAACAAGGTGTTCCTGTACTCATTGCGGATGTATCTGAAAACAACCTTCAAAAAGCCAAGAATGAGGGGCTAGATATTTTTCAAGGCGACGTATTGGCCAGTGGAATTAGAGATGAGATGGATCTAACTCAAATTGGTCGAATGATGGCCATGACCTCCAATTCTGAAATAAATCAGCTGGCAGTAACCTTGTATAAAGACGAATTCACAGAAGACGGAGTTTACCGCATATCGTCGCGAAGAGAGACAGAATTGTCGGTATTTGAACCCGTGCATTCAATCTTATTTTCACAGAAGTCGGACTACCTATTTTTAGCCTCTTTGATACGAAAGAATCCCGAATGGCTCGAGGTTCCGCTGAGCTCACAAGAAGAGTTCGAACAGCACCTGAAAAAGGAAAGAAGTCGTCAATTACCCGTTTTCATCAAGAAAGAAGATGGAAGTGTAGAATTCGTTCAAACTCATGAGGTGCTCGTTGAAAAAGGAGATGTGCTGATTTCCCTTCCTTTGGAAACGAATTGACGGTCTTTAAAGGTTTGCGGCCTTCTGCTTATCTCGGTTCGATTCGTCGATTCTACCCGAAAGCTGATACGCCAGAGCACGGTTCGAATAAAAGCTTTTTAATGAAGGATGATTGCCGCGACTCATGATTAGCGCCCCCACTGAAAACCAAAAGGGTGGCCATCCCCAATAACAAACCGATTACGAAGTCCAACTTGGTTATTCCAGCGAAAGAATCCCAGGAGGTTGAATTAGTTTTCTTTTCACCCTTTTTCTTTTTTGCCATTTTACCTCGCGCTTAAGCTTTTTAAATATTTGTCAATATACGCATCTATACTTCTCGCTTTGTATTGAATGACGTATCGCGGATGGTCCAATGGCACTATGTCACCGAACACCTTATGCTCTAGATTCCACGATTTTAAAAACTTTAAATTCTTACCCGAACCCAAACAATAAACTCGACGTGTGTCTATTGGCCAGGTCGATAATTCCTTCAACCATTCAGTTATATAGGGTAATACAGAAGATTGTAATTCCTTATCGTCGTAGTAATTGTAATTAACTTCGTTTCCGTTTGGTTTACTCTTCACAAAGCCCAACGGACAAACAGAATGAATAAAAACGTCTTGATAAAAGGTTTCGGCGCCTCCATACGCTTCAATCATTTTATACATAAAAACAGAGGAAGGCTCATGACTTTTTAAAGGTCCGGATGATATACCGCAGTACTCTTCCATATTTTTTGTGTCGGTAAAAGGAACTCCCGTAGCTCCGGCACCAAGGCGACCCGGATTGATTCCCAAAATCAATTTCCGAGGTTCTGAGTCATGATAAAACTTTTGATAAAAGGAACGGTTAATTTCACGTACCAAATGGGCTTGTTCCCCTTCGAACGGATTTAGAGCGCGAATTCCTTGTGGCAATTCCCATTGATCTGCATTAAATTGATCGTTCGCCTGAAGTATCCGCTCTGAAAAGGTCATAAGCAAACTTAATTTTTCTCTACGAAAACGGCATGCATTCTATTCAAAAGAAAATTCGCGAAGGGGAGCACCAACAACAAGATTTCAAATTCAGAATCGATGATTCAAAAAAAATCGCCGTTTCGTTGGTGGCCTTTGCAAATACCGATGGCGGTCGATTGCTCATAGGTGTTAAGGATAACGGTCGGATAGCCGGATGTCGTTCAGACGAAGAATGGCATATGATTCAGGGTGCCGCCGATTTATATTGTGACCCACCCATTACTTTAGAACCTCATTGTTGGGAGATAGAAGGCAAAGAGGTTTTAGAAGTTTACGTTCGGCCTAGCGGCCGGAAACCTCATAAAGCGCAAGACGATCAAGGGCGATGGTGGGCTTATTTCCGGTCCGAAGATCGGAACCTAAAAGCGCACATCGTTCATATGGCTCTTTGGAAAGAACATATCGAGCCGCGAGGCTCGCTCATTGAATTGTCTGAAGAAGAGGAAGCCGTGTTAAATTGTCTGCGGGAACGACCTCATCGATTGAATGAAATACAACGCGCCGTGGGGATGCCACGGCGCGCTTTGGTCGTTTATTTGGCCCACCTCATTCGGTGGGAACTTATCGAACTGCTTTTAATCGGTGACCAACCTAATGAATGGGTCTTTACACCGAGGCAAACCTGATCTTACATGTTCGAACGTATCCCAATTCTGAGCATTAAGGAGCTAAATGGGTCACCCAATCCGTCAATGTCGTCTTGCTTGTTTTGGAAGGCATAGAAATAACGAGCGCTTACGAACACGCGCATGCGCGAGTGTACCCAGTACTCACCTCCTATTTCTGGTGTTCCTGAAAAACGGAAACGATCTGATGTGACGCTGTAAATACCCATGTCAATACGCTCAGAGATAAAGGTAGTACCCACTGCGAGTCCAACAAAAGGACGCACATCGCCATCTCCCAAAAAGTAGCGATAATTCGCTTGCATAGGGAAAATATTGTAATACGTCAGCTTCGTTCCTTGAAGAATGCCTGTTCCATTATCGCCAATGGGAATACGAGCATTCGACTCTCTTCCGCTGTACACATGCCATCCTAATTCGAATCCAATGGAACGGTCCTCTTCAAGATGCTGTCCCCATTCGAAACCAAAACTTCTCCAACTGGCATCTCCATCAATTTTATCCGCGGTTTCTCCCATAGGAATTCCAACGGTGTAATATAAGTCTGTGTATGTCTGCGCTTGAACCGAATTCCCTAAGAAACCCAAAACGGCAATCGCTAAAATTATTTTTGCTGTTTTCATAACTCTTAGTTTGCGGGGAATTCATTAAACATTTTCTCCATGGCAATAGATATTCTATTGCGCAGGATTTGATTACTCGTTTTGTTGAGCAATCCATTGGCAATACCAACCCATCGAACCGGGACTACCTCCGTATCTCCGTCGTAGTCTTTCGGATCATACATGTTAATGATAACCGAACCCGTCTCATAAGTAGTGTATGAAGGATAACCCCATCCAGGATAATACCCCGGATACCACCCCCAATAGCCATACCAGTAGTTGTACCAGTAAACGATGGTCGTTTGAGAGCTTTTTGATGCCAAAAAGGCCACGTCAAAATTAAGTCCGGTCGTGTCCGTTACGCGGACCAATCCAAGATCATTTAATTGACTCGCAATTTGACTAATTATATACGCGTCATTTTGAGTACTCCCGTCAATGGGATCACCATTTTCATCTATTTCCGGCATTACAGAATCCGGAAGAAAATAAGTCGTTATCCCATCAAAATCATACTCATCATCGTAATTGGTAAAGACCAAATCGAGCTCCGAATAGTTGTTCACCTCTTCTGGGTAACAGCTAGTTAATGCAAATCCTAAGCCAACAGCCAATAAGACTAGGGGCGTTTTTTGGATCCATTGCATAAATGAATACTTATTCATTGAATTTTCGTTTAGTTAAAAATGATCTGCGAATATAGCCAAAACACGCCACTTAATTAAGCTTCATTCGAATCGAAATCAAAGCTATTCCAACGATTAGCGACCTATTCAGAATCACGAATCATTAAATACTCTTAATCATTCTTAGCGTGGCGTCCCTTGAAAATGCCCCAGTAAAACGAAAAAATCGGATTAATTATTCCAAAAGTTACTGACAATGAGGAAGTTTTTCCTAAATTTTCTTCTTCATAACACTCTGTGAAACACAGAAGTTAAAATGATTAACCGACCCATCGTAGAAAATCAACTAGATATGCTTGCCCATCATTGGGGTGTTCATCCGGATTGGGTGCACTCTTGGGACGAGTTCGATTGCTCTATGATACTTGATGGTTACAGTCCAGAAGAAGTTATGGAGCTTCGTCGACTTTACTTTTGAGCCATTTTCCAAGCTTCGAGAATTTCTATTCCACTCCTAGCGCTTTCAGCAGCCCATTCAAGCCGGAGGTCGTTTTTCTCTTTTTCTGATAAATTCCACGAAAGATTCGAAGAATGAAGTTTCCTACTTAGGTCGTACAAGGTAAGGGCGACAGAAACGGACACATTAAAGCTCTCTGTGAATCCGTGCATAGGAATTCGAATGTGTTGGTCCGCTTCAGTCATTACCTCTTCACTCAAGCCAGGCCATTCCGAACCAAATACAATGGCGGTTCGATTGTCTAAATTCAAATCGGAAATTTCTATATCGTTCGCATGGGGTGTTGCCGCCACTATTCGGTATCCATCGGCCCGTAGGGCCTGAATACATACGCCCGTATTGTTGTTCAATTTATTGTATCGCTTTTGTGTCACCCATTTCTGAGCACCCCGAGCAATTTCTTCCGCCGGATTGAACACCTTGTCGTTCTCAATGATATGCACATCTTGAATTCCGAAACAATCACAATTGCGCAATATTGCACTCGCATTATGCGGTTGAAGAAGGTTTTCAAGGACAACCGTCAGATGCCGAGTTCGGTATGAGAGCACTTCTTCGAAACGCGCTCTTCTCGACTCTGTGAGTTGATCGAGAAGGAGCGCCCGAAGTTCGTCTTCAGACATTTGAGCAATTGCCTCTAAACCCACTTGTTATGCTTTAACGGGAATACGCTGAAGCGTTTCGAGCAATAGGTTCCAGTATTTTTGGACAGAGCTGATTTGGGTCATCTCATCCGGAGAATGAGGGTTTCTAATATTGGGGCCAAAAGAAATCATTTCCATTTCTGGATAATGCGTGCCCAACAGTCCGCATTCAAGTCCTGCGTGACAAGCGAGAATATTCGGTTCCTCATTATTTAATTCACGGTATAAATCGGCCATGATATTCAAAATGGAAGAATCGGGATCTGGTGTCCAGCCTGGATAGGAACCTTCGTGAACGACCTTTGCTCCAATGAGGTTGAACGTAGCTCGAATAGCCGAAGCCATGTCCGTTTTTGCCGTATCTACAGAGCTGCGCTGTAAACTTTGCATATTGAAATGACCGTCTTTAATAATTACTCGTGCTAAATTAGAACTGGTTTCTACCAGATCCGGGATATCTGCACTCATCCTATAAACGCCATTCGGCATAGCGTATAAAGCAGCGAGTACCTGGTCTTGGGCCAAAGCATCCATACCTTTACTTCCCACATCGCACGAATTCCATTCGATCTTCAAATTGGGTTCAGCGCTGTGCAATTCCGCTTTAATCTCGCGGCTTACTTTGTCTAAATGCTTTTCTAATCCGGCAAGGTTGTTTACCGCAATCGTTGCGAAACTTTCTCGCGGAATTGCATTTCTTAGGCTTCCACCGTCAATTTCTACAATATGAACTCCAAAGGTTTGGGTTGTTTCAAAAAGCAAGCGATTCATGATCTTGTTTGCATTTCCTCTACCCAGATGAATATCCATACCGCTATGCCCCCCTTTGAGGCCGTTTACAGCGATTCGAAGCCCCTTCGCTTCCGACGGAAGCGTCACCTCTGGATAATCCATATTGACCAAGGTGTCGATACCTCCTGCGCAACCAATACTCAGCTCATCATCATCTTCCGTATCTAAATTTAACAGGATTTCACCGTCTAAAAAACCGGGCTCCAACCCCTTCGCTCCCGTCATTCCGGTCTCTTCGTCAATCGTGAAAAGCGCCTCCAATGGCGGATGTGGGATGTCGTCAGATGCCAATAAGGTCATAATCGAAGCTACGCCTAATCCATTATCCGCTCCTAGAGTGGTTCCTTTTGCTTTTACCCAATCGCCATCGACATACGACTGAATACCTTGCGTCAAAAAGTCGAAGTCGGTGGAGGCGTTCTTTTGGTGTACCATATCAAGATGACTCTGAAGAGTAACCATCTTGCGATTCTCCATATTTAAGGTTGCCGGCTTCCGCATGCGAACATTACCCACCTTATCGACAACCGTTTCAAGGTTCAAGGAGTGACCAAAATCTACTATGAACTGAATGACGCGCTCTTCTTTCTTCGAAGGCCGGGGCACTGCATTCAAATCTTCAAAAAAATTCCACAATGCCTTTGGTTCAAGACCGCGTACTTCATTACTCATAATGTCGATTTTAATTTGGTGCAAATATAAAAATTGTCGTTCGCTCCCCGGTCAGATTGACCATTAATCGTTACTGGGGTATTTGCTTTCCCATTCATCGAGTTTAGACTCGTATTTGCCATCATTTGTTTGGCTGGATAATCGGAACAATTCTTCCGATAATTCATTCGCCTTTTTCAAATATGCCAATTCTATTTTGTCTTGGTCAAGGCACTTGCCGACCTTGTTCAGCTCTTCCTGCCATTCTGCTGCTTTGAATACGGTAATTTGCCAAGCTAGACGAACGTATCGGAGAGCGGCTGGAGTTCGAGCTTCTCGAAAATAGGAGCCCTCACCAACAAATTCGGGCTCGACTTTCCAAATCACAGAATCGTTCCAGCAGTATCCGTTCACGGAAAAATCGAAAATAAGCGCATTGTCCTGTTCATTGATATAGTTGAATGAACCTATTTGTTCCGGATCCTTTTCAGAAGAAATTCGTTTCCACACCATGGGTAATTCAGCATCCCGGAAATATACCTTTTCTCCTTTTACGGAATCACCAAAGAAGTTTCCTCTGAATTTGATTTCCTTAAAAAGTTCAAGCGTTTGTTTTTGCTCCTCTGACGCCAATACGGCCGATTCATTTTCCCAAATTTCCTCTATCATCGGAATTCTGTTGTAATAGTGGTAGTCGGTGTGGTATTCCGCTAATGCGTAATTAATGGGCTCTATGAATCGACCCTCTTCATAGCCGACCCAGTTCATGCTGGTTTCCAAATACAAATTGGGCTGATTCTTACTCAAATAAGTGTAGCCAAAATTCATTCTATATTGCTCAACGTAGAAGTTGTTTTTAGATGAGCCAAAGTCCACCACGCAACCCATGGCCACGTCGATAACCCTGTCCTCTGGATCAACAGATTCAAAAGGTCTTTCTTTGAGTAAACGTTCCGTCATGGTGATACGAACAGGCCACGCCGTTTTGGTATCAATCCAGTAATAATATTCGTCATAACCATCTTTTGCTACTATTTTCACCTCTGCCAAGGTAGTCGTACCTTGATAAAGCATTCGTTCTACCGAAAGATCATAGTCTTTCTCAATCCGTTTCAAAGGAAGCGCAGAGGGGAATACGGGTAAGTTATCGACTTCTCCGTACGTTCTAAAGAACCGCATTTGCGTGAGCAAGCGGCTCAAATCAGCCGAAAAAAAATTTTTCTCTCGAACTACAAAGGCATATCGACCGCTCTTTATACCCATGTACTCAAGGCCATTCCCAGAAGTTTCAGTCTGATAAAAGGCCTCCAAATATTCATAGGGGTCTCCACTAACCTCTCGAGTCATCAAACGATAAAACGATTTTCGATCAACAATATTTGTTGCTCGTTTTCGGCCGTTCTTTACCATTTTCCAGAAAAGCTCCAAGGCGGCATCCTTATCGCTCAATTCTACTGTAGGTAGTTCTTCATTTTTGGGCGTCCCTTTTATAATCCAAGTATCTCCTTCTGCTGCAAACCCAAAAGAGGCTTCAACATAGCCGATGTGCCGAAGTTTCAGAGAATCGAACGGACCTATTTCCACTTGGAAAACGCCATCGGAATTAGTCATTACTGCCCTGCCATCGCTCACGCGTTCTAAAACGGCGTAAGGAATCGGGCTTCCGTCACCTGCGTCGATTAACAGCCCTTTACGCAGGGTTTGACCTATCGTGCCGTAGGCACTAAAAACAATTAACAGAATTAAAGAAAGACGTGACATAGAGAAAAGATCTTCGCTAAAAATACGTCCTCACGGGCCGATTTCCAACCCAATGCTTTATTTTTGCCCACCTCTAAAGGATTACACTATGCTCAATAAAATCATAAAAATCGTTCTCACAGCTCTTTTGATTGCCTGGGCGACCTTCCAGTTCATTCAGGGAAATATTGGAAACGGAATCTTTTTAATACTTGCAGCGGCATTAGTCGTGCTTCTCATATTCCGTCATGAAATGCTTCTCGTAGCTTTTTGGTTTGTACGAAAAGGAAACCTCGAAAAAGCCGAGGTTTATCTCGACAAAATCAAACAACCACAGCACTTGGTCCGCGCGCAAGAAGCGTATTACTACTTCCTTAAAGGTTTGACAACCAGTCAGAAAGGTGGTGTTTTTGAAGCGGAAAAATTCTTCAAAAAAGCATTAAACACCGGCTTGAGAATGGGACACGACCAAGCAATGGCGAAACTTTCTTTAGCCGGAGCAGCCATGAGCCGCAGAAGAAAGCGCGAAGCGCAAACGCTTTTAACTGAAGCTAAAAAGCTGGATAAGCACGGTTTGCTCGACGAGCAAATGAAGATGATGAAAGATCAAATGAAACGGATTTAATTCGTTTTAAAAAGACCAGATCCCGAGAGCGGCCGACGCTGTTCTTAATTTTAGCTATCTTGGCACTATGCAATTTCAGCGCCTCAATAACGGTCCAACCATCTCCCTTCCTCTCTTCGACTATAGCGTTAGCGCAGGGAGCCCTTCATATGTTACGGGAACCGTTGATCGAACGATTGATTTAAACAGGGATTTAGTTTTAAATCCCCGCGATAGCTTTTGCGTTCGTGTGAATGGCCAAAGCATGGTCGATGCCGGAATTGATAACGGCGACTTATTGGTTGTGGACAAAAGCATAAATCCCGAGGATGGTCAAATCGTATTAGCGGTTGTAAATGGCGACTTCACCGTGAAACGGCTTTCCAAAAAAGGTCAAAGCGTTTATCTCGTTCCCGAAAATCGCTCATTTAGTCCACTCGAAATCGATGCCTACATGGATTTTCGAATTTCAGGTGTTGTGACCGGTGTCATTAAAAGTCTATTATAGACTATTCCCATTTAAAAGAAACTTCTTGTTTGAGGTCTGGATGAAGGCTCTGTGCTACTGGGCAATCTTTTGCTGTTCGTTCGAGAATCGGTATTGCCTTTGCGTCATCGGGCCGTAAGGCCGTAATTACGATACGAATCGCAGCGATTCTTCGCGGATCAGAAGCCATTTCTTTCTCAACCATTGCCGTGGCACCTGTCAAATTCCACCCATGATCCTCGGCTTTGATTCCCATTACTGTGAGCATGCAATTCGCTAAGGAGGTGGCACATAAATCGGTCGGGGAAAAAGCCTCACCCTTCCCTCGATTATCTATTGGCGCATCCGTTAAGATCACTGAACCGCTTTTTAAATGCGTATTTTCCGTTCTCAAGGAACCCGTATAAACGGATGTAGACGTCTTTCCCATGACCTTTTGAATTAAGTTTTCATGCAAACTTGCGAAAAGCTAACTTAATCGTCTAATCTCCGAACATGAATACGCAAAATATCACTTTCACCAATCGGACTGGTGAGCGCCTAGCGGCGCGAATCGACCTCCCCTTAGATCAGCATCCGGAACATTTTGCTCTTTTTGCACATTGCTTTACCTGCTCTAAAAACATCAGTGCTGTGAAGAACATTAGTCGGGCCCTTACCCAAAAAGGAATAGGCGTTCTTCGGTTCGATTTCACAGGGCTTGGAAACAGCGAAGGATCCTTTGAAGAAACCACATTCAGCCATAACGTGAATGACCTACTCGACGCGGCGGAATACTTAAGCCAATTACACAAGCCACCCACCATTCTGATCGGCCATTCCTTAGGGGGTGCCGCGGGTTATTTCGCGGGAAACGAACTAGATACGGTAAAGGCGATTGTTTCTATTGGCGCCCCTTCAGAACCGGAACATGTAAAACACCTGGTGCAAGATGCCGAAGAAAATATAAAGGAATCGGGCGCTGCAGAAGTATTTATCGGTGGACGGCCCTTTACGATTAAGAAAGATTTCTTAGACGATTTATCACGGAATAAATTGAAGGATATTCTTCCGTCGATGCGGAAATCAGTTATGATCATGCATTCTCCTCAAGATGAAACCGTAGAAATTAGCAATGCCAAAGAACTCTACACGGCCGCTCATCACCCCAAGAGTTTTGTCACTTTAGATGGAGCCGACCACCTGCTGAGTGATGCCAGCGATTCGCTTTACGTAGGCGACGTAATCGCCACGTGGGCAGCGCGTTACCTCCCTTCTTCACCCAAAGAAAATTTAAAGTCGAAGCACGATGTTGTCGGAAGATTGGGACAAGAAAAATACACTACTCAACTACAAGTTGGCCCGCATCGTTTTTTAGCCGATGAACCGAAGGATGTGGGCGGGCAAGATTTTGGTCCCTCGCCCTACGACTTTGTCTCGGCCGGACTCACAGCCTGCACGGCTATGACCTTGAGAATGTACGCCGATATAAAAAAGTGGCCCTTAGATGAGATATTCGTTCACGTCGATCACCATAAGAGTCATGCCGACGATTGCAAAGAAATTGAAGAAAACGCCAAGAAAGTCGATCATTTCGATCGCTTTATTGAACTCAAAGGCGATTTAGACGAAAAGCAGCGCAATCGCTTGTTGCAAATTGCAAACAAATGCCCCGTTCACAAGACGCTTCATGAAGAGGTGATTGTTCGAACAGTATTAAAAGAAGAATAATGAGGTACAACTATTTTTTATCGCTCCTTTTGTGCGTGCTCCCTTTCTACTTGACGGCACAAAACGCTCCTGGCGCAAAATGGGAATACGCGGATGATACTCAATTAGCTCAATGGAATAAAGACGTCTTAAAGACCTACCGAGCCTATATTCGCGACAGCACAGTGGTTACGGGTGTCATGATCATTCACCGTGGAAAAATAGTCTTTGAGTACGGCGATATTGAAGAAATCAGTTACATCGCTTCCTGCCGAAAAAGCGTTTTGGCCATGCTCTACGGTGAACACGTGGAAAATGAAACTATTGATCTTTTTGAAACCATCGGAGACCTAAAGATTGATGACGTTGAAGGTATTTTACCCATTGAAAATTCGGCAAATGTGCAAGATCTCATATCTGCTCGCTCTGGTGTTTATCACCCGGAAGGTTATGGGGGGGCGGTATGCAAGAATATGCTCCCGAACGCGGTTCACAGAAACCGGGTACCTATTGGCTTTATAGCAACTGGGATTTCAACGTAGCGGGTTATGTATTCGAAGAAAAAACGGGGCGAAATATATACGACGAGGTTGAACGACAATTAGCTATCCCTCTCGGAATGAACGATTGGGATCGTTCTTTACAGCACAAAGCCGGAAACACCGCAATTTCGAAATACCTTGCCTATCCGATGTGGTTTTCTACACGCGATATGGCGCGCATTGGGCAGTTAATGCTAAACGAGGGTAATTGGAATGGGAAACAATTAATATCAAGTGAATGGATTGGCGAAATAATCGCGCAAAGAACCTCGACTAAAGAGATCAACCAAAGCGTTCCGAACTTTCGAAATTCGGGTGTCAACTTTGGCTATGGATATATGTGGTGGCTTTTCGAAAACATGAATGATCCAAAACTAAATTCGGCGTACACCGCCTCAGGAGCCTATGGCCAAGCAATCACTGTTTATCCGAGTATTGAAACAGTATTGGTATATAAAACTAAAGCGGCCTATCAACGGGCAAATACGCGTGCGGCGCGAATAAAACTAATGACCGATGCCGTGAAAGCTTTTGAGGGTTCAGTTATCGGCCTCGATTAACTCCGTCACTCGGGCGATCCAACGGTCTCTGCTCTTTACCTGGATTTTTATGATCTGGCCATTATCTAACTTGAGCTTTATTCCACTTGGGTTAACGCCTAAATGAGCGTCTTCTTCTATTTCTTCAATGTCCTTAACCGGAATCGTGAGCTGGTGTTTGCGTAGACTAAAACTGTGGGCTTTGAACATCAAAAAACTCGCAGTTAAGTATAAGGTCCCTCCTACGGTATCGCCTTTCCACAAATGGCTCGCGCCTTCTTGAAGGAGTATTTTTTCTCCGTTATCGAGTTGGTTTGGGGCCTCACGGCCCGATTCATCCCGCCGCTTAGGCGGAACATAAAAGAAATAAACGGACCCCGAGATAAGTACGAAAGAGACAAACCCTAGGCTCACCGCCTTATCAATTGGCACCCGGGTTAGTAGAAACAAGGTGAAAAGGACTCCGAATATAACACCTCCAAAGAGCGATCTTTTTATACGTTCATTCATGGCGGTAAAGGTACGTATTAGAAGAGAGTATTTCAGGAGCGGATCGGGGCATAGATTTAACAATAACTCGATTATACTCGCCTCTTCAAAAGGAATAATAGAACGATAATTCCGTGGTGTAATCGTTATTAATGTAGCGATTAAGCAGCTCGAGGCTTTTAATTAACATAACTTGAAACCTCCAAATGAAATCAGACTACTTATCTGTAGGCATCCCTCCGAACTTTCCATGCCGAAACTAGGTTAACTTCATCTTATGCATGGAATCCGTTTTTCTCAGTTTACTGAAGATCCAAATAAAAGCACTTTCGACAAGCTTTTTGATGTGTTCAAAGAGCTTATCACTCATACCTCGGGCGATGTCGACGAAGCGCTGGATTGGCTTCGCGAGCTCGATGAGCACTATAAGCTCACCACGGCCGAGTATACCATGGACGACTTTATTGAAGACCTGAAAAAGAAGGGTTACATAAAAGACGATCCCAAAGATCAGGAAGGAGGTGGACTTCAAATTACGGCGAAAACGGAACAAGCCATTCGCCAAAGTGCGCTCGATCAAATTTTTGGAAATATTAAGAAGTCAGCCGCTGGTAACCACAAAACAAAATCGACCGGAAAAGGCGACGAACCCAGTAGTGATCAGCGCCCATTCCAATTCGGAGACACCTTGGATCAAATCAACATGTTTGATAGCATCAAGAATGCACAGCTGAACAACATGGGTGGTGAATTCTCGCTCAGAGAGGAAGATTTGGTGGTTCGCGAGCAGTTCTACAAAGCACAAATGAGTACGGTGTTGATGATCGATATCTCCCACTCAATGATTCTTTATGGAGAGGATCGAATTACACCGGCCAAAAAAGTAGCTATGGCCCTGGCCGAGCTCATTACTACCCGATACCCAAAAGATACGTTGGAGGTGATCGTATTCGGTGACGACTCCTGGCAAATTGAAATCAAGGACCTCCCTTATCTTAAAGTGGGGCCGTTTCACACCAATACGGTTGCAGGCCTCGATTTAGCGATGGATTTGCTTCGACGAAAAAAGCATTCCAACAAGCAAATATTCATGATTACTGACGGGAAGCCGAGTTGCTTAAAAGAAGGAGATGAGTATTATAAAAACTCGTTCGGATTGGATGACTACATTGTCGGCAAGTGTTTGAACAAAGCATCTGCCCTGCGAAGGCTCAATATTCCGATCACAACATTCATGATTGCTCGTGACCCGTACTTGCAAGAGTTTATTCAAAAGTTTACCGAGGCGAATCAAGGAAAAGCATTTTACACCGGACTTCAAGGGCTCGGTCAATTAGTATTTGAAGATTACGAAAGAAATAGAAGGAAAAAGATATAAATGGACATCGAGAAAATCAAAACCCTTGGTCAGCTAAAAGCAGCTGGCTATCAATCGAAAAGCATTAAGGAAGAGCTTCGCGAGAATTTAATTCGGGCCCTACGGGCCGATGAAAACCCGTTCGAGGGGATCATCGGTTACGAAAATTCGGTCATCCCGGATCTAGAACGTGCGATCCTTTCCAAGCACAACATTAACCTTCTCGGCCTTCGAGGCCAAGCAAAGACGCGTCTTGCACGTCTTATGGTCAATTTGCTAGATGAGTATGTACCCGTAGTCGACGGTTCCGAGTTAAATGACGATCCCTTACAGCCTCTATCGCGATTTGCCCGTGATTTAATCGCTGAAAAAGGCGACGAAACACCTGTTCACTGGTGGCATCGCGATGAACGCTACGGAGAAAAACTAGCTACGCCCGACGTGAGCGTCGCTGATCTTATTGGCGACGTCGATCCAATTAAGGCTGCCAACCTTAAGCTCCCCTATTCAGATGAGCGCACCTTGCATTTCGGAATCATCCCGAGAAGTCACCGCGCCATTTTCGTAATTAATGAATTACCCGATTTACAAGCCCGGATTCAAGTGGCGCTCTTTAATATTCTTCAAGAAGGGGATATTCAGATTAGAGGGTTCAAACTTCGTTTACCTCTCGACATTCAATTCATCTTTACGGCAAATCCAGAAGACTACACGAATAGAGGAAGTATAGTAACGCCTTTAAAAGATAGAATTGGTTCTCAGATTTTAACGCATTATCCAGAGAGTATCGAGATATCTCGGACCATTACACGTCAGGAAGCGCGATTGAGTAAAGATCAGCGCGACATGGTTAAAATGGTCGAAGCCGCTGAAAACGTGTTGGAACAAATTGGCTTCGAAGCGCGGGAAAGCGAATTTATAGATGATAAAAGTGGGGTTTCGGCTCGACTCAGTATTACCGCTTTCGAAAATTTGATTAGTGCCGCGGAACGCCGAGCATTATTGAGCGGAGATAAAACAACCACCGTTCGCTTCATTGACTTCGTCGGCGTTATTCCAGCGATTACTGGAAAAGTAGAGCTGGTTTATGAAGGTGAGCAAGAAGGTGCGTATATCGTAGCTGAAAACCTCATTGGAGGTGCCTTGCGAACACTTTTTCCCGGCTATTTTCCGAAACTCGATAAATTGAGCCGTGAAGACGAACGAAATCCTTACAGCCCTATCATTAACTGGTTTGGCGAAGGAAATAGTGTCGATCTTTTGGGGGAAGATTCTGATAAAGAGTACCGTAAAAATCTAGACAATGTCAAAGGCCTAGGAGCTTTGGTAGATAAATACCAACCAAAAGCCTCCAAAGAAGAACGCTATTTCTATATGGAGTTCGTGTTGCACGGTCTCGCCGAATACAGCAAACTCAATAAAGATAGGTTAGAGCGTGGATTTAATTTCAGCGACTTGTTTAGTTCAATGCTGAGCTAAAGAATTTCTTTAACACGCGATGCTCAAAGTAGCTCATTCTGATCAGTACCATCATCCCCTGCCTGAAGGGCATCGGTTTCCAATGGAGAAATACACCCTTCTTCCGGAGCAATTGCTGTATGAAGGAACCCTTGAGCAACATCACTTTCACGCTCCTGAACGGCTCAGCGAAGAGCATATACTTTGGACGCACGATGCTGAATACTGGCGACGCTTGAGAGATGGGAAACTAAGCCCTAAAGAACAACGAAAAACAGGCTTCCCTCACTCTCCTGCCCTTATCGAACGCGAGCGCATAATTTGTCAAGGAACCATTGATATCGCCTTGCACGCGCTTGAATTTGGATGCGGTCTGAACGTAGCAGGCGGAACACATCATGCTTATACCAATCGAGGTGAAGGCTTTTGTTTGTTAAATGACATGGCCATTGCCTCCAACTATTTGTTGCGCACTAGTCGAGTAAAAAGCATTTTAATTTTTGATGTTGATGTCCACCAGGGAAATGGTACTGCGGAAATATTTTCTACAAATAATCAGGTATATACCTTTAGTATGCACGGGGCCAATAATTACCCTCTGCATAAAGAGCAAAGCAATAGAGATGTCGCTCTTGTAGACGGTATCGATGACGATTCCTTTCTAAACACCCTTAGGGCAGAGCTAGAAATGGCTCTAGATGTTTCTAAACCCGATCTAGTATTCTTCCTATCTGGCGTAGATGTTTTAAAAACAGATAAACTAGGTCGTTTGGGACTCACCCTCGAAGGGTGTAAGAGGCGCGATCAAATAATTCTGGAACGACTCCACCGAGCTGGACTACCGGTTGCCATAGCTATGGGTGGAGGCTACTCTGAACGAATCGCCGACATCATTGAAGCCCACGCAAACACTTTTCGTTTAGCGAAGTACTATTATGAATAACATTCAAAATAGTGCTACTTTAACTTCATGAAGAAAAACGTAACCGCCATTGTATTCGCGCTCGCGATTGTCATTAGTGCAGGGCTATTAAGCCGCGCCTATATTGAAAGAAGCCAACCCATTGGGACTCTATCAGTAACCGGACTCGGTGAACTTAATTTTACTTCCGATTTAATTGTTTGGGAAGGGCAGTTTTACAAACAAGCACCGGACTTGCAATCGGCTTACTCATCTCTTATCGAAGACAAAAAGAAGATCGAAGAGTATTTGCTAGAAAATGGAATCGCCAAAGAGGAACTGATTTTCAATGCTGTAGAAACAAATGAACAAAGTCGGTCCATTTATAATGACGGTAGCTACGTTGGTGAAGAATTTCTAGGGTACCAATTGGCTCAATCATTTACCATTCAATCGAAACAAGTTGAGCGCATCGAAACCATTGCCCGTCAAATTACCGATCTCTTGCAAAAAGGAGTAAACCTTTACTCTTCTCCGCCTCGCTACTATTATACAGGCCTGGCTAGCTTAAAGCTCGAATTGGTTTCAATGGCAACGCAAGATGCACGCGAACGAGCGGAGAAAATTTCAGAAAACAGTAACGCCGAATTAGGAAGGGTCATTGAAGCAAAAATGGGCGTTTTTCAAATCACTGGTCAAAACTCGAACGAAGACTATTCATGGGGAGGCACTTTTAACACCAAAGACAAAGACAAAACCGCATCGATTACGCTGAAGTTAATGTATGCTGTCGACTAATATTCTCTATAGATTCTTTGAATTCCACTTGCGTTTGAACCGTTTTGTCTTTTGCATACCACGAGTGTAAACGCTCGCTAAAAGCCTCATACGGCTCGTTCCCTTTTAACTTCCAATCGACCATCATCTCTTGTGCCTCTTTCGGTCTCGGGCCCCAATGACCCAAGGCTTCTCCTGAATATGGATCAAGTGCCACAATTATAGGAATAGCCTTTCCGCCATCCGTTAAAAAGTTCTCCATGATTTCGGGATGTTCATCACGAAGAATATAACGGGTAATCACGTTCGGGCTTTCGTTTGCCATTCGCTCCACAATAGGGATTATTTGGGCGGCATCCCCGCACCAAGCCTCTGTAATCACAAGCCAAAGCATCGGTTTTTCGATACTTTTAAGAGCACTTACTGCCTCCGGCAGGATTTCCGGACGTTTGTCTAATCGGTTCATTCGGCGAACGTTCATTTCCGTGTGCTTTAAGTACGATTCGCTATGATTGACTCCCGTTGTTTTTCGCTCCGCTAAGAGCGCATCAATCATTGCACGGTATTCGCTGTACGATTGGCCTTGCTGAAATATGGATAGGTAATTCATGGAGTATCTAATTTATAGAACAAAGTTCGGTTGCTAAAGTTTGTAAAACTGTCGGCGGATCGACAGACGCCAAAGAAAAAGCGGGCCTCTTTTCAGAGAGCCCGCTTCTTTTAATCAAAACCTAAAACTTACGGGCGAATCACCGCGTCAATTACGTGGATTACACCGTTTGTTCCTTGAATGTCTAATGCGTCAGCATTCAGGTTTGCAGTAGTCATATTATTGTCCATAATGGTCAATGCTTCTGCGTTCAAGTCAAATGTACTTCCTTCTAAGGTTGGCACTGGACCCGTGCTTACCATTGAGCTGCGGATATTTCCATCTACTGTGTGGTATAACAATACACTTGTTAACCCGTCTACTCCAATAGCACCTACTAGGTCAGCAAGGGAACCTAACATTAAGACGTCAAGAAGGTCTCCGAATGCAGCGTTCACTGGAGCGAACAAAGTGGTCACATCAGTCTCGCTCGCTAAACGTGCCGCTACTGCTGGATCCGCAGCACCTACCGCCGCCAACAATGTTGTGTGGTCCGGGCTTAGGGTTACCAATTCCACCAAGTTCAATGGTAAAATGACGGCGCTAATCTCGTGGATCACTCCATTACTTGCGTCGATGTCTGTTGCAATTACCTCAGATGCATCGTTCAAACGAACGGTTGATCCTACGGAAATGTACGCGCTTAAACCCGCTCCAGCCATTCCGTTATATACTCCGGCAGTGCTCACGAAACCAGTAGTTACGTCTGCAGCTTTTACTTCACCAGCTAAAACGTGGTACAATAAGATGTTTGCAAGAGCATCTTCTCCACCCACTGCAACGATCAATTCATCAAGACTCTCTACGTCTAAAGCATCTAATAAATCAGCAAAAGCATCATTATTTGGTGCAAAAACTGTGTATTCGTCCGTACCATTTAGAACATCATCGAGTTCTGTGCGTTCTAATGCTTCAGAAAGGATTGAAAAACGGGGAGTCTCAGCAGCAATCTGAGCAATCGTTTTCATCTGTGGGCCCATGTCATCGTCGTCGTCATCGCTACACGATACAAAGACAAGTGATCCGAGTGCCATAATGGCCATTAGCTTAAAGCTGTTCATTAAATTCTTCATTTTTGATTTTTTGAAGGTTAGCATTCTAAAGTGTTTAACTTTTTTTATTAAAGATTCTACAAAAGGAACGATTATTAATGTTTTCGAATCCCTTTGTTTGAATTACGCTACTAACCATTAAACGGTTGGTATGTTTTCAGAATTAACAAATTATTATGAAAGTTTAAAGTGGAATACATGCAGAAAACACTAACAACGGAGCTTTTACAACCTGATTTACAGACTCTTATCTGGTATTGATTGTTTTGAAAAAAAATTTCATCTTTTTCAGTCATTTTTGAATGTTAAGGTGATTTGAACTTTTCAGAACGACTTATCGGCGAAATAAAGGGTATGCTTAACTTGTGCAACCAATCTTGAACAAATGAAAAACTTCACTCTCGCCGTTTACATTCTACTCTGCTCCTTGGCCACTGCTCAAAGTCCCGGAATTCAATCAGGGCCCATGGTGGGATATTCCGAAATGAAAGAAGTTGCTATTTGGATTCAAACCACGAGTGCGGCTCAAGTAGTTATTGCCTATACACCTGCCGATGGCGAACATGAATTCAAAACGGAACCTGCTACCACTGCTAAGGGAACTGCCTTCACGGCCACTTTAATTTGCGATTCGGTTTCGGAAGGCACTCAATATACCTACCGTGTTTTCATAAATGGGAATCCAATCGAATTAGATCGCGCTCTTTCCTTCGAAACGCAAAAACTATGGCAATGGCGCGAAGATCCGCCTGCCTTTTCCTTTGCTATTGGATCTTGCCTTTATGTAAACGAGAAAGAAGTTGACCGACCGGGAAAACCCTACGGTAGTCACTATGAAGTTTTTAAAGCCCTAAATGATGCCGATCCCAACATGATGCTTTGGCTGGGCGACAATACCTATTTACGTGAAGTTGATTGGTATTCGAGAACCGGTATTTTGCATCGCTATACGCATTCGCGCTCATTGCCCGAGCTACAAGAATTTCTAGGCCATGTGCATCATTACGCTACGTGGGATGATCACGATTACGGCCCAAACAACGCGGATCGAAGCTTTAGAAACAAAGCGCATACCAAAGAGGCTTTTGATCTTTTTTGGGCCAATCCTACTTCCGGACTTAATAATGAAGGCGTAACCACCCTCTTTCAATGGGCCGATATGGACTACTTTTTATTAGACAATCGCTGGTTTCGCAATTCGAACCGCAGGTCCGATCTAGATAGTATGGATCGAGTAGTCTTTGGTCAAGAGCAACTCGAATGGCTCTTCGACAATCTTGTTAATAGCTATGCGCCTTATAAGTTTATTGCAATGGGGGGTCAGTTTCTCAATACAACGGATGGCCATGAAAACCTAATTCACCTAGCCCCAAGTGAGCGCCAGCAAATCATTGATTTTATATACGAACACGATATCGAAGGAGTAATTTTCTTAACCGGAGACCGTCATCATAGCGAGCTTTCAGTGCTTGAAGAAGAAGGAGAGCCTCGTATTTACGACGTCACCATTTCGCCGCTTACCGCAGGCACCGCATGGGACAAATCAATCGAGGAGCCCAATACCCTTCGGGTAGATGACACCTGGGTAAACAAACATTGTTTTGGATTATTTGAAGTGTCTGGCCCAAGAAAGAATCGCGACTTACTGCTCAAAGTAATTGACTCTGAAGGCGCTTTATTGTGGGAGTATGATTTGAGTCGGCTCGAGTAGGGCCCGATTCCTCAATTAGTCTTGAGGAACAACTACACGAGTAAAGTCTTCAAACTTCATCAAAAAGACGTGCTTATTTATATAGCTGCCGTTCTGCGTTTCCCTAAAATCGAATCCGTTCTGAAGTAACACTTCCTTTCGGGCCGTAAGGCCCTCAACCGAGCCGGTCTCCATTAAAAGTCGGCCGAAGTAATAGCCAATATCAAAGCCCTGCATAGCAAAGCGAGAAGGTTCGTCAAAGTAGCGAGCTCGGTATTGAATAACAAAGCTCTGCATAAGCGAATCGTTTGTCCGCACGGCCTGCGCGGCCGGATAATGCAAGTGCAAATTATTGAGGTAACTAAAATCGACATCCAAGCGATCGATGTCCGGCAAGCCTATAACCACCACGTTTTCAAGTCGTTCCGCATTGAGCTTCGTGATGAGATCGGTCATAAACACGTGGTCCGTACTCGGAACAATAACCACGTTTGTGTCGTAATCTTTTAGCCAATCGACCCCATCAATTTGCGCATCGAAAACCTCTACCTCTTTCACTTTTCCCGAGTCGAGGTAATGGCTGAACTTTTCGCGCATGTACGCGGCGTTTATCGTGTCCTGCATGGTGTCCGTGTACACCATGAATAAATGGTCGGAATGAAAACGATTAATCACCGTTTGCGCCAACACATCGAGCATTTGTCGATCACTGGGAAGCACCTGAACCGTATTCTTATTGGAATAAACGATTTCGGCCTTTTTCGAGAAAGGCGAAATAAGCAAGGGCCCTTGGTCACCTCTTCTATTGGCAATAGCTAAAACATTGTCACTGTATAGCGGACCGACTACGAGATCGAAATCGCGCATCTTCATGTACTCCGTCCACGCTATGAGTGGGTCATTTTCCGAGTCTTCTACCGATAATTCGATATTGAGACCTGATTTCACCAGGGTATCAATAGCCAGTCTCAACCCAAAGTAGAAATCGAGCGCAATTTTGGACTTCCGATAAACGGTGGGGTCTTCTTCGAGCGCGCGATTAAGATCGATGGAGTCGTTAATTTGGAGATAAAACGGTAGTATCA
>CBFIAJ010000021.1:5586-32584 GCA_965660515.1 Flavobacteriales bacterium | reverse complement strand
AAAAGATAGTTGGATGGTTGCTGCAGCGGAAAAGAATTTACCCATAGTATGTCCGGGGTGGGAAGATTCGACCATGGGCAATATTTTTGCCAGCTATTGTTTTACTGGAGATTTAAATCCGAGCACTGTAAAATCAGGAATTGAGTACATGACGTACCTAGCTAAATGGTATACAGATAATAGCGGGACAACCGGGGTTGGGTTCTTTCAAATTGGTGGAGGAATTGCAGGAGATTTTCCGATTTGTGTAGTGCCTATGTTACACCAAGATTTAGAGAAGACCGATACGCCTTTCTGGAGTTATTTTTGTCAAATCAGCGACTCAACAACAAGCTATGGCTCCTATTCTGGAGCCGTGCCTAACGAAAAAATTACATGGGGTAAGCTTGATATTGACACGCCGAAGTTTATCATTGAATCGGATGCAACCATTGTAGCGCCTTTAATATTTGCCTCTTTACTTGATCTCTAACTACGATCTTTGAAAGTGCCATGGAAAAAGCAAGAAGAATTATCAATGCCCAGAATATTACAGAGGATATTCTAGAATCGATTAAACGCACATTCCCATACGGATTCGATGAGGACGATTGTATCAAGTTTGTCAATGCCGCCGGTGACACCATATCTGCACTCCCTATTGAAACCGAAAATGCTCATTTGCTAATCAAGATTGGCGTTGAAATGAATAAGAAGATCGACGCCTTCCTGGAAGAAGACGATGAAGTCGGAAATAACGATGAAGATTTTACTCCCGATGGTTCTATGGAGGCAGACGACGAATAAAGAAGTTGTACTCCCCACCTAGCTTTCAGAACTTTCAATTTTTTTTGAACCTTGAGTGATGCTTTCTGTTTTATCTGCAGAAAGAACGTCGTATTCGTTCGAAAAAAAGAGAAATTTTGAAAACGCAAGTACAGCCAATCCAATTTGACTTTGAAGAAACCGCGCTATTATTCGAGCGGCTCCACAAATTCCCAGATCCCTCGAACGAAGAACGCGGAACGGCGGGTCGGCTCAAGCAATATTTATCGGACTTCAGGCCTACCCGTCTTGTCGATAATGTAGGTGGCCACGGGGTCATAGCCGAGTGGCAAGGTCCTTTACCCGGGCCCACCGTGATGGTTCGATGCACCATGGACGCCCAGAGAATACAAGAAAATAGTGATTTACCTTTCGCCTCAATAAATGAAGGTATCGCGCATTTGAGCGGTAGTGACGGCCAAATGGCTATTGTTGCCGGATTGGCTCAGTACTTGGGTGAAAATCCGCCCGAGAAGGGCGCCGTGGCATTATTATTTCAGCCGGCGAAAGAAACAGCAGAAGGAGCTATGCGTGTAGTGCTCGATGATAAAATCCACTCCTCGAAGCCCGATTATATTATAGGCTTTCAAAATGTACCCGGGGCGCCGTTGGGAACTGTTTTGTTCCGGGAAGGTGTCATTTGTTCCGGTAGTAAAGGTGTTAAAGTTCAGCTGGAAGGCAGTCCGGCATCAACGGCCAATGCGGACGATGGAATCGATCCAACCGCAGGTATGATTCGCATGATGGAGCAGATTCAAGATTTAGCTGAAGAAAAGAACTACGACGCCTATGTAAATGCGCGTGTGGTTTCGAACGAACTCATTAGCGCTGGATTTCACAGTTCGCCCTACCGGGCCGACGTGCGCGCTTCTCTGAGAGGATTCAAGAAACGCGAACTAGACAAAATTGCAAAACGCGTCGTCGACCAAGCCCAAATTATCGGTCAAATTCACCAGCTAAAAGTCGGTGTTTCTTGGCACGATGCATTTGAGCCCGTTGTTAACGCAGAGGAATCGGGTCAACTAATCATTGACTCCTGTCAAAACCTCGAAGTACCCATTGAACTGATGAACGAACCCTTTAAATGGTCCGATGATTTCGGAGTTTATCTCAAGAAATACGAAGGAATTTTCTTCGGTATAGGCTCGGGGTTAGAGGTCCCGGGCCTACATCGGCCCGATTATGCATTTCCCGAGGATCTCATTCCGCAGGCGTCGAATCTTTTAATCGAACTCATTCAACGTGCTCAAGTTCCTTATTCTTCTTAAATAAATGGAGTCCTTTTTTCTCTGAATCTTAGTCCTTGCTGGCATCCTCGGCCTCGGCCTTTTTCCTCTCCTTTTCGGCCTCCTTCATTTCTTTGCGATAGGCTTTGTCTTCTTTTTTGGTTTTAGACCGCAAAACGGAATGTAAAAGGCCGTCGAGAAGGCCCTCAATCCAATGGCCGACAAATGCTTTGTACGGCTTGTTCTGAACGCCAACAACACCGCGGTGATAACCGTATTTTCCAGACGGGTTATCCTTGTGATAAAACATACCTCCTAAAGCGGTGGTGAAGAAGTTTACAAGCCCTCCCATATCATCGCCCGTTTCTTTCTTGATGAGCTCGACTTCCAAATTGGAATAATGAAAGTCGACAAAACCATAGGTCGTATCCTGGTCTCCGCTCAAATCAAACGCTAATGAATTCAGGTTTCCGCTTTTAATTGAAATGTTTCCCGAATGCTCCATAAAGCGGCGCATAATTTGTAAATCCGCCGGATCCATCGTTCCTTTCAGTGTATACGCGTTGTTATCGCCATATAAGTATTCGGCATTTACCGTAACCAAAGCCTCGCCTTGGAGTTTTGTAGAGCCGGCCATCACTAAGGCTGGGGCATTCCTATTCTCGTTTTGTAGCCCCAAGAGCCGTGCATCTAAGTCGAGCAACTCAATCCGTGCTGGCTGCACTCTTTCTCCGTGAAGCTCTTCCACAATTAACTGTGCATCGCGCACAATCACTTCATCCAACCGCAAATTCAAATTTAATGCCTCGAGCATTTCCTGAGGATACTTCTTTACCATATCCGGAAATGGGAGGCGGCCGTCTTTAAATATACTGGCATCTAAATCATTCAGCCACAAACGACTCAAGTGAATTCGATGGGTGTCTAAGTCGCGCGGTGCCTCCATATACCACGTCGGGACTTCAATGGTCCAACGCGCTTTCTTCCACCCAAAATGATGTCCGTAGGCAATTTTGTCCAGGTTCGATTCCAAGTGCATTCCAAAGCCGGCAAAAATGGTATCTCCATAAAGTACCTCAACACTATCTATTTTGACCGCATAAATACTATCGGGAAATTGAAAGTAAATATCGGGGATCAGTACTTTCCCTTCTTCCATTTGGACCAGGTCCTCGTTTGAACCATCGACCAACACATTGGTCAACAAAATTTCGAGGCCGGCATTTAAAACCATGGGGCCCTCTGGATCAATGGTAATGTTTCCGCCCGAGGTTCTTATTTTTTCCACCTTTAAAAAAAGAAGTTCCATGGAATCTTCTTTCGGCTTGGCTTTCTTTTTTGTCGTGTCCTTTGGAGCAACTTGAAAGCCTTCAAAATAAGGATCATCAACGGTAAGAGAATCGATAGATAACCTTCCGGTAGCCAAATATTCTGCTACTTGAAATCCGTGCATTTGAATTTTCGCAACGTTGAGTTCCCAATAGGTTTCAGGTTCGTCACCGCGAGAAAGGTATAAATCGTCTATTACAAGCACCCCCGCCGAAAGCTTTAGTTTGCTCTTGCCATAGTCGAAGGTCCACCCTTCCCCCAAGGCATTTAAGACTTGACTTTTAAGTAGATTATCTACTTTCCGCAGAACCAAAACGTTGCTGTTTAACAGGCCGACAATGATCAAGACCACGACGACTCCGATGCCTAATCCTATTTTAACTTTTCTACTCATAGCGTATGAAGATACTAAAATTCGCTCTTCGCAAAATATCGAAAAGACCTAACTTGCACACCTAAAATCTGATGATATGTACGGTTCCCTAAAAGGATTTCTTGAAAAAGAGTTAGAGGAAATAGAAAAAGCCGGATTGTATAAACGAGAACGCATTATAACAAGCCAGCAAGGCGCAGTAATTGAGATTAACACCGGTGAAGAAGTAATTAATTTTTGCTCAAATAATTACTTAGGTCTCTCTTCGCATCCAAAAGTACTGCAAGCTGCCAAGGACGCGCTTGATTCTCATGGCTTTGGAATGTCGAGCGTTCGATTCATCTGCGGAACACAGGATATCCACAAAACGCTGGAGCAGAAAATCGCTGATTTTCTAGGTACCGAAGACACCATTTTATACGCTGCTGCATTTGATGCAAATGGGGGTGTTTTTGAGCCATTGTTGGGGCCTGATGACGCCATTATATCGGATTCTCTAAACCACGCCTCAATCATCGACGGAGTTCGCTTGTGCAAAGCAAAACGGTTTCGCTATGCCAATAACGACATGGCAGATTTAGAAGAGCAGCTCAAAGCCGCTTCGGATGCCCGCTTTAAGCTTATCGTTACGGACGGAGTTTTCTCCATGGATGGCTATGTAGCACAACTGGATAAAATTTGTGATTTAGCGGATAAATACGATGCGCTTGTGATGGTTGATGAATGCCATGCCAGCGGATTTATTGGAGCGACCGGGAGAGGAACCCACGAATTATGCGGTGTAATGGGTCGTGTCGATATTATTACCGGTACCCTTGGGAAAGCGCTCGGTGGAGCCATGGGCGGGTTTACTTCGGGCCGGAAAGAAATCATTGAGCTACTGCGTCAACGATCGCGACCGTATTTGTTTTCAAACTCACTGGCTCCTAATATTGTTGGGGCGAGTATTGCTGTATTTGACTTGCTCAGTGAGAGCACCGAGCTTCGCGACAAGCTCGAATGGAATACGAATTATTTCAAAAAAGGCATTAAAGAAGCTGGGTTTGATATAAAAGATGGTGATAGCGCCATTGTGCCGGTGATGTTATACGATGCTAAGTTGTCACAAACGATGGCTGATCGCCTCCTAGCGGAGGGAATTTATGTCATCGGTTTTTTCTACCCTGTGGTTCCCAAAGAACAAGCGCGTATTCGCGTGCAACTAAGTGCCGCTCACGAACAAGAACACCTCGACAAAGCCATTGCTGCCTTCGCTAAAATAGGCAAGGAACTCGGGGTTATTTGATCGCCTCAAAAACACCTCTATTTTGTTTTCAACACATTTTCGTTCATAAAATTGGGGGTAACATTTTATTGTCGTAAATTCGCAGCCCGTTTTTGAGAGGACTCCCTTGTGAGTCAGGTAATTAATTAAAAATCAAGTCAAGTGGACACATTGAGCTACAAGACGGTTTCGGCCAACGCCGCCACAGTTAACAAACAGTGGGTTTTGGTTGATGCGGAAGGTCAGACCCTAGGTCGTTTGGCTTCTCGTATTGCGAAAGTAATGCGCGGAAAGCACAAACCTAACTTCACCCCTCACGTGGATGGTGGAGATTTCGTTATCGTTATCAATGCCGAGAAAGTAAGCTTGTCAGGACAAAAATGGGATCAAAAAGAACACATTCGCCACACGGGTTACCCGGGTGGACAGCGCTCATTAACTTCGCGCGAGTTGTTCGAAAAAGATCCTATTCTTCTGATCGAGTCAGCTGTTAAAGGTATGTTGCCGAAAAATCGTTTAGGTCGTAAGATCTATAAAAACATGCATGTTTATGTTGGTGCAGAGCACCCGCATGAGGCACAAAAGCCCGAAGTAATCAACTTCAACGAAATTAAATTCTAAGCAATGGAAATTAAGCACGCTATTGGCCGTCGTAAGGCTTCAGTTGCGCGGGTATACTTAAAAGAAGGTAAGGGAAACTTTACCATCAATAACCGCTCATTAGAAGACTACTTTACTACTGGTACTCTTCGATACAAAGTAATGCAACCCTTTACTTTGGCAGACCTTGTAGGTAAGTACGACGTAAAAGCCAACATTGAAGGCGGCGGAACAACAGGTCAGGCCGAGGCTCTTCGCCTAGGTATCGCTCGTATTTTATGCGAGATGGACCCAGAATACCGCGTCCTCTTCAAACCACACGCTTTGATGACTCGTGACCCTCGTATGGTAGAGCGCAAAAAGTTTGGTCAGAAGAAAGCTCGTAAGAAATTCCAGTTCTCGAAACGTTAATTCGAATTTTTTACCCGGTTTAGCATCTAAATTGATGGGATGCCTCGATGGCCTACCGATCAATTGCTTAAGCCACGTTAATTAAGTCTAACAGAAAGTAAACCAATTGGATAATGCAACCAATAGAAATTGAAAAACTCTTAAAAGCAGGTGTACACTTCGGACACTTGACTCGTAAGTGGAATCCAGCCATGGCTCCTTATATCTTCATGGAGCGCAACGGAATCCACATTATTGACCTCAAAAAAACGGCGGCCAAGCTCGACGAAAGTCGTAAGGCGCTGGCATCCATTGCAGCCAGTGGAAAGAAAATCCTCTTTGTAGCAACCAAGAAACAAGCAAAAGAAATCTTGGAAGAGCAAATGAAGGGATTAAACATGCCTTACATCACCGAGCGTTGGCCTGGGGGAATGCTTACGAATTTCGTAACCATTCGTAAAGCGATCAAAAAAATGCAAACCATCGACAAAATGATTGCCGATGGAACATTTGACTCACTATCAAAGCGTGAGCGTCTTCAAGTAACGCGTCAACGCGCGAAATTAGAAAGACAATTAGGGAGTATTGCCGACATGAATAGATTGCCAGGAGCACTTTTCATTGTTGATGTAATGCGCGAACACATCGCGGTGAAAGAAGCCAAGAAATTGGGAATCCCAACTTTCGCTTTAGTTGATACAAATTCGAATCCGAATGATGTTGATTATGCTATCCCAGGAAATGACGATGCATCAAAATCAATTAAAGCGGTATTAGAATATGTTTCTGAAGCGGTAAAAGAAGGTCTTTCAACGCGCAAAGAAGACAAAGCAGAGGCTCCAGCCCCTGCAGAAAAGAAAAAACCCGCAACGAAAGAAGCAGAGGCGAAAGCCGCTGAATAATTCGATTCGAATTAATAACCCCGAGAATTTAATACAGAAATGGCGAACATTACTGCCGCAGAAGTAAACAAACTCCGCAAACAAACAGGCGCGGGGATGATGGATTGTAAAAAAGCCTTGGTAGAAGCTGAAGGTGATTTTGACGCAGCCATCGATATCTTGAGAAAGAAAGGTCAAAAAGTAGCTGCAAAGCGCGCTGACCGTGAAGCTAGTGAGGGAGCTGTTCTTTCAGCAACCACAGCTGACAACACCAGCGGTGTTTTAGTAAGCGTAAACTGTGAAACAGATTTCGTTGCTAAAAACGAAGGTTTTGTAAATCTTTCTCAGCAAATCTTGAACGTAGCTTTAGAAAATCGTCCAGCGGATCACGCCGGATTATTAGCTCTTAACTTCGACTCATCCATGACTATTGGTGAGAAATTGATTGAGCAAACTGGAGTTATCGGAGAAAAAATCGAAATCTCTTCGTACGAGAAAGTAGACGCTCCTTTCGTAGCTGCTTATATCCACGCAGGAAGTCGTTTGGCTACATTGGTTGGTTTATCTGCTGCTCCTTCACAGGAAGATGCCGGTAAAAATGTTGCAATGCAAGTTGCTGCAATGAACCCAATTGCTATCGACGAATCTGGTGTAGATCAAGCTACTATTGACCGCGAACTAGAAGTAGGTCGCGATCTTGCTCGTCAAGAAGGAAAGCCGGAAGAAATGCTCGATCGAATTTCACAAGGTCGTTTGAAGAAGTTTTTCAAAGAAACTACGCTTATGGAGCAAGCCTTCATAAAAGAAAGCAAGCAAACAGTTAGCCAATACCTCAACTCCGTTGACAAAGGCCTAACGGTTACTGCCTTCAAGCGCTCCGGCCTCGGAGTGTAATCATTATTTATTAAAAAAGGAGAGACTTAGTTCTCTCCTTTTTTTTGCCCTATTGTTTCTATTACCTTTAACAACGGAAAGAATATCTACTTATGAAGTACAAAAGAATCCTTCTCAAACTCAGTGGAGAGGCGCTCATGGGCGATAATAACTACGGTATTGACCCGAACCGTATAAAGGCCTATGCCGAAGACATTCAAACAGTTGTGGAATCGGGAGTTGAAGTCGCAATCGTTCTTGGCGGCGGAAACATCTTTCGCGGATTAGGAGCGTCCGATCAGGGAATTGATCGCGTTCAAGGAGATCATATGGGGATGCTCGCCACGGTCATCAACGGACTCGCGATGCAATCTGTACTCGAAGGCATGGGCCTTCAAACGCGCCTTCAATCGGCCATTGAAATGGACAAGGTTGCTGAGCCTTTTATTCGCCGTCGTGCCGTTAGGCACTTAGAAAAAGGACGGGTAGTGATTTTCGGTGGAGGAACGGGAAACCCTTATTTCACCACAGATACTGCAGCTACTTTGCGCGCCATAGAAATTGAAGCGGATGTAATATTGAAAGGAACCCGCGTAGACGGAATATACAGCGCGGATCCCGAGAAAAACAAAGACGCGATTCGATATGAAAACCTAACGTTCAAAGACGTCTACGAAAAAGGATTGAACGTTATGGACATGACCGCCTTTACCTTGAGTAAGGAAAACCACTTGCCCATTATTGTATTCGATATGAACCAAGAAGGCAACTTAAAAAAGGTTGTTTTGGGCGAGTCTATTGGAACGCTCGTAGAGAATTGATCGAAAAGAAGTATTTCCTAAATTAGGTCTCCCTAAAGAAAAGGATGATGAACGAAGAATTACAATTCATTTTTGACGCGGCCCGCGAATCTATGGGGCTCAGCATTGACCACTTAGAAAAAGAGCTACTAAAAATTCGCGCCGGCAGGGCGAATCCTTCGATGTTGAATTCTATTCAGGTCGATTATTACGGTTCGATGACTCCGTTATCCCAAGTATCCAATATTAATAGCCCAGATGCAAGAACGCTTACCGTTCAGCCATGGGAGAAAGGAATGATTCAAGAAATCGAAAAAGGAATCTTGAATAGTGGGCTTGGATTAAACCCTATGAACAACGGGGAAGCCGTGATTATTAATATTCCACCCTTAACGGAAGAGCGTCGCCGCGAGTTGGTAAAACAAGCGAAGGCCGAAGCAGAACACGCCCGCGTATCGATCCGAAATGCGCGTAAAGAAGCAAATGACGAAATAAAAAAGCTCATAAACGATGGGCTTTCAGAAGATCTTGGTAAAGACGCGGAAGCGCAAATTCAAGGTTATACGAACAACTATAGCGAGAAGGTAGACAAGCATATGGATCGCAAAGAAGAGGAAATTATGCATGTTTAAGCTCTGAAACGTAATGAATTCAAAAAGCGCCCGTCTTCTGATGAGCGCTTTTCTTTTTTGGTACCTTTTTTGCCCCACCTCGATTTACATAACCCCATCCGCATGAAAAGGCTTTTTTTATTCGCTCTTATCCTGATTTCAACGAGCTCTTTCGCACAGCGTCTTGTTGGTTATATTGTCGATGAAGAAAGCGATGAGCGTCTTGCATTTGTGCACATAACCTATGATGACACCCGCAAAGGAACCGTATCGGATATCGACGGTCGTTTTTTTATTGACTCGGATATACGACCAAAAACGATCACACTGAGTTTTGTGGGCTATAAAACCAAAACGGTAGGGGTCCCGACTTCAACAAAAGAGAATCGTTGGGAAATTGGAATGGCCGCAGAAAATTTCTTGATCAACGAGGTGGAGTTAGTCGCTCAAGAAAATCCGGCCCATCACATTATTCGGAAAGCTATTGATCACAAAGACGAAAATGCACCTACTAATTACAATTCCTTCGCCTACGATTCCTATTCAAAATTTCTAATTACTATTGATACCGATAGCCTGGAAATTCCAGAAACTCCTTTAACGAGAGAAGACAGCAGTAATCTCGAACTCAAAGAATTTACCGACAAACAGCACCTCTTCATCATGGAGAGCATTACGGAACGAAAGTTTATCAAAGACAAGCGGGATAACGAACGAGTGATTGCCTCGCGAATTTCCGGGCTCAAAAACCCCAGCTTTGTGGTATTGGCCAACGAATTTCAATCGTTCAGTTTTTACGATGATTACATATCCGTGCTTGGGCAAAACTATTTGAACCCTATTGCGAAGGGTTCCATTAAGCGTTACGTATACGAGATTCGCGATACCATTTATACAGACGAAGCCGATTCCGTTTTCGTCATTGCCTACCAACCTTCTGTTAAAGCAAATATTAGCGGCTTGAATGGCGTTGTATACATCCATTCCAAGAAATACGCCATTTCGAATGTGATTGCCCAACCCGATGAAGAGAATCCACCCTTTCCGATTAAAATTCAGCAACGCTACGAGCGTATAGACGGTGAGCATTGGTTCCCTACTCAACTGAATACAGATATTATTCCGCCCATTGAAGCCAACGGAATTTTGGCGAAGGCCATCGGCCGAAGCTATCTATCCAACATTCAAGTGAACCCGGATCTTGAAAAAAAATCGATCCCGGGCGCGGCCGTGACCCTCGAAACAAAAGCAGCAAAGCGCGATGATGAATTTTGGTCAGCCTACCGGCTCGATAGTACCCTTACCGACAAAGAACAAGAAACCTACCGATTCATCGACTCGATTGGTGAGGCCGAGAACCTCGATTTGAAGCTAAAGGTGTTTCAATCGGTGATCTCTGGGAAAGTCCCTGTTGGACCAGTAAGTATTGATCTCAATCGGATTATTCAAATAAATAGCTACGAAGCCGCACGATTAGGGGTCGGACTCCACACCAATGAAAAAGTAAGCGAGCATTTCACCGTTGGTGGATTCTGGGGATGGGGTTTTCGCGATGAATCGGCAAAATACGGGCTCGATGGCGAGGTTACGCTAAACAAGGCGAAAGACCTCCGCTTTGGATATGCCTACTCTTTCGATACTCCGGAATCGGGCGGGGTTCAATTTCACGTAAATGATCGCCCTTTGTTGATAGATGATTATAGAGCCTTCACTATCGAGCAAATCGACAAAACGATTCAACACAGGGCCTATCTGGCCGTTAGGCCATGGTCAAATGTAAAAGCACATATATTCGGACAATGGGAACGCAGACATACCGTAGGCGACTACGAATACCTTTCCGATGTAAACGATCCAACAAGTACTCAAGATCGATTTAACTATAGTGAAGCCGGAATTTCGGTACAGTGGACGCCAAACGATCGCTATATGGAAACCCAATTTGGATATGTAACCATTGAAAAAACGTATCCTATTTACACCTTCCAAGTAACCCAGGGCATTGAAGGCCTTTGGGGAAACGATTTCAATTATACTCGATTGGACGCCCGTCTGGAATACAAATGGAAAATCCGCCATTTAGGCGATTTATACCTCACCCTAACGGGTGGATGGGCCGGAGGAGATCTTCCTTACTCCCGCTTGTATGCCGGATGGTACAATGGCCCGAACGTAATTAACGATAAATACAGTTTCGAAACGATGCGAAGAAATGAGTTTCTGAGCGATCGATATGGGCAAATTATACTGCGCCATAACTTTGGGCGCATGTTCCGAAAAGAAAGCATCCATGCTAAATTCTGGATCGTTACCAAAGCCGCATGGGGCGATTTAGAAAACCCCGACAAGCACCTCAACATCGGAAAAAAGGTAATGAGCAACGGGTACTATGAATCGGGAATTGAAATTACCGAAATCCTAAACTCCACAGGATTAGGACTTTATTATCGTTACGGCTCGTACCCACGACCCGGATTCTGGAACAACGTGGCGATTCGTGCAACCTACCGTTTTTTCTGGCAGGAATAATCCGTACTTTCGTTCGTTCCAAACTTTCGCCGACCCCTTAGTATGTGGACGTTCGTAGCTCGTGTTATTCTTAGAAATCGGATCACCATTTTGGTGGCTATTCTGCTTGTTACTGCCTTTATGGGGTACAAAGCGCAATTCGTTCAAATGGATTACGAATATGCGCGACTGCTTCCTAAAACGGATACCACCAACATTGGGTATGAGAATTTCAAAGCCATATTCGGTGATGAAGGAAACATCATTGTTGTCGGAATCACGGACCCCGACCTCTATACACTTGATCATTTTACCGATTGGAACCTTTTAGCGGATTCGCTCAGTGTTCAAACGGGTGTCATTGACGCCATTACTATTTCAGACGCCCTGGTCATCGAGCGAAATGACGATTTACAGGCATTCGAAGTAAAACCTGTCATGTCTTCTTTTCCTGCCGACCAGGCAGAATTAGACGCCTTGCGAAATCGGATATTTTCATTACCGTTCTACGATGGAATCCTTTTCAACCCAGAAACCGGAGCCACCATCATGGCCATTTCTCTGGAAAAAGAACTACTGAACAGCAAAAAAAGGGTCAAAGTGGTCAACAATCTTCGGAGAATCATTGCCGATTTTTCGAAGGAAACCGGACTCGAAACACACACCTCAGGGTTCCCGTATATTCGAACGGTTAATGCCGAAAAAGTACAGCAAGAAATTGTTCTTTTCGTTTTGCTCGCCCTGCTCGTAACTGCCATTATCCTTTACCTATTTTTCCGATCGTTCCGCGCCATGCTCTTCAGTATGGTTGTAGTTATTTTGGCGGTAGTTTGGTCCATGGGATTCATTGTTTTGTTTGGGTTCAAGGTGAGTTTGCTGACGGCTTTAATTCCTCCGCTCATTATCGTCATTGGCGTTCCAAACTGTATTTTCCTGCTGAATAAATACCATCAGGAATACGTAAAGCACGGCAATCAAGTAAAAGCCCTCAGTCGTGTTATCCATAAAATTGGGAACGCAACGCTGATGACCAACGCAACCACCGCTTCGGGTTTTGCCACATTCATTTTGACCAGCAGTAGGGTTCTGGTAGAGTTCGGTATTTTGGCCTCCGTAAATATCATGGCGGTCTTCTTGTTATCACTGCTATTGATTCCAATCATTTTCAGTTTTGCCAAACCGCCTAAAACACGCCATGTGCGCCATCTCGAGCGTCAATGGATCAACAAAGTAGTCCATTGGATGCTGATTCGCGTGCAGTACAAACGGAACAGCATTTACATTACTACCGCGATTCTTATTACACTTGGTGTCTTTGGAATGATCCAAATGCGAAAAACGGGTAACCTTGCAGAAGACCTCCCTCAAGACGCGAAACTTTATCAAGACTTGGTTTTCTTTGAAGATAATTTCAATGGTGTGCTGCCTTTTGAAATCATGATCGACACCAAGCGAGCCAAAGGAACCACTTCGCTTTCCAACCTAAAGAAAATGGACGCCCTTCAAGGCATCATGGCCGAGAAGCAAGAGCTTTCGCGCTCGTTATCCATCGTTGACCTAGCCAAATTCTCGCGACAAGCTTTTTATGGAGGCGATTCTAGCTACTACAGCTTACCCAATTCTCAAGATAAAAACTTCATTTTCTCCTACGCAGACCGTTCGAATACCAGTGCTAGTGCTGTAAAAGTACTGGTCGACTCAACCGGTCGGTATGCGCGTATTTCAGCAAATATCGCCGATATTGGAACGAAGGAAATGGACTCGCTCAAAAATTCTCTCCGCCCTTCAATTGATAAGATCTTTAACCCCGATCGTTTCGATGTAACAATGACGGGCACCTCGGTTGTCTTTATTATGGGGACGAATTATTTGGTGAAGAACCTCGTAGTCTCTTTGGCCCTGGCGATTTTATTGATCGCCCTATTCATGGCATGGATGTTTCGATCGGCACGGATGGTCATTGTATCCTTAATTCCGAACCTTATTCCTCTCTTGCTCACGGCCGCTTTGATGGGCTATTTTAATATTCCTATAAAGCCTTCGACCATCCTTGTTTTTTCAATTGCCTTTGGAATCAGCGTGGACGATACCATTCACTTTTTGGCTAAATATCGTCAGGAACTAAAAGTGCGCAATTGGAACATTAAAGAAAGTGTGCTCGCAGCATTGCGAGAAACGGGCGTGAGTATGACCTACACGAGTATTGTACTCTTTTTTGGTTTTTCCATTTTCATGGCTTCCCAATTCGGGGGCACGAAAGCCCTCGGTTTATTGGTGTCTATTACCCTACTCATTGCCATGCTTGCGAATTTATTACTTCTTCCTTCCCTTTTGCTTACCCTTGAAAAACGTATTACAACACGTACTTTTCAAGAGCCATTAATTGATATCTTAGACGAAGAAGAAGATATTGACTTGAACGAATTGGTGATTCCAAAGCCTCCACAAGAGGAAAAGGAATAGTCGCCAAAAATTTATTGACTATGAAAGGAATTGTCCTTGCAGGTGGCGCCGGTACCCGACTACACCCGCTTACTCTAGCCTTGAGCAAACAGCTCATGCCCATTTATGACAAGCCCATGATCTATTATCCATTATCGACTTTGATGATGGCGGGGATTCGCGATATTCTGATCATTTCTACACCGCACGATTTACCTCGTTTTGAAGATCTTCTCGGCGATGGATCTCGTATTGGATGCAATTTCACCTACAAAGTTCAAGAGGTGCCAAATGGGTTGGCTCAAGCTTTTGTACTCGGTGAAGAATTTATTGGTAACGACTCGGCTGCGCTCGTTTTAGGAGATAATATTTTCTACGGAGCCCGAATGGGTAAATTGCTTGTAGCCCATCAAGACCCGAAAGGAGGCGTTGTTTTCGCCTATCACGTTTCAGACCCCGAGCGTTATGGAGTAGTTGAATTTGACGAGGAACAGAAGGCCATTTCGATTGAAGAAAAGCCCTTGAAGCCCAAAAGCAACTTCGCCGTTCCCGGACTTTACTTTTACGATAACGATGTCGTTGAAATTGCGAAAAATTTAGAACCCTCTCCGCGTGGTGAATACGAAATCACGGACATTAACAAAGAGTATTTAAAAAGAGGTGATTTGCAAGTGGGCATCTTAGACCGAGGAACTGCTTGGCTCGATACGGGAACTTTTAATAGCCTGATGCAAGCCAGTCAATTCGTACAGGTAATTGAAGATCGACAAGGACTTAAAATTGGTTGTATCGAAGAAGTCGCTTGGAGACAGGGCTTTATAAACGACCAACAGCTCGAAAATATAGCCCAACCCCTTGTTAAAAGTGGATATGGGGCGTACCTCATGAAACTCCTGAACCGCGAATTCTAATGCATCCTAGAGTTGTTGCCTTACAGAAACTCTTTTCAGAATCGCTGAACAAGGAGCCTATACAGGGATCGCCGGAAGAATTATACGCGCCGATGGCCTATATTCTTTCACTGGGAGGGAAACGTTTACGGCCGGTTATGGTCCTTTTGGGTGCGGAACTCTTCGGTGGCGAAACCAAAGAGGCCCTTCCTGCCGCTGAGGCAGTAGAATGGTTCCACAACTTTAGCCTTCTTCATGACGATATTATGGATGATGCCCCGCTGCGAAGAGGCAAGGCAACCGTACACGAAAAATGGAATACGAATATTGCCATCTTAAGCGGTGACGCTATGTTGGTTAAGTGTTACGATTTTTTGTTGCGCCTGCGGCGCGATGTGCAACCCGAAATTTTCAGTCTATTCAACAAAACAGCGATCGAAGTCTGCGAGGGACAACAACTCGATATGAACTTCGAAGTGCGCGATGATGTGACGGTCGATGAATACCTTCACATGATTGAAAACAAAACCTCGGTTCTTTTAGCCGCGGCATTGAAAATGGGTGCGCTTATCGCCGAAGCCCCCGAAGATCAAGCACAGCATTTATACGAATTTGGGCTAAATGTCGGTTTGGCCTTTCAACTTCAAGATGATTACCTCGACGTTTACGGCGATCAGAGCAAAGTAGGGAAACAAGTAGGAGGCGATATTATTAGCGATAAAAAAACCTATTTGTGGCTCATGGCGGAGGCCCAGGCGAATCCGGAACAGAGGGCCGAACTGCATCGATTTATCAACGTAAAAGACCGAAATTCAGAAAAAGTTGCTTGCGTTACCGCCGTTTATGATGCGCTTGGAATACCGAAACAAGTGAGCCAAAAGATGAACGCTTACTTTTCAGAGGCTATGAATCATTTGGGTATTATTGATGCAACAGAGGAACAAAAAGAACCTCTTCGTCACCTCGCTGAAACCCTGATGCAACGAGAACACTAATGTCGTTACCGCTCGATCACGAAAAATACCGCCGACAGCTAAGTTATCTGCGCCGAACAGTAGAGCAAATCCAAAAGGATTTTCAAATATTCGACATGAACATTACGTTTTCTGGCGATCCAGAAGCGGCTTACGGTGAACTATCGGCGCAAGTTCAGTCCATTATTGCGCATTTATCAGGGGGTAATCCCGAACGACTCATGAACTTGCTGTATAGAATCGATTTAAAAGAAACCGATTTACAACACGCAGTGAATGAACGGGCCGATTTCATTGAGTATGTGACCCAAAAAATCTTAGAACGAGAACTTCAAAAGGTGATCCTTCGGGATCATTTTAAAAACGCACAGAACAGCGAGGGCTTTTCAGAGACACAGCTTCCCGATGGCTAATTAAGAAACGAAACTTTCAGTGCCCGATAATGTTTGAACGAACAGACGCAGCCATTGGCTATAATTCGTACTTTTGATCCGTTTCACGCACGATAAATACCCATGGATCGATATTCCTTTCTAGGAGCTGCCCACACCCAATTTATAGATCAACTGTACGAGCAATACCTTGAGTCGCCAGATTCTGTTGAACCTAGCTGGCGAGCCTTTTTTCAAGGTTATGATTTTGCGCAGGAACTCTACAAAGGCTCCCCTTCGGAATTTGCGGCAGATCAAGTCTCTTCCGGAACGGCAAACAAGCAACTTGAAAATGAATTCGCGGTCTTAAAATTAATCGAGGGTTATCGCACACGCGGCCATCTTTTTACCAAGACCAATCCCGTTCGGGAGCGAAGAAAGTATTCGCCCACACTGGAATTATCTAACTTCAATCTTTCTGAATCCGATTTACAATCCACTTTTCAAGCGGGGAACGAAATAGGATTGGGTGCTACCACCCTGCAGGTGATTATCAATCATTTGGAACAAGTATACTGCCAATCCATTGGCGTTGAATACATGTATATTCGGAATCCAGAGGAGCGCAAATGGATTCAAGATTGGTTGCAAACAAGCTATAATACCCCTCAGTTTTCTAAATCGAAAAAGATCGAGATTCTAGAAAAACTAAATGAAGCGGTGGCTTTTGAAGGCTTCCTTCACCGCAAGTTTGTAGGTCAAAAACGCTTTAGTCTTGAAGGCGTTGAGTCGCTTATTCCGGCATTGGATGCGGCCATTGAACGCGGCGCATCTCTTGGTGTAAAAGAGTTTGTTATGGGTATGGCGCACCGGGGCCGATTGAACGTGTTGGCCAATATCTTCGGCAAAACCTACAAGCAGATATTCTCGGAATTTGAAAGTAAAGACTTTGAGGATGTTCTTTTCGATGGAGACGTAAAGTACCATTTAGGGTACACTACCAAACACAAAACTTCTGATGACGCAGAGGTACTCTTAAACCTAAGTCCAAACCCTTCGCACCTCGAAGCGGTAGACCCGGTAGTTGAAGGTATGGCTCGGGCCAAAATCAATAATGATTGGGACGAAAAAATTGACAAAGTGGTGCCCATCCTCATTCATGGAGATGCCGCAATCGCAGGTCAGGGCGTTGTTTACGAGGTGATTCAAATGGCCAACTTAGACGGCTACAAAACAGGGGGGACCGTTCATATTGTAACGAATAATCAAGTTGGTTTTACAACGAATTATACGGATGGGCGTTCAAGCACCTACTGTACGGATGTGGCTAAAGTAACTCTGAGTCCCGTACTTCACGTGAACTCAGATGATGTTGAGGCCGTAGTGCACGCCATTCACTTTGCGATGGATTATCGTCAAAAATTCAATAAAGACGTATTTATTGATCTTCTCGGATACCGTAAATACGGTCATAATGAGGGTGATGAACCGCGTTTCACGCAACCCAACTTATACAAGTTCATTGCCAAGCATCCGAATCCGCGCGAGATTTATACACAAAAGTTAGTTCAAGAAGGAACCATTGACCGATCCGTTTTAAAGGAAATGGAAGCCGATTTCAAAAAACTTCTTGAAGGTGATTTCGACGAATCCAAACGCATAGAGAAAAACAAGATTACTCCTTTCATGGAGGAAGTATGGGAATCTTACACCTTCGCAAACAACGTGGAGCAGATGTTTGCCGACGTGGATACGACCTATGATTTGGCCAAGTTGAAAGACCTTGGTTTGGTTATTAGCTCGGAACCTGAAGGCAAAAAGCTCTATAAAAAGATGCTGAAAGTATTGGGCGATCGCCGCAAAATGATCACCGAAACCAATCAGCTCGACTGGGGAATGGCCGAGTTATTAGCTTACTCTTCCCTCCTCACGGAGGGACATAACGTTCGTATTTCTGGGCAAGATGTGGAACGGGGAACCTTTTCGCACCGCCACGCCATCATGAAAGTAGAAGAGTCGGAAGAAGAAATTTGCTTGTTGAATAACTTGGGCGTCGACCAAGGTCGTTTTGCCATTTACAATTCCCTATTGAGTGAATACGCAGTGATGGGATTCGATTACGGCTATTCATTAGCAGCTCCGGAAACTCTAGTTATTTGGGAAGCCCAATTCGGTGATTTCTCCAACGGTGCACAAATCATGATCGATCAGTTCATCAGTGCAGCGGAAGACAAATGGAAAAACAGAAGCGGAATGGTCCTTTTCTTACCACATGGCTATGAAGGACAGGGAGCCGAACATTCAAGCGCAAGACTCGAGCGTTTCCTGCAACTTTGTGCCGAACTCAATATGATTGTAGCGTACCCAACGACGCCCGCAAATCATTTCCACCTTCTAAGACGTCAGATGCGACGAACGTTTAGAAAACCGCTCGTGGTAATGACACCGAAAAGTTTGCTCCGTCATCCGCAGGCGACCAGCCATTTAGAAGAACTCTCAGAAGGGCATTTTAAAACCGTTATTGACGATCCGGCCGTAAAGGCCGCCGAGGTGAAAAAAGTGGTCTTTTGTACAGGGAAAATCTATTACGAATTGCTTGCCGAAAAAGAAGAGCGGAAAGCTAAGGACATTGCTTTGGTTCGTATTGAGCAATTGTATCCGCTTCCAAAAGATGAAATTAAAGCCCTGCTCATCAAGTACAAAAATGCAAGTAAGCATATTTGGACTCAAGAAGAGCCGGCCAATATGGGTGCTTGGGGATTCCTCTTACAGCATTTCCCAGAAGAAGTGCGCCTTCAACGCGTTAGTTTGAATGCGAGTGCAGCACCGGCTACCGGGTCCAGCAAGCGCGCATTAAGTCGCCAACGCGCCATTATTGAACAAACATTTGATATTTAATTCGATCACACAGAAATAAACGATCATGATCTTAGAAATGAAAGTCCCCAGTCCAGGGGAATCGATCTCCGAAGTAGAAATTGCCGCTTGGTTAGTAGAAGACGGCGACTATGTAGAAAAGGATCAGGCGATTGCGGAAGTAGATTCCGATAAGGCCACCTTGGAGCTTCCGGCGGAAGAAAGTGGAATCATTACTTTAAAAGCGGAAGAAGGCGATACGGTAGCGGTCGGGGCCGTGGTTTGCCTGATCGATAGAGATGGAGAGGCCCCTGAGGGTGCTGCACAGGCTCCAAAATCAGAAGAAAAAAAAGAAGAGGCTCCAAAGCAGGAACCCAAAAAAGAAGAAGCTGCAAAGCCAGCGGCTAAAGCAAATACCTACGCAACGGGAGCGCCTTCTCCGGCAGCCAAGAAGCTTATGGACGAAAGCGGTGTAACCGGAGTAACAGGGACGGGAAAAGACGGGCGTATTACAAAAGACGACGTAGTAAAAGCAGTTGCCTCTATGGGTTCTCCAGGGCAAGGAGCGCGTACCTCCGAATCGAAGAGGATGTCGAAACTGCGTCGGAGCCTCGCGGCTCGATTAGTATCCGTGAAAAACGAAACGGCCATGCTCACTACTTTCAACGAAGTAGATATGAGTGCCATTTTTGCCCTTCGTTCGGAATACAAAGAAACATTTAAAGCAAAACACGGTGTAGGACTCGGATTCATGAGCTTCTTTACCAAAGCCGTAACCCGCGCATTAGAGCTTTTCCCCGATGTGAATTCAATGATTGATGGCGATCAGCAGATCGCTTTTGATTATGCAGACATTTCGATCGCTGTAAGCGGCCCTAAGGGACTTATGGTGCCGGTGCTTCGCAATGCCGAGAACATGAGCTTCAGAGGCGTTGAAAGCGAAATTGGACGCCTTGCAGGTAAAGTACGCGACGGATCTATATCCTTGGATGAAATGACGGGTGGAACCTTTACCATTACCAATGGAGGTGTTTTCGGTTCTATGCTCAGCACGCCGATTATTAATCCACCTCAAAGTGCTATTCTCGGAATGCACAATATTGTAGAGCGCCCTATGGCCGTAAATGGCAAGGTGGAAATTAGACCCATCATGTACGTAGCCCTAAGCTATGATCACCGCATTATTGATGGCCGTGAATCGGTCGGATTCCTAGTAGCCGTAAAAGAGGCTCTTGAAAACCCAACAGAACATCTTCTGGGAGGCGAATCCAATGTGAAAAAAGCACTTGAGCTCTAATTAAAAAGCTGTTTTCAATTTGAAAAGACTCATGAATAATTCATGAGTCTTTTTTTTGCTCTAGCTCGTTGTATCTTACTATGTCTATTTCCAAAATACGCTTCAATGAATCCGAATACTAGAATGGTCCGAACCGCGTGCATATCTCTCTGTCTGCTACTAGTCCCATTATTCTCACTAGCACAAGATTCGGAGGCTAGTCCTGCCGAATCTCTTAGAGGACAGTGGATTATTGATTTGCGACCAACCCCCGACTCCGAAGAATATTTTCAGACTTTTTCGATCTCTTCGGTAAAAGAGAATACCCTAGAGGGCTCATTTTACGGCAGTTCGATTGAAAACGGCCTTTTGAATTCCAAATGGGATAAGCTCTATTTTGCCTTTAGTACAAAAGACAAAAGCAGTTCTTATTATCACTCTGGTTATATATTCAATGGAGTACTCTATGGTCAAACATACTGCCCAAAACGGAGTTTTACTGCACCTTGGACGGGGACAAAGAAAGATTAGCCGTTTTAGGCTAATCGAAGGGTTCCCGGTGCCATTTCTATGGGTACTTCACCTGCTTTAAAGATCCGAGCCGTATGCGGTCCTTTCAATTCCGTTTGCTCTCCGCTCACGTGTAACCAACTTCCTTCACGAATGCCCACAACAGGGAGTTCATTCACTTTGTGAAATTCATTAATACGCGTTTCGCGTGTTTCGCCCATATGCTTACTCGTAGGGTCCGGATCTAAATAATGGGGGTTCACATTGAATGGAAGAAGTCCTAATGCATCAAAAGTAGGTGGATATACAATGGGCATGTCGTTCGTGTTGTTAATCGTTTGCCCTGCAACGTTGCTACCTGCGCTGGTGCCCATGTAGGGCATTCCCGATTGAGCGCGTTCACGAAGGGGGCCGACGAGTCCGTTAGCATACAATTCTCGAAGGAGTAAAAAAGTGTTCCCACCACCAATAAATACACCTTCGGCGGAGTTTATTCCCTCGGCTGTATTTTCAAAAGTGTGCACGCCACGCACCTTGATGCCCACTTCTGAAAAAGCCTTGTTGGCCACCGCCGTATAATCGTCGTAGCTAATTCCAGAAGGCTGCGCATAAGGCACAAATACAACTTCCGAAACCCCATCAAAAAAGGATTTGAGGTCATCAAAAATATAGTCTAAGTAGGTTCCGCCGTGAATTGTAGAAGTGGAAACAATCAGTAAATTCATAACAGTAGATTCTTCGTTTTATCGTTCCTCATTTTAACCATCAAGACAACGCCCGTTGGAATGGCGGTTTTCCTACTTATTAATAATAGCCGTCCAGATGCTCGTTTCTTTCCCTTCTTGGCGCGTCCAAATAGGTCGAACCACTCCATCGACTGAGCTAATATTATTGTAATCGCCGAAAAATACTCCCCCTGTTGCATCGAAAGGCGATTCGCTAATTCGCTCATTGACCCAGGTAGTGCCCCCGTCCTTGGAACTGGCCAAATACACGTCTGTTTGCGTATCGTTGTAGTTTCGACGATCATAAAAAACAATGTAAATAGAACCGGTGATCGGATCCACAGACATCCAGGTAAGAAATTGTTGCGCCCCTTTTTTATCGTCGTTGACCCGGATCGGATCCGACCATGAGTTTCCTTGGTCATCGCTATAAGCGATAAATACGTCCGTATCTTTTTCGCCGTTGCGCTGGTCGGCCCAATTCACGTATATACGGCCTTGAAAGGGTCCTGTACTTACATCGCAACCCGTTACGGGCATTCCGTTACAGCGACCCACGCCGGCAATATCAATATCCCAACCGCCCGGTTGATCGGCAACCTTTAAATCGTTCTCAAGCCAGGTTTTTCCGCGATCAAATGAGCGATCAAAGTGAATTTCATTATCAAAAGACCAAGCCACATAAATTTGACCATCTGGGCCTACGGCCGGAACAGCACCTTCCGTCGTGCTATCGCTATCGAGGCAATTCCCTTCTTTCTCACTCAATATAATCGGCTCCGTCCATTTCGATTCCCCCTCACCGTTATAGCGACTAAATAGAATTCGTGATCGATCGTTCGGAAAGTCTTTGGAATTGTATTTGTCAAATTCCGTCCAAGTGGCAAACAGGTCGTCGTTTCGCAGGTCCACCGCTGCCCATTCCTTATCCTGATCTTTCGGATGTGCATAGCCCATATACGAGTCGTTTCCCCACGATTTACCTTCATCGGTAGAAGTCTGGCAAACTATCCGGTCTAGAATTTCTTCGCTGTTCCAGTTTTTACCCGTGGGGTCGCTCAAGTGGAGGTAGTGAAAATCGCCTTGTGAATTGGATACCAAACAAGGGTCGCCCCAAACGCCATATCGAGAACGCATATCTTGCTTTTTCCAGGTAAATCCACCGTCTTCAGATCTATAAATGTAGTTTAGAACAGCTCCCGCGACAACTACATTAGGATCGGCATTACTCACCGCAATGGATGGCTCACATGGACCCGACCAACCCTTGTCGCCGTGAATGCGCACATTGTAATACTCGCTTTGACCGAACGTCATAGAAACGCTGCATAGAAGCAAAAATACCGCAGTGCCAATACTACTCTTGATAGGTAACTTCATCATTTAGTTTTTTTGCATCCATCATCATACTCTTTGTAATCGGTCCTTTCGTGATATGCATAATATTCCTTTGATCCGGAAACGCCTCAACTAAAATTCGGTTTTCGAATTCAAGCTTTTTAAATCGATGGCTCAAAAAACTCGATTCCAGATATACATATAGGCCGTCGTCTTCGAATTCCATACCCACATATTTAAACGTAGGGCGGCGCGTATCTTGAACCATCACAATTCGCGATCGAACATAGCGCGACACAAGGCTATCGGCTTCTGGCGACTGCTCCTCCGTACCGAGATTAACACTTTCATGTCCGAGCTTTTGAAGCGCAAATTCCACGTCATCCGTAAACATGCGCACCGATAACTCCATCGATTCAGATTCGGCATTGTACACGCCATTGGTAACACTGATATAAAACGGATGCGGAGATGTTCCGCTAAAAACGAATACCGTACCCATGAATACGGCGGCCATTAGAGCCTTTTTGATTGAGTTTTGCATGTCCGAAATATAGGGGTTTCCGGTCATCTTATCTAGTGATGACCGCCCTAAGCTGATTATCGAAATTCTAAAATTAAGTACTTTCGCGGGCTATGGCTCCCTTTGAAACTTACATTCGTTTAGGCTTTCAGCATATTGCCGATGTGAACGCCTACGATCATATGCTTTTCTTGTTGGCTTTGGTCGCTACTTATACTTTACGCGAATGGAAGTCGGTGCTCATATTAGTAACGGCCTTTACCATTGGCCACTCGCTCACTTTGGCGCTTTCCGCTTTGGACGCGGTAAATATCGATTCTCAGATCATTGAATTCTTGATTCCTGTTACCATCTTTTTAACGGCCATGGGAAACATCGTGCCGCTAGGCACCCAAAAAAAGAAAAATCAAAACCTTCGATACGGTTTGGCGTTACTATTTGGTCTTATTCACGGGTGGGGCTTTAGCAATTACTTTAAAGCCCTCTTGGGCGCGGAAGTAAATCGCACAGTCCCTTTACTCGGTTTTAACTTGGGTATTGAGTTGGGCCAGCTACTATTTGTAACTGCAGTATTCTTAATGCTCAGCCTAATAACCGGAATAGTTAAAATAAAAATGCGCGATTGGACCCTCTTTGTTTCCGGGGCCGCAGCGGGCGTTAGTTTGATATTAATGATGGAAACAAAATTTTGGTAACTCCTATGAAGCAACTAAACAGTCTCTTAACGCTCGTTTTTGTTTTCGGCCTCACGGCCGGATGGGCGCAAACCACCCTTGAAAACACGAATCAAAATCGCTTTCGTCAGCTCTACCAAGAGTTGCCTACTCCCAATGTATATCGAACGGCTTCCGGAGCACCGGGACACGAATACTATCAGCAAAAAGCAGATTACAAAATGGATATCGTGCTCGACGATGTCAACCAACGCATCTACGGCGAAGAGGAAATTACCTATCACAATGAATCGCCAGATGCGCTCGAATACCTTTGGGTACAGCTCGATCAAAATATGCGCGCCCAAGGAAGCGATCGTCAGAAAATTACCCAGATGAAACTCGCCGATTCGGTGAGTTTTAGCGCGCTGGGTAAATTACACAACGATTTTGATGGCGGTTTCAAACTCGACTACATAAAGGATGCGCGCGGAAAAGATATGGAAGTCGCCGTCAATGGTACCATGATGCGCGTTAATATGAAAACACCTTTGGCCTCTGGCGCCAGCGTTACCTTTAAAATTAAGTGGTGGTACAATATCAACGACCGTATGGAAATTGGTGGTCGGAGTGGCTACGAATTCTTTGAGGAAGACGGGAACTACCTCTACACCATTGCGCAGTTCTTTCCGCGCATGGCCGTCTACAACGAAGTAGAAGGTTGGCAAAACAAGCAATTTTTGGGTCGCGGTGAATTCACCCTTCCTTTTGGCGACTACGTCGTTAATTTAACCGTTCCAGCCGATCATGTGGTAGCGGCCACTGGAACCCTTCAAAACGCCTCTAACGTGCTTTCAAGCGGAGAGCGCAAAGCGTTCTCGGAAGCGAAAACAGCAGATCGCCCAGTTGTTATTGTTTCGCAAGAAACTGCCGACGAGCGCATCGAAAATCCCGAAACGGAGAAAACAAAAACATGGACCTTTAAAGCCCTTAATGTGCGCGACTTCGGGTTTGCCAGTTCGCGTCGATTCATATGGGATGCGATGGGCGTTCAATTTGGCGATCACACTGTAATGGCGATGAGCTACTACCCAAAAGAAGGGAATCCCCTCTGGGAAAAATACTCGACTGAAATTGTGGCGCATACCTTGCGCGTTTATTCGAAATATACCTTTGATTACCCCTACCCCGTGGCCATTTCGGTTCACTCGAACCGGATTGGAATGGAGTACCCAATGATTTGCTTCAATGGAGGTCGGCCCGAAGCAGACGGCACCTATACCGAGCGGACCAAGTACGGTATGCTCGGGGTGATTATACACGAAGTAGGTCACAACTTTTTCCCGATGATTGTCAATTCCGACGAGCGTCAATGGACGTGGATGGACGAAGGACTTAATACCTTTGTTCAGTACCTCACCGAACAGGAATGGGAGCCTGGTTACCCTTCGCGCCGGGGTCCGGCCTATAAAATCACCGATTACATGAAGGGGAACAAAGACTACATCTCTCCGATAATGACGAATTCGGAAAGCATTCATCAATTTGGACCCAATGCCTATGGAAAGCCCGCGACCGGACTCAACATTTTGAGAGAGACGATCTTGGGGCCCGAACTCTTCGATTATGCCTTTAAGACCTACAGTCAACGTTGGATGTTCAAGCACCCGACGCCCGCCGATTTCTTCCGTACGATGGAAGATGCCTCAGGGACTGATTTGGACTGGTTTTGGCGCGCTTGGTTCTACACAAATGATCATGTAGACCTCGCAATTAAGGACTTCAAGTGGTATCAAATCAACAGTCAGAATCCGGAAATTGAAGCGGCAGCTGCCCGAGAAGCAGAATCAAAAGCCCCTCAATTTATTGGCGATTTGCGCTATGACACTGTTCCGAAGGTTACGGATAGTAGGCCCGATTTATTGGATTTCTACAACGAATACGATCCGTTGGAGCCTACTCGGCTCGATGACGAGGAGTACCAAACGTATTTGAGCAAGCTCGATGAAGACGAAAAGGCTTTGCTTGAAAGCGGACTCAATTATTATCAAGTCGATTTTGAGATGATTGGAGGCGTACCAATGCCTATTATCCTTCGTATGGATTACGCCGATGGAACTTCAGAGCGCATTTATATTCCGGCCGAAATTTGGAAAATGGATGAGCCTTTCGTTTCAAAAGTGTTTTACAGCGAAAAAGAAGTGAGTGGAATTGTGCTTGATCCAGGTTTAGAAACGGCGGACACGGATCGCGGTAATAATTACTGGCCTCCAAGACCTGAGCCTACTCGTTTTGAATTGTATAAGAAGAAGAAAAGAGCTTCTGAGAACCCCATGCAACGCATGAAAAGAGCGGAAGAAGGTCAATAAATACCTTCTCTTCCTCCGTTGATAAATTGCGTCTGCGTTCCTGCATTTGACAAGCGAAATTGTATCGATATCTCTTGGGTCGACCGAACGGCCTCTCCGTTTTTAATCGCTGGAATCCAGCGCAAACTGCGCAATACGCGAACCACCTCTTGTGGGCATCCACCCGCTAGGTTGTGAATGGTTTGAATATTAGTAATGTCGCCAGAACGCTCCACAACGTACCTTAAACGCACTTCGCCTTGAACGTTATTGCGCACTGCGTCTTCCGGGTATTTAACCAATGTGAGAATGTAAGGGAACGCCTCCCAACCCTCAGGAATAAGTGGTTTTGCTAAACTATCAACCTGATGCGATGCTAATATTTTTCTGGAATCCGTAACCGGCCGAACGGGTTGCGGAAGTTTTCGATATC
>CBFIAJ010000021.1:2471-5489 GCA_965660515.1 Flavobacteriales bacterium | reverse complement strand
TACACTATCAACCTGATGCGATGCTAATATTTTTCTGGAATCCGTAACCGGCCGAACGGGTTGCGGAAGTTTTCGATATCCCCTTTCCTGACAGTACTTTCTATAGCGTTCCGGGTAGTAATCGATGTGCATGCGCACTTTTCCAGACATCCTAGAAGAACCGTAGGTGGCTGGGTCCCAAACAACCAAGTTTAGGAGTCGGACCGTCTCTCGATCTAGAGCTTCGGATACCGATTTAATGAACTCTATTTCGGTTAATTCACCCGCTGAGGAAATAAAACAGTCAATAGATACGGTACCTTTTTCATTGGCTTGAATAGAGGCATAAGGATACTGCATTTGATAGTGGACAATGTGCTTCCATTCGCGCATTCCCCCTACCGGTCCGGGCTCAATTAACTCTTGACTCCATGCGCAGGAAGTAGTTAAAACAAAGAAAAAGAAGAAAAGACGACGCCTCATAAAACAAATGTACTTTCAGTTCCGTTTGAAAGATGTGATGTATTAAAACAGCGCAGGTATTTTTTGAAACTTTTTTTGAACCTGCGAAAAAGAGCTCCCGCCGTAAGGCGGGAGCTTCTTATTGGTACAAGTTAAAAAAATAAACCCCGGGTGTGTTCGCGCACCCGGGGTTTCTTGCGTAGTTCAGATTGCACTCTTGATTAACTCCCGCAAGCTTCGCACTCATCAGGATTATCGATAGAGCAGGCAATTATATCGGCGTTTTCCGCAGCCATTTTCTTTGCTGCTTCTTCCAACTTACTCACTCTTTCTTCCTGAATTTTTTCCGTTTGTTCAGAAGATACAACGGGTTCAACTTGAGCTTTTGCTTGTTTTTGAACCGTAAACTTAATCGCATCGGCAGCAGCTTTTGTACGCAGGTAGTACATACCTGTTTTAAGTCCTTTCTTCCAGGCGTAGAAGTGCATAGACGTAACTTTTCCGATGTTCGCGTTCTCCATGAACAAGTTCATAGATTGAGATTGATCAATAAAGGCACCGCGGTCTGCCGCCATGTCAATAATATCTTTCATACTCAACTCCCAAACTGTTTTGTAGAGCTCTTTAATGTTGTCTGGAATAATATCAATCCCTTGAATGGAACCATTTGCTCGAATAATTTCGTCCTTCAACTCATTATTCCACAATCCTAATTTAACGAGATCAATCAGTAAGTGCTTATTCACGACAATAAACTCACCGCTCAATACACGACGTGTGTAAATATTACTTGTGTATGGCTCGAAGCATTCGTTGTTACCGAGAATTTGAGAAGTTGATGCCGTTGGCATCGGTGCAAGCAACAATGAGTTACGCACTCCGTGTTCTTTTACTTCTTCGCGCAAAGTGCTCCAGTCCCAACGACCACTGAGGTCTGATTCTTCAAGACCCCACATATTGTATTGGAAGATCCCTTCAGAAATCGGCGACCCCGGATAGCTTTCATACGTTCCGTCGATTTTAGCCAAATCCTTAGATGCCGTTAAAGAAGCGTAATAAATGGTTTCGAAAATGTCGGCATTCAATTGTTTGGCTTCGTCAGAAGTAAACGGATAACGCAACATTATAAACGTATCGGCCAAGCCCTGTACTCCTAATCCAACCGGACGGTGACGCATATTCGAGTTACGCGCTTCTGGTACCGGATAGTAATTGCGATCAATTACTTTGTTCAAGTTCTTTGTTACCGTGTAGGTAATTTTGAATAGTAAATCGTGATCAAATTTTCCTTCTTTCACGAATTTAGGCAAGGCAATAGATGCGAGATTACAAACAGCTACCTCATCATCTGCAGTGTACTCAATAATCTCAGTACAGAGGTTTGAAGAGCGGATGGTTCCGAGGTTCTTCTGATTCGATTTGCTGTTCGCGGCATCTTTGTACAGCATGTACGGGGTTCCCGTTTCAATCTGAGATTCAAGAATTTCTTCCCAAAGCTGACGTGCTTTGATTGTTTTTCTTCCCTTTCCTTCCGCTTCGTATTTTTTGTAGAGTTCTTCAAATTTCTCTCCGTATACGTCAGGAAGACCTGGGCATTCGTTCGGGCACATGAGCGTCCATTCGCCATCCGCTTCTACGCGCTCCATGAATAAATCGGGAATCCATAGGGCATAGAATAAATCGCGGGCACGCATTTCTTCTTTTCCGTGGTTCTTTTTCAAATCGAGGAAATCGAAGATATCGGCATGCCATGGCTCTACGTAAACTGCAAAGGATCCTTTTCTCTTTCCACCTCCCTGGTCAACATAACGAGCCGTGTCATTGTACACGCGGAGCATCGGCACAATTCCATTTGAAGTACCGTTCGTTCCTCGGATGTAGGATCCAGTGGCGCGTACGTGATGGATGCTTAATCCGATTCCTCCGGCCGATTGCGAAATTTTAGCACATTGCTTTAACGTGTCATAGATGCCGTCAATGCTATCTCCTTTCATGGTTAAAAGGAAGCAGCTCGACATTTGAGGCTTCGGCGTTCCAGAGTTGAATAAGGTCGGTGTTGCATGAGTGAAGTACTTCTTCGACATCAACTCATATGTTTCAATGGCTGAATCGATATCTTCTTTGTGAATTCCAATAGAAACACGCATCAACATATGCTGCGGACGCTCTGCGATTGCGCCATTCACACGAAGAAGATAAGAACGCTCAAGCGTTTTGAACCCGAAATAGTCGTAGCTGAAATCGCGATCGTAAATCAATGTACTATCCAATAAAGCCGCATTGGCTTGGATGATTTCGTGAACGTCATCAGCAATTAACGGAGATTTCAAACCCGTACGTGGGTTTACATACTCGCGCAACATTGTCATTGTTTCACTGAACGACTTCTCGGTATTCTTGTGAAGGTTTGACACGGCAATACGCGCTGCAAGCAATGCGTAATCCGGGTGACGAGTCGTTAAGGATGCTGCAACTTCCGCTGCCAAGCTATCTAATTCTGAAGTGGTTACTCCTTCGTAAATCCCTTCAATTACTTTCATTGCTACCGAAGTTGGCTCCACAAGTGAATTCAATCCA
>CBFIAJ010000021.1:0-2374 GCA_965660515.1 Flavobacteriales bacterium | reverse complement strand
CTGAAGTGGTTACTCCTTCGTAAATCCCTTCAATTACTTTCATTGCTACCGAAGTTGGCTCCACAAGTGAATTCAATCCGTAGCATAATTTTTGAATCCGCGCGGTGATCTTGTCGAACTTCACCGCTTCCTTGCGACCATCTCTTTTTAATACGTACATGCGCTTTTGTTTTTCTGAGGTTGGGTTGGATAAATGTTGGTTACTCGTGAGCAGATTAAAAATCTGCGTCAAATGATATTTTGTTGTCTTCTGCAGATTGGCTCATCACCCCTGCTTTTTGATATTCAGCTACTCTTTTTTCGAAGAAATTAGTTTTCCCTTGAAGCGAGATCATATCCATGAAATCAAATGGATTCTCTGAATTATACATTTTAGGGCACTTTAGCTCTACTAGTAAACGATCCGCCACAAATTCTAAGTACTGAATCATCAGTTTAGAATTCATTCCTATGAGGCTTACGGGGAGCGCTTCGGTAATAAACTCGCGTTCGATATCTAAAGCTTCCGTAATGATTTGTGTAATCCGCTCTTGCGGTACTTGATTGATAAGGTGCTCATTGTGTAAATGGCACGCGAAATCACAATGCAAACCTTCGTCTCTACTAATTAGCTCATTTGAGAAGGTAAGCCCGGGCATGATTCCTCTTTTCTTCAGCCAGAAAATAGAGCAGAAACTACCGCTAAAGAAAATTCCTTCAACAGCGGCAAAAGCGACTAAACGCTCTGCGAAACTATCGCTGTCGATCCAGCGAAGAGCCCAATCTGCTTTTTTCTTAATTGCCTCGAAATTCTCGATGGCGTGGAATAAGCGGTCGCGATCTTCTGGGTCCTTGATATAAGTATCGATAAGCAATGAATACGTTTCAGAATGGATGTTCTCCATCATAATCTGAAATCCGTAAAAGAATTTTGCTTCTGTGTATTGTACTTCATTCACAAAATTCTCGGCCAAATTCTCATTTACGATACCATCGCTGGCGGCAAAAAAGGCCAATACATGTTTGATGAAATGACGCTCGTCGTCATTCAGCTTTGTATTCCAATCGGTAAGATCTTGGTGAAGATCAATTTCTTCAGCTGTCCAGAAGCTGGCTTCTGCTTTTTTATACCATTGCCATATGTCGTTGTGGGTGATGGGAAATAGAACAAAGCGGTCTTTGTTCTCTTTTAAAATGGGTTCTTCTTTTGCAGCGTTCATTCCGTAGTTATTTATCCTTCAAACCTTCCAACCGCAGCCCAAAAAAGGGGGATAACTATCCCATTCCCAGCCGGTTAGCCGGGCTTTTTTAGTAATCTAGGATGACTCAAAGTGATTGTTGAGTGTGGCGTCGTAGCCAAGGTACACCACAAATATTTACATTATTATGGTGCGAGTCAATAAGCACTTTTCCACATTGAAACGGTTTTATTAACAGCCTTAAAAGTTGAAAATCGAGCAAACCCCCATGGGCGCTACAAAGTGAAAAATCCAAGCTTTTTCACGTAATTTTTTTCACGTTCAATTCATGGCGAATTAACATGGAAACAACTTTTACTTCTTCCATTCCTTTGCAACCAACTCGACCTCTTCGATCCATTCGTCGCCAAACCGTCGTCGCAGCGCTTCTTTGGTGAATTCAAAGACGGAAACTTCCATTTCTTTTCCCAAGCTGCAGGCGGGAGAACAAATTTGCCATTTGTGATAGTTCACAGCGTCGAATGAAGGATACGATTGAACCCGAACAGGATACAAATGACAGCTAATGGGTTTGCGAAAATCGGTCGCCCCATCTTTCCAAGCTTGTTCAATACCGCAAAATGCCTTCCCCTGGTCATCAAAAGTGGTATACGCACATTCTTTTCCTTTGATTAAAGGAGTCACGGGCTCCCCGTCGTTATCGACAATAGAAGTCCCTTGTTCTTCTATCGATGCACGACCTTCCGGTCGGATGTAGGGCTTTACCTCCTCATAAACTCGGTCCAGTATCTTGACTTCCTTCTCGGTCAATGGAGCGCCGGCATCGCCCTCAACACAACAAGCTCCTTTACAGGCTGTCAGGTTACAAACGAATTCTTTTTCAAGAATTTCTTCACTAATGAGGGTTTTACCAACTTGAATCATAATACAAACGTACTAATAAGTGAGGGCTAAATATTTGATACCTTTATTCTCTTATTCACTATTTATGAAAACTCGAATTCTACTCCTTTCCTTTTTCCTGTCGTTCGTGTCTTTTGCGCAAAAAATGGTTGAGCCAATCGCGGGTGAACTGCTTGTTCAGCTCTATCCGGGACAAACGATAGAGCCCTTGGTTGCCGACCTCAACAAAGAACATGTCGTTTTTGCCCTTCGAGCAGAGAAAGAAATAAGCCACGAAATTCGCATTTGGCATT
>CBFIAJ010000020.1:8858-35706 GCA_965660515.1 Flavobacteriales bacterium | reverse complement strand
TTGTACAGATCGTGACGCGAGATGGATTAATCAACCGTCGCATTAGCTTGCAATAAGCCAAGAGCGACCTACAATAAATAAAAGCCTTCCCGCTAAATGTGGGGAGGCTTTTTTGTTTCGGCTATATTTGTTTCATGGCAAAAGAGCACGTAGAAACCCTTCTTAAAACCGTACCCGAAAAGCCTGGTGTTTATCAGTACTATGATGATACGGGCGGGCTCCTATACGTCGGAAAGGCTAAAAACCTTAAAAAACGTGTACTCTCGTATTTTAATAAAGTACACGATTCAGGACGATTACGTGTTTTGGTTAAGAAGATTCGCGACATACAATTCATTGTAGTTGCCACTGAAATGGACGCCCTATTGCTCGAGAATAACCTCATTAAAGAGCATCAGCCACGATATAATGTCCTTCTAAAAGACGACAAAACCTACCCCTGGATCTGTATTAAAAAGGAACCTTTCCCACGGGTCTTCTGGACAAGAAAACTCATTCGGGATGGATCAGAGTATTTCGGCCCCTACCCGTCGTTCCCGATGATGAAGAATCTGCTCGACTTAATCAAAGGAATTTATCCTCTGCGCACTTGTACTCTTTCTTTAACTCAAGAAAATATTGCGGCCGGAAAGTTCAAGGTTTGCCTCGAATACCACATAGGCAATTGCCTTGGGCCTTGTGAAGGATATCAAACATTGGAGTCGTACGATGAGAGTATTCAAAAAATTAGGGAAATCATAAAGGGGAATGTCTCCGGAGTTCGAAAAGGCTTAGCGATTGAGATGGACGAGCACGCCTCAAAATTGGAGTTTGAAGAAGCGCAAAAATTGAAAGAACGAATCGATTTATTAGATAAGTATCAAGTAAAATCGACGGTTGTAAGTCCGACCATCAAAACGGCGGATGTCTATACAGTAATATCCGATGTTCAAAATGCTTATGTCAATTATATCGGCGTTATAGATGGTGCGATGGTCCAATCCCACACTATTGAGCTTAAAAAACGCCTCGATGAAACAGATGAAGAATTACTTGCGCTAGGGCTTATAGAATTACGACAAACCCATAAAAGCGCTGCAAAGGAGATTCTAGTTTCACATATGCTGGACCTTGAATGGGAGGGCGTAAAACTTCACAAGCCCCTTCGGGGCGATAAGAAAGCCCTGGTCGATTTATCAATCCGGAACGCTAAGCAGTTCCGAATGGATCGCTTAAAGAATATTCAGATCGTCGATCCGGAACGCCACGCCAAGCGAATATTGGCACAAATGAAAGTGGATCTGCGCCTCTCGCAAGAACCAAAACACATTGAGTGCTTTGACAATTCAAACATTCAGGGAACCAATCCCGTGGCTGCCTGCGTGGTTTTCAAGAATGCAAAACCCAGTAAAAAAGATTATCGACACTTCAATATCAAAACGGTTGAAGGCCCCGACGACTTTGCATCTATGGAAGAGGTGGTTTATAGACGATATAAGCGATTGTTAGAGGAAGATCAACCTCTGCCCGAGTTAATTGTAATTGATGGCGGAAAGGGTCAATTGAGCTCTGCTTTAAAAAGCCTGGAATTACTCGGATTACGCGGTAAAATTGCCATCATAGGTATTGCAAAACGTTTAGAAGAACTGTTTTACCCAGACGACCCCATTCCGCTCTATCTCGACAAGCGTTCCGAAACATTGAAAATTATTCAACAACTCCGAAATGAGGCACACCGTTTCGGAATCACGCACCATCGGAACCGAAGAAGTAATAGTAGTTTCAATACGGAACTCGAGTCCATTGCCGGTATTGGAGAATCTACTTCAAAAGAATTGCTGAAAACGCTTAAGTCTGTAAAACGAATAAAAGAAGCATCGAAAGAGCAGCTAGAAGAGATAGTGGGTCATTCTAAAGCACTAAAAATTTGGAATCATTTCCACGCCGGTAAAAAATGATTCGAATATGAGCGACTGGTGCATCACCACCTAATGGAGGCGTACTATTATTCAATGCGAAATGTGCCGTATATTTAAAGCATATTAAAAAACGACACAACAGATTCACATCATCGATGAATTGGTTTATAATGGTGATTTTGAGTCTATTTCAGTTCGAAAATAAAAATTATATGGCCCGATCATTAACGAAGGGAATCCTGCTGTCCCTATTTGCATCCCTTGCTCTTGTAGGGTCGTTAAAGGCCCAGGAAAAAGCCGCCAACGTAGTCATGGTACTTCACGGTGGAGCTGGAACTATTCTGCCCGAGTATATGGATGAAGAAAAGAGTGCAGAAATTTCAGGTCGTTTGACGGCGGCCTTATCGGCCGGATATGCCCTTTGGGAAAAAGGTGCCTCGAGCCTCGACATGGTAGAAGCAGCTATTGTTGTTCTCGAGAATTCGCCCGCCTTTAATGCAGGGCGGGGAGCAGTATTCACCTACGACGGCCACAATGAACTGGATGCCTCTATTATGTACGGCGCCAATCAAGACGCTGGAGCCGTCGCCGGAGTAACGAACATTAAAAACCCAATCATCGCGGCAAGGGCAGTAATGGAAAATTCGCCGCACGTACTTTTGTCTCGTGAAGGCGCTGAAAAGTTTGCAGAATCACAAGATATTGAACGAGCAGATTCAGCCTACTTCTATACGCGAAAAGCCTACGAAGCACTGCAGCGAGTGAAGGCATCAGAAGAAAATAAAGGCTCTATTAATCCACTTCCCGACGATAAAATGGGTACGGTTGGAGCGGTAGCACTGGATAAAGACGGCCACATTTCTGCCGGAACTAGTACCGGCGGCATGACCAACAAACGCTGGGGAAGAATTGGTGACTCACCTCTGCCCGGGTCAGGAACGTATGCAAACGATGCTACGGTGGGTGTTTCATGTACTGGTCATGGTGAATATTTTATTCGACAATCGGTGGCCTACGACCTGCATGCCTTAATGAGCTATAAAGGGGTAACCGTGGACGAGGCTGCTAATACTATTATTCACGATAAGCTTAAGACCATAAAGGCAATGGGTGGTCTCATAGCATTGGATAAAAATGGAAATGCTGCTCTTTCATTTAATACCGTCGGTATGTATCGAGCATATATAACTAAAGAGGGTGAAATTACCATTCGTTTCTTTGAAGAAGAGGTAGAATGAAAAAGACGCTCGTTGTTTTCCTTGTTCTGTTATTTGCACTGGCCTGTGCGCGATTTGTGAGGCCAAATAGGCTGTATACAGGGTCTTTTGAAACGGCAAAAGGAGAAACCCTATCAATGAAAGCACTCAAGAAGAATAGGGTTAACGTTTTTTATTTTATTTCTCCAGAGTGCCCACTTTGTGTCAATTATGCAAAAGATATTCGTGAAATCGGAAACGAGCACGGCTCTGATTCTGTAGCCTTCATTGGCGTTGTTTCAGGAGAAGATTATACAAATCAGGACGTTGTCGAGTACTTGGAAGAATATGAGTTGACTCTGCCTGTAATTATGGATCCCAAGTTTCGATTGGTGCAGTATTTTGACGCAACCATCACACCAGAAGTTTTTGTGGTCAACGCGAATTCGGAAGTGCTGTATACGGGTAAAATTGATAATTGGGCCGTTTCTCTCGGCCAGCATCGGCCAGTGGTGACCGAATTTTATTTAAAGGATGCGCTGAGCGACCTATCGGCCGGAAAGCCCATCCGAATTTCAAGAACAGAGCCAGTAGGCTGTTTTATAGAATAGTGACATGAAAAAAATGACGAAAACCCAAACCCTGTGGTTTATTGTAGCCCTCGCAATTTTGGCAGCTCTTGGATGGTTAAGTTAATTCGACTTATAGCCAGTTTTCTGATAATCGGACTCGTATTCGAGGCTTGTAACACGAATGAATCGGCCGAATCGGATCAAGTTACTTGGGCTGCGGATATTGCACCGATTGTATTTGAGAATTGTGTTCCCTGCCATCGTCCGGACCAACCTGGGCCTTTCCCTCTTACGACTTATAAAGATGTTGCCAAGCGTTCCAAAATGATCGCTTTTGTAACAAAAACACGCTATATGCCCCCGTGGCCGGCAGATCACACTTATCAATCTTTTTTGGGAGAAAAGGTTCTTTCCGATTGGGAAATTGAACTGATCCAAAAATGGCACAAGCAAGGAGCACTTCGCGGTGAGAAAAGAAAGGAACCCGAATTACCTGCGTATCCGGAGGGCTCTCAATTAGGTACGCCTGATTTAGTACTTCATGTGGAACCCCATTTAGTTCCCGGAGAAAACCGCGATGAATTCCTCATCATGAAGGTTCCCTATGAGATTCCGGAAGAAAAATATGTTCGGGCCGCTGAGTTCGTCCCTGGACGAAATCAACTTGTTCATCATATGAATGGTCATCTGATTTTATACCAAGAGGGCCGCAAGAACGATGTTTTTAAGGGTGAATATGTCGTCGATTCAGAACTTTTTACCGATACCGAAATCTATGAGATGATGGATGTGCTCAATGACGATGGCTCTTATCCTGTTCTTGACCCACTGGTAGTGAATTATTTACCCGGGGTCATAGCGTCGGAGTATCCGGGCGGAATTGGCGGATTCAAAATGAGTAAAAAGGGGGCGTTCATGATCCATGATATGCATTATGCCCCAATTCCAACAGACCAATGGGATAGTTCTCGTATCAACATTTTCTTCATGGATACGCCGCCGAGCAGACCGACGTACGAAATCCAAATGGGAACCTACGGTATTTCGAAAATTGTACCGGATTTTATTATTCCGGCCGATACGGTGATGACCTTTCATACGAAGGCGACGTTGGAAGATGACATCTCTCTATTGACCATTAATCCGCACATGCATCTACTCGGACAAGATTTTTGGGCATTTGCATTACTCCCATCGGGCGATACCCTGCCCTTGATTAAAATCCCGCGATGGGATTTTCACTGGCAATATTTTTACACCTTTGAGAAAATGCTGAAGATTCCAAAGGGTTCCGTAATTCACGTATACGCGACGTTCGACAATACAGCAAATAACCCCGAGAATCCTTTTAATCCGCCTCAATTAATTGATGCACAGCGCGACGTTTCTATGCGTACAACCGACGAAATGCTTCAATTTATTATGACCTATTTACCCTACCAAGAGGGTGATGAGGAGATTCGTTTAGGGGAATAGTGTTGCACGGGTTGCAAAAGTTTCACCGGTATTAAGCTCGCTAAAGCGAAACTCCATCCTTTATTCAATAAACACAGAGATCTGATCGAGCTCCTTTCTACTGAGCTCTGGTACCACGGCATCTTCAGCCGGATAGCCCACTGGGATGAGTAAAAAAGGTTTTTCATTTGCGGGTCTATCTAACACTTTCTGTAAGAAGTTCATGGGTGAAGGCGTGTGAGTCAGTGCCACTAAACCGGCATTATGAATGGCCGATAGAAGAAATCCGGCCGCTAGGCCGACCGATTCATTTACGTAATAATGGAGGCCTTTGGAGCCATCGGGCTTCATGCGATAGCTCTGTTTAAAAACAACGATCAGCCAAGGAGCTATTTCCAGAAAGGGTTTGTGCCAATCCGTATCAAAAGCCTTTAAATCGCTGAGCCACTCCTCACTCATTCGTCCGTTATAGCTTTCGTACTCCTCTTTTTCGGCGGCTTCTCTAATCTGCTTTTTCACCTCTTCGCTTCCGACAGCAACGAATGTCCACGGTTGTTTGTGTGCGCCACTCGGTGCAGTACTCGCGGTTTTAATTAGGTTTTCAATCACCTCTTTCGGGACCTCACGGTCCGAAAAAAAACGAAGAGACCGACGTTCGTCCATGAAATGGAAGTAATCCGCGGTCCGCTCAATCATTTCAGAAGAGCCAACTTCGGGCCGGCTATAGGGGAGAAACTTTCCTTCAGTGCTCATTTGTTTTCGCTTTGCCGAAAGTTAAGGAAATCGAGACTTTCGGGTTCTTTATTTGACAGGTGTGAAATACCTTCGCATTAATTCTAAATGAGTGGCTGCAAATCAACGCTTCAAAGATTTATCTTAATGGCATGGACAGTATTTGGTTTTTTGAAAATGTCAACTTATTCGACATTCTATGCCCGCATAAATTTGCTGAGTTCAAAGATGACGGGCGGCATTTTCAGGTGTACGATCGAAACGAAAATGTTTATTTCAACGACGATAGCGCCGACACGATATACTTAGTAGCCAGCGGCCGAGTAAAAATCGTTCAGTATACCGAAAAGGGAGAAGAAGTGGTGAAAGGCGTATTGGAACGCGGCGAAATATTTGGTGAAATGGCCTTGTTAGGAGAAACGCGGAGGTCTGAAGTAGCGCAAGTGGTAGAAGAAGGAACCACATTGTGCCCAGTAAATATTGAAATGATGCAAGACTTGATGAAAGACAATCAAGAATTCACATTGCGTATTTATAAAATGATTGGTGTCAAGTTGAAGAAAATGGAGCGGCGAATAGAGAACCTCGTGTTCAAAGATGTTCGCGCTCGCCTTGAAGACTTTATAAATGAATTGGCCGACGAAAAGGGAGAAAAAGGAGCATCTGACGAAGTCGTGGTTCGGCATTATTTTACGCACAAGAACATCGCCAATTTAATCGGCACCTCCCGTCAAACAGTCACCACACTTTTAAATGAACTTCGTGAAGAAGGGCTGCTCGATTTCGACCGCCGAAGTTTCACTTTGTTGAAAGGATCACTTTAGTTTGTCCGCGAGTTTTGCCACTTGTTTCCGGGGCGATTTGCCTTCGTAAACCACTTTATAGACCATATTACAAATGGGCATGCTCACGTCGTGTAATTTCCCCATTTTCTTGATACAATCAACAGCGTAATACCCTTCGGCTACCATATTCATCTCGAGCATGGCAGAACGGACAGAGTATCCTTTTCCGACCATGTTTCCAAAAGTTCTATTTCGGCTAAACTGAGAATAGGCGGTCACCAATAAATCGCCTAAATAGGCACTGTCGGTAATATCGCGCTTGTTTGGATAAACGTTTTTAATAAAGCGTTTCATCTCTTTGATCGCATTGACAACGAGTACGGCTTGAAAATTATCTCCGTAGCCAAGTGCGTGACAAATACCTGCCGCAATAGCGATAATGTTCTTCATTACTGCGGCATATTCGCTACCGATAATATCGTCGGACGTGGTTACTTTAATATACTTACAGCTCAGTTGATTCTTAAGCATTTTGGCGACCGATTTATTTTCGGAAGCGGCGGTTAAATAACTTAAACGCTCCAATGCTACTTCTTCTGCATGACAAGGACCCGTTACAACGGCGATGTTGTCGTAGGTTAAATCGAACCTTTCATGCAGATACTCACCTACAATTTGGTTTTCTCCGGGAACAATTCCTTTAATGGCGGATACGATGATTTTGTCGTTTAAGGGTTCGGAAAGTGTTTCCAACGCTTTTTTCAAGAATGCAGAAGGAACCGCAAATACAAGTACATCGTGTTCGCGCACTATGGCATTGATATCAGAGGAAAGGGTGAGTTGATCGGGATCAAAATCTACCGAACTCAAATAATTAGGATTGTTACCGTACAGTCTAATGTGCTGGATTGCCTCTTCATTTCGCATCCACCAGCCCACCTTATCATTGTTTTCACAAAGGATTTTTACGAGTGCGGTCGCCCAGCTTCCTCCGCCAATCATGGCTATTTTGTGGGAGTTTTCCATTAAAAGGTAAGTTGTACCGTACCTTCTTTTCCGTTTCTTAAAAAGCGAACCGTCACTTCTTCTCCTTTGTTAAAGGCGGATAGGGCTTTCATATACCCTTGCATATCGGCAACATTCATGTCTCCAATTTGCAAAATAATATCGTCTTCTTGCAAACCGGCACCTTGGGCAGGTCGATCTGGAATGATTCCGTCAATTTTCATACCGGGGCCTTCAAAGGAATAATCGGGCATAACGCCAAGAGTAACCTTAAACTTTGGGACCCTCATGCTTTCCTCCTGTTTGGTTTCTGCAAATGGAAGTGCGGGTTGTGCGTCAAGTCCGTTAATTAAGGCTTTCGTGAACTCCACTATGCGCATGGCTCCAACCATGTTTAAGGTTTGAGGGTCATCGCTTGGTTTGTGGTAGTATTCGGTTCCGCCCGTAAAAAAGTGGATACTCGGAATCTTTTTCAAATAGAAACTCGTGTGATCACTGGGTCCGATTCCTGAAGTTGTGGTTGTGTACTTTACATCGCATGGAACCTGATTGAGGGATTCAGTCCATTTAGGGCTAGTACCTACTCCATTGATGATGAAACCGTCGTTAACATCCAAGGAGCCGATCATGTCGAAATTGATCATGTAATTGACGCCATTGAGGGAAATGGTGGGGTTTTCAACGTAATATTTAGACCCGAGAAGCCCTTTTTCTTCCGCGCTGAAAGCGATGAAGAGGTAGTTGTTTCCCTTGAATTTCTTTCCTTTTTTTGAATAATAATTCGCCAAAGCTAAGAGTCCGGCCGTTCCACTCGCATTGTCATCAGCACCGTTGTGAATTTCTGGATCTCCTGTGTGCCTTGAGCCTTCGCCGCCGTAACCTAAATGGTCGTAATGCGCTCCAATAACAATTGTTTTATCGGAGCCGCGGTCTAAATACCCCACCACATTGTATCCGGTATCGGTAATTTCCGTTTGATCTACACTTAAAGTGATTTTGGCTAAATCGGGGCGTCTTTTCTCTGGGGCATATGTACTCCAATAAACTACGGGTACACCCACAGATAGGATGTTCTTGAAGGTACTTGAAGGCGCTTCCGCATTCTCATCTGTATTGTAAAGAACAACACCCGCGGCTCCTTTTTTCACGGCCAGCTCCAGTCTTTTTTGAAGGTCGTGATGGGCCTTAAACTTCGAATGAGGGTGCGTACCGTCTGGTGATCCTATATCGAGGACGAACACTTTATTCTTGTATTTAACTTCCTGTAAGTAATCAGAAAAACCCAATTCTGGAGCATCAATGCCATGTCCGACGTAAATTGCGTCAGACGCAGTGGTGCCGTTGCTGCTGAATTTTGTCGGATAGAAATCTTTATTGAGTCTAAAGCCGGTTTTCCCCCAACTGATGTAGGTAGATTTTTTATTGACTTCAACGGGGCGTTGAAATTCAAAAGCTTGAAAGAAGCCATCGGATCCTTTAGGTGCGAGTCCGGCCGATTTCATTTCTTCCGCTATGAAATCGCGGGCGGCGAGCTCACCAGGTGTTCCGGCTTCGCGACCTTCAAGGGCATCAGAGGCGAGGTAATTCACGCGCGCTTCGAAGGTTGTTTGGTCTTTTTTGTTGATTGCGCTACAATCTTGTGCGACGGTGCTTAGGAGGCATCCGACCGCGAGGGCGAGGGTAAAAAGTGCTTTCATATTTTTCATAGGTTGCAAAAGTAACACATTGAACGGGGAATTGGGTTCATGCAAAAACGTATTTTCGTGGCTATGACGTATAAAGATAAGGTGGTTTGGATAACTGGAGCAACCTCGGGAATTGGCGAGGCACTTGCTTTAGAATTTGCAAAGAAAGGAGCTAAGCTCGTGTTGAGCGCTCGCAGAGAAGCACAACTCAATGAAGTCGCTGAAAAAGCCAAGAACAACGGGGCCTCGCAAGTGTGGATTCAGACGCTCGATTTAGCGAAGAAAGAAACCTTGATTCCGGCAGTAGAGCGGGTTTTGGAGCAGGCGGGAAGAGTCGATGTTTTAATGAATAACGGGGGAATTAGTCAGCGCAGTAAGGCTTTGGATACCCCGATTGAAGTCGATCGTCGAATTATGGAAATCGATTTTTTTGGAACTGTTGCCCTTACGAAAGCGGTACTTCCGCAAATGTTGGTCAATGGAGGTGGACAAATTGGCGTAACATCGAGTTTAGTTGGAAAATTCGGAAGCCCTTATCGATCGGCCTATGCAGCCGCAAAGCACGCGTTACACGGATTTTATGACAGTTTGCGGGCAGAGTTACACGATCAAGGGTTACAAGTAACTATTTTTTGCCCGGGGTTTATTCGAACGCAAATTTCACTTAATGCATTGACCGGATCAGGTGAAAAGCTCGGTGAAATGGATGATGCTCAGGCCAACGGTATGTCGGCTCAAGAATGCGCACGCCGGATGGTATCTGCAATGGAAAAAGGAAGAAATGAAGTCTATATAGGTGGAAAGGAGCGGATGGGCATATATGTGAAGCGCTTGTTCCCCAACGTATTTGCAAGAATAATTCGAAAAGCAAAAGTCCGATGAAAGGCGCGATTCTAAATACGGGTTGGATAGGATTGTTTGTGTTCGCACTCGCAACGACTTTGGTAAGTTCGTGTTCCGGGCGCGAAAAAGATCGCATAGACGCTCACGCCACAGATCGTGCTCCTCTTACTTATCAAATGCTCGATACGGTTGCGGAATTCATTGCCGCGGATACTTCTGGCGGATATGTCCGAATTGAATTAAAATTTCCTGTTTTTAGTGGCGCTGAGTTTGCGCCCGAGTTGAACCGATTTGTAGCGTCGAAATTGTGGGCCCAAAACCGAACCGCGCAGCGTTCTTGGTTGACTCAAATTAAATTCTTCATCGACCAGTACAAGCAGTTGAAAGAGGATATTGGTACGTACGGAAACCCTTGGACGCACATGGAAATGGTCAGTGTTCGCCGGCTCGATAGAGAGATTTTAACTCTGGAAAGAGAATACACCGAATACAGTGGAGGTGCACACGGGCGCAATGAAATCCATTATTACAATTTTGCTGTCAAAACAGGGGACACTCTTCTTCTCGAGGATATTATAAAACCCGGAACAAATGAAGCTTTGAGCGCAATGATCGATTTTCATTTTAGAGAGCAAAAAGGCCTAACCAATGAGCAATCGCTTATTTCCGACGGTGGATTGAACGTAGAAACAATACCCGTAACACAGAATTTTGCGCTGGACACAAAGGGTATTCGATTTTACTACAACCCCTATGAGATAGCGGCCTATGCGGCCGGACCAATAATCATTGAGGTGCCGCTGGCCGATTTAGCTCCGTATTTGAAGGTAGAATAAAGTAGTCGATTTAATCTTTCCGTATCTTGGAAATAATGAAAACGAAGGTGCTTCGATTAGCGGCTGTTTGTATTCTATACCTCGGCATAGTATCACTTTTGGCATGGATTATTGAGAGGTACCTATAAAGGACAACATTATGATTAAGAATATGGGATCTGCGGACCGAGTGGTCCGTCTTCTACTAGCGGCCTTGATGATCTATTTGGCCTACTCCGGAATGGTATCAGGAATAATCGCCACCATCTTGTATATATTATCCGCGGTTTTTATCGTCACGAGTTTAATCAGAACTTGCCCCTTGTATATGCCATTCGGCATTAGTACATGCAAAACTAAAGAGGGGTAAAAAAGATCTTCAGCGCAGCTTTAAAACTGCGCTGAAAGCCTACCCTTATTCTTTAATCAACTGTCTTAGTTGAACTCCGTTCTCTGTATGAATGCGGAGGAGGTATGTGCCGCTGGCTAGCGCGGATGCCTCAAGCGTTACCAGTCCATCTTTGACTTCAATACTCCGTACCATACGCCCCATTGTATCGTATAGATCCAATTGATTTATGGTTGCGTCCGATGCAATCGTCCATCGATCTACAGCAGGATTGGGGTACACCTGAATATTAATTAATTCCTCTTCCGCGATACCAACAGAACCTCCAAAGGATACATCGTCGAAATAGTAGGTTTTTTCTCCAGCGGTAGCGCCGTCTGTGTCAAAATTGAAGAAAATTGAAGCCATGTTATAGGTCCAGCCCATTGCCAATCCGACACTGAGGAGTTCGGTTCCGGGAGCTTCGTTAGTAAAGTCAAAGACCATGGTTTCCCATCCGCCGGCTACGGTGGTGTTTTTCTGCGTTTCGCAGGTATGCGTTGGATCGTTTGAATCTTCTACTTTAAGTCTGATCGGCGTACCTGCAGTGGGCGACCATACACGAACCGTCATAAAAGACTCGGTCATGCTTAATGGGATGTTCGATGCGAAGCCTGCTGCAGTTCCAATAGTTGTTCCGGCCCAGGTCGCTGCGGTAACTGGTTTAACCACTTTAATGACCATATTGCCACTATTCGTCGGATCCACTACGTGTTGTGAAATATTTCCCCCGAAATCCGACATGGAGTAGTTCACTGTAGTTCCTTCGAAATCAACAGGCATGTCGATCTGCGTGCCGCTATAGACTTGTTCAACATCGTCGAATAGAAAGGTCGAATTGGCTGATCCGTCACCTAAATTGCCAAAGTCGAACATGAATACGAGCGTATTGAATTGAACGGGAACGCCCGTAAAATCCCAGCTTATGGTTTCCCATTGACCCGTCACTGTAGTAGGTCTTGACCTTTCAACAAACGCACCGCCGGAATCTTCGAGTTTCATTAAGATGTTGGTACCTACTGGAGCAGCGGTGTACACTTTCATTTCAATGGTGCTATTGGTAGAGAAGTCCAGATTGCTCGTAAGAACAACCTTACTGCCGGCCCAAATTTGACCGCCATTTCGTACGATTTGTGCTACAGTAGCACTTGTGTTTGTTCCGCCAGATTGTGGATTCGGTAGTACCGTAGCGGTACCTCCATCGAAATTTTCAAAATCAGAAGTGGTAATGCCGCTTTCGAAATCGAAGGGAAGCGATTGAGCATTAACCGATGAAAAAGCAAAAAGAAGCGTGAAGCTCAGCAATGTGAGCATTGTTTTTTTCAAGGACATGGAATTCAGTTTTAAAGAATAATCCACGCCGAAAAATGCTTTTCTAATCCATGGAATACGCTAAGTGAAGGCTTAAGGTACAAAATACTATAAGCATATTCATAGGAAAGGCCGTTTATTTAATTTGGGAATAGAATGTGCGGATTGATGTATCAACTCATCCAGCCCAGTACTTCGTCTAATTGAAGCGCCGGTAAGTCGAGTTTCTTCTTTTTCCTTAATCCATTCATTTGCTGATGAACTTGCGTGTGCTTGAGTTCTTTCATTGCCTCTACGGTACCGTAGTGGTCAAGAAAGTAAGGCGCCCAGGCTTCTGTGATTCCCATCGCCTCAAAATCTTTTACGCTACTCACGGGTGCCTGCTTTTCCGGCTTCATCTGAGGGAAAAACAGAACGTCTTGAATACTGGGTGAATCGGTCATGATCATGGACAAGCGATCGATTCCTATTCCTAATCCCGCCGTAGGCGGCATACCGTATTCAATAGAGCGCAAGAAGTCTTCATCGAGAACCATGGCTTCATCATCGCCGCGTTTGCCCAATTCTAATTGATCTTCAAAGCGCGCTCTTTGATCAATGGGGTCATTTAACTCAGAGAATGCGTTGCATATTTCTTTACCGTTGCAAATAGCTTCAAAACGCTCTACCAAGCCCTCTTTGGAACGATGTTTCTTGGCCAATGGCGACATTTCAACCGGGTAATCAGTAATGAAGGTGGGTTGAATTAATTTGGGTTCGCAATGCTCGCCAAAAATTTCGTCAATCAGTTTTCCGCGGCCCATACTGTCATCGACATCGACATTTAATTTAGTAGCCGCACGGCGCATTTCCGCCTCGTCCATTTCTGAGATGTCTACGCCTGTAAAGTGCTCAATGGCTTCGTACATGGTGTATCGTTGCCAGGGGCGTTGGAAGTTAATTACATTTTCTCCACATTGAACTTCCGTAGTTCCATGAATATCCAAGGCAATTTTCTCCACCATTTCTTCGACGAGATTCATCATCCAGTCGTAGTCCTTATAAGCCACATAGAGCTCCATTTGCGTGAATTCCGGATTGTGAAAGCGACTCATTCCCTCGTTGCGAAAATCTTTGCTGAACTCGTACACGCCATCGAATCCGCCCACGATTAATCGCTTCAAATACAATTCGTTGGCAATCCGCAAGTAGAGGGTCATGTCGAGCGTATTGTGGTGCGTCTTGAAAGGGCGCGCCGCTGCTCCACCGTACAAGGGTTGAAGTATGGGTGTTTCGACTTCTAAATAGCCCTTCTCGTTCAAAAACGAACGCATTGAATTCGTCAACTGGGTGCGTTTTACAAAGGCATCTCGCACATGTGGGTTCACGATCAAATCTACGTAGCGCTGGCGATAGCGTTTTTCGGGATCGGTAAAGGCATCGTGTATTTTTCCATCGGCATCCGTCTTGGGCATAGGAAGTGGACGAAGAGATTTCGACAACATGACGAGTTCCTTCACATGGATCGAAATTTCCCCAACCTGAGTCGTGAAAACATAACCTTTAACACCCACAATGTCACCGAGGTCCATTAATTTTTTGAACACGGTATTATAAAGCGTTTTATCTTCTCCGGGGCAAATTTCATCCCGATTCACATAAATTTGAATGCGACCTGAGCTGTCTTGAAGTTCAGCAAAAGAGGCCTTTCCCATCACTCGCTTGCTCATGATTCGGCCGGCAAGTGAAATATCCTTGTATTCCGTTTTGTTTACTTCGTAGTACTTATGAATCGATGCAGCAGAGGTATTCACTTCATACAATTCGGCCGGATAAGGGTTAATGCCCAGCTTTTCCAATTCGGCTAATGCCTCGCGACGGTAAACTTCTTGTTCGCTTAATGCCATAGTGCGTTCAATTTAGATTGGCAAAAGTACGGAAGATTCGCGGTGCTAAAAACGCTCATGCCCCCGCTTTTTTTACATTTGTTATATGAAGAAATTGATTCAAGACTTTCCGCATCATTTAGCCGACGCTTTGCACATTGCTCAGCAGGCGCGTTTGAAGCCTGCAGCCCGTGAAATTCGACAGGTTGTCATTACCGGCCTCGGGGGGTCAGGAATTGGAGGCACCATTGTTTCGGAGCTTTTAAGCGACCGATGTAAGGTTCCCGTTATTGTAAATAAAGGATACGGACTTCCTTCCTTTGTGAATCGGTACACGCTTGTTTTGGTTTCTACCTATTCCGGAAATACAGAAGAAACGCTTTCGGCCCTCCATCGGGCCGATGAGGCCCAGGCGGAAATAGCCATCATTACTTCGGGTGGTGAAGCTTTGGCCTTTGCAAAAGAAAAAGAATGCAACCACATTATTGTCCCGGGTGGGAATCCGCCAAGGTCGATGCTGGCTTATTCTTTCGTGCAATTGCTGAAGTTAATGAGCCATTTTGGTTTGGCCGAAGGGGAATTGATGAATGAGGTGTCCCAAGCGACACAATTACTCGAAGAGAATCAAGAAGCGATTCGAGGTGAGGGTTCTGAAATAGCTCAATTTTTAAAGGGGAAATTCCCGGTAATTTATGCTCCCGATGGCTATGAAGGGGTAGCCGTTCGTTTCCGTCAACAGCTGAATGAAAACAGTAAAATGGTCGGTTGGCAAGGAGTGGTTCCTGAAATGAACCACAATGAATTGGTTGGTTGGGCCGGAGGATCTGATCAATTAGGGGTCGTTTTCTTGCGAAATGAAACCGATGATCCACGGATCCAAAAGCGGATTGAAATCAACCAAGAAATAATTCGTCGCTCTACCGCTCATGTACTGGAAATCTGGTCAAAAGGGGTGAATAGAATGGAGCAAATGCTTTATCTGATTCATTTGGGCGATTGGGCTTCCCTTGATTTATCGGTAATCAATAGGGTTGACGTGATGGAAATTAAAGTGATTGAGTATTTGAAAAGCGAATTGTCGAAATTTAAATCATGAGCGTTTCGGCCCATTTCCAGGACCTCGGAGTAATCGAGTATAAAAAAGCCTGGGATTACCAGCAGCGACTCTTTGACGGTACTGTTCAAATGAAGTTCGAAAACCGAAAGCTTCCCGAGAACGAGCGTCCCGAAACCAGAAATTACTTGCTCTTTTGCGAGCACCCTCATGTTTATACGTTGGGAAAAAGCGGAGATCTTCAGAACCTATTGGTGAATGAAGAAAAGCTCAAAGAAATAGGGGCGAGCTATTTTCCAATCAATCGAGGCGGAGATATTACGTACCACGGTCCGGGTCAAATCGTAGCTTATCCCATTTTTGACCTCGATTACTTTTTCACGGACATTCACAAGTATTTGCGCTACCTGGAAGATGTAATTATTCACGTATTGAATTTATATGGTTTAAAAGGTGAGCGATCGCCAGGGGAAACAGGCGTATGGCTCGATGTAGGCACGCCAAAAGCAAGAAAAATTTGCGCAATGGGAATAAAAGCCTCCCGCTGGGTGACCATGCACGGTTTAGCCTTCAATGTAAATTCCAATTTGGAGTATTTTAATTACATCGTACCCTGTGGAATCACCGATAAGGCGGTAACCTCCCTAGACGTTGAGGTAGGGCGTGCACTGGATTACGCGCTGGTAAAAAAGCAGGTAAAAGAAGCTTTTCAAGAAGTTTTCGACCTGCAATACGTTTAACGGTAATTATTTCTTCGCGTAGGTGAGCATGACCGCTCCACTTGAATAGACCTTGGAGCCTGTCAATTCCAAAGCTGTTTCTTTTGGGTTGAAGGGGAACAAAGGAATTCCGGAACCAAGAATGACGGGAATTACGCAAAGCATGATTTCATCGATTGCTTCGAGATTAAGAAACTCCGATATCAAACTTCCGCCGCCCACAAGCCATAGGTCGGCTTTACTTTTTGTCTTTAAACCTCTAATTGCGGCGTTATCTAGAGTACCGAGCTGCTGTGTATTGGGCGTCGTAATTTTCAAATCTTCTGAGCGACTGAGAATATAGCTCGAACAATTTCCGTAGGGCCATTCCACGCCGAAGCTTAAAATTTCATCATATGTTTTACGGCCCATGAGTACGGTGTCTATTTCCGAAATAAAAGCTCCGTATCCGTAATCGGATTGATCCGGATTAGGAAGGTCCGTTAACCAATCGAGGGATCCATCTTTTCGGGCAATAAAACCGTCCAAACTAGCGGCAATGTACAGTCGAATTTTGGCCATTAGTTTGTCAAGAATTGGAGAACTTCCGTCAATAGTTCTCTCGGTTTTTCAGCGTGAACCCAATGCCCGGCACCTTGAATGGTTTCGACCTCTGCATTCGAGAAATGCTCCTGAATATGCGCAAAAGCGCCCGCGTTAATATAGTCGCTATTTCCTCCGGCAATGAAAAGAGTGGGCCCCTCATAGTGTTCCCCATGGCGCAATGCTTCTCCTACATGGGCAATTTGATCGTTGAGTCCGTCAAGGTTAAATCGCCAAGCCAATTTTCCCTTTTCAATCCAGTATAAATTCTTCAGTAAAAATTGGCGAGTAGCGGGCACTTCAATTCCTTTTGCCAACTGTTCTTCCGCCTCACGGCGCGATGAAACCTCGTTCAAATCGACTCCTAACAAGGCATCAATGATTTCACGATGATGTACCGGGTAAAACTGAGGCCCAATATCTACCACGATCAATCGATCCACATATTCTGGATAGTCTAGAGCAAATCTCATGGCCGTTTTACCACCCATGGAGTGCCCCATGATATGCGCTTTCGATAAATTGTGCTCATCGAAGTACTCTTTTAAATCGGACGCCATTGCTTCATAAGTGTGCTCGGCGTAGTGGGGCGACCGACCGTGATTTCGTTCATCGACTAAATGAACTTGAAAAGACTCCGACAATTGCGTTCCAAGCGATTTCCAATTATCGAGCATGCCGAAAAGGCCGTGTAGAATAACGAGCGGGGTGCCTTCTCCTTGAATCAATGAATGAAGCTTCATGATAAATCGCTTAATTGGAGCCGATACATTTGTATCGTATTTTCCAGTCCGTAGTAAAGTGCGTCACTTATGAGCGCATGTCCAATGGAAACTTCCGCTAATTGAGGGATGTTCTTCGCGAAGTAATTGAGATTATTTAAATCGAGATCGTGCCCTGCATTGATGGCTAATCCGGCCGCGGAGGCCGCGGAGGCAGTAGCCATGTAACTTGCTATTGCTTGCTCCTTACTACCCGAAGCGTACCCTTTAGCATAACTTTCCGTATATAATTCAATTCGATCGGTTCCCGTTTCCGCCGCCGATTCCACCATGGTTGGATCCGGATCTAAAAAAAGGGAAGTGCGAATTCCTTTGTTCTTTAAATGAGTGATGATGCCCTTTAAAAAAGCCCCTTGATCTTTGGTATTCCACCCTGCATTGGACGTTAAAACCCCCGGAGGATCCGGAACAAGGGTTACTTGAGTGGGATTTGCCTCCATGACAAGTTCCATGAAGTCGCCAGAAGGGTAACCTTCAATATTGAATTCCGTTGTCACTTTTGGGGCGAGCTCACGAACATCGGAATACCGAATATGACGTTCATCGGGGCGGGGGTGAACGGTAATTCCTTGGGCGCCGAAGCGTTCACAATCGAGGGCTGTATTCAGCACGTTGGGGACATCACCGCCACGCGCATTTCTGAGCGTAGCGATCTTATTGATGTTCACACTTAATTTAGGGAGCGTAGTCAATAGTTTATTTTTCAATGATGAGTGAAGGCAACAAAGTTAAAAATGATATGTTTGTTTTAGACAGACCATCAACTATGCTCGTTAAAGACGTTTTACAAAGAGAAATTGAACCCGTTCGCCCCATTGACTCAGGCTTGTATGCCTTGGGCATCATGGACGAGTACAAGGTCGAGCATTTGCCGGTGGTCGAAGAAAATATTTTGGTAGGACTTGTAAGCGAGCTTGACTTATTGGATATGCACCATCCAGAGTCGTCGCTGAAAGATCAGAACGTACCGCTCGCTCAAGTATTTGTTCATGCCGATGAGCACTGTTTTAAAGCGATCGAGATTATGGGCGAAATGTCGCTCACGTGCTTACCGGCGGTCGATCGTCAAAATCAGTATTCGGGGTATATTACCGCTCGGCACCTCGTCGAATGCATGGGCGAATTAACGGCTTCGCAAGAACCCGGAGGTATTCTCATTCTAGAAATTAATCAGAATGATTACAGTTTGTCCGAAATCGCTCAAATTGTAGAGTCGAACGATGCCAAGGTTTTAAGTATGTACGTGAGCAGCCACTCTGATAGTACCAAAATGGAGGTAACCTTGAAAATTAATCGACCCGATTTATCAGCGGTCATTCAAACTTTTGAGCGATACGAATACAGTATTACCGCTACTTACCAGGAGAATCGAGATGTTGAAGAGATCCAGCGACGGTTCGGATTATTTATGAATTATCTGAATATGTAAGCGATGCGCATAGCGATTTACGGAAAAAAAATAGTCGCGGATCAAACCCGATTTGCGGAAGACTTATTCGATTGTTTGAAGTCGTTTGGTTGTGAAATCTGGGCGTATTCAAGATTTATTGAGCGGAATGAAGCGTCTTGGTCAGTATCCTTTTTTGATGGCGTTTTTGAAGATAGAACAGGTATGGAGGATGCTTCCGTAGAAGTTTTAATTAGCCTTGGAGGTGATGGAACGATGTTAGATTCTACGATGCTGGTAGCAGATTCCGGAACTCCGATAATGGGGGTCAATTTTGGCCGATTGGGCTTCCTCGCCAATATTGCCAAAGAGGATGTTCGCGATGCCGTTCAGCGCCTTGTTCGGCACGATTTTGAAAAGGAGCCTCGGTCGGTACTTCGCCTCGAAAGTGAACGCGATCTTTTTGACGGGATGAACTTTGCTTTGAACGAAGTCACAGTGAGCAGAAAGGATACGACGGCCATGATTACGATTCACGTATATCTGAAAGATCAGTTGCTGAATACCTATTGGGCAGATGGACTTATCATTTCTACCCCAACCGGTTCAACGGGATATTCTTTGAGTTGCGGAGGACCCATAGTGATGCCGGGTTCTCAGAATTTTGTTCTTACCCCAATAGCGCCGCATAATTTAACGGTGCGCCCCTTTGTTGTGAGCGATCAGGCTGAATTGAGAATTTGTGTAGAAGGAAGGGGAAGTGAACATTTAGTCTCGTTGGATTCACGTGTTCGAACCATTACTTCGGAAGATGAATTGATTTTAAAGCGATCTCCCTTCGATATTAATTTGGTTCGATTCTCGGGACAAACCTTTTCCGAGACCTTGAGAAATAAGCTCATGTGGGGTATCGACAAACGAAATTAAAAAGGAAGTTGAAACCTGCTTTGACAATCGCTTTTTCATGATTCCGGGCACCTTTAATATGGATTTCGATTTTTACGGGTCCTATCGCAGGCCCGAGCAGCATTGAAGCTCTTTGGAAGGAATCGAAAAGGGTATTTATCGAGCCGTTCTCATTTCTGAGAATTGAGTGTCGCTTAGAAAGCGTGCAATCCCAATGTTTAAAAGAAAAGCTATTCCCCAACTGCCCCAGCAATTGCCTATATTTGCACCCGCAAATGAATCGCCCAATAAATGAACGAATTGGGCGTTTCCGTTTAGTAGTGAAAAGGAGCATGCGTAGAAGTCTAATATTGTCCGTTTTTATCCTGGGGTTTTTCTCGGTTAAGGCACAGTCGCCAGAGGTTGGTGGGTGGATCGGTGGTTCCCAGTACTACGGCGATGTAGGTATTATTAATACCCTTTATATGCCGGAGAATTTGGCCTTTGGAGGCTTTGTTCGATGGAACTTTAACGATCACTTGGCCATGAGAACGGGTGTCGGTTTTGGAGGAATTCAAGCGGCCGACTCACTGAGTGAACTACCTTTTCGCCAAAATAGAAATTTAAGTTTCCGTTCGAATATCTTCGAAGCAGATGTGCGTTTAGAACTTAATTTTTTCCCGTACATCATTGGTGTGCCGAAAAAGCACAGTTTATTCGTTTTTGCTGGCATTGGATTCTTTACCTTCAAGCCGCAGGCTTTATACAATGACACTTGGTACGATTTGCAGCCATTGGCCACCGAAGGACAGGGTACAAATTTGGCTCCGGATTTGAAAGAATATAATCAGTGGTCGCTTTCGATTCCTTTTGGAATCGGATATAAAATAAATTTCGGCCGACGCTGGGCATTGGCGGTTGAGGCGGGAGCACGCCGTACATTTACGGATTATTTGGACGATGTAAGTGGACGCTACGTAGACCCAACTCAATTGGCTAGTATCAAAGGACAAGTTGCTGCGGATTTGAGTGATCGCAGTCTCAACCGCCTAGCTGGAGAAGACAATACCTTTTATCAAAGGGGAAATAGAGAAAGCAACGATTGGTATTTTGTTTCGGCGGTTTCGCTGAGTTTTAAGATTTTTGATAAACCTGAACGCTGTCACGAATTCAACGACTAAATGGGCCTGAAAGAACAAATAGATTTATCTCGCTTGCCAAAGCATGTTGCCGTCATTATGGACGGAAACGGGCGATGGGCTAGAAAGAAGGGGATGATGCGTGTTTTTGGCCATCAAAACGGTGTCAAGGCCGTCCGAGAGACGGTAGAAACCTGTGCGGAACTGGGAATTAAATGCCTCACGATGTATGCCTTTAGTACGGAGAATTGGAATCGCCCCAAAAGCGAGGTAGACGCGTTGATGAGTTTGCTGATTTCAACTTTGAGAAAAGAGCTGCACACCTTAACAGAAAACAATATTCGTTTGCGGGCGATTGGCGATTTATCGGCGTTACCGCCAGATGGGTATCGCGAGTTGATGGAGGTGATGGAACAAACTGAAAACAATGGGCACATGGATTTAATCCTTGCTTTGAGTTACAGTGCTCGTTGGGAAATGACTCAAGCAATTCAAACGATTGCCGAAAAAGTAAAGACAGGAGCCTTGAATCTGGAGGATATTTCAGAAGAATGCATTTCGGATCACATGAATACGGCGGAATTTCCCGATCCGGAATTGTTGATTCGCACCAGTGGGGAGTCGCGCATTAGTAATTTCCTGTTGTGGCAAATAGCTTATACCGAGTTGTATTTTACGCCAACTTTGTGGCCTGATTTTCGTAAAGAAGATGTGTACATGGCCCTGCTAGACTATCAAAAGAGAGAACGCCGATTTGGCAAAACAAGTGAGCAAATACAAGAGAAAAGGTGAAAGGATTTTTGAATAGATTTTTCTTGGTATGTATTCTTTTCGCAGTTAGCCATCGCGCCGTGGAGGCGCAAGGAGGACTCGATTATTCGGTGCAAAAAACCTATGAAATCGGTGATATTACCCTCGCGGGTTCGGAAAACTTGGACCGGAATGTAGTGGTCTTATTGAGCGGTTTGGCCGTTGGTGATAAAATTGAGATTCCGGGAGAGCGAATTACAAAGGCCATTGAAAAGTTGTGGGACCAAAAGCTATTTGATGAAATAGCCATTTCCATCAAAGAAATTAAGAATGAAGAGGTAGTCATTTTAGAAATCTACTTGAAAGAACTACCCCGATTATCTAAGTTTTCGTTTACCGGAGTACAAAAATCGCGAATCGATGATTTGAGAGAGCTGATACAGCTAAATCGAGGGAAAGTAGTCAATGAAAACTTAATTGTTTCCACGCAAAATCAGCTTAAAAATTACTACGTCGACAAAGGATTTTTGAACGCTCAGATTGATATCGATCAGCAGCGCGATTCAACAGAAGAGAATGGAATGATCCTCGACATCGCGATTACCAAAGGGCCTCGAGTTAAAATCGAGAATATTATTTTCCACGGAAACTCGGAGTTAGAAGGGAAGAAACTTCGCGCAACGATGAAGAATACCAAGCAAATGGGAATTGCTCGGATTTTCAAATCGTCGAAGTTCCTTGAGGCGGAATACAAAGAAGACCTTCAGAAGATCATCAATTATTACAACACGAAAGGATTCCGCGATGCGTACGTCGTGAAAGATTCTTTATACCCGAATCGCGAAGAGTCGGTGAACCTCGAAATCTGGATCGATGAAGGTAATAAGTACTACTTCAGGGATATAAATTGGCTGGGTAACACAAAATATACAAATGAAGAGCTGCGACGAATCTTAGACATTGACAAAGGCGATGTGTACGATCAGCAAAGGCTGGAGTCGCGCCTATTCGGCTCGATGGAAGGAAACGATATCACTTCCTTGTATATGGATGAAGGTCATTTGTTCTTTGATATTCGCCCGGTAGAAATCTACGCTGAAAACGACTCTATTGATTTGGAAATGCGGATTCGCGAAGGGCAGCCTGCACGTATTAATCGAGTCTATGTAACCGGAAATACAAGAACGAATGATCACGTGATCATGCGGGAAATCAGAACCAAACCCGGCCAGTTGTTCAGTAGAACTGATGTGATGCGTACGACCCGTGAATTGGCCAATTTAGGATACTTCGATCCGGAACAAATTGTTCCAAATCCAAAGCCCGATCCAGAGACGGGAATGGTGGATATCGAGTATTCGGTAGTGGAACGATCAACAAGTCAGATCGAGCTACAAGGGGGTTGGGGAGCCGGTAGAATTGTAGGAACTTTTGGTGTAACCTTTGACAATTTCAGTACGAAGCAGATGTTCCGCGAGAACGGCTGGGATCCACTTCCGCAGGGGGATGGACAAAGAATTAGCCTAAGGGCACAATCGAACGGTCGCTTTTTTCAATCCTATAACTTCAGCTTTACAGAGCCCTGGTTAGGAGGTAAAAAGCCAAACTCATTAACAGTATCGTTTTACCATTCACGGCAAAACCCTACGGGATTACCGCGTGATGATCCGGATCGTCAACAGTTGAGTATTACGGGTGTAGGAGCAGGAATAGGGCGTCGATTGAAATGGCCCGATGATTATTTCACACTTTATACGGGAATCAACCTACAGCAATACGATTTATATAATTATCGAAATTTATTTGCCTTGGGCTATACGGATGGGCAATCGTATAATTTCAACCTTAAGTTCATTCTTGGTCGTAGTAGTATTGATCAACCCATTTATCCGAGACGCGGGTCTAACTTCTCTATTACGGCGCAAATCACACCTCCTTTCTCTCTTTTGATTGATGAAGATTGGGCGAATGTTGAACCAGAAGTAAAGTACAAGTTCATTGAGTACCACAAATGGAAATTCAATGGAGAATGGTACACCCGAATTATTGGTGATTTGGTTTTCAAAACCCAAATTCAATTCGGATTCCTCGGCCAATACAATCGTGAATGGGGGTATTCACCGTTTGAACGATTCTATGTGGGAGGAGATGGACTTCAGGGATTTGTGCTTGACGGACGTGAGGTAATTGGCTTGCGAGGTTATCCAAACAATGCCGTATCACCGGGGACGGGAGGAGTGATCTTTGACAAGTTTACCCTGGAAATGCGCTACCCTTTAACGCTCAATCCGAATTCGACGATTTATGGTCTGGTCTTTGCTGAAGGTGGTAATGCATGGGGTGATTTCCGTGAATTCAAGCCCTTTGATATTAAGCGTTCAATGGGATTTGGAGTTCGGATCTTTATGCCGATGTTTGGAATGTTAGGAGTTGATTTCGGTTATGGTTATGATCCAATTGCCTCTCCTTTTGGCGCCCCTTCCGGATGGCAAACCCACTTTATTTTAGGACAACAATTCTAGTATGAAAAAGAAAATAGGAATAGTATTTATTGCCCTTGTGGGTATTTTGTGGAGCGCTCCAGTGCAGGCACAAAAATTCGGATATGTGGATACCAAGTATATCTTGAAAAACATTCCTGATTACGATCAAGCACAGACGCAATTGAACGATCTGTCGGCGAAGTGGCAAAAAGAAATAGAAGAGAAATACGGCGAAATTGATCGCATGTACGAAGCCTATAAGATGGAAAGGATCTTACTTACTGATCAAATGAAAGAGGCTCGCGAGAAAGAGATTCTCCGTAAAGAAACGGAAGCGAAAGAATTGCAGCAAAAGCGATTCGGACCTCAAGGCGACCTGTTTAACAAACGTCTTGAATTAATTAAGCCGATTCAAGATCAGATTTACAATGCGATCCAAGGATTAGCAGAACGAGGAAACTACGCCGTTATCTTTGACCGGTCAAGTGAGTTGCGAATGCTGTATGCGGATCCAAAATACGACCTAAGTGACCGAATACTAGACGAATTAGGCTACGGTTATTAATTAAAAACCATTTGGGTGTGCCGAGGAAAAAGATTTTCTTTGCAGTTCTTAAAATCAGAATCTAAACGATACATATAATGAAAACGGGAATGAAAACATTGGCATTAGGCCTTTTGATGATGTTTGGAACTTTAGGGTTACAGGCGCAGTCTTCAAAAGTTGGGCATATCAACGTAGACGAATTAATTACTTTAATGCCGGAAACGAAAGCTGCTGAGCAGTCGTTGCAGGCGTATGCTTCTTCTTTAGAGGCAGACTTAACGGATATGCAAACGGAATTGCAGACGAAAGTCAACAATTTCCGCGCAAATGAGTCGGTGATGACAGAGTTGTCAAAAGAGACGAAGTACAAAGAAATTCAAGACTTAGATCAAAGAATTCAGGAATATCGTCAAAAGGCACAGGAGGATTTACAGACAAAAGAAATTGAATTGCTTACTCCCGTATTAGAGAAGGCTCAAAATGCCATCACGGAAGTGGCGAATGAAGGCGGTTTTGCCTACATCCTCGATAGTTCTCAATCGAAAGGAAACGTAATTTACGATGGTGGCGGAAACGACATCATGCCAGCGGTTAAAACCAAAATGGGATTATAATATTTTCATACCCTAACGGGTAGATTGAAAAGCCCTCCGTATGATATACGGGGGGCTTTTATATTTTAGCCAAGTGAAAAAGCAACTTCCTATTGGGATTTTTGATTCGGGCATCGGTGGACTTACCGTTGCCAGCGCCATGCGTAAGGAGCTTCCCAATGAATCGATTATTTATTACGGCGACACGCTCCATTTGCCTTACGGTGAAAAGCCGTCGAATTCGGTTCGGGAGTACGCCACCGGGATATCTAATTTTTTAGTTGACTACCCGTGCAAAGCAGTGGTTATTGCCTGTAATACGGCTTCAGCGGTGGCTTTTAATGCCGTTCAAGAAGCGAATCCGGGAGTGCCTATTTTTAATGTCATCGATCCTGTGGTCAACGCTATTGATCCGGCCGAGAAGGCCGTAATCGGCGTTATTGGAACGAGAACAACCATTCGCAGCGCGGTATATGAGCAAAAAATCCGAGCCCAATATCCCGACATAGAAGTTCATTCCATGGCGACACCTCTTCTTGCCCATATGATTGAGGAAGGGTTCTTCAAAAACAAAATAAGTGAAACGGTACTTCACAAATATTTAGACGATCCGCTGCTGAATGCTGTGGATCAGCTCATTCTAGGATGTACGCATTATCCGCTGATTGAAGAGGAGATTCGCGCTTTTTATGGCGATCGAGTCCGGGTATTGAATTCGGCCGAGCTGGTGGCGAAATCACTAAAAGCATCTTTGTTAGAATTGGACCTAGCAAATAACCAAAACCATGTATTGGACCACTTTTTAGTATCGGATTACACGAAAAGCTTTGAGCAAAGCGCGCGCTTTTTCTTTGGTGAAGCCATTCATCTGGAGGCACGAAATATTTGGTGAGAGAGATGTGGCAAGTGTTTCAAGTATTGCAATTGTTTCAATTGTTTCAATTGTTTCAAGTGTGGCAAGTGTTTCACAAGGCTTAGCTTCGCTAATGCTAATGCTAATGCTAATGCTAATGCTAATGCTAATGCTAATGCTAATGCTAATGCTAATGCCAGGGCTTCAAATCCCGCCGAATGCCAGAACTAAAAACTTTGAACTATGAACTAAGAATTCAGAACATCGAACCTGTTTCGAGTGTACGGAAAGGTTGGGAGAGGAAAAAATACGGAGAGGTTATGTTCAGTTAGCGGTATCCTGAAAATGCTACATCAACGAACACAACGAACACAACGAACACAACTAACACCTTTACCGATACCAGCCGGCGTACATTACGTAGCTTTCAGCGATCCGGTCGATTTGCCCTTTCACCAATTCTTCGCTGACCTCTTTCACTTTCTTTGCGGGCACACCCGCGTAAATACATCCCGGCGGAACGT
>CBFIAJ010000020.1:4001-8679 GCA_965660515.1 Flavobacteriales bacterium | reverse complement strand
GTCGCATGAATGACCGCTCCGTCTTGCACATTGACGCGATTCCCCATTTTTATATAGTGCACGTCACCTCGTACCACCGCATTAAACCATACACTGCATTCATCGCCCATTTCGGTTCGACCTATAATCGTGGCTGTCGGAGCGAACCAACAACGCTCGCCAAACGCAGGTTCTGTATCGTGAAGGGGGATAATAGTGGCCATTCTATTCGGTTTTGGGTGAACTTCAAAGGTAGTAAAGCTGTTTTTTGCTAACCGGCGATTCCGCCGTACTTTTGCCAAAATAAATAGACCATCATGACGGAAGAAAAAATACCGTATACCATATATGCCGAAATGACTCCAAACCCAACGGTTTTGAAGTTCGTGGCGAATGCTCCCCTTCTTGAAGGAGATCAAATTGTTGAATTCAAGAACATTGAAGAAGCGAAACCTTCTCCTTTGGCCTCTCGCTTGTTCCACTTTCCTTTTGTGAAAGAGGTATTTATTACTGAAAACTATATTTCGGTCACGAAATTCGACATTGTCGATTGGGAAGATGTGACACTCGAAGTTCGTGAGTTTATCCGCGATTTCTTGCAGTCGGGCGAACCCGTACTCAATGCTCCCGTAAATGCGAAAACGAGCTCTGAAACGGCTAGCGAACTTGCTCAGCCCGTTGAACCATTGGAGGGGATTGATAAAAAGATCGTTGAAATTCTCGATGAATACGTAAAACCAGCAGTGGCCGCTGATGGTGGAAACATTAAATTCAAGAAATACGATGCAGGTATTGTTCACGTAATTCTTCAAGGTGCATGCAGCGGATGTCCTTCGAGCACAATTACTTTAAAGAATGGCATCGAAAGTATGTTGAAGCAAATGCTTCCTGGCCAAATAAACGAGGTTGTAGCCGAAAACCAATAATATGAGTAACGATCCAATGTCTACTCAAGCCTGGTCGAAATTAGCCGATCATCAAAAGCGATTGGCTTCTATTCACTTGCGCGAACTTTTCCAATCCAATCCGAGTCGATTTGACGCCTTCAGCATTCCATGGGAAGGTGGAATACTCTTCGATTATAGCAAGCACCGGATAGATTCAGAAGTGTTAACATCTTTGTTCGAGTTGGCTGATGCTATGGATTTAGCTCAGCATAAATCAGATCTATTTTCAGGGAAACGGATCAATGCTACAGAGAACAGGGCGGTGATGCACATGGCACTTCGAAGTAGCAACACGGAGTATCAAGTTGATGGAGTTCCGGTTATGGATGAGGTGCGCAAAGTGCGCGATTCTTTTTTGACGTTTGCCGATGCTATTCGCGAAGGTCAATGGAAAGGTTTTACAGGAAAAGCCCTTACGGATGTAGTTAATATCGGAATTGGTGGAAGTGATTTAGGCCCTCGAATGGTGACGCGCGCATTGGAACATTTAACGCCGGAGCATTTAAATATTCATTACGTCGCCAATGTCGACGGCGCAGATATTTCGGCAACCCTGAACGGGTTGATGCCGGAGACTACCCTTTTTCTGGTGGCGAGTAAAACCTTCACCACCCAGGAAACGATGACCAATGCGCATACGGCGCGAGACTGGTTTTTATCATCGGGCCGTGAGGCCGATATTCCAAAACATTTTGCGGCACTGAGCACCAACCTTACCGCCGTGGAAGAATTTGGGATTGCGCCCAGTAACATGTTTCCCTTTTGGGAGTGGGTAGGAGGGCGTTACAGTTTGTGGTCTTCTATTGGTTTGTCCACAGCCATAGGTATTGGGAGTGTTCATTTTCGCGCCTTGTTAGAAGGGGCCGAACAAGCCGACGAGCATTTTAGAGAAGCACCTATCGAAGAAAATATTCCAACAATAATGGCCCTCTTGGGTGTTTGGTACCAAAACTTCTGGGATGTGCGAACCCAAGCCATTATTGCCTACGATCAACGACTTGAAAAGCTGGCGCCCTACCTTCAGCAAGCGGACATGGAGAGCAATGGAAAGCGGGTTAATAAAGATGGCAATCCCGTAGCGTATTCAACCGGTAGCGTTGTTTGGGGTGAGCCAGGAACGAACGGCCAGCACGCCTTTTTTCAATTGATTCATCAAGGAACCCAAATGATTCCGGCCGATTTTATCGCCGCGGTAAAACCGAATCACGACAAACAAGATCATCACCGAAAACTATGGGCGAATTTCTTGGCCCAAACAGAAGCGTTAATGGCCGGTAAAACAGAAGACGAGGTTCGTTCTGAATTAACGGCACAAGGACGCACAGGGGAAGACTTAGAAAATTTAATGCCCTTTAAAGTTTTTCCCGGGAACATACCGACCTCCAGCATTGTTTTAAATGAATTAACACCAAGATCATTGGGTTCACTCATTGCCTTTTATGAGCATAAAATTTTTGTGCAAGGTGTGATTTGGAACATTTACTCATATGATCAATGGGGCGTAGAGCTCGGAAAGCAATTGGCAAAACGAATTCTTCCGGAGCTAGAAAATGACGAGGTAAAAAATGAGCATGATGGTTCTACTGTCGGACTCATAAATTGGGTACACAAAACATGGCCCGAATTTAAAGGTGAATGACCAGTTGGCGCGATAAACTTACTCCACCGTTTTTAAGACCGTATACCAAGCTGTACAGAGAGGAGGGTTGGCGCGCTGTAGTTAAGAAAGGAGGATGGAAATTAGTGGTTGGCGTTATTCTTTATTACTTAGTTCGCGACTCCATTCTATATCTACTGATACCGTACCTTATCGCTCGCGGTTTTATCTCAAACTAAGATTGTACTTTTACTCATCGTTCCGTTAGGAACCCATCAATAAATCAAAACCTTATGCGTACCGGAATTCTTCATTTACATTCGACGCTCGCCATTTTAGTCCTTCTATTTTTGGTATTTGGCATCATTCGCGGCTTCATGGGATATCTTGGTCAAAAATCAGGAAATCTTTGGTGCTCGAGATAAAAGAATCACCTTATTGACGCTTATATTCGCCCATACACAGCTGTTGTTGGGCTTGTTCCTTTGGTTCGGCAGAATGAGCGATTGGGGATGGGATATGGGCATGATTATGAAGGAACCCGGAATGCGTTTGCTCGGAGTAGAGCACTTTATAACCATGTTAATTGCCATTATTCTAATCACCGTGGTTCGGGTGAAAACGAAAAAAATGACGGAAGCACCGAAACAATATCGATTGATGTTGGGTGGTTTTTCGGTAGCCTTATTACTGATCCTGATTCGTATTCCGTGGGATCAGTGGAGTATTTTACAATGATTGAAGCAGGTAGAAAAACCCAAGGAGCCAGTACGGCCGTATTGGTTGGGATTATCAATTTAGAGCAAGACGAAGAAAAGGTCCGAGAGTATTTGGATGAACTTGCGTTTTTAACGGAAACAGCCGGGGCGAAACCAATGAAAAGGTTCACCCAGAAAGTTGATATTCCGAATCCGAAGACTTTTATTGGAAGTGGGAAGCTCAGTGAGGTAAAGGATTTCATGGATGAGCACGATATCGATTTGGCCATTTTTGACGACGAATTGAGTCCTTCACAACTTCGGAATATTGAAAAAATATTGGAGCGTGGCGTCTTAGATCGTACGAATTTGATCCTCGACATTTTCGCTTCTAGAGCGCAAACAAGTTATGCTCGCACCCAAGTTGAATTGGCGCAGTATGAGTATCTACTTCCTCGCTTGACGCGAATGTGGACACACCTCGAACGACAACGCGGGGGTATTGGAATGCGCGGACCAGGAGAAACGGAGATCGAAACAGATCGCCGAATTGTTCGGGATAAAATTTCCTTGCTCAAAACGAAACTTCAAAAGGTCGATAAGCAAATGGCTACCCAAAGAAAAAATAGGGGAGCGCTGGTGCGAGTTGCTTTAGTGGGGTATACGAACGTAGGTAAATCAACCATGATGAATCTACTGGCTAAATCGGAAGTATTTGCCGAGAATAAACTCTTTGCAACGCTTGATACAACGGTTCGAAAAGTTGTGATCGGAAATTTGCCTTTTTTATTGAGTGATACAGTAGGGTTCATACGGAAACTTCCAACTCAATTAGTAGAGTCGTTTAAATCGACGTTAGATGAAGTTCGCGAAGCTGATTTATTAGTGCATGTTGTGGATATTAGTCATGCAAATTTTGAAGAACACATTGAATCGGTAAACAAGATCATTGCGGAAATTGAGGCGGCCGATAAACCGATAATCATGGCGTTTAACAAAATCGATGCTTTCGATTATGTAGAAAAAGAGGAAGATGATTTAACGCCAAAAACCAAAGAGAACTGGTCCTTGGAAGATTGGCGACGGACGTGGATGGCAAAACAAGAATTAGATGTGCTTTTTGTTTCGGCTGTCAAAAAGGAAAACATCGATACCCTCAGAGAAACGCTTTATACTCGTGTGAAAGAGATTCACGCGAAGCGTTATCCGCACAATCACTTTCTCTATTAAATACGGGCGCGTTCGAGCAGTTGGTCCTGGGCGATTAACTTAATTCCCCCTTGGTCTATGCCGATGAGGCCTTCGTTTTCAAATTGCCGCAGCAATCTGTAAATAGTGGTTCGTGTCGTGCAAATTAGGTTGGCCAAATCGCGCGGAGAAAAGGCCACTTTAAGTCGCCCTTCGGTATCCGTCCCAAATTTCCTTTCTAAAGTAATGAGTGAATTTGCAAGTCGTTG
>CBFIAJ010000020.1:0-3580 GCA_965660515.1 Flavobacteriales bacterium | reverse complement strand
GCATCCATATTTTTCCATTCGTTCCGCTCCATTGTCAAGTTGGACTACAAGTTTGAAACCAAATGTAGGGTTACCTCTTAGAGGGTTAAATGATATTTGTCAGTAAAGGCAATGATTAAAGTCGCGAATAGGGATTAATCGAAAACTTTTCCAATCCGAGCCAATTGGTCTGGATTCGTGATCTTGAGTTTTCTTCCCTTGAGTTCAATAAGTTGATCTTCCTTGAACTCGCTAAGCAAGCGAATAACCGATTCGGTGGCTGTACCCACCATGTTGGCGAGTTCTTCACGGGTAAGTGATATGTCCACATTGCCTTCCTCTGTTTCACCAAAAGTAGTGCGCAAAACAAGAATCACCTCGGCCAGGCGTTCGCGGACCGATTTCTGAGCTAAATTGGTAATGAGCTTTCCGGCTTCTCCGAGTTCTCGCGACATCTCCTTCATAATACGAAGCGAGAATTTCGGGTTGCCTTCAATGCTGTCAAAGAGTATTTTTTTCGGCACAAAGCAGGCAGAGGTGTCTTCCAATGTGGTTGCCGTCGCGGATAAATTTTCCCCGCTAAGAATGGATCGGTAACCGATAATATCACTGTCTTTTCCGAAGCGGATAATCTGTTCTTTCCCGTCGGAGCCCAGACGGCTGAGCTTTACTTTACCCTTGCGGATACAGTAAATACCTCCAGGTCGGTTTCCTTCGTGAAAAATGATTTGCCCCTTTTTAAAGAACGTACACGATTTGATGTTCTGAACTTTAGTCAATTCATCAACCGATAGTTCGTGAAAGGGCGAATCTATACGGCTAGGGCAGTTGGCGCAATCAAAATGTTCCATACTCGGCATATATCAAATATACAATGCGACCCATCCTCTTCCAAACAAAAGCTGAGCAATATCATATGCCGACTTGATATTTGTGTTCACTTTTGCAGCGTATGGCCAAGGATGTTCAAAAAGAAACGAGTTGTGTTCACTGTGGTGCTCCCTGTCGGGAGGATGCAACCCATATTGAAGAGCTTCATTTTTGTTGTTCGGGTTGCAAAACAGTCTATGAGCTACTTTCCGAAAACGACCTTTGCGGCTATTACGATTTAGAGCAATTGAGTGGTATCGCGCCGAAAGGCGCTTTCCTTGGAGCGTACGCCTATCTTCAAGAAGATTCGATCCAAGATCGCCTGCTCGAGTTTCAAGATGCAACCACCTCTGTGGTGCGCTTTTATTTGCCGGCTATTCATTGCTCTTCGTGTATTTGGTTGCTCGAAAATTTAGATCGAATCGATCGAAGTGTGGTGCACTCCGAAGTCAATTTCCCCAAGAAAGAAATTCGCATCACCTTCCGGAATGAATCCACTGACCTCTCCAAATTGGCGGAGCTGTTGGCCACTTTAGGCTATCCGCCAAAAATAAGTCTGAACGATCTCGATCGAGAAGAACGCACCGTCGATCGGACGTTAATATATCAATTGGGCATTGCGGCCTTTGCGTTCGGGAATGTTATGTTACTCGCCCTTCCGGAGTATTTCGGGACCGATATTTGGCTGACTCAATACGCCCCGTTTTTTCGGTATTTAATGATGGGGCTGTCGATTCCCGTGGTGTTTTACAGCGCTCGCGAATATTTTCGAAGCGCTTGGGCGGGCTTGCGCCAGCGTTATGTGAATATCGATGTGCCCATAGCCCTTGGTATTTCCGTTTTATTTATTCGCTCCTCTTATGAAGTAATTACCGGCCTCGCGGCCGGATATTTTGACTCGCTCACCGGACTTGTTTTCTTTTTGTTATTGGGCCGTGTGTTTCAACAACGCACCTATGAGCACTTGAGCTTTGAACGAGATTATCGTTCTTATTTCCCCGTCGCGGTAACCCGCGTTCAACAGGGAGTTGAAACAGCTGTGGCCATTAGCGAATTAGAAGTGGGCGACCGTATTATCATTCGCAACGGAGAAATGGTTCCGGCCGATAGTCGACTCATTCGCGGAGATGCTCTAATCGACAATAGTTTTGTCACTGGAGAATCCGATCCAGTCACTTATGAAGAAGGGGGGCGAATCTATGCGGGTGGAACCCAAAAGGGCGGCGTTATCGAGCTTACCATCGAGCGACCCGTAAACCAGAGTTATTTGACTGATTTATGGAACAATGAGGTTTTCAAAAAAGAAGGTGAAGGCCGCTTTAAGAGTTTAACTGATCGTATTTCGGCCTGGTTTACGGCCATTATTTTAATCATTGCCGGAATCTCAACCGCTTATTGGTGGGGAATTGATCAGCGTATTGCTTGGCATGTTTTTACGGCCGTTCTCATTGTTGCTTGCCCCTGTGCCTTGGCCTTGTCCGCGCCATTTGCGCTGGGAAATATGCTTCGCTTATTGGGGCGAAACGGATTCTATTTGAAAAGCGCTACCATCATCGAGCGCCTGGCCAACTTGACCACTTTGGTCTTTGATAAAACGGGAACGCTAACAGAATCTCAAAGCAGTAGGCTCGAATTTATCGGAGATCATTTAGCGAAAGCACAGGAGCAAGCCATGGCAGCGCTCTTCCGACAAAGTAACCACCCGTTAAGCCGACTGATCTACGAGCGACTCGACCAAAGAGCAGAGGATGTGGTACAATCTTTTGAGGAAATTGCCGGAAAGGGCATTCGGGGAACCATTGGAAGTCACAGCTATCTTCTGGGAAGTGCGGCTTGGGTGGGGGCTGAGGTCAGCGGAGATGAAAATCAAACACGCGTGTATATTCGCGAAGACGACCGGGTATTGGGCTATTACCTCATCTTAAATCAATACCGAGAGGGAGTTGCTTCTTTAATTCAACGCTTGAAAGACCGTTTTTCGCTTCATGTTTTGTCGGGAGACCGAAACGGAGAGGCGGCAACGTTAAGCACTCTTTTCGGACCGCAGGTCCCCTTGAATTTCGATCAAAAACCCGATGATAAACTGCGTTACGTGAAAGAGCTTCAAGAAGCCGACGAACGCGTCCTTATGATAGGCGATGGACTTAATGACGCCGGGGCTTTGCAGCAGAGTGATGTAGGTGTTTCACTCAGTGAAAATATAAATACTTTTTCTCCGTCTTGCGACGGGATTTTAGCCGCGGAAGAATTACGTCATTTACCGCAGTACTTGCAATGGGCTAAATCCACCGTGCGCGTAGTGTACGCGAGTTTTGCCTTATCGTTCTCCTACAATATGGTTGGAATGTACTTCGCGGTGACCGGGCAATTAAGCCCGATCGTGGCCGCCATTCTGATGCCGTTGAGCAGTATTACTATTGTGGTCTTTGCTACGCTCAGCACGAATTGGATCGCTCGAAAAAAGGGAAAAGAATCGACCTAGAGATCTTCTTTAGCCGCTGATTAACAAGGATTTGAGTCAAAACATGATAAAAGTCATCTTTTTCTCTGACAGTTGTCATAAGGCCCCCTTTAATACCGCCCTAAATTCGCGGTTGTAATTACATTTTATATGTCTGTATTGTTTGTACTCATCATCGTTAGCCTGCTCTTCGCACTCATTTTCTTGGGCGCTTTTTTGTGGTCTGTAAAGAGTGGCCAATACGACGACGATTACACCCCATCCATCCGG
>CBFIAJ010000019.1:21913-36416 GCA_965660515.1 Flavobacteriales bacterium | reverse complement strand
CTTGGTGGGTGATTGGATGGGTGAATTAACGACTCCGCAAGGGTCGATCCGCATGGTAATGCACGTTACAGAAGCTGACGGCGGAATCGATGTAACGCTCGATTCGCCAGATCAGGGGGCGTATGGTCTGGAAACAGATACGGCGTATTTGGCCGATGGGGTTTTTATTTTCGAGGTCTCGCAAGCCCAGCTGAAATATACAGCCACCATAGCGGGCGAGGAAATGCGCGGTATATTTAAGCAGGGCCCGTACGAGCTCGATTTGGCCTTTGAAAAATCGGATATTCCTATTGGGAAAGATGCTCGGCCCCAAGATCCGGCCTTGCCGTTCGATTACGAATCGGAAGAAATTACATTCAGAAATAAGCAGAGCAAAATCACCTTGGCAGGAACGCTGACGTATCCGTATGGAGCCGGTCCGTTTCCGGTGGTTATTCTTATTAGCGGTTCAGGTCCGCAAGACCGAAACAGCGAAATCTTTAATCATCGACCCTTTTTGGTATGGTCGGATTATTTGACCAGCAAGGGGTTTGCTGTGCTTCGTTACGACGAGCGGGGTGTGGGTGATTCTGGCGGTAAATTCGAAAAGGCCACGACCACAAATTTCGCCAGTGACGTTACTTCGGCCATTGATTACTTGAAATCGAGAGGAGAAGTAATCGATAAGAAGGCGATCGGATTAATGGGTCATAGTGAAGGAGGCATCATAGCTCCAATGGTGGCTAATGAGAATAAAGACGTTTCCTTTATGATTCTTTTGGCCGGACCAGCAATGCCGGGGAAAGACGTCCTTTTAGATCAAAGCAGAAGAATGGTTTTGGCGTCGGGAGGCTCCGTTGAAGATGCTGATGAAAACAATGCTTTGATGGAAACTTTGTACGATTTAATGGCGGAAATTGACGATCGCGAAGCTTTAAAAGCCGCAATGAAAGAGGCGATCGCCGAGGCGGCGCAAGGGGAGCCTCAAGAGGATATTGAGGCAATGGAGAACGCCCTTTTGGGTCAACTTCTGGAGCCATGGATGCAGGAGTTTGTTGTTTACGATCCGCGGCCAGCACTAGAGAAGACGACGGTTTCAACCTTGGTTCTCTTTGCAGAAAAGGACATTCAAGTTTCGGACGAATTAAACAAAGGTCCTATGGAAGAAGCCCTCGGGAAAGCGCCCGTCAAAGACTTTCAAGTACTTGTAATGCCAGGTCAGAATCATTTATTTCAAACCTGTGAAACAGGTATGGTGGGTGAGTACGGTTCAATTGAAGAAACCGTTAATGAAGAGACGATGAAATTAGTTTTGAAGTGGCTGCGAAAACACACGTAGAAAAATTATAAATACGAGAATATTTCTACGCTATTGTTTTTGTAACTAACTGATTTTCAGCATTTTTATTTTTGGCCCCACTTTTTCTAAATGTGTGGCACAGTAAAAATGATAACATGAAAAATCTACGAGCAGTTTTATTTACACTCCTAATTGTTGGAGTGGGTTGTACCAAAGACGAAATCACCACGAACAAAAACCAAGTTAGATTTAACTATTCCACTTCTGGTTCCGTTCAAATTGAAGTCTCCCCACCAACCGCATTAGCGGGAGCGTCCTTTGATCTTTACACTGCCAATCCGGATAGTGGAGGTCAACTACTTACCCGCGCAGCTTTAAATAGCCAAGGAGTATATCAGAATGAACTAATGCTGTCTAGTGATATTTCTCGTGTTTGGCTTGAATCGCGCTACATAGGGATGCCCGGAGATTTATTTATACCTATTCTGAATGGTCGAGCTTATTTTGAGGTCTCTGAATCAACAGGCCCAAATAAACCTTTTGTAGGGCCTATTGAATTTGACCCGCTTCCTGGAGCTAGAAATTCAAGTACCCACTATGGATACATGGGGTCTTTCAATCAACAATAGCTACCGTATTCCACGCGAAAAAGTTCGTATTGAACAAGCCTATTTGAAATTCGAAGATTGGGCACAATCGAACGGATCCAATTTTACCGATTGGGATTCAAACACCGGCGGATCTTATAGAAATACGGCCAACTTACAGTAATTCGGCTATTTGAACAGCATTAGTGGCGGCGCCTTTTCGGAGGTTGTCCGCCACTATAAATAAGTTAAGTGCCTCCCGGCACGATGTGTCCTGCCGAATTCTCCCAACAAATACTTCGTCCCTACCTTCGGCAAAACGCGGCATCGGATATTGATTAAATTCAGGCTGATCTTGTAAAACGATTCCATCGCTTTCACTCAAGGTTCGTCGGATCACATTAATATCAAAAGGCCGTTCAAATTCGATGTTTACCGATTCTGAATGACCGCCTTTTACTGGCAATCGCACCGAAGTTGCTGTCAAAGCCAAATCGGGAACCCCCATAATTTTTCGGCTTTCATGCATCAATTTCATTTCTTCTTTGGTGTAATCATTCTCCGTAAATACATCGCAATGAGGAATGGCATTTAAATCGATCGGATAAGGATAGGCCTGTGCTACCTTTTCTCCAGCGCGCTCCCCTTCAAGTTGTCGAACAGCCTTAACACCGGTGCCAGTAACGCTTTGATACGTTGAAATAATAACCCTTTTTATACCATACAAACGGTGAAGGGGATTTAAAACCATAACCAGTTGAATGGTGGAACAATTTGGATTGGCAATGATTCGGTGCTCGTCCGATAAAGCCGACCCGTTCACTTCCGGAACCACCAGAGGGACATTATCATGCATCCGCCACGCACTGGAATTATCAATTACGCGACATCCTGCTTCTACGAATTTAGGCGCCCACTCCAACGACATACTTCCACCTGCGCTGAAAAGAGCAATATCAATATCGCTGTGTTCGCTTAAGGCATCCGCTGGGGTTATCACCTTGTGATTTTCACCTTTAAATGTAATCAGCGAGCCCTTTGATCGCTCCGAAGCGACTGCAATTAATTCCGAAACAGGGAAATTCCGCTCTTCTAAAACACGCAGCATTACGCTTCCTACAAGGCCTGTAGCTCCAACCACAGCAATTTTCATACACCGTCCTTTAATACCATTCTTTGGCCCCCAAAGGTAGTAGAATTACAGAATCATCTAAAAGTAGTTCACTATGCGAATTCTAATTTTCCTACTCGCCCTCATGGCCGGATCTACCCCCGTGCGTGCTCAATTGCTCGATAATTTTTCAGACGGTGATTTCACCCATAATCCCTATTGGTTTGGCGATACCGCTCAGTTCGACGTGCTTAATAACGAGCTTCATCTTAACGCCCTTTCTCAAACCGACACGTCCTTTCTCAGCACCCCCATTCAATCACCCGATTCTGCTTATTGGCAAATGACCTTTCGCCTTGATTTCAACCCTTCATCGAGCAATTACCTGCAATGGTTCCTCTTGGCCGATGAACCCAATTTGAATGCTACTCAAAACGCGTATTTCTTACAGATAGGAGGCGCGTCAAATGATCGAATTTCACTCCGAAAAAGAACGCAGGGCAGTACGGCGATCCTCTGGGAGTCTCCCGACGATTTTGTCGATCAAGATCCCGTGTCGTTTTCCATGGCAGCGGAGTATTCCAACGGAAACTGGTCCGTTTTTAAGCGCATCGGAACCCTTTGGAGCTTGGTAGGAACCTGCTCCGACTCCCTCACAAGGCCTTACGGGAACACGGGTGTTTGGTGTCGTTACACGGCAACTCGATCCGATAAATTTTACTTCGACGATTTCTATTTTTACTTCGAACCGTGGATCGACAATGATGATCCGTTCGTTATAAACTATTCTATTCCACATTCAAACGAACTGAAACTCAGTTTTAATGAGGTCGTCTTTGCCGATAATATTCGGTTGAAGAAATGGGGCACGTCGAATTGGTTCGACGCCCATCCAAACCATGAATGGGGCATCGATTTCACATTCGCATTGGATCAGCCCTTACTCAGCGGGGTTTTGTATCAAATTGAGTTGGCGGAATGGAGCGATTTAAGCGGTCGAACACTCGATACTACCTGGAACTTGGGATTTTACCGGCCTCGATATCGCGATCTTATTTTTACCGAAATCATGCCCGATCCGAATCCGCCCGTTCAGCTTCCCGATAAAGAGTTCATTGAATTGTATAACCGTAGCGCACACGAAATAGACCTGGGAAAGCTGACGCTTTACGTAAATGAAAAAGAGTATTCACTCCCCCAGTATCGACTCCCGGCCGACTCATTCTTCGTATTATTTGATCCGCCTACCCTAACGAACGCTGACGGCTCTTTGCGTTTATTGGATGGCTCGGGACGACTTATTGACGCAGTTGATTATCGAAGCGAGCAGCACACCTCGGACTTTAAAGCGGAAGGCGGGTGGAGCTTAACACTCGTCGATACCATTCGCTCGTGCTACGGTAAAACAGCTTGGGTGTCCTCCATCTACCCGCTAGGGGGAACTCCGGGAAAAATGGGTAACCTCGAAACGATTACCCAACCTCAAAACCGATGGACGCATTACAGCGGCGACTCGTTGATCTATTTCGTTCATTGGTATCATGCCCTCGATTCCGTCTATTGGTATGTTAATCAGGCCGAACCCGTGAATAAATCCGTCTATGTAGAACGTATTCTAGCGTCTCCTTTTAACCGGGAACAATGGCGTTTTTCAGAACCCATTCCTGAAGAAGGAATAGCTTTTTATTGGCCACACGGACTCCGAGATTGCCGCCAGAAGCATTTTTGGCCCGACACCCTGTGGATCAAGCCACCGTCCGCGCCGGATTCGGCAGATTGGCGAATCAATGAAATTATGTTCGAACCGGGCGAAGATGAGCCCGAGTGGATAGAGATAGTGAATCGATCAAATAGAGCATTGGACCTTTCGGGCCTGTACATTGGCGTCTATAATCCCACCTTTCAAATATTCGAATCGCTAAAGGGGCTGCTCGATGATTCACGAATGGTTTTGCCCAACGAACTCGTCGTACTTGCAAACGAACAGGAGCCTCTTTGGAATGCTTATCCCGACATAGACAGCTTTCAAGTTGTTGCCGTGGACGATTGGTTGACCCTCCTGAACGATTCGATGCATGTAGCTTTTACCACGGTCAGACTCGAAATACTGGAGACCTTTTCCTATGACGAGGAGATGCATTTTCCCTATTTAAACGATACAAAGGGCGTGTCGCTTGAGCGTCGATCTATTGAAAGCAATGCGAATAAAAGTACTTCGTGGCATAGTGGTTCTATTGGCTCTGGCGGTGCGAGTCCGACCAGAGTAAATTCCCACTCAAGTGCCATTAATAACGATCAAATAGCGGTCAGCATTCCAACCATTTTTACTCCGAACGGAGACGGCTTGAACGACTTGGTACGATTAAAATGGACATCTGATGAGCCGGGGGAATGGGCTCGAGTGCATATAGTTGATTTTACCGGCCGACCCGTATATGAATTGAGCTCTGGTGCGAACCTGCCCAATCAAACGGAATGGATTTGGTCGGGGGCCTCGTCAAACGGAGCGCTATGCGCTCCGGGAATCTATTGGTGGTGGGTTGAGGTTCAGGATGATAGAGGAATCTTGAGCGTACAACGCATTCCCTTCGTTCTTTCTTTTTAGCCCGCTTGGATTGTCTTATTTTAGCGATCACTAAAAATTGATCGATGAAACTTCACAATTACGCTAAAGGGAAATGGGTAGCCGGAACAGGATCGGGCCAAGCATTATTCAATTCGATAACCGGTGAACAAGTTGCAGAAGCAAGTAGTGAAGGGCTCGATTTTGCAGAAATGATGAAATACGCTCGTGAAGTGGGAGGCCCGACCTTGCGCAAAATGACCTTTCACGAACGCGGCCGAATGCTCAAAGCATTAGCCATGTTTTTACTGAAGAATAAGAACAAATATTACGAACTATCTTACGCCACGGGAGCTACAAAGACAGATTCGTGGATTGATATAGAAGGAGGAATTGGCAACTTATTTGCGAACGCGAGCTTAAGAAAGCAATTCCCCAATGAAACTTATTACGTAGACGGCGAAGCAGCAGGGCTAAGTCGAAATGGCACCTTCATCGGGCATCACATTATGGTGCCAAAAAGAGGGGTAGCCATTCATATCAACGCCTTTAATTTCCCAATTTGGGGAATGTTGGAAAAAATTGCGGTGAATCTTTTGGCGGGTGTTCCGGCAATAGTAAAACCAGCAACGGTAACTAGTTTTCTGACCGAATTGATGGTACGAGATATCGTAGAAAGTGGAATCCTGCCGGAAGGCAGTTTGCAATTAATTTGCGGAAGTGCACGTGGAATCTTAGACTCAGTTACGAGCCAAGACATAGTTACTTTTACGGGGTCGGCCTCCACCGGCCAGATGTTGAAGAGTCACCCTCGGTTGGTTGAGGAAGCGGTGCCCTTTAATATGGAAGCCGATTCGTTAAATGCTTCTGTATTAGGTCCGGATGCGGTTCCTGGGACGCCGGAATTTGATTTGTTCATTAAAGAAGTACAGCGCGAAATGACCGTGAAATGCGGGCAAAAATGTACAGCAATCCGAAGAGCCATTGTACCGGAATCACTTATCGAGGATGTTCAAATTGCCTTGGGTCAGCGCTTGGCAAAAACAACCGTTGGGAATCCGCAAGTAGAAGGCGTGCGAATGGGATCGCTGGCGGGACAAACTCAGCTGAACGAGGTTCGCGAGAAAGTAAAAGAGTTATTGACCGAATCAGAATTGGTTTGGGGAAGCTTGGATCAAGTTGAAGTCACTGGAGCGGAAGCTTCTAAAGGATCTTTTGTTTCGCCTATTTTATTGTTGAACAACGATCCGTTTAATAAGCTAACGACTCACAATATTGAGGCTTTTGGTCCGGTGACAACCCTAATGCCCTACAAAACGATTGATGAAGCCATTGAGCTCGCGAATTTGGGTAAGGGATCACTCGTTTGCAGTTTGGTAACGGCCGATTACGAGTTGGCGCGCGAATTTGTGATAAATGCCGCTCCCTATCACGGGCGTATTTTGGTCTTGAACGAGGAAGGATCAAAGGAAAGTACGGGGCACGGTTCGCCGATGCCTTTGCTAACCCATGGAGGCCCCGGTAGAGCAGGAGGAGGAGAAGAAATGGGTGGAATGAGAGGAGTGAAGCATTACTTGCAAAGAACAGCCATTCAAGGGCACCCGACGATGTTGACGAAAATCACCAATGTATACCAACCCGGTGCCGATCGTCCCGAAGCGAATCCACATCTATTCAGACAGTATTTTGAAGACTTGAAAGTCGGCGATACAGTGTTTACCCATAAACACACGGTTACAACAGCCGATATTGTCAATTTCGCCAATGTGTCCGGAGACAATTTCTACGCGCACATGGACGAAACGTCATTGGACGGTACTATTTTTGAACAACGCGTGGCCCATGGATATTTTATTCTGAGTAAGGCGGCCGGACTTTTCGTAGACCCAAAGAAGGGACCCGTATTGTTGAATTATGGAATCGATGAGGCCCGTTTTACAAAACCAGTATATGCCGGAGCTACCTTAGGGGTAAAATTCACGGTCAAAGAAAAAATTGATCAAGAGAAAAGGAGCGAAGAGGATATAGCGAAAGGGATCGTAAAGTTCTTGGTCGATGTCTATGACGAAACGGGTGAAACGGTTGCTTTAGCGACTATTTTAACCATGGTGAAAAAACGTGATCAAAGCGAATGAGTACTCTGGATCGAACCTCCTTTCCGGAGGAATACTATGCGGTAATTTTTAGCTATCAGTCGGGCAGCAACCTCGATGGTTATTCCGAGATGGATGAAGAGACCATCGAACTTGCCCAAACAATGCCGGGATTTCTGGGCTACGAATCGAAGAGCAATTCAGAGGGCACAATTTTTATCTCCTACTGGCTCGATCGAGCTGCTATTGATCACTGGGCAAAAAATGCACGTCACCAAGAAGCAAAAAGAGGTGGTCGATCCGGTTGGTACGCATGGTATCATTCCCAAATATCTAAAGTGGAGCGCTCCCATTATTTTCAATTCGAAAAACAAAAAACATGAGTATCATTGACGAAGGCCATGTGAATTATTCTGTAGAAGAAGGTATTGCCACCATTGAATTCGGTCATCCAAAAAGCAATAGTTTACCGGGGAAAGTTCTGCGAAAACTCGCTGAAACCATTGCGGAGTTGGGAAATTCGAACGCCGTAAAAGTAATCGTTTTAACCAGTGCAGGGGACCGTGCATTTTGTGCCGGCGCTTCATTTGATGAGCTTATTTCAATAGAGGAGTTCTTCATGGGCTTTGCACGGGTAATCAATGCGGCTCGAAAATGTCCGAAATTCATTATTGGCCGGGTCCAAGGTAAAGCAGTTGGCGGAGGAGTAGGAATGGCATCGGCTGTTGATTACTGCATGGCTACTACCCATGCGTCGGTTAAGTTGAGCGAATTGGCCATTGGCATCGGACCCTTCGTGGTTGGCCCGGCAGTGGAGCGAAAAGTAGGTACAAGTGCAATGTCTGAATTGGCCATTAACGCAACCGAATGGCGCAGCGCGCAATGGGCAAGAGAAAAAGGTCTTTACACGGAGGTATTTGTTACCGCAGAGGACATGGATGTTGCTATCTCGAGCCTAGCGGCTCGATTGGCAAAGAGCAATCCTGAAGCCATGGATTTGCTCAAAAAAGCCTTTTGGTCAGATTGCGATCACTGGGATGAATTGCTCGAGGCTCGTGCTGAAATGAGTGGAAAATTAGTTTTGAGCGATTTTACTGTGAATGCCATAAATGCTTTTAAGCAAAAGTCATAACTTGCCCCTACCCACCGCACATTTTAATTCTAAAAATCTTTTTTCAAATGGATTTCAACTCTGAAGAATTGATGGCATTGGCGCAGGACTACGGCATTCGCCTAATCCAAGCTATTGTGGTCGTAGTCATCGGTATGTGGATTGCAAAAGCAATCACAAAAGCCGTTAAAAAAACAATGCAAAAAAGGGAGGTCGATCCCAGCCTGCAACCCTTCCTAGGTGGACTTATTGGAACTCTGCTGAAAGTAATGGTATATATCACCGCCATCAGCATGCTCGGTGTTGAAATGACTTCGTTCGTAGCTATTTTGGGTGCCGCTGGGTTCGCCATCGGAATGGCGCTTTCGGGAACCCTGTCGAACTTTGCAGGAGGTGTAATGATTTTGATTTTCAAACCGTTTCGCGTAGGTGACTTTATCGATGCTCAAGGACATATGGGAACAGTGAATGAGATTCAAATTTTCAATACCATTCTTAAAACACCCGATAACAAAACGATCATTATTCCCAACGGAGGTTTGTCTACCGGAAGCATGACCAACTTTAGTACGGAAAAGCTTCGAAGGGTAGATATGACTTTCGGTATTGGCTATGGCGATAGTATTTCCAAAGCCAAAGAAGTGATGATGGAACTAATAGAGACAGATAACAGAATTCTTAAAGATCCGGCGCCCTTTGTACGCGTTTCTGAACTGGGCGATAGCTCTGTGAATTTTGCGGTACGACTCTGGTGTTCGGGAGCAGATTATTGGGACGTTTACTTCGACATGAACGAAAAAGTATACGAGACATTCGCTGAAAGAGGACTCAACATTCCTTATCCACAAATGGATGTACACGTTCACAACGCCAAATAAAAAAACATGAGACGACTTTTACTTACAGGAGCATTCTTGGCCATGATTCCTCTTTTATCAATGGCACAGGATACAACCAAAGCCTGGACAACAGGGGCACAATTGAACTTTACTTTTAGTCAGACCGCCCTTTCGAACTGGCAAGCGGGGGGCGAGAACGCCCTTTCCGGGAACGCCTTATTCAATGCTTTTGCAAACCGAAGCGTCGGTGCGTGGCACTGGGAAAACATGCTTGACATTGCCTACGGGGTCAACATTGTCGACGGAGAGTTTACCAAAACAGATGACCGCCTCGAGTTTAACTCAAAAATTGGTCATGACTTAACCAATCCACATTGGAGAGCAACAGGGGCATTCACCTTTAGAACACAGTTCTACGAAGGAATTGATGACGACGATATTCGCATTTCTGATTGGATGGCACCGGGCTATGTATTTATTGGACTTGGAGCCGATTACGTTCCGCACGAGAATTTATCTGTTTATTTGTCTCCAATGACGACCAAGATTACCATTGTTACCGATCAAGATCTTGCCAACGATGGTGCTTTTGGTGTGGACGCCGCCATTTTGGATACAGCAGGTAATGTGATTACCGCGGGTCAAAACGTACGCGTTGAAGCAGGAGCTTTCGTAAAAGTAGTATACCTGAAAAAGAACCTGATTGAAAACGTAGACTTCAGTAACAAGGTGGATTTTTATGCCAATTACCTTGAGAATGTTGGGAACATTGATATCAATTGGGAAATGTTGTTTACGGCTAAAGTGAATAGCTGGTTGAGCGCAAGCTTGAGTTTAACAATGATTTACGACGACGATATTAATATTGACCGTAAGGATGCTGAAGGAAACGTAACAGATTCGGGACCGGCAGCTCAGTTTAAAGAGGTGTTTGGTGCTGGATTAACCTTCAAGTTACCTTAAGAACATTAACGGCTCTAGGGCCCTTCTCGAGTAATCGGGAAGGGCTTTGTCATTTCCGACCCTCACGATGAATTAAGTATCTTTGAAATCCTCCAGAAAAAGCGAAATGGCAGACACGAAAAAGATAGATCTTGAAACCTTGAAAAGAGCCTTCAAATTGATGGCTGCGGCAAAAAGCATGGCCGAGCTTTATGAAGAGAACGCGGCGTTTACATCGAAATATGTTCATGCTACTTCAAGAGGGCACGAAGCCATCCAATTAGCATTGGGAATACAATTGAAGCCTCAGGATTGGGTGTCTCCCTACTATCGGGATGACAGCATCCTATTGGGAATAGGTATGAGCCCTTTCGATTGTATGCTTCAATTGATGGCTAAGCGCGATGATCCTTTTTCGGGCGGACGAACCTATTATTGTCACCCGAGTCTCAAGGATGCCGATAAACCGAAAATACCCCATCAAAGCAGTGCGACCGGAATGCAGGCCATTCCAACCACTGGTATCGCCATGGGTATCCAGTACATGGAAGGTCAGAATCTTGCACCCGATTATTCAGGTGATAACCCTGTTGTCGTATGCAGTATCGGCGATGCGGCAATGACGGAAGGAGAGGTCAGTGAAGCACTTCAAATGGCCGTATTAAAGAAGCTTCCGATTCTCTATTTAGTTCAGGATAACGAGTGGGATATCTCCGCAAACGCGGCGGAAACTAGAGCACAAAATGCCGCGGAATTTGCTCGCGGATTCAATGGGCTTGAAACGCGATCGATTGAAGGAAACGATTTTAAAAAGTGCTATGAAACGGTTCAAGAAGTTCTTGAAATCATCCGCGAGGAGCGTCGTCCGTTTCTAATTCACGCGAAAGTGCCTCTCCTTGGTCACCATACCAGTGGCGTAAGAAAGGAATGGTATCGCGATGATTTAGAAGAGGCGGCAAAACGCGATCCCTATCCGCTTTTAAGAGCCAAGCTTCGTGCCGAAGGCGCCAGTGAAGATGAACTAGAAGCTATTGAAAGTGAAGTAAAAACGCTTGTACAGGCTGATTATGAAAGAGCAAAAGCCTCTGAAGACCCAAGACCTGAAGACTTGTTCAATTACGATTATGCGCCGTCACCTATCATCGAAGAAAAAGGAGAACGCTCGCCAGATGGAAAAGAAGCTACCGTCATGGTCGACTCGGCCCTATTCGCCATTCGCGAATTAATGGAGGCACATCCAGAAGCTTTGCTTTATGGACAAGATGTTGGTGGCCGTTTGGGTGGGGTATTTCGTGAGGCAGCAACACTGGCTGAACAGTTTGGAGACGAGCGCGTATTCAATACGCCTATTCAAGAAGCCTTTATTATCGGCTCTACGGTTGGTATGAGCGCGGTCGGATTGAAACCTATTGTTGAGGTTCAATTCGCGGATTATATATGGCCTGGACTAAATCAGTTGTTTACGGAGGTCAGTCGAAGTTATTACTTATCCAACGGTAAATTTCCGGTGAGCGCAATTATTCGCGTTCCCATTGGCGCCTATGGTTCGGGCGGACCTTACCACAGTTCTTCGGTCGAAAGCGTATTGACCAATATCCGTGGAATAAAAGTGGCCTATCCGAGCACGGGCGCAGATTTAAAAGGCTTAATGAAGTCGGCTTTCTATGATCCAAACCCGGTGGTTATGCTCGAGCACAAAGGATTGTACTGGAGTAAAATAAAAGGTACCGAAGGGGCAAAAACCATCGAGCCCGATGCCGATTATGTAATTCCTTTTGGAAAGTCGCGCATCGCCCTAGGGGCGGATGAGAATAAAACGAATTCCGGTGAGTCAATGGCGATCATTACCTATGGAATGGGTGTTTATTGGTCTTCTGAAGCAGCAAAACAATTTAAAGGGCAAATTGAAATCTTAGACCTTCGAACCTTATTGCCGTTAGATGAAGAGGGGATTTACGAAGCAGTTCGTAGACATAACAAGTGCTTAGTTGTAACCGAAGAACCTATCGGGAATGGTTTTTCTCAAGGAATTGCAGGTCGCATTCAAGAGAATTGCTTTGAGTCTTTAGACGCCCCTGTTAAAGTAATCGGTTCTGAGAATTTGCCCGCTATTCCTTTGAATAGTGCGCTTGAAACTACGATGATACCAAACGCGAAAAAGGTAGAAGAAGCGATTCGATCGGTTTTAAACTACTAATTCGTTTTAACCCATTTTTTAGTCGTACTTCCTTTAATAGTTTCAATCCGAATATAGTAGGTTCCAGAGGGCCAAGTGTCCGCTGCCACTTCAATTTCATTTCTTCCTTCGGCCTTAAGTGTCTGAATAACTACTCCAAAATTATTCAGGCAAACGATCCGTTGGAAGTTCTGTTCGGAGGCAATTCTAAATGCATTTTTACCCGGATTAGGAAACAGATCAAAACGGATTCCACAATCGTTCAAGCTTGTACCGCAACCGTCATATCTAATGGTGTCCATTTCGAGAACACATCCGTTGGCATCCGTCACCGTACAAACTGCTTCATAACAAACTGCATCTGCACATTGATTGAGCAAGCTTACGGTTTGGCTCGTCAAAGTTGTCTGTGCATTGATATCGAACCATTGATAGGTATGTGGAATCGCTCCTCCGTTGGAGAATGCCGAAACTTGCCCTAAGCACGAGTCGACAATTAAATAGGACGACGTTAGTTCAAGAGGTTCGAAAACGAAAAAACTAGAGGATGTCGTCTGCCCCGATCCATCAGAAACAGTTACCGAGTAACTACCCGCTATTAATCCGGTCCGGTCTTCGGTAACAGATCCGTCGGACCAAGCAAAGCTATAGGGGGTACTGCCTCCGGCAGGACTCACATCAATGGCGCCCGAAGCATCGCCATTACACAGCACATCGGTCGTAACCGCAGACGCGGATAGGGCTGAAACCCCCGTCGCCACGGTTCCAGAAGCAGTTGTGCTACAGCTATTGGCATCGGTCACCGTGACTGAGTAGGTTCCTGGAACAAGAGTTGAAATACCCGAGCTAAGACCTCCATTAGACCAGAGATAACTAAATGGCGGAGTTCCGCCTGATGCGGCTACAGAGGCAGTTCCATCGGCAGCTCCCGCAATGGATTCATTGGTGGTGCTTACAGGGGCACTAAGGGCCAAGGCGGGTTCGCTAATGGTAAAGCTCAAGGCTACCGATTGACCCGACCCGTCGGACACGGTCACGGAGTAACTACCAGCAACTAACCCAGATCGATCTTCGCTAACAGGTCCATCGGACCAAGTAAAGCTATAGGGGGTACTGCCTCCGGCAGGACTCACATCAATGGCGCCCGAAGCATCGCCATTGCAAAGCACATCGGTAGTAGCACCGGTAGCCGACAATACGGAGACCCCTGATCCCACGGTTCCAGAAGATGAAACAGAGCACCCATTGGCATCGGTCACCGTGACTGAATAGGTTCCTGGCGGCAGAGCTGAAATACCTGAGCTAAGACCTCCATTGGACCATAAATAGGAATAAGGCGCAGTTCCGCCAGAAGCGGCAACAGAGGCAGTTCCATCGGCGGCACCGGCAATGGATTCATCAATAGTGGAAACAGATGCTAGTAGTGCGGTAGGGTCAATTAAAGTCGTAGAGGCAGTGACAGAGCTTCCTACTCCGTCCGTGAGCGTTAAAAAATAGGATCCGGCCGAGAGGCCGGTAATGCTCGATGAATTCGATCCAGTACTCCACGCGTATGAATAGGGTAATGTACCACCGGCTGGATTCGCAGCTATGGATCCCGAGGTCGTTCCTTGACACAAATTATTTGTACCGGTTAAAGTAACCGAGAGGGTCGTTGCAGGTTCAGTCAAGGTATAGTTATCTGTATAGATACAGCCGTTAGCGTCAGTGAGGGTTAAAGAATAAGTACCGGCAGAGAGGTTTGATATTATATTTGGATTTGTGTTGGATGACGCGCCGTTGGACCAATCGAATTGAATAGG
>CBFIAJ010000019.1:0-21814 GCA_965660515.1 Flavobacteriales bacterium | reverse complement strand
GAAGAGTTAAGCACCATGGGTGAAACCACAAAGGAGCCTGTCATAGAACCAGAGTGCGGGTCGCAATGATAGTTATAGGTGCCAGGGGTAGAAAAGGACTTCTTGTACGTCCAGGCTCCGGAAGCGGCAGATCCGTTCGTAAAGCCTTCCGGATTACTTGGGAAGGTCGCCAGAGATCCATTCACATTATGCGTTCCAGAAGTATTTGTCCAAAGAATGGTATCTCCGGCACTAATCGTTGTGTTGCTCGGATTAAAAAAGTTGTTCCCGACGGATATATTGTGCGTTGTTGGCGCCCCGCCTTCCACAGTTCCATTGGACCAAGAAAAAGTGTAGGGTGAAGTGCCACCAGAAACGGTTACACTTGCCGAGCCATCGGAGTTACCATTACATAATACATCATTTTTATCAGTAGATAAAACCAATGGGGAAGCAGTTGAACCAGTAATTTGAATATTGTCAATAAACAGATCATTCCCCCAGCCCGCCATATTGGTAAAGCGAATTTTTATACTTCCCATCCCCGCGTAGGTAGATAGGTCAATTGAAGGACAATTGGGAGTCCCTGAATCATCACACCAATGTCCATCGCTGGTAGGAGACCATTGAGAAGTGATATCGCTTCCAGTGGCGTAGTTGCCCGTTCCATCTTCCTTGTAACTAGCCAATCGAACCCATGACGTACCGCAATCCGCAGATATCCATATACTCATACTATCTTGATACGCGCCACTATGTCTTCGGTACGAATACTCAAAATCCAACGCGGCACTGGTCATTCCCGAAAAATTCAATAACGGCGAAATCAAGTGATCGGGAACAACAGCGTTGTCAGAAGCGCTGTAATTGTAGTTTTCAACAGAAGCCGCCATTGATCCGCCATTTCCACCAACACTTGAATACGTCCATGTGGTCGATCCATCCGGATTTTCTATGGTCCACCGACTTCTCGTTGCGGTGGTCTCAAAATCTTCGCTAAACGGTAGTGAAAGGCCTCCTACTTCTATGTAACTGGTTTTTGTTTCTGTATCGGAACCCAAGTTGTTGGACGAGACGAGTGTTATGGAATAAGTACCAGCACTAGTGAATAAAATCTGCGGAGAAGAGCTGCTTGCGGAAGTGCCTCCGGTGAAGGAAAACCCGGTATTTGGAGAGATACTCCAGGTAAATGTTGTGGCTCCACCTGAACTCGCATTGTTGAGGGTCACTGTTTCATTCGGGCAAATGGCCGTTGTTGATGCGGAAAAATCAGCGATTGGAATGGAAGGAACGCCCGAAATAATCAAGGAAAAGGGCTGCGTCCCATTCGTCAATGAGCCTTTGTGCGAAACGGTTAAAGTGTAATTGCCTGCCGGCAAGATCCCGGGCTCAAGCTTTTCGACATTGTCGCGAAAATTATCTCCGTTTGTTGCTGCATTGGACGGGTTCGCCGGATCCAATACCCAAGGGGTATAGGTTGTCGAACCATCTGATAATCGAATGTCTAAGTCATTAATTAAGCGAGCTGCGGTCGGATTAAGAACACTACCCGTTGTTGCCGCTGCAGGATCGATCCAGCCTAAGGTAGCCGAAAAATCCTGAGTTCCATTGGCGGTAAATGTATAAGACCAAGTGTTGCCATCGCTCAAAGTAGGCTCAAAAATCACATTACTTCCCGTCGTGCTGATTACATCTGCCGCCGCCGCAGCATCCAGTATTCCCCAACCAAATGCGTAATCGGGACCGGGATTCGATCCGGCTTCATTTGCCGTGTGAATGACCAGACCTTTGAGCGTTGAAGAGCGCATATAAGACCCGTACGCGTTGTTGTAATGTTGTTGCAATAGCAAAAGTGACCCAGCAACGTTCGGACTCGACATCGAGGTCCCGCTGCTGCTCCTATAGTCGGCATCATTATCGTCATCACAGGAGTAGAGCCCGACACCATTTCCCGAAATATCGGGTTTGATACGGCCGTCATCGGTGGGTCCCCAACCACTGAAGCTCGACATAGTTACATCCGAGGGTTGTGTCCATCCGGGCGTGACGTCATTTACGGCCGCTACCGTTAAAATATTTTTGGCGGTTCCTGCGGGTCCAACACAATCGTATCCGTCGGCTCCCCCATCGGGGTCTCGGGCGGCAGAACTAGTTACCCAGCCACTTCCTTGCCAGACTTTATGCGATCCGTTGTGATCGTCATTTCGGTCGTTTCCGGCCGATTTACAAATTAGATAATACGGAGCGGCCTCTGCAATTAAGTCCCAAGAGCGTGCATCTGAATTATATCGTCCGAAATTATGATCTTCAACGGTCGATACTCCAAGATCACCGTACCAATACCATTCCGTATCAAACCTCCAGCCGACAATAGTGCCGTAGCTATGGTTCGAAATGAGAAGTCCGCCCGCCGCTTCCGTACTCATTTCTGCATTATCGCTGTTCCAGTCGTATGCATGTAAATCGGCTTGTGGAGCCATTCCTTTGGCTGAAGCTACTTGCCCTTCGGCCATCATAGTTCCGGCTACATGTGTTGCGTGCCATGACGACGAACTGGGCGAGTCGCCCTGGGTAACTCGGCTTCCTCCGCCTCCGGCGGGATTAAACTCCTGGTGGGTTAATCGAATGGCACCGCCATCCCATTCTCCCAGAAACATGTTCTGACCTTCGAGATTGAGCCCTAATGATCCCCCGTTCCACAAGTCGTTGGTATTGGTCGATAGAGCCGCGTCGTCATTCGAAGTAATGAAGTATACAGGTCGACCGTTCTCGATGCGCATAATCTCGATTTCTCGCCCATCTTTAGTCACCCGTCGAACAGGTCGATTATTGATTCGCGCCCATTCAATAGCTTCAGCCTTTTGAATTTTGGCGACCGTTTCAAATGAATCGGCCAAAAAGGCGAGTCGTTCTCTATTTACAGGTACGCTCGTTTGAGCCCATCCTGCCGCAGGCAGAAGGAAGAGAAGGACAAGTATTTTGCGCAATAGAAACAAAGGAAAAGAGTTGAACATCTAAAGTACGAATTACTCTTGGTTATGACAATCTAAACCTTGTTCTAGTTCAAGTATCGGTAGGTTAAATCTTTGTAACTTTGCTCTTCATTTTACGGGACTTTAGGCTATGAGTGATCCGATTAAACACGAGTGCGGTATTGCACTTCTTCGACTGAGAAAACCTCTTGACTATTACGTTGAGAAATACGGAACGGCCTTTTACGGTCTCAACCGTATGTACCTGCTGATGGAAAAGCAGCACAACCGAGGTCAAGATGGCGCCGGATTGGCAAACATTAAACTCGATGTGCCTCCCGGTAAAAGATACATAAGCCGCCACCGCTCCATCAAGCCACAGCCTATTCAGGATATCTTCAAGAAAATCAATAAGCGAATCAATTCCGCTATTGAAGAGCATCCGAAAAAAATGAAAGACACGGAGTGGCTAAAGAATAATCTTCCCTTCAGTGGTGAGCTTTATTTAGCTCATTTGCGCTACGGCACGTACGGTAAAAACAGCATCGAAAGTTGCCATCCGTTTTTGCGTCAGAATAACTGGATGACCCGGAACCTAATTTTGGCCGGAAACTTCAATATGACGAATGTCGATGAGCTTTTTGACGAACTAGTAGCTCTTGGTCAGCATCCCAAAAAGAAAGCCGACACGGTAACGATTTTGGAGAAGATCGGACACTTCCTAGATGAACAAAATGACGAGCTTTATTATAAGTTTAAAGAAGAATTAGGGATTACGAAACAAGAGGCGACGAAGCTTATTGCCGAACATATTGATTTGCAAGATATTCTCACCAAAGCCTCTAAAAAATGGGATGGCGGATATGCGATGGCCGGCCTTGTAGGTCACGGTGACGCCTTTGTCTTGAGAGATCCGGCCGGAATTAGGCCGACGTATTGGTATGCCGATGACGAAATTGTAGTGGCTGCTAGCGAACGCCCCGTGATTCAAACGGCCTTTAACGTGCCGTACGATGAAGTAGTTGAACTAGAGCCCGGTTGCGCCTTGATTGTTAAAAAAGACGGCTCTTATGACGTAAAGCGCATTAAGGAAGCCACCGAGCGTAAGGCGTGTTCCTTTGAGCGAATTTATTTCTCTCGAGGAAGCGATGCCGAAATCTATCGCGAGCGCATAGAATTGGGTAAGAAGATTTGTCCGCCCGTGCTCGAAGCAATCAATTACGATGTGGACAATGCGGTATTTAGTTTTATACCGAATACAGCTGAAACGGCCTTTTACGGAATGGTGAAAGGAATGGAAGACTACCTCAAAGAAGACAAAAAGAAAATCCTTCGAGCGAAAGGGTCGGAAATGAGCGATGAAGAGATTGATGCTTTGATCGATCGCCGACCGCGAGTAGAAAAGATCGCTATTAAAGACGCCAAGTTAAGAACGTTCATTACCGAAGACGATGCAAGAGACGATTTAGTCGCGCACGTTTACGACGTCACGTACGGCACCGTTCGCCCAAATGATAGCCTGGTAATTTTGGATGATTCTATCGTTCGGGGAACCACTTTGAAGCAAAGTATTTTACGCATTTTGGATCGATTGAATCCGCGTGAAATTGTGGTTGTTAGTTCGGCTCCCCAAATTCGATACCCCGATTGTTACGGAATAGACATGGCGAAGTTGGCTGATTTTGTGGCTTTTAGGGCCGCTATAGAACTGTTGAAAGATTCGGGCCGTGAGAGCGTAATACAGGAAGTATACGAATTGTGTAAAGCACAGGCAGAGCTTCCCGATACAGAAGTGGTGAATTATGTGAAGCGTATTTATGAACCGTTCACGGCGGAGCAGGTTTCCGATAAAATTGCTGAGCTCCTTACGCCGAAAGATATTAAAGCCGGGGTGAAAATTATTTATCAAGGAATTGATGAGTTGCACGAGGCTTGCCCCAAAAATCTTGGCGACTGGTATTTCACCGGTGATTATCCGACTCCGGGCGGAAATCGCGTGGTGAATAGAGCCTTCATTAATTACGCAGAAGGCAGTAACGCCCGGGCGTATTAAATGGATTTTTCCGGCCTCCCGGCCGGATTTCCCCCTATGGCAACCATCATCGGTATCGGAGGCATGAGCCGGGCGGGCAAAACACATTTGGCCCGAAGAATTCAGAGGTACTTTGGCATTGAACGATGCGCGGTCGTTTCCATGGACGCCTTCGTATTTGATGTTGACGAGATCCCCAAAATTAACGGTTACCCGAATTGGGAAATTCCTGAAAGCATTGATTATAGCGGACTCATAGCTCAAGTAGTGAAGTTGGCTTCCTCTTTTAATTATGTAGTGGTCGAGGGCCTATTGATTTTTCACGACGAAGGGCTTAATACGCTTTTTGACGAGCGCGTCCTTCTGGAAATTGAACGCCCTTTATTTTTGGAGCGGAGGAAAAAAGAAAAACGTTGGGGACCTGAATCAATGGAGTACCTTGATATCGTGTGGAACGAGTACCAACGCTTAAGAAGCGCATCTCTAAATCGAGGGGCACAGCTTTATAGCGGGACAGAACCCTCCAAAAAAGCGTTTCAATTCCTAACGGGTAAATAAAAAAGGCCGCCCTTTTCGGGGCGACCTTACTTCTATCGAAGGAATGCTCTTAATTAGCTTCTTCAGTTTCCATTTCTGCTTCGGCTTCTGCAGGAGTTTCTTCAACTACTGGCTCCGTTTTCACAATGGTCATTTCCTCAATTAAGTTGGTTGCACCACCATACTTATCCACGATGAAAAGAATATAACGCGCATCCACACAAATCGTACGCTGAATTTTCTCTTCGAATGAAATGTCACCGCTCATTGCTTCCCAGTTTCCGTCAAAGGCACAACCAATAAGCTCTCCTTTTCCGTTAATTACCGGGCTTCCTGAATTACCTCCAGTGATATCGTTGTTGGTTATGAAGCAAACGACCAATTCACCATCTTCATTGGCATAATCGCCATAGTCTTTGGCATCATAGAGGTCATTTAATTTCTGAGGCACTAAAAACTCTTCGTCGTTATCGTCCTCTTTTTCCATTACTCCAGCAAGGGTCGTATAGTAATTGTAGTGGACGGCATCGCGCGCTTCATAGTCACCTACAGTACCGTACGTCATTCGCATGGTAAAGTTTGCATCTGGATAATAGGATTTCGTTGGATTCATTTCACGAAGTCCGGCAATAAATAAACGGGCACCTTCGTCGTTCTTGGCGTTTGCGGCACGACGTATAGGTGAAATATTGGCGATGTAATCGTTCAGCACTCCGTCCATCATTTGGAAGATGGGATCTTTCGAGAATGTTTTTCCTTTTGGATTCGCCAAAAACTCTTGGAAGCGCTCGGCATCGGTAAATACGGATTTGTCGTAGATGGCATTGGCCATCGCTGTGTAATCCATTTTGCTCTTCTTGATCATTTCATTCACAATCGGAGATTGCTGATCCTGTGGTACGTTGGCAACGTACATCTTCATCATTTCTGCCATCAATTCGCGATCGATCGCATCATTGGTCGTAGCGAAATGCTCTTCGCCCATCGGGCCGAAGGCCGCTTGTAATTGGGCGATTTTTTCGGTGTCCTCGGCAACTACTGCTGATTGTAACCCGCGCATTTGGTACGCAAAGAACAAGGATGATGGCCCTTGGAAAACAGCTTCGTTTAAATAGGTGTTCGCAACGGCTGTTTTTGAGTAATCGGTGTAGGCTGATTCAAGCATATTGAGTGCTTCACCGTATTTTTCTTTTCGTTCGTCGTACATGTTTACCCAAGAAGTAAAATCGTTTTCTAACGCCAGCTTCTTGTCGTATACTTTGTTTTTCTGTAGTTGCTCTGTTTGACCAATGAAATACTTCCAGTAATTGGCTGTTTGAGCATATTTAGAAGCATATTGAATACGCGTTTCGTCGCTCATATCCATATATTTCTTCATCACTTCCAATTTCTTGGCGCGGATGTCGACGATGTTTTGGTTTTTAACATTCACTGCTTCTTCAATTCCGTAGCTGGTCAAATAGCGATCTGTGCTTCCAGGATATCCGAATACCATTGCGAAATCACCGTTGTTAACGCCATCGATAGAGATCGGTAAGTAGTGCTTCGGCTTGTAGGGTACGTTGTCCTCTGAGTACTCAGCCGGCTTGTTATCAGCTCCGGCATAAACGCGGAACATAGAGAAATCACCCGTATGACGAGGCCATTCCCAGTTGTCGGTATCGCCTCCGTATTTTCCAACAGAAGAAGGGGGCGCACCCACCATACGGATATCTGTAAATACTTCATAGGTAAACATGTAGTATTCATTTCCTTCGAAAAAAGACTTAATCTCAACACTGTATTCACTGTCTTCTTCAGCAGCGGCAACCAATTCACCAATTTTCCCGCGAACCGCTGAACTGCGCTCTTGTGCGCTCATGGTATCGCCTACAGCAGAAAGAACGTCGGCGGTAACATCGTCCATGCGAACTAAAAAAGTAGCGGTAAGACCTGGAGATGGGATTTCTTGATCGCGACTCAATGCCCAGAATCCGTCCGTAAGGAGGTCGTTTTCTGCGGTCGACTGTTCGCGAATTGCGTCATAACCACAATGGTGGTTGGTAAGAATAAGTCCTTCCGGAGAAATAATTTCACCGGTGCAAAATCCGCCGAAGTTGATGATGGCGTCTTTCATACTCGAGTTGTTTACACTGTACAGCTCTTCGGCCGTCAATTGCAATCCGAGTTTTTGCATATCGCGTTCGTTCAAACGCTTAATCAACATAGGTAACCACATTCCCTCGTCGGCCAAAGAGGCAACGGGAAAAGCGAACAATGCCGCGATGGCTAAAACAACAATCCTTTTCATATTTCCAGTTTTATGATTTTTTGAATGAGGGCGCTAAAGGTATGGATTTCTAGCGCGGTTTTTTATACACGGGCACGGTAGAGCAGGGCTCACCGAACAAAATGCTCAGGGCAACGGGCTGCACTTTTTCAACGAAGTTAGTATAGGCACTTATCGGAACTGGTTTATCGCCACATCCTTTAAGGATGATACGCTGCCCTTCAAATTCGTTCAAATTCAACGATCCAATAATTTCTTGGTAGAGTGCAGTTTCCAATTGAACGAGGTCACCTTGGACTACTTTTTTTGCAAAGGGCGACACGTTGGAGGTCATCAACATATAGGCCCATGTGGGAATAATTGCGTCTTCGGAACAGTATATAGCGACGTAAGCATCTTGATAGGCGCTGAAATCGTGCTCTTTAATTGCCGCGCGATAGTCTTTTTCGCGGAGCATGATTCCTTCAAAGAGCCAGTCTTTGAGGTCGATTTGTATCCGCCTTCCGGCGGGATAAAAATCTTCCAAGTTGACGGGCATCAACTTGCTCTGAGCTACTTTATTGACTATTTCGTCTGCCATGATTTATAAAAATCCGAGTTCAAGCTTAGCTTCTTCGCTCATCATATCCTTTTCCCAAGCGGGTTCGAAGGTGATTTCCACTTTGCTCGTTTTCACCTCTTTCAAGGTTTTCACTTTTTCTTCCACCTCCACAGGCATGCTTTCTGCCACGGGGCAATTCGGCGAGGTGAGGGTCATCAAAATGTGAATGTCTCCTTCATCGGATACGTTCACGTCGTAAATGAGTCCGAGCTCGTAAATATTAACGGGAATTTCGGGATCGTAAATGGTGCATAAAACGCGCACGACATCTTCACCGAGTTTTTGTTGTTGTTCTTCGTTAAGCAGCATCAGGCTTGTTTACTTTGGTACGCAAGTGCGTAGTATTTCATTTGTTTTACCATAGACAAAAGTCCATTGGCTCGAGTCGGGGAAAGGTGGTCTTTCAGTCCGATTTCATCGATAAAATGTAAATCGGCACCTACGATGTCTTGCGGCTTTTCGTCAGAAAGCACGCGAATAAGTAAGGAGATAATACCTTTTGTAATGATCGCATCACTATCGGCACGAAAGTCCAATTTCCCGCCGTTGAAGGCGGCATTTAACCAAACTTGACTTTGGCAACCTTTGATTAAATGATCCTCGGTTTTATAAGCCTCTTCAATAGTAGGAAGTGATTTACCCATTTCAATGAGGTAATCATATTTTTGAAGCCAGTCGTCGAACAACTCGAACTCCTCTACAATTTCGGCTTGTTTTTCTTCAATGGTCATTAGGAGAACATCGTTTTAACCCTTAAAAGGCCTTCGTATAAACGGTCTATTTCTTCCGTTGTATTGTAAAATGCAAAACTGGCCCGCACGGTTCCAGGAATTCCGAACCGATCCATAATTGGTTGCGTACAATGATGACCTGTGCGCACTGCAATTCCCAGTTTATCGAGAATCATGCCCACATCATAGGGGTGAATACCCTCTAATAAAAAGGAAATAACGCTTGCTTTTTTCTCCGCTTCGCCATAAATCTTTAATCCTTCAATAGATGAAAGTTTGGCCGTGGCGTAATCCAAAAGTTCTTTTTCCTGGTCGTGAATAAAATCCCAACCGATCTCATTCAAGTAATCAATGGCTGTCCCAAATGCCACCACTTCGGAAATATTGGGCGTGCCCGCTTCAAATTTGTGAGGAAGATCGGCGAAGGTCGAATGATCGAGAAAAACTTCTTTAATCATTTCTCCACCACCTTGGTACGGGGGCATTGAATTCAAGAGATCTTCTTTTCCGTACAATACTCCAAGCCCGGTTGGACCGCACATTTTATGTGCCGAGAAGGTATAAAAATCAGCATCCAAATCCTGTACATCAACGTTCATGTGTGGAACGCTTTGAGCTCCGTCAATAAGCACAACAGCTCCAACGGCATGTGCGGCTTTTGTGATTTCTTTGACGTCGTTTATGGTGCCCAGTGCATTGGAAATATGGTTTACAGCAACCAACTTCGTTTTTTCGTTTAAGAGCTTTTTGTACGTCTCCAAATCGAGCTCGCCCGCATCGTTTATGGGTACAATTTTCAATGAAGCTCCTACTTGAGCGCAAATCAAATGCCACGGAACAATGTTGCTGTGATGCTCCATGTTAGTGATAATTACTTCGTCTCCTTCTTTAATGAACGAGTGTCCGTAACTAGAAGCCACTAAATTGATACCGTCTGTGGTTCCTTTCGTGAAAATAATCTCATGTGAATGGGCAGCATTCAAATGCTGTTGCACTTTAATCCGTGTTTCTTCGAATGCATCGGTAGCTCGTTGACTCAAATAGTGAACACCTCGATGGATGTTACTATTGATGCGCGTGTAATAATTCGAGATGGCATCGATAACCACTTTCGGTTTTTGCGATGTTGCCGCATTGTCGAAATAGACCAAATCATGATCGTTCACTTTCTCCGAAAGAATCGGAAAATCCGCTCTAATTTGCGCTATGTCCATGGTCGATGCACTCATAATTCGAAATCGATATCCACATTTAATTTTTGAGCAATAATTTTATTGAGCCTTTTGTAAAGCGCCTCAATTTTTACCGTTTCCATTACGTCGTGCTTGAAGGCATAGAGCAACATTGCTTTTGCTTCACGATCGGCAATTCCGCGACTCTTTAGATAAAAAAGAGCGTCTTGATCTAATTGACCAATGGTACAGCCGTGGCTGCATTTAACATCGTCGGCGTAGATCTCTAGTTGGGGTTTGCTGTCGATAGAAGCGGTGTCGGTCAGCAGCACATTGTCGTTTTGCTGGAAAGCATTCGTTTTTTGTGCATCTTTCTGTACAATTACAGCACCATTAAAAACGCCGTGACTTTTTTCGTCGAAAATACCTTTGTAGAGCTCATTGGATTGACAATTGGGAACGGCGTGGTCAACAATAGTATGGTGATCAACATGCTGTCGATCATTCAAAAGAGAGATTCCCGAAAGATTCGCTTCTGCATATTCGCCTTTGAAGGTAAAGGTTAAATTGTTCCGTGTGAATTGCCCACCCAAACTAAAGGTTCCAATAGATACGTTGCTTCTGCTTTCCTGTTCTACCACGGTGGTATCTACTAAACTGGAAGTCGGAATGTCGTTTTGAATTTTATACAGGGAAACACGGGCATCTTGGTCCGCGTAAATTTCAGTTACTGAATTCGTAAACGTCGTACTCTCGGGACTTAAGCTTTGATGCCTTTCGATCAGCTGTACTTCTGCATTTTTCCCGACAACAATTAAGTTACGAGGTTGTACTAAGAAGTCTTTTTCTCTTTTTGAACTGAAGTAGACCAATTGAATGGGTTTGTCTACAGTAACGTTATCTGGAATTTCAACCAAGGCCCCTTCCACCGCGAAGGACGTATTCATTGCTACGAGGCTGTCCTTGGGATCTTTGGCAATTTTTGAGAAATACTTTTGGATGGTTTTAGTGTTTTTCTCGAGGCCGTCACACAAACATCCAATGTGAAAATTGGAGTTGGGTATTTTAGAGAGCCAAGAGCTAAAAACACCATCGAGAAAGACCAACTGATAAGAGTCGATTTCGTGTACGAGGTATTTTTTCACATCGGGATACTCGAGCGCAACATCTTTATTCGGCGTAAAGCTAAAGTCGCGTTTGGTGATCGGCAAAAGAGAGCTGTATTTCCAGTCCTCATTTTTTTGAGTGGGAAAACCCAAAGCCTCAAAACGATCAAATGCAGCACTTCGAATTTTGTGGACTGGCGAATTTGCTTGTCCATTGAGTCCGGCTTCGAAGGCCATGAACGAATGAATAATATCTTCTTTTAGAGCCACAGTTATACGGTTTCAGCAAGTTCTTGTTTGATCCAGTCGTACCCTTTTTCTTCGAGTTCGTAAGCGAGGGTTTTGTCGCCTGTTTTCACAATGCGTCCGTCGAGCATTACGTGCACAACGTCCGGAATAATATGATCGAGTAGTCTTTGATAATGCGTGATGACGATAACGGCATTGTCTTCGCTTTTGAGCTTATTTACTCCGTTCGCCACAATGCGCAAAGCATCAATATCGAGCCCTGAATCTGTTTCGTCGAGAATCGCCAATTTCGGTTCTAGCATGGCCATTTGAAAAATTTCATTTCGCTTTTTCTCTCCACCCGAGAAGCCCTCATTCAGGGATCGATTCAAGAACTTTCGGTCCATTTCCAGCAGCTCCATTTTTTCTCGCATCATCTTTAACATCTCCTTCGCAGGCATCGGATCAAGTCCTTTTGCTTTACGCGTTTCGTTAATGGAGGTTTTAATAAAGTTGGTAACGGAGACACCGGGAATTTCTATCGGGTATTGGAAAGAGAGGAATACGCCGAGATGGGCGCGTTCTTCCGGCTCTAATTCCATCAGATCTTCTTTATTAAAAAGAATGCTACCGCCGGTTACATCGTATTCGTTGCGACCCGCAATTATGTTGGAAAGAGTTGATTTACCACTACCATTAGGGCCCATGATCGCATGCACCTCACCGGCGTTTACTTCCAAGTTAATCCCTTTTAATATTTCCTTGCCTTCAATGGAGGCTTTTAGTTGGTCTATTTTTAACATGATTCTTTTGTTCGGTTGATTAACCTACGCTTCCTTCCAAGCTTATTTCAAGTAATTTTTGTGCTTCAACGGCAAACTCCATCGGCAGTTGATTGAGTACTTCTTTCACGTATCCATTTACGATTAAAGCAATGGCTTCTTCTTCTCCGAGGCCTCTTTGTTTGCAGTAGAATATTTGATCTTCACCAATTTTCGAAGTTGTTGCTTCGTGTTCAATTTTCGCCGTGTCGTTTTTCACTTCGATGTAGGGAAAAGTGTGCGCGCCACATTTGTCTCCCATGAGCAGAGAGTCACATTGAGAAAAGTTTCGCGCATTTTTCGCGTTCTTCATTACTTTCACAAGACCTCGATAACTTCCATCGGATTCACCTGCCGATATTCCTTTAGCAATAATGGTGCTTTTAGTGTTTTTCCCGATGTGAATCATTTTGGTACCGGTATCGGCTTGTTGACGATTACTTGTAACGGCCACCGAGTAAAACTCACCGATCGAATTGTCTCCTTTTAGAATGCACGAAGGGTATTTCCAGGTAACGGCGGAACCTGTTTCCACTTGAGTCCAGCTGATTTTCGCGCTTTCGTGGCAAATGCCTCTTTTCGTTACAAAGTTGTACACACCTCCTTTGCCTTCCTTATCACCAGGATACCAGTTTTGAACGGTGCTGTATTTTATTTCCGCCCGATCGAGGGCGATTAATTCAACGACAGCAGCGTGCAACTGATTCTCATCGCGTTGGGGAGCAGTACAACCTTCGAGGTAGCTAACATAGCTTCCTTCTTCTGCGATTACGAGAGTCCGCTCAAATTGCCCGGTTCCGGCGGCGTTAATACGGAAATAGGTGCTTAATTCCATCGGACAACGGACTCCTTTTGGGATATAGCAGAAAGAGCCATCGGAGAAGACGGCCGAGTTAAGCGCAGCGAAAAAATTATCGGCTGGCGGAACTACGGTCCCTAAGTATTTTCTGACGAGATCTGGATATTCCTGAATAGCCTCACCCATCGACATGAATAAAATTCCGAGTTCGCCCAGCTTTTCTTTGAAACTAGTAGCGACGGATGTCGAGTCGACTACCACGTCTACGGCGACCCCCGTCAAACGCTTTTGTTCTTCTAAAGAAATACCCAATCGCTCAAAGGTTTTAAGCAATTCCGGATCTACTTCCTCTAAACTGTCTGGACCTACTTTTTTCTTCGGGGCCGAATAATAAGTGATCGCCTCATAATCGGGCTTTACATAATTGACTTTCTGCCAATTGGGCTCTTTCATTTTGCTCCATTTGCGGAAGGCATTCAGCCGCCAATCGAGCATCCATTGAGGCTCGTTTTTCTTCGCCGAAATTAACCGCACGACTTCTTCACTCAATCCCGCAGGAATAGCGTCATTTTCGACGTCTGTGTAGAATCCGTATTTGTATTCGGAGGTGGTTACCTCTTCAAGCATTTTATTTTCGTCACTCATGAAATACTGTGTAATTTTTTAAACGGCGAAACTTTCACCGCATCCGCATGTGCGCGATGCATTTGGGTTATTAAAGTAGAACCCTTTTCCATTAAGTCCTCCGCTGTACTCAAGAGTAGTACCAATTAAGTACAAGAAGCTCTTTTTTTCAACGAGTATTTTGATCCCTCGATCTTCGAACATTTTATCGTTCTCATTTTTCGATTGATCAATTTTGAGATCGTACGAGAGCCCCGAACATCCGCCACTGGTAACTCCCACCCGGAGATATCCGTTGTCTACCGAGCATCCCTCTTCCTTCATGAGTTCGATGAGTCTGCTCTTTGCTGTTTCCGAAACTTGGATCATTTCTTATTTATATTTAATCTAAATACAGGGCAAAAGTACGAATTACAGTGCAAACGCGCTTTGTACATGCATTGTTTAATTGGCTACTTTTGCAGCATGAGTTTATTCGAAGAAAAGAGTCCAAAACGAACGCCCTTATCAGATTTAGGAGAGTTCGGATTAATTGATCATTTAACGCAGAATTTTAAAACGAAGCAGTCGTCGACGCTCAAGGGAATAGGAGACGATGCCGCCGTCCTAGCGGCCGGAAAAGGCCGGGTGCAAGTAGTGAGCTCTGATATGCTCGTAGAAGGAGTTCACTTTGATTTGTCTTATGCTCCTTTAAAGCATTTGGGTTACAAGGCTATGTCGGTGAACCTGAGCGACATTTGCGCCATGAATGTGGTACCGAAACAAGTACTTGTATCCATGGCCGTTTCGAACCGGTTTCCTGTCGAAGCTCTGGAAGAGCTTTACGAGGGAATTTACGCCGCATGTGCGCGCTATGAAATAGATCTTGTTGGTGGAGACACCACGTCGAGCACTTCTGGATTGGTATTGTCGGTTACCGCAATTGGCGAAGCCGATGAAAAAGACATTGTTTATCGCGATACCGCAAAAGAAGGAGACTTGTTGGTGGTCACAGGAGATCTGGGAGGAGCTTATATGGGCCTTCAGATCTTAGAACGGGAAAAAGCCGTATACCAAGAAAACCCAAACATGCAGCCAGATCTTCAGGGTAATGAATACGTTCTGGAGCGTCAATTGAAACCCGAACCACGGGTAGATATAGTTACCTTGCTCAAAGAGCTCGATGTTCATCCGACGAGCATGATTGATGTATCCGATGGGTTGTCAAGTGAATCACTTCATCTAGCCAGTAAAAGTGATTTGGGCGTTCGTATTTATGAAGACAAGCTTCCAATGGACCCCACAGTTCTGAGTTTGTGTGACGAGTTTCAGCTGGATCCCACGGTGCCTGTTTTGAATGGCGGAGAAGATTACGAACTCTTATTCACTGTGAACCCATCCGATTTTGAAAAAATTAAAGGCAATCCTAATTTTTCCATTGTTGGTCATATGACGCCCGACAAGGGCGATTACTATTTAATTGCTAAAGATGGTAAAGCACATCCCTTGAATGCACAAGGCTGGAATCCGCTATTACAGAAAAAGGAAGAAAAAAAATCGACTTCATGAACTTTTGGAAAAAAACCTCGTTAATAATCGCGAGTGTCAGTTAGTAGAGACATTCGAATAGGTTTAGGTGTTAGGTTTAAGAATCCCTTCCGCTTCGCGGAGGGGATTTCTTTCTTCAGGAAGTTTCGTTCAAGAAATGGGTCAAAGCGCGCACTGCGGCATCGGTGTTTTCGAGATGACTCATGTGCCCGACCTCTTCAATAATTACAGACTCAATTTGAGGGTTCTGTGCCAAAAACGAAGACTCTTTTATCGGGTCAACGGCTGGGTCGAGCATTCCAACAATTGCAAATGCGTTCGCGGTGGAATTAAAAACGCTGGTGCGGTCGGGTCGATCTCTCATTCCAGCTAGGGCCGACGAAATACCTTTTGGTTTCGTTTGAAGCGCCCACTTTGTAGCTAAGTTTATCTCCTTTTGTAGATCCTTCCGCAAGGAAGCGGCAAATAAATTCTCGACGGAACTTTTCACAAAAAAGGTGCGTCCTTCTTCAATAGCTTCTATTGCTCTATTGCGGTTCTCTTTTTTTTCTTCCGTATCCGAAAAAGAGGTGCTGTGGTACAAGTTAATAGCTGATAGGAATTCCGAATATCGCTCTGCGAACGCCAGCGCAACATATCCGCCCATGGAATGTCCGATCACTCGAACAGGGGCATCAATACCCTCAGAATCGAGCATTGCTTTGACGCAATCGGCCATGAAATCCATGGTGTGAATAGTATCGAAAACATCGCTGTCACCATGACCGGGTAAGTCGAGCAGAAGATGGGTGCCATCGGGCCGTAAGGCCGGAAAAATGGGAGACCACATATTGCTATTCTCGAGGAATCCGTGGATCCAAACAGTTACCGGGCCGGCACCGAAAGAGATTTTGCGATAATACAGATGCCCGCCGGCGAAAGGCAATGGAATGCCCCGAGTTGGGAAATCAGCCATTCATCCAATCTTCAATTTCTTCTACCTCTTTAGGGCAACCTTCAGTAAAGTTGACAAGGCCATCGTGTGTTATGAGCACGTCGTCTTCTATTCGAATGCCAATTCCTTCTTCTAAAATGTAAATTCCCGGCTCACAGGTGAAACAGTTGCCCACTTCCATGTTTTGATCCCATGGCCCATAATCGTGCACATCGAGGCCCAAATAATGGCTGGTTCCGTGCATGAAGTATTTCTTATACGCCGGCCAATTGGGATCTTGATTTTTAATATCCGTTTGATCAATGAGCCCAAGACCAAGCAATTCACTTTCCATTAGTTTACCTACTTCTTTGTGGTATTCGTGAAGTTGATTGCCCGGTTTTAACATGTCAAGGGAGGCTTTTTGAACCCTTAAAACGGCATTATAAACATCTTTTTGGCGTTGCGTAAATCGTCCGTTTACCGGGATCGTTCGGGTAATATCGCTCTTGTAATTGGCGAGTTCACAGCCGACATCGAGAAGTATAAGATCACCGTCTTTGCATGCTTGATTGTTTTCTATATAGTGCAAAACACAGGCATTCGCTCCACTGGCAATGATGGGTTCGTAGCCGAATCCTCGAGATCGGTTCCTCAAGAATTCATGGGCGAACTCAGCTTCTATTTCGTATTCCATGACCCCTGGCTTAATGAAGCGCATGACTCTTTTGTAGGCTTGGACATCGAGCGCGCAGGTCGCTGCCATTAAAGGCACTTCTTGCTTTTGCTTGATCGCTCGGAGTTGATGCATCACTGGATTTGCTCGATCGTATTCGTGAAGCGGATAATCCGATTGAATTTTTTCGCGGAATCGATCGTCGCGCAATTGAACTTGATTCGATTGACGCAAATGCTCATTTCCATTTAAATAAACCGTGGAGGCCTCGCTCATAACCGTTTTCAGCACGGTATCGAAGTCTTGTAACCAATGTATATTGGCGATTCCACTAATTTCTTGTGCTCTTTTTTTCGTTAATTTTTCGCCTTCCCAAATTGCGATATGCTCGTTCGTTTCTTTCACAAAAAGCATTTCTCGATGATGAGGATGATAGGCTTCCGGGAAAAGAACGAGAATGGTTTCTTCTTGATCGGCTCCCGACAAATAAAATAAATCCGAATGTTGAATGAACGGTCTCGTACCGTCGGCATTGGTGGGCTGCACGTCGTTTGCGTTGAAGATGGCCAAGGATTTTGGCTTCATAAATTCAACGAATCGTCGTCGATTTGTACTGAAGAGCTCGGCGGGAATTTGATCGTATTTCATGGGTCCATTCGGTTTTAAGCAAAGCTACAATACTGATTTATCTTTTCAAGGAAATCGCTTTTTTGCTATTTAGACAAATTCAATACAAGGACCTTGAACCTATTTTGAAACGACTTTGTTTTGTTTGTCCATGCGCTAGAACTTACATTTGCGTTCCAATGTGCTAAAACCCAACATAAATGAGTACCTCAGGTATTTTAAAATCTTCCTTAGTAAAGAAGTATTGGATGGCCCTCACAGGCCTGTTTCTTTGCCTCTTTTTAGTAGGCCATTTGGCTGGAAATCTTCAGCTATTTATTCCGGGCTATGCCGGTAAATTGGCATTTAACGAGTATGCAGTTTTTATGACGACCAATCCCGCAATCAAGCTGTTGAGTTATTTGACGTATGCTTCTATACTCTTTCACGCAATTGACGGAATTGTTTTAACGCGTCAAAACCGCGCTGCTCGTTCTACGAAGTACGCCTTCGAAAAAGCATCTGTAAATAGTAATTGGTCGAGCCGCAATATGGCTTTCCTCGGCATTATTACCTTGGCCTATATCGTTTTTCACATGAGCGATTTTTGGTTTGAGTATAAATTTGGCGAGATGCCTTATATGATGAATGAGGCGGGAACTGCCGTAATGACGAAGGCTAGCGAGGCTATTGAAGGAGGAAAAGTAATGGATGGCCACGTTTTCACTGCCGCCGGCGAGGATATGGGTCCGGCCATGAAAGACCTTCATGCCGAAGTATATGAAGCCTTCAAAGTATGGTGGATTGTTTTGGCTTACGTCATCGGAATGATTGCTATTGCCTTTCACTTATGGCATGGCGTTCAAAGCGCTTTCCAATCGATCGGCGCAAACCATGAGAAATATACGCCGCTGATAAAAAAGGTGGGCGCTGCTTTTGCGGTCGGAGTTCCAGTGCTGTTCGGGCTCATTCCTGTGTACTTGTATTTTGTTTAAACGAAAGAATTTGATCTTATGAATCTTGATGCGAAAATTCCTGAAGGACCTTTGGCCGAGAAGTGGACGAACCACAAGAATAACATACGTCTGGTCAATCCTGCAAACAAGCGGTCGATCGACGTCATTGTTATTGGTACCGGCCTAGCCGGTGGAGCTGCATCTGCCTCATTAGCAGAAATGGGCTACAACGTAAAGTCATTCTGTTTTCAGGATTCCCCGCGTAGAGCGCACTCTATTGCTGCTCAGGGAGGAATTAATGCGGCAAAAAATTATCAAAACGACGGGGACTCCGTTTACCGTTTGTTTTACGATACGATCAAGGGAGGCGATTATCGCTCTCGCGAAGCCAACGTTTATCGTTTAGCGGAAGTATCAACCAATATCATTGACCAATGTGTTGCTCAAGGAGTTCCTTTTGCTCGTGAATACGGAGGGTTGCTTGATAATCGCTCGTTTGGAGGGGTTCAAGTGAGCCGTACTTTCTACGCGAAAGGTCAAACCGGGCAACAGCTTCTTCTCGGAGCTTACAGCGCCATGTCGCGCCAAATAGCAAAGGGTAAAATTGAGATGTTCAACCGCCATGAAATGCTCGATGTAGTTATTGTGGACGGAAAGGCACGTGGTATTATCGCGAGAAATTTAGTCACTGGAGAAATTGAGCGGCATTCGGCGCACGCTGTGGTATTGGCTTCTGGAGGATACGGAAACGTTTTCTTCTTGAGTACAAATGCAATGGGCTCGAATGTAACAGCCGCTTGGAAAGCACACCGCAAGGGTGCTGCGATGGCAAATCCCTGTTACACGCAGATTCACCCAACCTGTATTCCGGTTTCTGGTGAGTCTCAATCGAAATTGACCCTGATGTCAGAATCATTGCGGAATGATGGACGAATTTGGGTGCCGGCAGAAAAAGAAGATGCAATTGCTATTCGAGAAGGGCGTTTGAAACCGACCGATTTACCGGAAGAAAAACGCGATTACTATCTCGAGCGTCGCTATCCGAGTTTTGGAAACCTGGTTCCTCGTGATGTTGCTTCTCGCGCCGCAAAAGAGCGCTGCGATGCCGGCTATGGGGTAAACCAAACAGGCGAGGCGGTATTCTTAGACTTTGCCGCGGCCATTGTTCGTTATGGAACTACGGAAGCCCATGTGCAAGGTCTTCACAATCCTTCCGATGAGGAAGTGAAAAAACTTGGAAAAGAAATCGTTGCCGCCAAGTACGGTAACCTTTTCCAGATGTACGAAAAAATCACCGACGATAACCCGTACGAAACACCAATGAAAATTTACCCTGCGGTACACTACACAATGGGTGGCGTTTGGTGCGACTACAACCTGATGACTTCGGTTCCCGGATTGTACGCTACAGGAGAAGCAAATTTCTCTGATCACGGGGCAAACCGATTAGGAGCTTCGGCATTAATGCAAGGTTTGGCCGATGGCTATTTTGTGCTTCCTTATACCATTGGTGAATTTTTAGCAGACGATATCCGTACCGGTGAGATTTCTACAGATTCCCCAGAATTTGAAGAAGCGGAGAAGGCGGTACAAGGTCAGATCGAACGCTTGATCAACAATAAAGGAACCAAGACTGTTGATTATTTCCACCGCCGATTAGGCAAGATTATGTGGAATAATTGCGGTATGGCGCGTAACAAAGAAGGGCTTGAAGGAGCGATCAAGGAAATCCAAGCATTGCGTGAAGAATTTCACAAAGAAGTGCGCGTGCCGGGTTCTGCGGACGGACTCAATCAAGAGCTCGAAAAGGCGCTCCGAGTGGCAGACTTCTTGGAATTGGGTGAATTGATGTGTCACGATGCGCTCGATCGCGAGGAATCGGCAGGAGGCCATTTCCGTGAAGAGCATCAAACTCCGGAAGGAGAAGCTTTGCGCCGCGATGACGAATTCGCATATGTAAGTGCGTGGGAATTTACCGGAGATCCGAGTAACCCAACCTTGCACAAAGAGGAATTGAAGTTCGAAAATGTAGAGTTGAAGACACGTAGCTACAAATAAGAAAAGGCTAGAAAGAATGAATATGAAGCTTACTTTAAAGATTTGGCGTCAGAACGGACCGAACGACAAAGGTCGTATGGTTGATTATCAAGTTTCCGACATTTCTCCGGATATGTCCTTTTTGGAAATGATTGACGTACTCAACGAAGATTTAGTAAACCAAGGAGAAGTGCCCGTAGCATTTGATCACGATTGTCGTGAAGGCATTTGCGGTTCTTGCTCCATGTTTATCAATGGTGAAGCACATGGACCGGGTCGTGGCATTACAACCTGCCAATTGCATATGAGATCCTTCAATGACGGCGATACCATTTATATCGAGCCCTGGCGGGCCGATGCATTTCCCGTGATTAAAGATTTAGTTACGGATCGTTCGTCCTTCGATCGAATTATTCAATCGGGTGGATTTATTTCCGTGAATACCAGTGGAAATACCTTGGACGCGAATGCGATTCCCATTCCAAAGGAAGATGCGGATAAAGCAATGGATGCTGCTACATGTATCGGCTGTGGAGCCTGTGTAGCCACGTGTAAAAACGGTTCGGCAATGCTCTTTACAAGCGCGAAAGTATCGCAGTTAGCTCTTCTTCCTCAGGGAAGGGTAGAAGCCAGCGAGCGTGTTTTAAACATGGTCAAGCAAATGGATATCGAAGGTTTCGGAAACTGTACGAATACAGGTGCTTGTGAAGTTGAATGCCCAAAAGGAATCAGCTTAGAGAATATTGCTCGTATGAATCGAGAGTATTTAAAAGCGGTGGTTTCTGACTAAAATTCCCATGAATCGAGGTCCACGTTACCTCCAGTAAGAATAAGCCCGATGTTTTTCCCGCGAAAAGCATCGGGTTCTTTTATTACCGCCGCTAAAGGTACTGCGCAGCTGGGTTCAATAACGATTTTTAATCGTTCCCAAATAAGGCGCATGGCCGCTTTTATTTCGTCGTCATCAACAAGTATGATTCGCTCCATGAGCGGTTTTAAAATGGCGTAATTGTGCTTGCCCAACGAAGTTCGGAGTCCGTCCGCAATGGTGTTCGCTTTTTTAAGCGGAATAATTTTTCCCGCTTTCAGACTTTCATAAGCATCACTTGCCCCGGAGGGTTCACCGCCAATGACTTTCGTATGAGCGGAAAAGTAATGTGCACTTAAGCAAGATCCGGCCGCTAGGCCGCCACCGCCTACCGGCGGGATGATAAAGTCGAGTGCCGCG
>CBFIAJ010000018.1:21071-38099 GCA_965660515.1 Flavobacteriales bacterium | reverse complement strand
GGGTTTGGCGGAAAAGATCTCTGGAAATCGGTGTACGCAGGAAGCGGCGATTGGGGCGAACCGATAAATTTGGGCGATTCCATTAACACCAAAGACGATGAAGTAACACCTTTTATGCATTGGGATGGTCAATCGTTGTATTTCGCAAGTGATGGTCACCCCGGGGTGGGCGATTTTGATTTGTATGTAACGCGAAAAAAGAATGAAGAGGAGTGGAGCACACCGCGGAATTTAGGTTACCCGATAAACTCGGTGCGCGAAGAAAACGGACTCATTGTAGCTCCGGATGGTAAAACGGGCTATTACAGTCGGGAAGGATATGCCGATAGCCGTGGGATGCTCGATTTATATCGCTTCGATTTGCCCGAAAAAACGCGCGCCTTGCCCATTGCCTACGTGAAGGGAACCATCACCGATGCGCTTACAAAAAGGCCTTTGTCGGCCACCATTGAGTTTGTCGATTTAGAAACGGGCGAAACTTATTTAGAAATGACCACGGGCTCGCAGGGCTATTATTTTGCCTGTTTGCCTGGCCAAAAGAATTTTGCATTGAACGTTCGCCAGAAGGGCTACTTATTTTATTCGGAGAACTTTGAGCTTACGGAATCTACGGAGAGTACCGCCGAGCTGCTCGATGTTGCCTTGATTCCAATTAAGGCGGGCGAAAAGCTCACATTGAAGAATGTATTCTTTGATTCGGGTAGTTCGGAGTTGAGGGAGAGTAGTTACCCGGAATTGGAGCGTACGGCGGAGTTTTTAAAGCAAAACCTATCGGTCCGATGCGAGCTTTCCGGACACACAGACAATATAGGATCGGCCAGTGCAAATGAGGCATTGAGCAAAGCTCGGGCACTTGCTGTTGTGAACTATTTGGTTGAGGCTGGGGTTGAACGCTCTCGGATGGAATATGCCGGATACGGCGATCAGCAGCCCATTACTACAAATGAAACAGAAGAAGGTCGCCAAAGAAACCGGCGTACCGAGTTAAAAATAATTCAGAATTAAATGGATTTCTTGTCACTTAAAGTCGTTGATGTAAAACGACAAACCCCTGAGGCAGTATCGATCAGTTTTAAAATCCCCTTGTTTCGCAAGCGCGATTTCCGCTATAAGGCTGGGCAGTATTTGACGATCAAGGCCGATTTGAATGGTCAAGAAGTACGTCGTAATTATTCGTTTAGCAGCGCACCCAATGAAAAGGCGGTTACGATTACAGTAAAAGAAATGCCTAACGGCACGATGTCGAAATACTTGAATCGTGAAGTAAAGGTGGGCGATAGTTTGATGGTTCATCCGCCCGAAGGGCGCTTTACTTTGGATACCGACAAAAATTTGGCGCGTAAAGTAGTATTTGTAGCTGCGGGTAGCGGAATAACGCCTTTGATGTCGCACATTAAAACGTTGTTGGTCGATGAGCCAAAGACGGAGTTATTGTTGCTTTACGGGAATAAATCGGAAGCAGATATTATTTTTAAGGATGAGTTGGATGCGCTCGAAGTGAAGCACGAACTGTTTAAAGCAGTCCATTTTATTTCGCGTGAAGAGAATCCGCAAAACTGCACTCACTGGGAACCGGGACGCGTTTCGCGTGAGAATTTGTACGAGGTAGTAAAGAACAATTTGGGATACCCCGGGCATCCGGTAGTTCCGACGTACATGCTTTGTGGTCCGGGTGAAATGATTGAAGATCTTCAGGAGTACTTGTACGAGATATTGGTTCCTCGCTTGAACGTGAAAACCGAATTCTTTACCACGGGCCATGCCGGAGAGGAGACCGAAACGGTCAATGCTGAAACTGCGGGCGGAGTAGATTGTAACGCTACCATTCGTTTGAACGGGGAAGAGCGGAACGTTTTAATTCCGGCCGGATCATCGGTATTGGAAGCAGTAACGGATTCCGGATTGGATGCGCCTTATAGTTGCACGAGTGGAATCTGTGCTACCTGCATTGCAAAGCAAACAGAAGGATCGTTCGATACCTCCAAAAATATAAGTTTGGGAGCTGCAGACATTGAGGAGGGCTTTATTCTAACCTGCAGTACTTTCTGTTTAAGCGATAAAGCGGTTATTGATTACGACGAAGCTTAAAGCACTGCTTCGCGAACGCGTAAAAGCTTTGTAAGTAGGTCTTCTAAACGATCGAGCGGCAGCATATTGGCCGCATCGCTTTTGGCTTCTTGAACGCGGTCGTGCGTTTCAAGGAATAATCCGTCCGCACCTACTGCAATGGCCGCTTTCCCAATAGATTCTATGAGCTGAGGTCTACCTCCAGTAACGCCAGAGCTTTGGTTGGGTTGCTGAAGACTGTGTGTAATATCCATTACCACTGGAAAACCGAATGCTTTCATTTCGGGAATGGAGCGCGGGTCAACGACTAAATCGTGGTATCCAAAAGAGGCCCCGCGATCGGTGAGCATGACTTTGTTGTTTCCAGAGTCAACCGCTTTTTGAGCCGTGAATTTCATTGCTTCGGGGGAAAGGAACTGACCCTTTTTGATGTTTAAGAACTTCCCGGTTTTAGCTCCGGCCACTACGATATCCGTTTGGCGGCATAAGAAAGCGGGTACTTGAAGAATATCGACAAATTCGGCGGCCATATCGGCTTCGGCAGCTGAATGGTAATCGGTCACCGTTGGGATATCAAAGGTTTCGCCTACTTTTCGGAGAATGCGCAATGCTTTTTCGTCGCCGATGCCCGTGAAGCTATCGATACGCGAGCGGTTTGCTTTGCGGTACGATCCTTTAAAAACATACGGTATACGAAGTTTATCCGTGATGCTTACGACCTGCTCGGCAATACGAAGCGCCATGTCTTCTCCTTCAATAGCGCAGGGTCCTGCTAAAAGGAAAAAGGCGTTGGAGTCGGTATTCTTTATTTTGGGAAGTTGTTCGATCATTTTACCATCTTTTGCTAATTCCAAGGCCGAGGTGTATTCCATAACTTAAATCTGGAGCCACCCACGAATTCAGGTTACCTATTTGAACTAAAGCAGTGAAATCGTTCATTGTAAGTCCGTAGTCTAGTGATATTCCCAAGCGATTATATCCTCCGTAATGAACGGACGGACTCAAGCGATGGTTTTCGTTCAATTGGAAATCGGCCCGAGCATAGAAGAGAGGAAGATTAAAAATGAGGTATCGATATTGAACCCCTAAATGCAACTGAGTTTTACTATTGAGTTGAGTAATTGCTTCACCTCTAAGAAGGAAAGGGGTAATTCCGAGCCTACTACCTTCTTCACCGGCAAAATAGGCTTGTCCTAAACTGTCGATGGCATCATTAAAAAAGTTTTCTTGAACATCGAATAGGTTGTCGACATAAAGCCCTTCGTAATTGTAGAGGGTATCGACGTCAAAGGTGTTCGTTTTGTTGTTCCAGTTTATGAAGCCGAAATCTTCAAGTGCTCCGCGGAAGGTCCATTTATCGCCGCGGTATTCGCCGCTAACGCCAACTCCCAAGCCCACGCCGTTGATTGAATTTCGAGATGCGGAGGTATCTGTTAAGGATCCATGAGCTTTGGTGTCGAGTTCGATGTATTCTCCTGATTCGGGTGTGAACCAATTAAGCCTATCGGCTTGAAAGCGCTGTTCGTTGAGTCCGATAAGCACTTCTCCTGTTAGGTTGTAGCTCCAGCGGTCGTTGTCGAAACCCCAAGTATAGAATAGCTCGAAATACTGAATTCGCCACCAGGCTGTGGGCGCTAGATCAAGTGTTTCTCCGGCGTATGGCGCATTACCATACAGAGCTAGTTTGAGTGTGTTTTCGGAATAATTGACCGCTCGTAAACTGTTGTAGTGGATTCCGAAGGCACGTCGTTCTGCTTTAGCACCTTCGAGCGTGTAGGTGTAATTAAACTCGAACAAATCGTTCAGTGCGCTGCGATTGTTCTTTTGACTTTTCGATAAAAAGAGTTCTTTATCGGCATCGTCGAGGAAATTGTCAAATAATACTTTTCGCTGCGCGGAAAACGGAATAGATGCGGACCCCAGTGCGAAGGAATAATGAAGACTAACGGTTCTATTCGAACTTGAGTCTGTATCCCACAACCCCGTTTGGATTATTTGACCGTTGGCAACAGTCAGCGATAAGCAGAGTAGAAGAGTAATTAGTCTCATTAATTATTGAGTCTATAAGTGAAGTCTCCAATTAATTTGAGTCCCATTTCATAATCAGAATAAATTTTGACTAGATCGGGTTGACTCGCCGTATCGAAGATGACTTTAAAGCTGCCGCGCGTAGCATTTTTTATGGATTCGAGTCGTTCCGGAGTCAATGGAATAACGATCTCGCTTTTGACGGTATTTACAACGCGCTCTTGCAGTGGGTCGTAGTTACCGGAAGAAATCACTTCTTCGAAAATAATTTGATCGATAACGTTGCCATCGACGTCGAGTAAATTGAGGCTCGCTACGGCGGTAAACGGAAATCCGTTTTCAGCAAGTAATTTCAAAGAGCCTCCTTGTATTTGATCCCACTCGTCGGAATCACCGATGTCAAAATCGCTTGTGTCGGCTAGTGTAAGTCCGGTCGTTGAAAGATGGAGCGGCACTTCCAGGTTTAGAAAAGCGCGCAGCGGGTGATCGTAGTACATGAAGCCAATGTGCGGACCGTTTGGGTTGAGGTAGGCTTTACCGATAAATTCAATTTCGTCGGGTAAATTGGATAAGAATGCCGCAACATTGGAATTGGTTTCATTTAATTCTAATTCGGCGTACTCAGGGATGATCGTTCCGATAGGAACTTCTGCTGCTGGATTAACAACTAGAGAATTGCCCGAGGAGCTGAAATCGAGACTCACATTTACGTTGGTCCGTGTATTGGTTCCTTTTATTGAATTTAAATCGAACTGTGCTCCAGCCCCTATTTTGTTTTCAATTTCAAAGGAAGCCTTTGCTTCAGCAAGCTCGACGGATCCGTCTATTATATTACTGAGGCCTTCGAGGGTGGTGAGTTCTGGACCTATATCTACTGAATCGGATCCGAGGTTTCCTCGACCATAGTCGATAATGAGGTCGCGCATCTCAATTTCTACGATGATGCTATCTTCAGTGGAGAGGGTAACAATTTGCCCTGTGGAGTCGATTCGACAGAGGGTGATGGTAGAAATGGTGTTGAATTTAGTTCCATCAGTACCGGTCATATCTAATTCGCAGCCGCTAAAATCATAGGTATTCGAAGTGGTGCTTACGCCGCCCGCTGGAGCAGGGGGGAGTGCTTCAACGATGGAAAAGGGCATTCCATTCAGTACGGAATTTGGAATGATGTACAGGAATTTAATACTGTCCTCAATGGTGGATATGATATTCGTAACAACGGTTCCTGATTTAATGATTCCGAAATCGAGTTGGAGGCCTTCACTTCCTGTAAGTATGAGTTCTGAGGTATCATTAATTAGGTTTTGCGCGGGCCATATGGTGGTGGCGCTTGAAGGCTGCAAGTCTTTTATGGTTACGGTAATTTTCAGGGCATCCGTTGTGTCAATTAAAACGGGTACGCCGTTCGATCCTGGGCTCGAAAGGCCGTATAGGTCGGCGTTGAGTAGACTTTCAATTGTTTTTCCGGCAAGAGAGGAGCTGGAAGTGGCCGTTGCGCCAGCGGCAATAACCGGAATGGTATCTTGAATAAGTATGGTGGCATCGGAAGCATTGGAAAGGCCGAAACCAAAATCGCGTATTTCAATAGGTAAACCATTTTCAATCGTGAGTTCTAGGGTTCCGTCGAAAAGACTGATCGTTTCGAAAAATTCGCTTGCATCGATTGGGTTCGTAGTACCCGGAATAGTCCCGAGGTCTGGAATGGCTAAGGTGTTTCCATTGTTTGCAATGATAATTTGTCCGATCAGACCGGCATCGCTGGCCAATTGACCCAGAGTGATGGAGCTTTTAACATCAATGTCTTCTAGTTCTAGAGAATCGAGTGAGAGGAATTCGGAAAAATCGAAGGTAAAAGGTTCAATAAGATCGGGAACGCCGTAGGACGCAATTTCAGATCGGTAGATAATGGATAAGGAACTATCCGCAGCCACGAGCACGTTTGAATCACCCACTAGGTCGCCGATATCGAGGTCAGATAACAGAATAGGTGCGAGCAAATCCACATCCCAGTCGGGCGTTTGCATATCGTTCCGACAGGAACTAAGTAAAATTCCAATGAGGAAAAACGGTGTGAGGAGCTTCATTGATTTCATGCGCTGCCAAATTAAGCAATTGATTGGACTACTTAACGAATACGTTAAAAAACCAAACGGAGTGTGCAAGCAAATTAAGTATTGTTAGATTTACGAAGCCTGAAACAAACCGAACCAAACAAATAATTATGAAAAAGCTAAGGGCTCTTCTGTTGGCCGTTGTGCTGATAGCAGGCTGTAAGAGGGATCAGCTAGATTTCGATCAAAGCCTAGTGCTGTCTCCCTCCTATATAATTCCGGTAGCCACCTTAAACATGTCCTTAGGGGATTGGGCTGGGGATGGAATTGAAGAGGATTCAACTGGAGCCTTAAAAGTCGTTTATCAGGAAGATTCAATTATTGATCCAATTCGAGTTTCGGATTTTATTGACATTCCAGACGGTATCGGCTTTGATGCAGTTGATTTTCCATTATTAAATCCAGAAGTTGCGCCGTTTGTTGTGACGGGGACAACTTCCCTAGATCAAGCCTCCACGGGTTGGGACCCAGTGGTCCGAAACGCGCTTGTTGCGGCCGATGGTACCAATGCAATATTTCCACCTTTTGTGAACGAATCTGGTGGCCAAACGCTATTCAGCGTTCCGAGCAATTTCTCGAACGGGATCGTATCGGAAATCACTTTTGATTTAACGCTGACAAATTCTTGGCCAGTCGATTTACAAAATGTGGTCGTGACGCTAACGTCGAATTCGTTTACACAAGCAACTTGGACCTTTATGAGTGTTACTGCAGGTGGTACTGCGACGGAGACCTTTTCCTTGCCTGGAGGGTCATTAGACAACAGCTTCACACTGGACATAGTGAGCATGTCGAGTACTGGATCGAGCAGTATGGTTCCAATAGATTTAACGGACCTTTTGTCGTGGAGTTTAGATGTAAATAACATCTTTATGCTTCAGGGAGACGCAGACATGGTTCCTCAAACCATCCTTGATAGCTCCTCTGTACTCGATTTTAATTTTACAAATGGTGAAGAAGTGGTTCTTCTTGAACTACTGAGTGGTCAAATCGATTACGACTTAACTTCAAGTATGCAGCGACCGACAGAAATCATCATTGAATTCTTTGGAAGTACGGACGCAAATGGAGATCCTTTAGAAGCGGTTCTTCCAATGACTCCAAATGCAAATTCGACAGGTACTGTTGATTTAAGCGGCGCTTCATTGCGAATGGATAATGATCCTTCTCAGCCGTATAATCGTTTGGACTTGGGCTTTCAATTCAAAATCGCAAGCTCTGATGGAAGCATCATTCCAATTGATACAGCACAGAATATTGAAGGAACTATTTTCTTCAATGGATTAGAATTTGAATATTTAGAGGGTTATTTCGGGCAAGTGGTTGAAGACTTAACTGGAACAGCCGTAGAGTTGGACATTGACTTTTTGAATCAGTTTGGTGGTTCTTTTGAATTCCAAGATCCAATTCTTAATATCCTTACCACGAATGGAGTTGGGGCACCAATTCGTACGAATTTCGATATGGACGGAACTAGTTCTGACGGAAACTTGGTTTCCCTAGGAATGCCAGATTCTGATATCGCCTATCCTGACTTTACTCAAGTAGGACAAAATATTGAAGGTGTAATTGTAGTAGATAGAGACAACAGTAACATTGTCAACTTCTTAAGCAATATACCGACTACAATTGATATTAACGGAAGCGTTGATATTAATCCGGACGGAAATGTGGGCGACAACTTCATTTTTAGAGAAAGCCTTGTAAACGTTGGATTGAGAATAGACGTAGGTTTAAACTTGAAAGCGGACGGACTCACCTTAACGGATACTATTGAAGCAGGGTTTAGTTTGGAAGATGATTCTCCGGCGGACCCTCAAACGATTTCGCTCTTTATCAATGTTGACAACGGTATTGGATTGGATGGAAATGCCTTTTTGATTTTCACCGATTCCTTATTTAATCCAATTGACTCTGTTCAAACGGAATTATTGGATGCGGCGGTTGTAGATGCAGATGGTTTTGTTGTTAGCAGCACATTTAAAGAGAACGTGATTGAATTAGATGAAGCACAAACGGATGCCTTTTTCAATTCTGAACGCATTCTTGTGCGGACCGTACTCAGCACTCCGCAAAATGGGAATCAAAACTATGTAATGACGACGTCGGATGCTATGACTATGTATCTGGCAATTTCATCAAAAGTAAATTTAGAGATCAATGGAAACTAAAAGGTACCTCAGCTTAGGAGTAGCATTGGTCTTAGGGATTATGACTTTTGCTCAACCGAATCAAACATTAACGAATTTTTATTCTGTTCCACAGGCTTCATTGTTGAACCCTGGCTTACGTCCAGAAGGAAAAATATCTATAGGATTGCCCGGTTTAACCAGTCTTCATACCCATGTAAACAATCAGTTATTTGAATTGAGCATGTTCGATAAGGACAACGATTTTCAAACGGAATTGGAACGCCAAGTAAATGAATTGACGGAAGAAAACTATCTGCAAACGAATGTTGATTACGATCTTCTTTTTGTCGGTTTCGAAGTTGGTGATAACGGGTATGTTAGTTTGGGCGCATCGTACCGATTGACTCAAACAACGCGTTTGGCACCGGATATGATGAAGTTCCTTGTATTTGGAAATGAACCGTATGTTGAAACAACTCTCGACTGGTCTTCTACAGGTGTTTCAGGACATCATTATGCTTTTTACCACGTAGGTTATAATCATGAATTGATGGATGGTCGATTAAATGTTGGAGCGCGTGTTAAGTTTATTTCAGGAATGGGCGCTATAAAAGCAGAATTTGATCAATTCTCTGTTCTAACGGAAACCAGTAATCCGGAACCCTATAAGGTTACCTTGAGCGCGGACGGTACCGCCTATACGGCGGGAATCGCCATTGAAGGTTTGACGGCGGGTGACGTATTGCGTTACGGATACGATTTCTCTAACACTGGAATTGGCTTAGACTTTGGAGCGCGATTTGCAATTAATGATCAGTGGAGCGTAACTGGGAGTGTAAATGATCTTGGAAAAATCAACTGGACAGAAGGAGCAGAGAACTATTTTGTCGAGGACAAGGTCATTGACATTACGGGTGCCACTTATCAATTATTTGATGACGATACGACGAACACTTTCGGCGATGCAATTGAATCGTACTTTGATTCTATTGGCCAGTTATTAGATCCAGATACGGCATTTGGAGAATTCTCGACTTCATTGAACCGCAAAATAAACTTGGGTGTACAATGGCGTTTTCATGAAAAGCACGAATTAGGAGTTCAGTTCTATAATGAGAATTCATTCGGAACTGGTATTACTGCTGTAGGTTTCTCGTGGTATGGAGATTTGGCTGATTGGTTTCAATTGAAAGTTCAATACACAGCATATAATAACGGATTCGATAATTTGGGAATGGGTTTCGCCTTAGGAAGAGGTTTCCAATGGCATTTCATGGCGGATTATTTATCCGGAGCTCAAGACGTAACTACTTGGAACGAATTTAATTTTCGAACAGGATTTAGCATTAACCTACGCGGCAATAATGAGGTGGCAATCGTTCCTGATGAATCTCCGGTGGAAGCCCCTGTTCAGCAAACGAACCCCTAGACTAATAACCGTATTTGTCTTTCCAGCGCTCCTGCAGAAATGTACGGAGCGCTTTTTCTCTTTGATTGTTTCCCGGATCATAGAAGCGAGTTCCGCTTAGCTCTTCAGGTAGATATTCTTGGTTACTGAAGTTTTGAACGTGATCGTGCGCGTATTGGTAATCGGCACCATAATTCAAATCCTTCATCAATTGCGTAGGCGCATTTCTTAGATGGAGTGGCACAGGAAGAGGTCCTGTTTCTTGCACCTCTTTTTGAGCTTTTCCAATCGCCTGGTACGATGCGTTACTTTTTGGTGAACTCGCTAAATAAGTGACGCACTGAGCCAGAATGATACGCGACTCTGGATATCCTATTTGAGCAACGGCCTGAAAAGAATTATTCGCCATAATGAGCGCGGTCGGGTTCGCGTTGCCAATGTCTTCAGATGCGAGAATGATAAGTCGACGCGCGATGAATTTTAAATCCTCCCCACCTTCGATCATGCGGGCTAGCCAATAAATAGCTGCATTCGGATCGGATCCGCGAATTGATTTTATGAAAGCCGAAATGATATCGTAGTGTTGCTCCCCCGTTTTGTCGTAGAGCGCGAGTTTTTCTTGTGCCAAACCGAGGACAACCTCATTCGTGATCGTTAATGGGCGATCTTTGCTGGCAAGCACCACTAATTCTAATGTGTTGAGTAGTTTGCGGGCGTCACCGCCCGATATGCGCAAAAGGGCCTCATCTTCTTCGATAGTTACTTGCTGCTCTGAAAGCCACGGATCGTGCCGTAAGGCACGGGAAATAAGCGACCTTAATTCTTCCGCTGTAAATGGCTTTAAAACGTACACTTGGCAGCGAGATAGTAATGCCGAGATTACTTCAAAACTCGGATTTTCGGTAGTGGCTCCGACCAAGGTAATAACTCCTTTTTCCACGGCCCCTAGTAGTGAATCTTGCTGAGATTTACTGAAGCGGTGAATTTCATCGATGAATACCACGGGCCTACCTTTGGAGAACATGCCTTGGTCACCAGCTTTTGAAATAACCTCCCGAACATCTTTGACTCCACTTGAAATGGCAGATAATCGATAAAAAGATCGGTCGAGTTCGTTGGCAATAATTTCGGCGAGCGTTGTTTTCCCAACACCCGGAGGTCCCCAGAGAATAAAACTAGCAAGGGTGCCCGACTGAATCATTTTTGTGATGACTCCATTGGGACCAACGAGTTCGGTCTGACTTATATACTGATCTAATTTTTTGGGTCGGAGTCGTTCGGCTAAAGGGATCTCGGGAGCAATCATAGCCGCCAAATTAGCTATTTAATTGCTACTTTCACGGCATGAGTGATGGAAAGCAAGTAGGCGTGGTGAAACCGGGAATAGTTCATGTTTTGCCTGCCTTTTATTTAATGCTTTTGGCATGGATCGTCTTCTATTTAGAATGGCGCTCTGGTGGTTCATGGGGTTCGTATGGTTTATTTCCGCGATCGATGGAAGGTTTGTTGGGGATTGTCACTATGCCCGTGCTTCATGCGGATTTACTTCACTTAGTCAATAATTCAATTCCACTCATTGTTTTAGGGTCTTTGTTGCGCTATTTCTACAGGCCTCTATTTGTACCCATTGTACTATGGAGCTGGGTTTTGACGGGTATATTGACCTGGGCAATCGGACGAGAAGCGTATCATATTGGCGCTTCTGGATTGGTTTATGCGCTGGCTAGTTTTTTGTTTTTTTCGGGTGCTTGGCGGCGACATCGGCCTTTGATGGCGGTGTCTTTCTTTGTTGTTTTTGCCTATGGAAGTATGGTTTGGGGCTTGTTTCCCATTGAAGAGCAGATTTCTTGGGAGGGGCACCTCAGCGGTGCGATAGCAGGTTTGTTGCTCGCGTTTGCTTACAGAAATGTCGGGCCGCAGGCCCCTAAAAGAGAAGCTCAGAGCAGTGTGCCTTTGGATGATCGTGGGAAATATTTAGAAGATGAGGCCTTGAGGTATCCGAATCCGGATGAATTGGGCCGGAACTACTGGGAAGAGCACGCGAATAAAACACAACCCGTGCGAATTGTGTATCGTTTTGAGCCGAAAAGTGAAAAGCCCCCTCAAACTGAGGAGGCTTCTGGATCTTCCGAAGAGAATTAAATCGCCTTCAATACACCTTCAATTCGAGATTTTTGATTTTCTGGGGCCATGTCCAGCGCCTTTTCATAGCACTTCTTAGCATCCTTTTTATTTCCCAGGCTGAGATAACACTCTCCCAGACTATCCCATGCGTTCCAACTCTTTGAGTGATCTTTTGTATTTCTTTTAAATACAGACAAAGCTTTATCCATTTTCCCCAATCCAACTAATTGGTAACCGTAGGTATTCAACTGAGCCTCGTTTGCCATTTCCATGGCGTCTTTTTCAATACGTTCAGCTTCGTCATCATTCCCCATCGCGGAGGGGATAAGTGCTTTCGTACTCACATTGGCAAATTGCTTATTCATTCCAATCGACCGATTAACAGCTCCAAGTGCCCCCATCTAAATTGGTTCCTTGCTGCAAGTAGTAATTGGCATATTGATTATACGCCGACCAATTGAATCCTGCCAACCCTGTCATTTGCTCTTGAAAACTGAGTTCTAAATTTTTAGCCAAATCCGTTTCAATTTCAAACGGAATAGTTACTTCACCACACATCATGGCCACGGTTGCCGAAGAAGCGGTTCGATTGACCACCGAATAGGTTAACCATTCAGTAGATCCGTGTTTTTGAGGCGTTACTTGAATACGAGCCACATCATTTGCCTCGTTGTAAAAGTAACTTCCCCATGCATCGTGATCCGAATTCAGAATTACGGTCCAATCCGATTCGGTCGGTATCATATGCAAACCATAGGTTCCTGCCGTAATGCTCTTTCCACCTATCGTTACGGGAGTGTCGAAGAAAATATTGGTGTTTTCATTGGCTCCGGCGCGCCAAACTTGATCGTAGGGCACGATTTCGCCCCAAAGTATTCTCCCTTGAACCGATGGCGATGAATAGTGCATTTCAATATTCGTGACGCCAATAACCGTGCTATGGGTGTTGGTCGGACTCGCCCCTGGAAATACTAAGGGTTGTCCTTGACCGTAAAGAAGGGTAGTGCAGAACATGGTAAATACCAGGCTCGAAATTTTGTAGAGATTTTTCATGCTAAACAGATTTAATGAAACATTTATTGGGTAGCGCTCACAAGCCTATCGGCTCGATGTTTCCTCTGTTGAACATTTGGGACTATCAATAGACCAAAAAAGAACCTCCACCCGCTAGGGTGGAGGTTCTTTAGACTAATTAGAAATCTTCTTCTTATAGGTGAATCACCTCACCGTAAGCAGCGGCGGCTGCTTCCATGACGGCTTCACTCATCGTTGGATGAGGGTGAACTGTTTTGATTAAATCGTGACCCGTTGTTTCCAGCTTACGAGCCGAAACAGCCTCTGCAATCATTTCTGTTACGTTCGCCCCGATCATGTGACATCCTAACCACTCACCGTACTTTTTATCGAAAATCACTTTCACAAATCCATCGGAATGTCCGCTAGCCTTTGCCTTTCCACTCGCACTGAAAGGGAATTTACCTACTAGGATTTCATATCCAGCTTCCTTAGCCGCTTTTTCTGTCATTCCAACACTCGCCACCTCAGGGAAGCAATACGTACATCCTGGGATATTTCCGTAATCCAAAGCTTCCGGATTCTGACCCGCAATTTTTTCTACGCAAATAATTCCCTCCGCACTGGCCACATGCGCCAATGCTTGTCCGGGAACGCAGTCGCCAATTGCATAGTAGCCCGGGATGTTTGTTTGGTAAAAGTCATTCACCATGATTTTACCTTTATCCGCAGCAATGCCCACGTCTTCTAATCCAATGTTTTCAATGTTAGCGGCAATTCCTACAGCACTTAAAACGATATCCGCTTCAATTACTTCTTCGCCTTTCTTTGTTTTCACATGTACTTTGCAGCCAGTTCCTTTTGTGTCAACAGAGGTAACCTCGGCATTTGTCATGATTTTAATCCCGGCTTTTTTGAACGAGCGCTCCAATTGCTTCGATACTTCCTCATCCTCTACAGGAACAATGTGAGGCATGTATTCAACAACCGTTACTTCGGTACCCATTGTTGCGTAGAAATACGCAAACTCGACACCAATGGCCCCTGAACCTACAACTACTAATTTCTTTGGTTGTTTCGGGAGGGTCATTGCTTTTCGATAACCAATAATCTTTTCTCCGTCTTGCGGTAAATTCGGCAATTCACGCGATCGAGCACCTGTGGCAATGATGATGTTGTTCGCCGAAACCGTTTTTTTGCCACCATCACCATCAGTAACTTCTATTTTCTTTCCCGGAAGCACTTTTCCGGTGCCCATGATTACCTCGATCTTGTTCTTCTTCATCAAGAACTGTACACCTTTACTCATGCCGTCGGCGACACTGCGACTTCTCGTGACTACAGCATCAAAGTCTTTGTCAACTTTTTCGGCTTTTAATCCGTATTCTTCCGCGTGCTGCAAGTAGCTAAATACATTGGCGCTTTTGAGCAGTGCTTTCGTTGGAATACATCCCCAATTTAAACAAACGCCACCAAGGCTTTCTTTCTCAATAATGGCCGTTTTTAGCCCTAATTGCGATGCCCGAATAGCTGTTACATAACCACCAGGTCCGCTCCCCAATACGATCAAATCAAAATCCATAGGATGTATTCTTTAATTGTTTTCAATGCTGCTGCGAATTTAGCAAATTAGTGCCATGCAATATACCTTCCGCTGCGCCAACTATTCCGAACGCTATTTACAAATTGAATTTCAAATTCCGAATTCAGGCCTTCATGCCATTCAGGTCCAGCTACCCGCTTGGCGTCCAGGACGTTATGAGCTACAGAATTTTGCGAAGAATATTAGAAATTTCTCGGCATCGCGACCCGATGGCACGTCGCTTTCTTCAAAAAAAATAAGCAAAGATCGCTGGGAAATCCAGCCGCAGGCTGATGAAACCGTATTAATTTCCTACGAGTACTACGCCAACCAACTCGATGCAGGTGGAACATTCGTCGATTACAACCAATGGTATATAAATCCGTGTACGTGCTGCATGTACGTCGATGGTCGCGAAAATGAAACTTTCGATGTTCATTTTGAGGTTCCTAAAGACTACGCCCTAGCGGGCGGATGGAATCCCACAGGGCCCCATTCTTTTTCAGCACCCGATTTTGATACATTGGCCGACGCGCCTTTAATTCTCTCGAATGAATTAAACCATCGATCCTTTAAAATTGATGAACACCATTTTCATATTTGGTTTATGGGCTGGCCCGATGCTCCTTGGGAACGAATTCTACTCGACTTTAAAGCTTTTACGAAAGGTCAGATGGAAGCCTTTAAAAAATTTACCGTTCCCGAATACCATTTCCTTTATCAAATACTGCCCACGAGAAAATATCACGGGGTAGAGCACCTGAATTCCACAGTGATTTGCCTGGGGCCACAAGCGGAGATGACCTCGAAAAATGTATGGGAACAATTCTTAGGCGTTTCTTCTCATGAACTTTACCATACTTGGAACATAAAAAGTATTCGCCCTACAGAAATGCAGCCCTATGATTTAGCTCGCGAAAATTACTTCGAAACAGGCTATGTTGCTGAAGGCGTGACAACCTATATGGGCGACTTGTTCCTATCGAATTCTAATGTGTTTAACTGGGAGGAATTTAAAACCACGCAAGAACAAAATTTGCAAAGGCATAGCGATAACGGCGGTAACATGCATGCCGCTGTGGTCGAGAGCAGTTTCGACCTTTGGCTCGATGGTTATGCTATTGGTGCACCCAATCGAAAAGTATCTATTTACTCAGAAGGGGCTCTATTAGCCCTTATGATGGATATTCAAATCCGGGCGCATTCGAATGGGGCGGTTGGACTCCAGTCAGTCATGACCGATTTATATCACCATTTTGCGTTAAAGGGGAAAGGCTATTCATCCAGCGATTATCAAACCTTGTCCGCAGAGGCCGGAGGTCCGGAAATCGATGCTATTTTTTCGAAGCATGTATTTCAGAAAGGCTTTTATTGGGATACACTGGACCGTTTGCTCGAAAAGGTAGGATTAAAACGGGAAGAAAAGGAACACGAGGCTATTTCAATGAACCGATTCGGCATAAGAGCGGTGAATCGAAATGAAGAAATAGTAGTTATCGATTTATGGCCAAACAGTATCGCCGCGGACGCCGGCCTTGAACCGGAATGCGTTTTACTTGAGGTAAACGGTGTGGAACTCAAGGATACCTTGTCCGAAGTACTTCAAAAATATATTGCCGAGCCCATTGAACTAAAAGTTCGAAGTGCCATGCGTACTTATGTAGTTACCATAAAAGCCGATGATAATCGTTACTTCCCGAAGCAAACCCTGGTAAAAAAAGAGAACCCTACAAAGGTGCAGAAAGCGCTCTTTAAAGCTTGGTGCGGAAAAGACTTCTAGTTTCCTTGGTTGTAATACTTGAGCGCCTCGGGCAAATGATTATTCAAATCGCGAATACGGCGTTCATCGCTCGGGTGCGTGCTCATCATCTCTGGAGGAGCTTGACCCCCACTCAATGCACTCATTCGCTCCCAAAACTTGGGAGCTTCACGAGGGTCGTATCCGGCAATAGCCATGAAAATAATGCCCAATTGATCTGCTTCCGATTCTTGTAAACGACTAAAAGGCAATATGCCGCCGTAATGAGAACCAACTCCATAGGCAGTCATGAAAAGAGCTTGTGTTTCGGCAGGCTTTTCTTGAAGTGCGACGGCTAATGCCACACCGCCCATTTGTTGTGCCATTCCCTGCGTCATGCGTTCGTTTCCATGACTTGCTATGGCATGAGCGACTTCGTGTCCCATAACAACGGCTACCCCGGCATCATCCTCGCAAACCGGCATGATTCCTTCGTAAAAAGCAACCTTACCGCCGGGCATTGCCCAGGCATTCACTGTTGGTTCCGCGATGACGTTGAATTCCCAGTGAAATCCATTGAGCAAATTGGAATGGCCGTTTTCATTCAAATATTTTTCAACGGCCGTTTTTATCCTGTTTCCAACACGTTTTACGCGCGCCGTGTATTCAGTATTTCGGCTCAAAGGACCTGTCTGAATTACTTGCTTGTATTGATCCGATGACATAGCAGTAATATCCGCATCTGGTATTAAAGCAAATTGTTTTCGACCCGTTAAGGGTACCGTTTTACACGAATAACCCAGGATGCATAACCCGAATGCCAC
>CBFIAJ010000018.1:0-20754 GCA_965660515.1 Flavobacteriales bacterium | reverse complement strand
CGTATAAAGTTCCTCCGCAAAGTACAGCTTGTGAGTAGGGTCCTATGGGTGCGGGGACGCGATCGCTTTCGATAATTCTTTTCATAACCATTCGTTTTGTTCGCTGCCAATTTAAGCGCATTTTTACGTAATGTCCAAGAAGATTCTCTTAATCGATAATTACGACTCGTTTACCTACAATCTCGCTCACGCTTTTGAAGCGTTAGGCGTTGAGGTAGTTGTCCGTCGGAACGATCTAATCACCCTTGACGAAGCAATTGAGTTTGATCGGATCGTTCTATCCCCGGGCCCAGGTCTTCCTTCTGAGGCGGGAATCATGCCCGAGTTGATTTCTTCTTTAGCCGGAAATAGGCCTCTCCTTGGAATATGTCTCGGGTGCCAGGGTATGGCCGAATTCTACGGCGCTGAACTATTCCGAGTGAACCCAATAATACACGGACAACCAACCACCTTGCGGTGGGATATGAATGCACGACTCACAAAAGAGGCCAAAATTCTTCCCGCCGAAGGCGGATTATACCACTCATGGGCCATTAAATCCGATTCGCTTCCGAATGCGCTTAAACCTGTAGCCAGTGACGAAAGAAATATTCTCATGGCTTGGGAGCATGTCGATGAACCCTCTTGGGGAATTCAATTCCACCCGGAGTCTATACTCACACCAAATGGTAGAGAATTGCTCGAGGTATGGTTAAAAATCTCCTAAGCCTTTTCTGTGCGTTACCTTGAGGTCTTGAAGAATTGGGGCCTTTACACCAATATGGAAATTATAACTCTGTTGGAACCCGAACGGAACCCATGAAAACCGCATTTCCCAAGAATGAAGATCGCGATAGATGTCCATGGTGGTGTAGGTAAGCTGACCCGTTTTGAAGTCGAGTCCAGAGGTGAATCCTATTTTCCAATTAGGCGTTAAACTAACATCACCGTTGAAGCCCAATGTTTGGGTAATCGTTTCCGTATCTGTTGGCTTGCGATAACTCAGTTTGTAATTAGCTCCGAAGCGCCACGGGATGCTAAAATCGATATAGTTGTCCGGTGGATGAAGCACAAAGTCACCGGAAGCTCGCGACTGCAATGGGTTCTTTTCTTTTCCTTTGACATCTTTTTTACTCGCAAAGTTGAATCCGAATGCGAGGTTAATGCTCGTAAGACGCATTAACTTGTTTTGAGTTCGAACCAATAGTTGGTTAATACGAACGCCCTCAGCGTCATAGTCGTAAAAATCAAAGGCGCCATCGAGCCGTATGGTCACCTTATTTTTAAGTATTCGGGTTCGCCCATTAAACGTCAATGGAGCCCATTGGAAGCGCTCTGCAGCCATATTATAGCTCGTTCCAAATTGAAAGCTTTCAATTAAGTTGATTTTGGTCAGCTCACCAGTGGTGTCTCTTTTCGATTTTATTTTGGCATCCAAGTTATTGATTAGGGAAAAACTCACTGTTCCCGAACGTCCGCTCGGTGCCGTTCCGAAAATTCCCTGCTCATAGTAGGAGTATGTAATTGTATCACCATCTCCGTTAATGTAGGAGTCATACATATTAAATTGTTCACTCGCGAAGTCGGGTCGATAAGAAAACCGCACAGAAGGGGTCATAACGTGACGTAAAGCCCGCAGCGCTCCTCTGCGATATAGCCACATGCCGTACAACTTCGTTGTAATTCCTGCGGATAAATTAAAATCACGAGCGGCCCCAAATTGCTGCAGGGTATCTATTTCTACACGGGCACTATCGGCGTTCCAGTCTTTGCGTATCTGACTAAAATACCAACGTTCGTTGTAGGTGAAGGACGGACTTACAGAGAAATACTTGAGTAATTTAAAGTTCGTCGAGATCGGAATGTTGTGTTTCACGCCATATCTAAAATCATCCAGGGTTTCTTGCCTGAGAACCAATGAGTCGTAGGTGTCGAGTTGATTACGGACATCAGCTCGATATTGGAAACCGACTTTTTCATACCACTTTTTTCCGCCGACTTGAGTTTTTCTTTCGAAAGGGAAAAATCGTTGAACATTAAAGGCAACATCAGGCAAGGTAACACTGAATGCACCCGTTTTCGTGTTTTGGTTGTGTCGCGCAGAAGTCGTCAGTGTCCAAGGTTTCCTCGGATCGTTGTACGTCCAACTGATACTCGACGTCATTTGATTGGTCAAGAAATCGTTCGGGTTTGTCGTGTTCTCTTGGAAATACCGGCTCGACCCTAAATTAACCGTTGCGGTAAACCGAGAATTTGGTCGTGCTTTAGGATCTTGATTGTGCGTCCAATTAATATTGAATTGGTTGGATTTGGAATACGTTGACGGAATTTCAATGTCCCCTTCCTTAATGACCGAATAGCTCAATACCAAATTACCGGAATAACCATAGCGTTTCCGATAATTTGAGCGCCCGTATAGGGCCCAACCACCCCGCGAATAAATATCACCAGTTAAAGATAAATCCGCATAGTCGTTCAAAGCAAAGTAATACCCACCACCTCGGAGGTAGAATCCTCTGCGAGCATTTTCTCCATATGTCGGCATAATGATTCCACTCGCTCTTCCGCTTTGACCTGGAAAAACACCAAACGGTACCGCCAATGGGGTAGGAACGTCTGCAATGACCATGTAGGCCGGACCCGTAATTATTTTGTCATCGGTAACAACCTTGATCTTATCGGCTTTAATGTAATAATCGGGCGGATTCCGATCGTCTGTTGTGAATTTACCATCTCGAACGTAGAGAATCTCTTCGTTTACCTTTTTTACTTTATCACCGTACAAATATCCCTCACCTTCCATGGTCACAACATCCTTGATGCGCCCTTTCGAGGTTTCGAAATTATAGGTCATTTCACCTGCATCGTATGTTTTTCCCCCTTGCGTGAATATTGGCAGTTGCTGTAATTCTCCGGTACTATCAGCCAACCCTGTGGCATATAAGAGGTTATTCGTTAGGTCGAATTCTATATAACCCGCTTCGAGAATAATATCACCATAGGTAACTATGGCTTCGTTATACATATAGATTTTATTCTCCGCAACGTTTAAGAAAGTAGAGTCGAGCGCATCGTATTCCACTTTAGAGCTGAGCAACCCTCTCTTCTCAGGAACAAGACTATCGTTTTCTGCGTCTAAATTGGGTACGGAAGTTGTATCCGTTATAGCAACCGAGTCCGATTCACTTGTGTTTAACACTTGAGCAGAAATAGAAAAGGTGCTCAGAAGTAATAAACAGGTGAGTATGAATAAATGTGGAGTACGCTGCCTAATGCACACAGCCAAGTATCGTAGTTTTGTGTCAAACCCTAGTGCCGACAAAGGTACGCAATTAAAAAGTCTGTAATTGAAACGCTTACTATCCATAATTCTTATAACCATTGCGGTTCCTTTTCTCAGCTTTATTGAGCCTGAAAATGATCCGGATGTTGTAAACCGCGTTATCATTGACGCTGGACACGGTGGAAAAGACTCTGGAACGAGTAATCTTTCCGGTCCTAAGACCTATGAAAAAGACGTTGCCTTAAAGGTTGCGCTCATGGTTGGTAAGTACATTGAAGAAAATTTACCGGATGTTGAAGTGATTTATACGCGAAAAACGGATGTTTTTCTTGAATTGTGGGAGCGTACGCAATTGGCGAATAGAGTGCAAGGCGATGTTTTCATTTCGATTCACTGTAATGGAGTGGCGCGATCAGATGCCTACGGGACGGAAACTTGGACTATTGGGATGCATAAAACCGCCGCTCAATTAGAAGTAGCAAAACGAGAGAACAGTGTAATTCTGCTCGAGGATAACTATGAAGAAAAATACACGGGCTTTAATCCGAGTCAGCCCGAAAGTTATATTGCCCTTAGTTTGAATCAGCGGAACTTTATTGATCAAAGTTTAGAACTGGCAACGAATATCCAATATGAATTTCGCGAGCGAGTAAGCCGGAGAGATCGAGGGGTTAAGCAGGCTGGATTTTACGTGATATCAAGAACAGTCATGCCATCTGTTCTCGTTGAACTTGGTTTCCTCAGTAATCCGACAGAAAAGGAGTTTCTAAAATCGCAATCGGGTCAGGAATACATGGCCTCTGCCATTTACAGGGCATTCAAAAAATACAAGATTAACAGGGAGAAAGGATTGAATAAAAATCCTTCCGATAAGGAAGAGGTGCCGGTTCAAAAGGTTCCTGAAGATGCAGTGATTACTGAAAAAGACGTGAAAAGTGAAAAAGAGGAAGCTCCAAAAAGCGACCTTATATACAGCGTTCAATTATCCACATTGTCCAAACGAGTTTCACCAAATTCGCCGGTGTTTAAAGGCTTGAAACCCATTCGAATTGAACAGGTAAACGAGTTGTATAAGTATTTATTTGGTGCCTGCGGAACGATGAAAGAGGCTACTTTGCTCCAATCAGAAGCGCGAGAAAAGGGGTTTAATTCGTCGTTCGTCGTTGCTTATTATAAAGGACAAAGAATAAGTATTGATGAAGCTCGCACTTATGAGGGTCTTGAATAAGAAGAAATAGCGGTAGAATTGGTATTATTGCCTAACTAGAAAATCATTCAGGTTTGAAGTTGTCAAGAGAAACATTTATTGGAATTATATCGGTCATTACAATTGGTGTCGCCGTGTGGGGATTCAATTGGTTGAAGAGAAATGACGTATTCACTTCTGAGCGAATCTTTTATGCGGAATACTCCTCAGTTGATGGACTCACGAAAGACCGTCCGGTTACCCTCAATGGTTTTCAGGTAGGCTCTGTTCGAGACGTATATTTTCATCCAAATGGATCGGGAAATTTAATTGTGTCTTTCGTTATGAAGGAAGACTTCCCGGTAACGAAGGAAGCGACGGCTCAAATCTACGCCATGGACCTTTTGGGGACAAAGGCTATTCAACTTGTTCTATCCGAAGGAGATCTTGCTCAGAATGGAGATACATTAAATGGGAAAACAGAATTGACGCTGCAAGAAACGGTTAATCGCGAGGTAGCGCCCATCAAGAAAAAAGCGGAAGAGTTGTTAAATTCATTGGATACGGTATTGGTGTACGTCCAAGCATTGTTGAACAAAGAATCACGCGATCGATTTGAAAATACTTTCCTGGAAGTTGAACAGACTTTTACAGCGCTCCAACAGACGATTATGGCAATCAATAGGGTCGTAACAGGAAACGAAGACAGCTTTAATAATATCGTGGTTCACTTGGATAGTATTACGGCTACATTGGAAGAGTCAGAAGAAGATTATGCCCGTACAATTAGCAATATTGCCACCCTTAGTGATTCTTTAGCCGGTATGGACTTGAATTACACCGTGTCCAAAATGAATTCACTGCTTGGGAGAATCGATAGTATTACGGCGCGAATTGAAGCAGGAGAGGGGACTATGGGTAAATTGTCTAAAGACGATGCACTTTATGATAACCTTGCATCGAGTACGAAAGAGTTGAGTGAATTGCTTTACGATTTAAAAATGAACCCTTCTCGATATGTGCGATTCTCCGTTTTCGGAGGGAACAAGACGTACCAAGAACCTGTTGAAGAAGAACAAGAAAAGGAATAAATGCATTTCGGAATAGCCAATCTCGTATTCGCCTTATTTTTAGCCGCCGCCGTATTTGTCTTCGCAAGAAATGTTGCAAAGATCAGTCGCAATATAAAACTTGGAAAAGATATCGATCGAACCGACAACAAATCTCAACGTTGGTCGGAAATGATTCGAGTTGCATTAGGACAAAGCAAAATGGTTCGACGCCCTTTAGCTGGCTTTCTTCATATCATCGTTTACGCTGGTTTTGTAATCATCAATATTGAAGTTCTTGAGATATTAATTGACGGTATTCTCGGAACACACCGCGTGTTTTCATTTCTTGGCGGATTTTACGATTTTCTTATCGGCTCGTTTGAAATTCTAGCATTCGGTGTATTAGTTGCTTGTATTGTATTTCTCACCCGGCGTTATATCTCACAAATCCCACGCTTTTGGTCCAAAGAAATGAAAGGTTGGCCTTCGAAGGATGCCACGATTATCTTAGTCGTTGAGATATTTTTAATGCTTGCCTTTTTGAAAATGAATGGTGCTGATTATGTTTTGCAACAAAGAGGCGTAGAGCATTATATTGCCGCCGGAGCATACCCCATTAGTTCGTGGATGATGGCGCCTATTTTATCGAGCTACTCGTCGGAATTTCTGATTGTAGTTGAACGGGGAGCTTGGTGGTTTCACATCCTGGGCATTTTGGCTTTTTTGAATTACTTGGTGATTTCAAAGCATTTCCACATTATTCTCGCTTTTCCGAATGTGTGGTACTCGAATCTGAAGGCAAAAGGGCGATTTACAAATATGTCCGAAGTGACCAAAGAGGTCAAAATGATGATGGATCCGAATGCGGATCCTTTTGCAGCGCCGGATCCAAACACCGAGGTGGCCGCTCCAAGCCGCTTTGGAGCTAAAGATGTGACCGATTTGAATTGGGTACAGCTTATGAACGCCTACAGTTGTACGGAATGCGGTAGATGTACTTCTGAATGCCCTGCGAATCAAACTGGAAAAGAGTTATCGCCTCGAAAAATTATGATGGATACGCGGGATCGAATTGATGCCGTAGGTAAAAATATAGATGCCAATAAGGGGGTTTTTCAAGAGGATGGCCGAACGCTTTTAGACGACCATATTTCAAGAGAAGAACTTTGGGCTTGTACAAGTTGTAATGCCTGCGTCGACGCTTGCCCAATCAACATAGATCCCTTATCTATTATTGTTGATATGAGACGCTATTTAGTAATGGAAGAGTCTGCTGCCCCAAGTCAGTTGAATGCCATGATGACCAATGTTGAAAACAACGGAGCACCCTGGGCATTTTCGTCAGCAGACCGATTAAATTGGAAAGATGAGTAATAAAGAACTCATTCCCTTATCGGATGAACAAGGAAATCAACTGAGTCCCACCCTCCCAAACGAGGTAAAGAATTACTTAATTGATATAGATGGAACTGTTTGTGATGATATCCCGAATGAAGAGCCAGAGAGAATGGCCACGGCAGCGGTTTATCCGGATGCGTTAGAAACCCTGAATAAATGGTTTGACGAAGGCCATTTAATTACTTTTTTCACATCGAGAACGGAGGACCACAGATCCGTGACGACCGATTGGTTGGATAAGAACGGGTTTAAGTACCACGGTTTGCTCATGGGGAAACCTCGCGGTGGAAATTATCACTGGATAGATAATCATTTGGTCCGTGCAACTCGATATAAAGGGGCCTTTACAGATTTAGTAGACAAGGAAGTAACTATTCAAGTATTTAAAGGAGATGAGTGAAGCATTGAATGTGAAGACAATGGCCGAAATGATGGCTTCTGGCGAAACCCCCGAGGTGCTTTTTTGGGTGGGCTGTGCCGGTAGTTTTGATGATCGAGCTAAGAAAATCACCCGAGCTTTCGTCAAGCTCTTAAATGCGTGTAATGTATCCTTTGCCGTTTTAGGAACGGAGGAGAGTTGTACTGGCGACCCCGCAAAAAGAGCGGGCAATGAATTTCTTTTTCAGATGCAGGCGATGATGAACATCGAGGTGCTGAACATGTACGAGGTGAAGAAAATTGTCACCACCTGCCCGCATTGTTTTAATACACTGAAAAACGAATACCCAGAATTAGGCGGGAATTATGACGTTCTTCATCACAGCCAGTTTTTACAAAATTTGCTGAATGATGGTCGCCTCACGGTCGAGGGTGGCGTGTTTAAAGGAAAGAGAATCACTTTTCACGATCCGTGTTATTTAGGGCGAGCCAATGATGTATTTGAGGCGCCAAGAGAGCTTATTCGCAAGCTCGATGCGGAGTTGATTGAAATGCGTCGCTGTAAATCGAATGGGTTTTGCTGTGGAGCGGGTGGAGCACAAATGTTTAAAGAACCTGAAAAGGGAAATAAAGACGTTAATATCGAACGCACTGAAGAAGCGCTCGAAACGAAACCCGAAATCATCGCTGCTGGCTGCCCGTTTTGTAATACCATGATGACCGACGGGGTCAAGAATAAAGATAAAGAAGACTCAATAAAAGTTTTCGATATTGCCGAAATATTGGTCACCGCGAAAGATTTATAACTATGTACGTTCCGTTCAGCAAAATGCCCGACCACGCGAGGGTGTGGATTTACCAGAGCACGCGCGTTCTAGGTGTTGAAGAGATTGAGGTGATAAGTGCAATTCTCTTAAACTTTACCGAGCAATGGACGGCGCATCAAGCCGAATTGAAGGCTTCTTTTACCATTTTGTACGACCGCTTCATAATTCTCTCTGTGGACGAACAACAGGCCGGGGCCTCTGGCTGTAGTATTGATTCTTCCGTTCGAATTATCAAGCAAATCGAACAGGAATTGAAGCTCGACTTATTTAATCGAACGGTCATTCATTATAAAGGGCACGAGGGAATTCAGAGTCTGTCGATGTCTGAGTTTCAAAGCGGCCTAGCGGCCGGATCAATAACCGAAGACACCATCGTATTTAACAATATGATATCTTCTATTGGCGACCTCAATCAGAATTGGGAAGTGCCCGTGAAATTTAGCTGGCATCAACAATTACTCGACGCTTAACCCCGTCCTCCAAAACCTTCTTTTCCCGATAGAATCTGAAAGTACAGTTTGAAGTCGGAAATCAAGGACCACAGCGGGTATTGAAAGGTGGCCGGCTTATTTTTTTCAATAAAAAAATGGCCGATCCAAGCCCATCCGTAGGCAAAAATTGCCCCGTATAGAATATACCAGGCATTCCCGGTAAGAATTGCAGAAAGCATCATTAAAAGAAAAAGAGTGGTACCCATAAAATGGGTAATTCGCGTTCCCCTTTTATTATGCTCCGTTAAATAATAAGGATAAAACTCACGAAACGATTTGTACTGTCTTTCCGCCATATCGAAGATGTTAATGGACTAAAAGTACTAAAATGAATTTATTGAGTGCCAAAGTTTTGAGTTATGACGATCATAGGCAGTTCTTTTGAAAAACGTTGACGTGGCACGGCGAAACCCATCCCAACGAGTTCATAATGATCATTCAAAAGGTTTTTACGATGCCCTTTAGAACGCATCCATTCGTCCGTAATGTACGCTGCAAAAGAAAAATAGGTGTGTGTCATTAGAGGCCTTTTATTTCGATCAAGCCATGTTATGCTTCCGTCGAGTCCTTCTTCGATGTAATAAAATCCCTGTTTCTTTTTCACTTGAAATGGAGGGTATTCCGCCAGGTTTTCGCCGGTATAGTTCATTTTTCCGGCCATTTGAGTAATCCGTTTGTGAGGCGTACTCATTTCCGAATTATAGGGATGATTGTGCCCGAAAAAGTTCAATTTCGCCTGTTCCTCCGAATAATATTGAGCAACTTCGGACAAGGGAAGGGAATAGTAGAGCGGCTTCTTTTTATACTTCTGTCGTACTTGATTTATCGCGTGAAAGAAAGCTTCTTCAAGAAGAGACGTATCGAGATCAGACACATCGATCGATCTATGGGCTTGCGGGGAAGATTTAAATGCTTTCCAGTTAGGGCTCGTTTGAGCCACTAACGGGTTCTTCAGGAGTATCAGAAACCCGAGGGTCCACATAAATGTCATGGATACTATCGGGCCGCCAGGCCCCAAACCAATTAAACTGTTCCAAGTACCATTGCGCCTCGGGTAAATCTTCCGGTGGCCACAAATCGGAAGCTGGTTTATTGATGAATGAAATGGTTTGTACATCATTGTTCTTTAGATACATACGCATGTCGGAACACTCAACGACATTAATACCTAAAAAGTCGCCGTCGTCTTCCGTCACGAAGTAAATAGATTGTCCATTACCATTAACGTCGATTCGATATAATTCGTCTGTGTTGAAAAAGCCCAGCATGTTTTTACCCTTAATTTGCTGATACCGAATACTGTCCTCCTCTGAAGCGATAAAGGCGTTTTTGCGCAAGTACATTTTGTCCATTCCCTTACCTTTCATTTTCATACGGATGCTATCTGCCACAATTTGATTTACACCCGACCAAAGAATGGGTGCGCGGAACATGTACATCATACTGTCACTTTCACTGTAGTGAAGGGAATCGCATTGACCTGCCATCGATTTTTGAAAGAACCGTGTAAACGGATAACTCGACAACCGGGCTGCATCCGCCGAGTCATTTTGCCATTTTAGCGTATCGGCATGTAAGTACATACTGTCGCCCCCAAAATCTAAAATGGCCGTTGCAGAATCCCAAAGCTTCCCGATTTTCAACGATTCGTAGTAAATCCCATAATCTCCGGTAATTCGGACACCTTCAGCGGTGTCTTTGAGTTCAACATTTTGAAAACCTTGACCGTAACTCGCGATCCGATCGTAATAGAGCGAATCGCCTTTAAGTGTTTGCGTTTCCGTGCTTAAAACGGCATTTTTATTGAACTGTGCCCGGTCGTTCACGGTGTTGTACCAGCCATTTTCGCAGTAAATGGTGGATGACTCACTGTATATATAGGAGGGGCCGAAAAAATATGAAACCTCCGTATGTGAATTATACAAGAGGGTATCTCCTTCCATTTCATACTTCGGGTGCTTTAATCGAACACTATCGCGAAAGAAGAACTCTTCTTTTTGAAGATCGTATTTCCCTTTTTTACTGTATAGGTCCTTTTCACCGTCTTTTATAAGTCCTTCCGTTAGGTAGTAGGCGATATCGTTCTCGCGATCCCAATTGAGCACTTCCGTTTTTAGAGAAAGTCCTTTATGGTCTAATCGAACGCGCGAAAAGGCCATTGCTTTTTTTGAGTTCCCCTTGTAGTAAAGGCTGTCGCATTTTAAGTTCGCTGAATCGCCTTCAATGCGCACATTGCCGTACATCTTGGCTTTATTCTTCTCCTTGTCGAGTAGCGCGCTATCACAGTATAAAAGAGTTTCTCCTTGCTTGAGAATAACGTCATCGACTAAGAATTGCCAGTCGTGTCCGTTTGAACGATCACCGGCTAAGCTTCCAGCCTGAACGATTTCAAGTTTTGTTTGGCCTACGGCCAGATGGCTAAGTAGGAGTATTGATATAATGAAGAACTGCTTCATGCCGTAAAAGAACGAAAAAAAAATCCCTCCCGTATTCGGGGAGGGACTTATATAGTTCAATGAGCGTTTCTTAAACGCGGGCCTTTTTTCTAGGGCCGCCGGCTAATATTTCTTCATTGGCGTATTCGGCAAATTGCTCAAAATTCGCGTTGAATTTATCCGCTAAAACCCCTGCCTTTTGATCATAGGCGTTTTTATCAGTCCAAGTGTCACGCGGATTGAGAACTCCGTCGGGTACATCCGGACAGCTAGTAGGCATATTTAAACCAAAAATCGGATGCTGAACGTATTCCACTTCGTTGAGTTTGTTTTCCAAGGCAGCGGTAATGAGCGCGCGCGTAACTTTTAAACTCATTCTTTCACCTACACCGAATCCACCGCCCGACCAGCCAGTATTGACCAACCAAACGTTCACGCCTGAATCGCGCATTTTCTTACTCAGCATTTCTGCGTAACGAGTAGGGTGTAGTGGCATGAAAGGAGCTCCAAAACAAGCACTAAATGCGGTTACAGGATCTACAATACCGGCCTCAGTTCCCGCTACTTTCGCCGTATAGCCACTAATGAAGTGATAAGCGGCCTGACCCGGAGTCAATTTCGAAATGGGAGGTAACACACCAAATGCATCACAGGTTAAAAAGAAAATATTCTTTGGATTATAACCGATGCTCGGCTCTTGAATATTGTCAATGTGATCAATAGGATAGCTTACTCGGGTGTTTTCAGTAACATCCGTGTTATGAAAATCGACTTCGTTTGTTCCGGGCTTAAATCGAATGTTTTCCAGGAGTGCACCTGATTTGATCGCGTGATATATCTCGGGCTCATTATCTTCAGTAAGGTCGATTGCTTTTGCGTAGCAACCGCCTTCAAAATTGAAAACGGTGTTTTCATTACTCCAACCGTGCTCATCGTCACCGATTAAGCGACGATTTGGATCGGCACTAAGAGTCGTTTTACCGGTGCCCGATAATCCGAAAAAGATCGCTGTATCGCCTTCTTTACCCACATTGGCAGAACAGTGCATGGAGAGCGTGTTCTTTTGATGAGGTAAAATAAAGTTGAGGGCCGAAAAGATTCCTTTCTTGATTTCACCAGTATAACCAGTTCCACCAACCAATGCAATTTTCTTGGTGAAATTGAGAATGGCGAAATTGTGCTGACGCGTTTTGTCAACTTCGGGATTCGCCATGAATCCAGGGGCATTGATTACTAACCATTCCGGATCAAAACTGTTGATTTCTTCTTCAGTCGGACGTAAAAACATGTTATAAACGAACATGTTTGACCAAGGGTATTCAGTAACTGCGCGGATATTAGTTCTGTACGTAGGATCAGCGCACGCGAATGCATCGCGAACGTATATCTCCTTTCCAGAAAGGTAGGCTACCACCTTGTCATAAAGTTTGTCGAAGTCTTCTTGTGCAAATGGAATATTGATTCCACCCCACCAAATAACATCTTCAGTAATATCGTCTTTTACAATAAATCGATCTTTTGGAGAACGCCCCGTAAACTCACCAGTATCAACAGTAATGGCTCCCGTATTCGTTACAGAAGCCATTTCTTTTTTAACCGATATGTCCGCTAGTGTTTGAGGGTCGAGGTTCCAGTGAGCGGTTGCATCTTTAATACCGTAGTCAGCAACACTTGCATTGTCCGCTTTTCTTCCCTTTTCCGTCATAATTGAAGGTGTTGGTTTCACAAGTTAATGGACAAATTTAGGCCATTATGATTCGAAAACCGAAAGATTTCTTCCGAACTTTTTCGATTGAAAAGGTGTAATTATAACACTAAGCCCGTCCTTTCAGCACTCCCGCCAGAAGGAATATCCAGCCCGTAATTAGCAGGAGTCCACCTACAGGCGTAATTGGCCCTAAAAAGGAAAGATGATCCCATCCGGTCGCAGACCGAGTAGCCAATAGGTAGATGCTGGAACTAAAGAGTACGGTCCCCCAACTCATGAGTGAGAGTCCCCACTTCAATGACTTATCTGAAACGCGGTCATTAACGCCTATCCAGGCAATGATTGCCAGTGCGTGAAAGAGTTGATAGCGAACTCCCGTTTGAAACGAGGCTAGAGAATTAGCCGTAAGTTCGTTCTCTAGGGCGTGAGCTCCAATGGCTCCTAATAAAACTCCCGTTGCACCAAATATGCTGGCTCCAATTAAAAAGCGTTTCATGTGTTCCTACAATTTCGGGGAAAGTACGATGGAATGAGATCTTATCAAAAAGGTGACAAGCCAATTACGTGTTGGTCAACTGTTGAAAAAGCGGTTACAATTGAAGCTAGGGTCGATTGTACCCTTCTTAAAATCTTATAACTTCGTCGGCATGAAACAAATTACGCTGATCGGAGCAGGGCGCTCTACCATAATTCTAATTGAATATTTGTTAAGTCACGCTGAAAAAAATCAGTGGAAAGTGGTTGTTGCCGATCGCGATATCGCTTTAGCAGAAGGAAAAATTAACGGTCACCCCTCGGCCGAAGCGTGTTCGTTCGACGTTCAAGACGCATCAGCCCGAAGGGCCTTAATCGAGAAAAGCGCCATTGTAATCAGTATGCTTCCAGCGCATATGCACATTCCCGTGGCGAAAGACTGTATTGAGTTCGGTGTGCACATGGTTACTGCCTCGTATATCAGCGATGAAATGAAGGCACTCGATCAAGAGGCAAAAGACAAGGGAGTCATTTTGATTAATGAAATAGGAGTGGACCCGGGTATAGACCATTTAAGTGCCATGAAAATGCTTGATGATGTTCGCGAGAAAGGCGGGGAGATTCTATTGTTTGAATCGTTTACGGGCGGACTCATAGCGCCGGATTCAGACGACAACCCCTGGAATTACAAGTTTACATGGAACCCGAGAAACGTAGTGCTTGCGGGCGGATCTGGAGCCGTAAAGTTCAAGCAAGAAGGGAAATATAAATTCATTCCATACCACCGTCTTTTTCGGAGAACAGAATATATGAACATCGGTGAATTCGGCAAGTTTGAGGCGTATGCAAATCGCGATTCCCTAAAGTACCGATCGGTTTATGGCTTACAAGACGTACCCACTTTGTATCGTGGTACCTTGCGTCGTCCGGGATTTTGTCGTGCCTGGGATACCTTTGTGAAGCTCGGTATGACGGATGACTCCTATGTTTTAGAGGGAACTAAGGAAATGACCTTTAGAGAATTCACCAATACTTTCTTGGCCTATAACCAGAATGACTCGGTGGAATTAAAACTTATGCATTATCTCAAAATAGACCAAGATGATGCATTAATGGACAAATTAACTTGGCTCGATATTTTTGAACCCATTCCTATTGGTAAAGATAACCTTACTCCTGCACAGGTTTTACAAATCATTTTAGAGCGGAAATGGTCACTCAATGCGACAGATCGTGATATGGTTGTCATGGTCCATAAATTGGGCTATCGATTGAATGGTGAAAAGTACCAAACGAATAGCCACATGGTTTGTATGGGCGATGATGCAGATCGGACGGCCATGGCTAAGACGGTCGGACTTCCAGTGGGTATAGCGGTCCGTCATATTCTTGAAGGCACCATCAGTACTCCGGGCGTTCAAATCCCAGTGAGTCGTGAAATTTATGAGCCTATGCTCCGTGAATTGGCGGAATTCGGGATTCAGTTTTCCGAAGAAGAAGTACCGTATTTAGGTTACTAATCACAGGTGAAATTCGCCCGTCAATTGCTTGTAAGCCGCGGTCCATTCCTTGTCTTCAAACAGAGTTAAAGATTTTTCCTCAATTTCCATTGGGCGTTTATTCCATTGGATCAGCACTCGTTTAAAGGGGTGATTTGCACTTCTTTGCACCTTCATCTTCCTCCATAAATGCCAACCCGTTTTTTGGGCGATAATGTTTGCTTCGTCTTCGCGGTCCGATGGTAGAACCACCGCTAATGAACCGGAAGTTGTGGTGCGCTCAAAAGCATGGCTAATTAAATCAGAAATAAGCAGGCTTCCTTCTTGCCGTGCTACTTGCCTCGCCGGATCTTCTAAAATATGTCGAGAAGCAAAAAAGGGTGGATTGCTTACAATCAGGTCAGCGACGTTTTGGGTCTGTCTTGTCTTTGTCCAGTCGCCAAGTACGACTTTCCGTTCATTCGCAAAGGGGGCATTATCGAAATTTCTCTGGCCCTCACGGGCCGATGCTTCCTCGATTTCGAAACCTACGATCTTTGCCCTTGAAAATCGTTGAGCCAACATCAGGCCGATAAGGCCTGTACCCGAACCAACATCGTGGATTTCGCTGTTGCCGTTGTTCTGAAGAACGGCCCAGGCACCAAGAAGGAGTCCGTCCGTACCCACCTTCATGGCGGATTGATTATGCTCGATACTAAATTTCTTGAATCGGAAAGGCTTCATATAGGGTTCCAAAAATTTCGTCTAATTTCGCCAAAACGCTTGAAATGAAAGATGCATCTAAAATTTGGACTTGGCTACCCTGGTTGCTGGTGATTCCGGCTTACTTTGCCAATTTAGGTTTGATGCCGCTTTGGGCCGACGAGCCTACGCGTGCCGTGGTTGCATGGGAAATGAACTTCTACCAAGAGTTCATTGTGCCTACAATAAATAGTACCTTTTATTTGAATAAGCCGCCGCTCTACAACTGGATTATGCTGGCGTTTTATGACTTATTCGGGTTTACGGAGTGGGCGACTCGACTGCCAGCCATGATGTCGCTCATCGGAATGTCCGTATTAATGTACTGGGGATTCAAACCCGAAGTAGGCAAGAAACAGGCTTTGGCAGCTGCGTTCTTATATATCACTTTTGGAAGGATGGTTTATTACAGTTCCCATTTAGGGCATATAGATCCGTTTTATTCCGATTTGGTATTCTTCAATTTCATCTTTATTTATCGGTCTTTTCAAGATAAAAAATACCTCCAATTATTCTTGGGTAGTTACTTTATTATGGCTTTGGCCTTTTTGATGAAAGGTTTGCCCACCTTGGCTTTTCAGGCATTCACTTTATTAGCCCTTTTCATAAACGGAAAGCAGTTTATGAAGCTGCTCGGTTGGAAGCATATCCTCGGAATTCTATTGTTTAGCGGTATTCTGGGCGGCTATTTTTATCTGTATTTTCAAGACGGCGTAACGCCTATTCGCTATTGGGAAAACCTTCTCGATCAAAACGTTACGAGAACGGCGGTTGCCAAATCCACATGGACCACCATTAAACACGTGTTCTATTTCCCGATCGATCAAATGTATTTGTTTACTCCTTGGTTTACTCTGGCTCCGTTTCTGTTCCAGAAAAAGCTTTGGCGCGATATGTGGCGTCAGCCTTTTTTGCGCTATACCTTATTAGTGATCGCCGTGAATTTGCCACTCTATTGGCTCTCACCTGATAATAGACCTCGGTACTTATTTATGCTGTATCCCTTTATTTTCTTGTGGATGGTGCGCGGGTACTTCTTGTTCGCCGAAAAAATGAAGTTCTTTCGTATCGCGGCTCATGTATTATGGATCATTTTCCCAATGGTTTTGGGGATCGGAATTTGGTATGCGACGACGCTGGAAGCCCTAGCACCAGTTTCTAATTTATATTGGAAGGTAGCCGTCCTATCGGCCGGATGGATTGCTTTAGCCATTGCCGCCATTCGCACCAAAGAACACCTTCGCTTGGCGAACCGATTCTTCATTATGGTGTCGGTGCTCCTTGTTTTTAAATTGGCTGTGCAGTGGATTGTTTTGCCTTATCGCTATTATGAAGACGAAACGGTGTACTATAAAACAGCGGCTCAAAAAGTAGGTGAAATAACTCGGGGCAGTGATCTCTATCTGTTAGAGGGAAGTCCTTACAATCACAGTATGACCTGGTATACCAGTCTGGAACGGAACGAACCCATTCAGTATATTTTGCCTGAGGAATTTCGAGAATTTGCTCCGAATTCACCGGAGTATTTTATACTCTCCGAGAATCAAAGAGAGGAGTGGCCGGATTCAGAGGTACTATACTCTTTCAGAGTTCCATATCGAGACATGCCCACACTGCTTATGCGTTCGGGCGGATCGGGAGAAGAATAAGGCGATTATAGCGACTTGTACAATTCTATAAGGCCTTCAGGAGCCGCTATTTGAAGGATGCTTTTTTCGCGATCGACTTCAACAATAATTTCGTCTGTAACAGGTATAAGGAACTCTTTGGGTCCGTCAACGACTACTAATAGATCATGCGCATTATTCTCGCGCACTTCTTCAACTGTTCCAATAGTTCCGTGAACCTTATCAATTACTTCCCAATCGATAATTTCGTGGTAGTAAAACTCATTGCCCGTTAAATCGGGCAATAGGGTCAATGGTAGGAATAATTCGCAGCCGACTATGCGTTCTACCGAGGGCTCATCGTCAACGCCTTCCATATGGGCACGAACAAACCCTTTATCTTCAAGTTCGTAGTGTTCAAAAAAGAAAGGAACCAATGCTCCGCCGATTTCGACGAGCACTGATTCCAGTTCTGAATACTCTTCTGGGTAGTCTACGTCGAGCCGAAGCTTTACGTCTCCTTTAAACCCATGTTTTTTAACGATTTTACCGAGGTAAAAACAATCGTCTTTAAGCATCTTTCTTATCCGCTTCCTCTGATCCTTCTTTTGCTTCTTCAGCGGCCGGAGCCTCTTCAGTCGCAGCTTCAGCAGCAGGAGCTTCTTCTTTTGCTTCCTCAGCAGCAGGAGCTTCCTCGGCAGCAAGAGCCTCTTCAGCGGCCGGAGCCTCTTCAGTTGCTTCTTCAGCAGCAGGAGCTTCAGCAGCGGCAGCTTCAGCCTCAGCAGCAGCTTTTTCCGCTTCAGCAGCGGCAATCACTTCCGCTTCAGCAGCAGCTACGGCAGCAAGTTCTTCCTTGCGCTTCGTTGCTTCTGCTTCTTGACGAGCTTTTCTGGCAGCAGTTTTTTGCTCCTGAACAGATGAAGTTTTAGCAGTAATTTTTCCTTCTTTTTCGGCTTTCCAGTTTTCGAAACGCTCTTGCGCTTGTTCTTCTGTTAAAGCTCCTTTCTTTACTCCTTCAGCAAGGTGTTTGCGAAGCAAAACTCCTTTGTATGAAAGAATTGCGCGAACGGTATCCGTTGGCACAGCACCTTTCATTAACCAATCCAATGCACGATCGTCTTTCATGTCAATCGTAGCTGGATTTGTGTTTGGATTGTAAATTCCCAAGTTCTCGATGAACCTTCCATCGCGCGGAGCGCGCTCGTCGGCAATTACAATGTGAAAGATGGCTGCCCCTTTGCGGCCGTGGCGTTGTAGACGAATCTTTGCAGGCATGTGCTGTTAGATTTTGAGGATCGCGTCCTCGGTTACTAAAAATTTAATGGGCGCAAATATCGGAATTATAATTCTGATTATGTGTTTTTTAATTCTTAATTATTCAATTGATTTTCAGGAGCATCCGAATGGGATGAAAAAGGCCTTCTCGATTATCATTATTTATTAACACCAGACCGCAAAAAATGACCCTTCGCCTTACTTTAGTAGCATGTATTTAGTATTCGACACAGAGACCACCGGACTGCCCCAAGATTTTAATGCACCTATTACCAACAGTGACAATTGGCCGCGTCTGGTTCAGTTGGCGTGGCAGTTACACGATGAAAAAGGGCACCTGATTCATGCCCGAAACGAGATCGTTTATCCGGACGGATTCGATATTCCTTATAATTCGGAGAAAATACACGGTATTTCAACGGAAAAAGCGCGTGCCGAAGGAAGACCCCTAGCCGATGTGCTGAGTGAATTCGTCGAAGACCTCCGTAAGTCACAGTACGGTGTGGGTCACAATATTGAATTCGATTACAATATTGTAGGCTCCGAACTATGGCGATCGACGGAGGAAGACCTTGCCGAGCAAATGATGGCGCTTCCGGCCATAGATACGAAAAACGAGTCCACGGATTATTGCGCCCTCCCGGGCGGGAAAGGGGGTAAATTCAAATGGCCGACACTTTCTGAACTGCACAACAAGTTATTCGATCGGCCATTCGACGAAGCGCATAACGCCGCAGCCGATGTGGAAGCTACCGCACGTTGCTTCTTTAAACTGGCTAAACTAGGGGTTATTTCGCTCAAAACACCTTTGGCCGAGGATATTATGGAGCATCTGGCCGAGCAGGCCAAAGCCATCTTAACTACGGTTGACAGACGATCGAGCAAGAAGGATACCGCAACGACTATTCCTTCTGCTTCTGATGCACACGGTATAGAATCGGCTTTTAGTCATCTGCATGTTCACTCGTCGTTCAGCATATTGCAGAGCACTATCAAAGTGAACGAACTGGTTGAAATGGCTGCGAAATACAATATGCCCGGTGTTGCAATGACGGACATGGGTAATTTAATGGGCGCTTTCCATTTTACCGCGGCCATTGCGAAGCACAACAAAGAAGTTGAGACGCATAATGCCGAAGTAGCAGAGGGAACAAAAGAAGGCGCTCCTCAAAGCGAATTAAAAGGAATTGTCGGCTGCGAGCTAAATGTTTGTCAAGATCACACCAATAAAGAAGTGAAGGATAACGGTGCGCCCGTGGTTTTCCTGGCTAAGAACAAAGTTGGTTATATGAACCTGGCCAAGCTCAGTTCGCATGCCCATGTAGATGGGTTTTACTACGTTCCTCGGGTCGATCAATCACTGGTTGAGAAGTACAAAGAGGGATTGATGATACATACGGGCGGTATACACGGACTCATTCCTTCATTACTTTTAAACGTAGGTGAAAAACAAGCTGAAGAACAGCTCCAATGGTGGCAAAAAACTTTTGGCGACGATTTCTACGTCACTTTGAATCAGCACGGACTTGAAGAAGAGAATCGAGTCAACTCGGTTCTGTTGAAATGGGCGAAGCAGTATAACGTTAAGCCGATTGCCGGAAATGATGTTTTCTACGGGGAAAAGAAAGACGCCAACGCCCACGATATTTTGCTCTGCGTAAAAGAGGGAGCAAAGCAAAGTGACCCTATTGGTAGAGGACGAGGATTCCGATACGGACTCCCCAATCAGGAGTATTTTTTCAAGGATCAGGAGGAAATGAAAACCCAATTCGCCGCGATCCCCGAGGCCATTGTAAATACCAATGAACTCGTTGATAAGGCCGAGAATTTCACCTTAGCTCAAGATGTACTTCTCCCCAAATTCGATATTCCGGAAGGATTTAAAGATCCGGCCGATGAGGCCGATAACGGAAATAGAGGAGAGAATAAATACCTGAGACACCTCACTTTTGAAGGGGCTAAGATTCGTTACGACGAGCTTACGGATGAAATTAATGAGCGTATTGAATTTGAGCTCGCGACCATTGAGAAAACGGGGTATCCGGGATATTTTCTTATTGTTCAAGACTTCACCCGACAAGCCCGAGAAATGGGTGTGTCGGTGGGTCCTGGACGTGGATCTGCCGCGGGATCAGCAGTTGCTTATTGCACGGGAATTACCAATGTGGATCCCATCAAGTACGATTTACTTTTTGAGCGTTTTTTGAATCCCGACCGTGTGTCGCTCCCCGATATTGATATCGACTTCGATGATCGCGGTCGCGATAAAATCATCGATTGGGTAGTTCAAAAATACGGGGTGAACCAAGTAGCCCAAATTATTACTTACGGAACCATGGCGGCGAAATCGGCCATCCGAGATGCAGCGCGCGTATTGGACTTGCCGCTTCAAGATGCCGACCGCTTAGCGAAGCTGGTGCC
>CBFIAJ010000017.1:5670-44849 GCA_965660515.1 Flavobacteriales bacterium | reverse complement strand
CGCCACCCTATGCTCGATTACGAAGATGGGGCCGGCATGAAGGAACGAATTAAAAGCGCTTTTTTGAAATGGCAAAGTGCAGGTCGTGCCGCTAGGCACTCCGGAAACGCCCACGAGCAATTTAGCCGGGAAGGACTTACAGGTGTGTTGGCCGAGTTGTTTAACGAAATCATTGCTTGATTCATGCTCGAGAAAATCGACCTATCCACTTTTGAGAACGACTCCGATCACTTCGGAGATTTCAATTTATTAGTGACGATTAAAAGTTTCGATTTACAGGCTATTCGCGCCCGATATGTCGAAAGTAAAAAGAATAAAAGCGGTCGGCGCGGAAGCGTTGAGCGGCGCGATCCAGGAGTGGGCGGACTCGCATATTTGAGTTTGAAAAACGGAAAACTGGAAACTTCTGAAGTGCTTCATCGATTGAAAGAGCCGAGAGCCATTGATGTTTCTGGGAACCGAATTGCCCTGGGCGCGGAAGACACTGTATACGTTTTCGAAAACGGAAATACCTACCGCATTAAATATCCGTGGTTTAGTTATATCCATACCGTTGCGTTTAATCCGCGAAATCCGAATGCGGTTTTGATTGCTTCGAGCGGACTCGATTGTATTTTCGAATTCGATTACCGAAGTGGGAAATTGCTGTGGGAGTGGTTTGCTTGGGAGAATGGATTCAATAAATCGTTTAAAGCAGATGGTTCGGAGCAGTATTTGTGTCGTACGTTGGCTCAAGCGAATGCCCTTCGGGCAGATGGGAAAGAACCGCGTTGGATAAAAGATCCCGCCCAAGATTTCTTGCCGACGGCGGAACGAGCAGCCTTTATAAACTCGGTTGCCTATCGGGCCGATGAGGCCCCCGAAATACTCGCCACCTTTTTTCATGAAGGAAAATTGTTTCGCATCAATCGAGAAAACGGCGTCGCCACACCTCAAATTAGCGCGTTGAAAAGTCCGCACGGAGGAAAGCATTTGGGCGATAATCATTGGTTGGTAACCTCAACAGCTACCGGAGAAGTAGTGGTGCAAAAAGAAGAGTTAGAAACGAGAATCGACTTTTCTCAATTGCCGAATAAGGCAGAAGAAATGGGCGCCTCAGAATGGCTGCAAAACACGGATTACCGAGAAGGTGTGTTCATGACTGTAGATTCAAACCGAAATGCCTTCGTACTTTCTGATGTTCAGGCGAAAAAAATGAGTGTCGTGCCTTTCGATGAAAATTGGGCCGTTCAAGATTTAGTGTTGACTTCTTTGTCTATTGAGGAAGTAAAAAGGGCCACCATTCTTTGAGGCTTTGAAGGACTTCTTTTGCCAAGCCTCGTTTTTTTCGCAACTTGACTTTTTAAACCTTATTCGACTATGAAGAAAATTCTACTCCTTCTTTTTATGGCTCTTGGGTCTTTTACTTTTGCTCAAAACGGCCTCGATTTCGATGGCGTTGACGACATAGTTCAAACGACCTACAGTGGTGTTTTAGGCGCGGCTGATAGAACATTTGAAGCGTGGATTTACCAGCCAACGGCGAATACATCAAATGAATGTATTTTGGATTATGGCCTGAATGCTGTGGGTTCTCGAAACACCTTATCGGTCGGAGGAACAAATAACCTCGTATTTATATCGGGCGGAACGAACGCAAATATGGGGTCTAGTGCCAATGATATTCCCGTGGGCCAATGGACCCATATCGCCTTCGTGCTGAACGCGGGTACAGGATTTATGTATGTAAACGGGGTGCAGGTCGCTACGAGTAATTTATCCACTGTAAATACACCAACGGGTGGAGTGAATTTAAAAATTGGCGATCGGGTTACCGGCGGAAGTATTCCTTACAGCGGAATTATTGACGAAGTACGCATTTGGGATGTAGCCCGCACAGGTGCTGAATTAATGGCGGATATGAACACGGAGTTTTGCGGGGTTCTTCCAATGAATTTAATCGCCTACTATAAGGCCAACCAAGGGGTGGCGAGCGGAACCAATACCTCGGAAACGACCTTAATAGATGACGGTCCCGTTGGGTACGACGGCGTGTTAACCAACTTTGCTCTATCGGGAACTGCTTCCAATTGGGTAACGGGTGCTCCTGTAGCATCGGGTGGCAGCACAAGTAATATTACTGAAGTGAGCTGCTTTACTTTTACTGCGCCAAGTGGTGCCGTTTATGACTCGAGCGGAACGTATGTGGACGTTATCCCCAATTCAGCGGGTTGCGATTCCACGATCACCATCGATTTAACGATCAATACGGTAAACGTTGATGTGATCGAAGATTTGGTGAACAATGAGCTATCTGCAGATCAATTCGGAGCGCAGTATCAATGGCTCAATTGCGGTCAAGGCTTAGCACCCGTTGCCGGGGCAACAGGGCAAACTTTTGCTCCTACATCGAACGGCACTTATGCCGTTGAAGTTACGATGAACGGTTGCGTCGACACTTCCAGTTGTTACACGATCTCGACCATTGGAATCGAAGAGTACGGAAACGATTTATGGGAGATTTACCCGAACCCTGCCAAGGGCCAGTTGTCGATCGTACTGGATAATGAATCGGAATGCGCGATTTTTGATGTTGCAGGTAAGGCAATTATCTCGGAGCTTTTGCCTGCGGGTGTCTCGGAGCTTTCTCTTTTCGGCCTCACGGCCGGATACTATACCGTGCAAATCCGGAATGAATACGGATCATCAAGGAAGAAATTAATCGTTCAGTAAAGAAAAACGAGTCTAGTCGAATTTTCCGAAATTCACGCCCTAAATCCTATTTAAACCAACATGAAAAAACTACTACTTTTTTGCTTGAGCCTATCATCCTTTACCGTTTTTAGTCAAAACGGACTCAACATGGATGGCATTGACGATTACGTTCAAACCACCTATGGAGGAGTCGCAAGCACCGGTGCGCGCACCGTAGAAGCGTGGATTCGCACTACGGCGAACACCGTTCCTACTAATGGAGGAACTCAACAAGTGATGGTCGACTGGGGGTCGTTTACAACCGGCGGACGCTCTACCTTCTGTATGGTTTGGGCCAATGCCATACGCTTTGAAGTGGGCGGAAACGGACTTAGTGGAACTATTGCCGTAAACGATGGCTTTTGGCATCACGTAGCCATGGTATACGATCCGGGAGCGACGAACACGGTAAAGCTATATGTCGATGGAAATTTAGACGCAGAAGGAAATGTGACCGTTCCTGTAAATACCGGTGCGCTAACAGATGTTCAAATTGGATTACGTGTGGACGGAATCAATAGTTTTCAGGGTGATATGGACGAAATCCGAATTTGGAATGTAGCGCGTACCCAAGCCGAAATTCAAGCGAATCGCCTGACGGAATTCTGTGCATTACCGGTCGGACTTCAAGCCTACTACAAAGCGAATCAAGGAACCGCCGGAGGTGCTAACCCAGGATTAGTAACACTTACCGACGCTTCCGGGAATGGTCACGACGGTACGTTAACCAATTTCTCTTTAAACGGGAACTTCTCGAATTGGGCGAACGGTGCGCCCATTACTTCGGGAGGGACCTCCAGTAGTATATCTGAGGTAAGTTGTTTTGAGTACGTGGCGCCCAGCGGCGCAGTGTTCGATTCTACTGGAATGTACACAGATGTAATTCCCAATAGCGCGGGTTGCGACTCTGTAATTTCAATCGACTTAACCATTAACTCGGTAGACGTTGGTGTAACGGAAGACCTCGTCAATAACGAATTGATGGCCGATGAATCAGGTGCTCAATATCAATGGCTAAACTGCGGTCAGGGCTTGGCTCCAGTGGCCGGTGCTACTTCCCAGCTTTTTAGTCCAACTAATAACGGTACATACGCGGTAGAAGTTACTTTAAACGGTTGTGTTGATACATCGAGCTGCTTTACTATTTCAACTATTGGGTTGAATGAGTTCGGAACCGATTCATGGAAATTATATCCTAATCCAGCCACGAACCGTGTTACAGTAGAGTTGGAGCATTCGAGTACGGTAACCCTTATCGATATTTCAGGTAAGGTGGTTCGAACCGAAGAAATGCCCGTTGGTAAAACGGAGTGGTCGGTACTCGGCCTACCGGCCGGATGGTACCACGTGCAAGTAGCCAACGAAAAAGGTGTTTTCGCGGAGAAACTAATTATTCAATAAGGATGCGGTTAAGCTTGATCATTTTTTTGTTGGCGTGCATAAGTTGCACAAAAAATGATCGAGTATATGAGAATAAAACGGAGGTCCCCATACGTGCGGTGGACCTCTCTTTTTTGCCTCAAATGCAAGATGCCGGTTTCGAATACAAGGACAGTCAAGGCCAGTCAATAGACGTATTGCCTTTTTTGTCCCAGAAGGGGGTAAACTGTGTTCGTATTCGACTTTGGCATACCCCTGCGGACCAACACTCTTCGTTGGAAGAAGTGGCTACATTGGTTGAAGCTCTTCGAGGGGAAGGCTTTCAAATTTGGGTTTCTGTGCATTACTCCGACACTTGGGCCGATCCCGGGCATCAAAGTAAACCGGCCCTTTGGGAAGGCCAGTCTTATTCTACACTCCGAGATAGCGTGTCCTTATATACGGAACGCGTAGTTCGTGCACTTTCTCCCGATATTATTCAAATGGGTAACGAAGTCAATGACGGCTTTCTTTGGCCAACGGGTCGTCGTTCCTTTATTACGGGTGCATTTCACGACCTCTTAAAAGCGGGGATTGAAGCCGTCCGATCGGAAAGCCCTGAAACGAAAATCATGCTTCATTATGCGGGTATGTCGGGTGCCTATGAATTCTATGACGAAGTAGATAGCCTCGATTTTGACATCATGGGCTTATCCTATTATCCTATTTGGCATGGGAGTGAGCTCAGCGATCTACGAGGGATGGGAGTACTTTTGAAGTCGGAATTCCAGCGAGATTTCATGATAGCTGAGTTCGCTTATCCTTTTACGCTTGAGTGGGCCGATTGGACAAACAATATTGTAGGCTTGTCGGAGCAGTTAATACTTCCCGAATTTCCGGCCAATAAAGAGGGGCAGGAGAATTATGTTCAAGCTGTGGAACAATTATGTAGAGACGCGGAAGCGGAAGGTTTTTGTTATTGGGCTCCTGATTGGGTGGCCTTTGATGGGCCCGAATCAACGGCTGGAAGTCCTTGGGAAAACCAAGCTCTATTTGATTTTGAGGGAAAAAGCACGCCTGCTTTGGACGTGTTTGATGCCAATTAAACCACGTATCGGATCAATTCGAAAGCCTCTGCGTAGTCAGCATTTACTTGAATTCCACGCGTTTTAGCCAAGCCAAAAAAGAACTCATCGTTCATATACGGTCTTCCTAATTGAGATCCGTATTCATGTAAAGCCCGCATTTTGGCGTCTACATGATCTCGTTCGAGGGTTACATGGAAGTTGTTAATCACTGTGAGGTTGTTCCAAGGCAACTCATAACCGATCAAAGAAGCGTGTTTGAATGCACGGATTCCCTCTTTGTGAATAGTGTGGTGATCTTGGTGAACGTCATGACTATTGGGCATTAAAACTAAGTCGGGATTAATCTCCTTTTTGAGTTTTAAAAGGGTGTCGAGTATATCCTGCCGGTAGGCAGGGAATTCGCGAACAGGGAAATCTAATACGCGAACATTTTTCGGGTCCAAACCAAGAATTCCAGTTGCCTTTATAAGTTCGTGATAGAGCAAATCTTTCGGCGCACCCTCCGGTAGGCTTTTCAAACAAGGTGAAAAAGCCACATAATGGACCTCTTTTCCTTCATCCGTCCAACGATTTAAACTTCCTCCTGCGCCAAACTCACCGTCGTCGGGGTGAGGGGCTAAAACGAGTATTCTTGATATTTCCTTCATAGTCGGCTAAAATAGTCAATTAGGAACGTTTGTCGTATTTTCGTGGCCATGGAAAATGATTTCTTCGCACACGAAACCGCTGTAGTTGATCCCGGAGCACAAGTGGCTCCAGGTTGTAAAATATGGCATTTTAGCCACATCATGAATAAAGCGGTTTTGGGAGAAGGCTGCAACATTGGTCAAAATGTAGTGGTTTCCCCTGAAGTAGTCCTCGGTCGTAATTGCAAAGTGCAGAATAATGTTTCCATATATACGGGCGTTACCTGCGATGACGATGTTTTTATGGGGCCGAGCATGGTGTTTACCAATATTGTAAATCCCCGTTCTGCTATTGTTCGAAGAGGGCAGTATTCCAGAACACATGTCGGCAAAGGTGCGAGTATTGGTGCCAACGCGACAATTGTGTGCGGCCACGACATCGGTCCATTCGCATTCATTGGGGCAGGTTCTGTTGTGACGAAAACCGTTCCAGCTTATGCCTTGGTAGTTGGGAATCCGGCGCGCCAAATGGGTTGGATGAGTGAATACGGTCATCGACTTGAGTTCGATGAATCCGGAAAAGCAGTTTGCCCAGAAGGCGGGGAAACCTATGAGCTAAAAGAGGGCGTAGTAAAAAAAATTGAGGCGTAATGGTATTGATTGAACGCGAAAAAATCCACTTTGCGGTGGTAGGAGCGGGGCATATTGGAAAAAGGCATTGTGCCATGATTTCAAAGAATGCTCAAGCAGAACTTATGGCGATATCAGATGTGAAGTCCCCAGATGAATTGGGATTAGACGAATATAAAGACGTGCCGTTCTTCAACGATATGGAGTCCATGTTAAATGCCGGATTGGATATCGATGTAGTCGTTATCGCCTCGCCGAACGGACTTCATGCCGAGCAGGCGATCCAGGCACTGGAAGCGCGTAAACACGTGGTCATTGAAAAGCCCGTCGCCCTTTCCAAAGCAGATGCGGAGCGCGTTATTTATAAAGCCTTGAATGTATCGCGTCATGTATTTGGAGTAATGCAAAACCGCTATTCTCCGCCAAGCGTATGGATTAAAGAAATGCTCGATGAGCAGCGTTTAGGCGATATTTATATGGTTCAGGTAAACTGCTACTGGAACCGTGATGATCGCTATTATAAAAGCGGTAGTTGGCATGGACATTCTGAACTCGATGGAGGAACCCTCTTTACTCAATTTTCCCATTTCGTCGATATTATGTATTGGCTGTTTGGAGATATCTCGGATATACAGGCGCAATTCGCTGATTTTAACCACCACGATTTAACCGACTTTGAAGATTCAGGAATGGTTCAATTCAAATTCGTGAATGGCGGAATGGGTTGTATCAATTACAGCACCTCCGTTTGGAATACAAACTTGGAAAGTTCGTTGACCATTATCGGCGAAAAGGGGAGTGTGAAAATTGGCGGGCAATACATGAATGAGGTGGAAGTCTGCAATGTCAAGGACTACGAAATGCCCGAGTTACCCGCTTCTAACCCGGCCAACGATTACGGGGCTTATAAAGGTTCCGCTGCGAACCACGTTTATATAACAGAAAACGTGGTCGATACTTTGAAAGGACGAACGAGTATAACCACGAATGCCTTGGAAGGACTCAAAGTGGTTGATATCATCGAACGCATTTACAGCAAGCTCGATTTGCCAAACCTGAAAGCTTAAGATCAGTCAATAAAGTGCTGAAACCACTTTTCTAAGAAGAGTAATTTATACGTCTTTTTAGGAAAGAACGCGTCGTTTCTTTTTCTCAGTTTCTCCACTTTATTTGGATCTATAAACCCGCGTTGATAAAGGGAATGAAGTAATTCACTGGATTCTTGTTTCAGGTCGTTTTCGAGCCAAAATCCCATTGGAAAGCTAAACCCCAATTTGTGGATACTCAGTGCTTCTGGACTGACCCATTTTTTAGCTGCTTCTTTCAAAACGATTTTCCGATTCATTCCCTGAACCTTCAAATCGGCCGGAATGCGCATGGCTAAATCAACGAAATCATTATCCATAAACGGATGAAGACCAAATAAGCCGTGGTCTTTCATCGATTGATTCATCCGATACATCTGTTCGTGCGGCGTGTTTTCTGTCATTAAATGCAGCATAACATCTACATCGTCACAGGCCTTCGTTGCTTCCGGATAAAGAGCGCGTATATGCTCGTAGGTATTGTATTTGGCCTTCGGCCAGATTTCCCTCTTCTCTTTTTCTTTCATCACCACGAAGTTGTGCGTGTAGAAATCGATCATTTCCCGCGCTTCAAACATTTCCGAAAAAGTATCTACTTTTTTATGAATGCCCCGAGGTAAATGCGTCCATAAAGAAGCGCCCCATAAATAACTTCGCCACATACGGATATACCGAAAGAATCCGAATCCACCAAAGAGCTCGTCTGCACCCATTCCGGTCAAAACATTCGTAAAGCCGGCTTCTTGAGCCACCTTGCCGGCAAAATAATAGGTGTTGAAAGTGCTTCCGGGCTGTTCAAAGTTATCGATGACTTCGGACCAATGATTTAAAACGTACTCGGGTTCTTTATAAATAGCTTCGTGCGGAACACCGTGCATATTGGCGTTGATGGCGGCTACTTCACTCTCGTCCGCGGCGGAAAATTGATCTCCGGCTAAGGCGAGTGTGACTGCTTTAATGTCGCCGTTGTGTTTCTTTCCCAAAGCAGTATAAAAAGTACTGTCTAAACCACCGCTGAGAAGTGACCCTGCCCCGTATACGTTCTGTACTTGGCGCCTCACGGCGCGATCGAGTGTCGACTCGATTAATTCGGCGTATTCGGTCATGGAAAGTGACCCGTCTTTCTGACAGTAAGGGAGTTGATGATATCGATCAATCCCTTTGATGCCGTCGTTCCAATAGAGGTTGTGTGCTTTGGGTAGGGCTTTTATACCCGAAAATGATGTATTGGGTTGCGGTGTACACGGAAAACTGAGTCCATGCCAAAGCGATTCATAATGCGGCTCCGCAGTGATCGATTTATGCGCTAATAGACTTCTGATATTAGTGCCGAAAAAGAGCGAGTTTTTATGCTCTGAATAAAAAAGGGTTTCCTGCCCAAATCGGTCGTGACTTAAAATAAAACGATTCTTATTTGGGTCGTGAATGATTCCTGAGAACTTGCCATTTAATTCGTCGGCAAAAGAATTCTCTTTACTTATGTATTGTTTTAAAAAATAGTCTGATTCTGTTTCTGGAAGCCCTTCATCTGTAAATAAGCGACCATAGAGGAAGGCTGATGTTTTGTTATCGTGCTCCGCAACCCCTTTATCTCCAGGAAGATGCTCCGGGAAATAGCGGAAATGACGATAACTTACCATACCAATGATGGGCTCCGATGCGGATTCAAAAAGCTGATTCCATTTATCGAGTGTGGGTCCCTGAAGTTCTGCAGTTAATTGACCCGTCCATTGTCCTTGAATTCCTTTGTTCGAATAAAGCACTAAACCGTCGTCGTAGCTATCGGCCCGACTTAGGGCCTTGGACATAGCATACAACTGAGGGAGCTGCTCTTTGGAGAGGGGCGTTGAAGAAAGAATTCCACAGATTCCGGCCATGTTTCAAACTTCGGGAATTTAATCCCAAAAACGAATGGTATCGTGAAGATCCTGACGTTGCTTACCAATAAAAGAGTTTCCACGGCTATTGCGAACAATCAACTTCGGAAATGGTCGAGAGCAGTGGTGGCTCCAGAGGCTATAGGTATTGGCTCCCGTATCGGCAATAACCAGCCAATCTCCTGCCTCTGCGGCAGGAAGAGAAACACCTTTTGCGAAGAAATCGCCTCCAAAGCATAAGGGTCCGCCCAAGTCACACAATTTATTTGATCCCGATTTTAAATTTCCGGAGGCGTCGAAAAGAAAAAATTGGTGCGGCCATAGTTCGCGGTTATAGCTTTCGCGCACAAAATGATCGGCCCCTAGATGCGTAATTAGAACGTCGCGATCTTCGGAACGTTTAACTGCTGCCACTTGGGTTGCTGAAAATCCCGCGTGAGCGTGGTAATAGCGTCCGAATTCAGTGAATATTTCTAAATCGGTGCGCCATAATTCAGGGCAGTTTTCCTGAAGCATTTGCGCGTAAGCAGAAATGTCGTGTGTGCTTTCGGCACCATAATCGACTGGAAAACCGCCGCCAATATCAATCCAATGAATTCGATCGCCTAATTCTGTGTTCAATCGTTTTTTCAAGTCGAGTACAGCGCGAACACCGTTAACCATATTCCCGTAATCGGATGATTGAGAGCTCGTATGCACATGTAAGCCACTTAATTGAGGATACTCGGTAAAGGCTTTTTTGATGCCCTTCCAATCGTGGATTGGGATTCCGAATTTTGAGTTTTTTCCTGCTACACTCATGCTCGCGTCTGCAGTAGAGCCTACTAATGGGTTTATTCGCAGTCCAATTCGAGCGCTTGATTTGCTTGGCAAAAGGGGGAGCTCTTCGTAGGAATTAATATTGAGCGTAGCGCGTGGATTGGCGCAAACGATTTCTATTTCCTTTTGCGTTTTCGCTGGCGAATCGTACACTAAATGGCTAAAGCCCGGAATGCGGTCGGCTTGCAAGAATTCGCCGTAACTAGCAGCCTCAGCTTGGAGTCCGGCCGTTGCTGCAAATTGCAATACCCGAGTAATCGGGTTTGATTTTATAGCAACGCAATGATGCGTGTCTTTTGGAAATGCTTTTACAACGGAACTTACTCTGTTTTCAAGTATAGAGGCGTCGTAAAATAGTAAGCTGGTATCTTCTGCGGAAACGAAGTTGTTGAGTGCCTCTTTTAGTTGCAGCTCATAATCCTTTGTTTCTAGACGATTCAATAGCGTCTTTCTTTGATGAGTCGTTCAATGGTTTCAACTAAACGAGTATCGTTGGTTAAATCCATATCATTATCAAGTAGTTTCCGAACGTTATGAGATCCAATAGCGAAACGAATGAAACTGTTCTCACCGTAGGCCACGGGTTGTCCAATAATAAGTTTGCGGAACTTCGGGAGTAGCGGCGGAGGTTCGTTTACTATGGCCTTGTGCAGCGTTTGGAGCTGTTCATGGCTCAAATACGCTCCGTTAACCTTCACTCGGAAACTGATTATGGAGCTATTCGTCTTCTCTTGATCGAGCATCAGATCGAAATAAGGAGAATCGAGCAGTAATTCGGTCATGTGCTGGTTCCATCGACTGATGGTTACATTCACTACGCTTTCTTTGTAATTGGAAAGTAGTTTCATTTCTGTGACCGCGCATTCCCAACGGAGTAAAAGTCCGTAATTTTTATAGTCGATAAACTTTTCACGCAATTCTCCTAGTTCGGTAGGGAAGTCATACTTCGTATATACTTTATCAAACCCCCACGTTTCGGGTTTTGAATGAGCCAAGGCGGTATTTATTTTTTCCGGTACTAAGAGGGCGCCGCAAAAAGGAGGCGATTGATAGAACTTGGAGCCAGTGACCATTACGAGGCAATTTAGCTTGAGAAGTTTTTGAAGCAGGTCACGAGAAGTGCGCAATTGACAGAGGTCTACCACCCATAATACGTCTTCTTGGCATTCTTCAATTATGCTGATATTGTCTTCGATACCTGATTTCGAGCCAATCACTAAATTCCCGATAATACTGTAGTCGTCTTTGTATTTGCGAATCGTTGACTTAATGCTTTCGTGATGATCGAGAATAACTCCCGCTTCATCTCGAGCATTAAAGCTTTTATATTCAACAGAAATGTCGGGGTTTACTGATTCTCCCTTCACTACGTTCGGGAGGATTTGATTCTTTTCAGAAAAGAATTGCCCTTGATTCGCCATGGCAGATCCAGAACCCAATTCTTCCGGACAAGTTACCAAGCTCATGATGGGCTTGTTCGGATTTATGAGTTTCGAAAAAAGAATGGGGTAGTAACATAAATCACTTCCAGAAGGAGCGAAAAATACGTTGTAGTTTAAGTCTACGTTATTCAAAAGTCGTTTTAAACTTTTGACTTGTTCTTTTCGAACTTCTTCAAAGGAAATTGTCCCATCTTTGAAGCCGTCGAACAGGTACGATACTCGTTCTTTTGCCTCATCGGTTAATACAGAGCAGGTACAAGTACCTCGATTAAAAACTCCTTGGTTATCGCAAGGGTTGATATGATATTTGTTTAATCCGTCGTGAATGAGTTCAATACGCTCATCACCTCCGCTTGTAATGGTGTTTTCAAGACTGATGAGATTGGCTTTTGGCTCGGTTCTATTCATGATGCTGCGCAAAGTGCGCACAAAAGTACTCAATGCTGCGTCCAGAACAAAATTTGTACATTTTGCGCCATGATTGAAAATGATCTACCCTTATTTACTCGAAACGACTGGCTTGCTGTGGCACTAGGCGAAAAGTGCCGCGAGGTAACGTTCAATTGGGAAGGTCAACCGTGCACTTTTTCATTTCAATATCATCGATCAAAAGGTCGTCTGTGGGCGCAAACACCTGATTTTGTTCCTTTTACTTCCATTAGTGGATTGGAAAAGACGGCTACGTTAGAGCTGGGACTCGATTTTATCGAGGAATTTAGAAATGCCTTGCCGAAACATGCGGTTTTTCATTTTCGCTTTCCATTGGGCTGGACGTTCGAAGCGCAGGTCCACGCACGGTATACGGTTCGCGAGCGACTCACGCACTGCCTCGCGGCAGGATCTGATCTTAATACTTCGATGAAGTCAACTCTAAAGCGGAATTTGAAAAAGGCGGAGAAAGCATTTGAAGTGGGGAATTCCATTTCATTTGAAGCATTATGGACGCTCGTAGAGGAGGTTTTTAAGAGGCAGAATATGAAGCCGCATTATGGAAAATCCCGTATGCAAAGAATATTCAATAGTGCAACGGAATTGGGTGGACAGCGTATTTACACGGCCGTAAAAGACGGTGAAGCTGTAGCGGTTCTTTGGGTTTTATTTGACCAAAATTTCAGCTATAACTTTATGAGCGGCGCAAAAGAGGAGGTTCGATCGTTTCAGCCCAATACGCTGTTGTTGCACAGAGCAATTAGTGAGGCTTTCCAAAACCAACAATCTTTCGATTTCTTTGGCAGTTCCATTCCCTCCATTCAACGCTACGTTCGTTCATGGGGAGCGGAACCGGTTAGCTACTTTGCCGTTGAAGCCAAACCTAAACTGTTTTTTCTTTAAAGCTTGTCTTTCGGAACTCGGGTCCAAACAGTGGTGCGACCGAGAAGAGAAAAGCCCATATACCCTCGCATCTTAATCGTATTCACATCGGGCATAGTAGCCATTGAGCTATACGTGTTTCCAGATTGAGGGTCGTAGATTTCACCGTCATCCCATTCTTCTCCGTCCCAGGTGAGTTCTTTCAGGAGTTCGAGACCTACAATGGGGGTGGCGCGTTTTTTCGGGTCGGGATTCTCGTCATCGACTTTTATGGTTTTACCATCTTCTTCATAGGGCTCTTTAAGCCAAATTACGCTTCCGTAGTATTTGCCATCGCTTTTCTTGATGATTTCAATTCTTGATTTCTCATCTTCTGTATGCCAGATTCCTAGGAGATCATCTCCTTTTTGAGCGAAAGTATTCATTGCGCCGAAGGCGCAAAAGATAATTAAGAGTAGATTTTTCATTCTATTTATTCTGATTGACGTGAGACTTTTACATGCTTTAACTCAATTTCAGCACTGGATGTTTTACGTGCGTGTGCAATACTTGCATTTAATTCAAAGCCGATAAGTAATACTATGGAGTTCACATAGATCCATAAAAGAATAATAATGAGCGTTCCGATGGAACCATAAATTTGATTGTAGCTCGCGATATTGGCTACATAGGCTGCAAAACCATAGGATGTCGCCCACAATAAGAGCGTCGATAAAAGAGCGCCTGGAGAGAAAAAACGATACTCTTTGCGGTTGGCGGGGCCGTAGTAATAAAGCAAAGTGATGCTAAAGAATATTAGAGAAAGGAGTACGATGATTTGAGCAAAACCGAGCATTTGACCTTCAAATCGAGACACTACGTCCAGCACTTCAAGGCGTTTCACCATTACTTCGCTGAAAATGATGAGTGAAACGGATATGATGAATAAAATACTCAATACAATGGTCAGCAGCATGGAGGCGAAAAGCTGACTGAAGAAATTGCGAATGGCAATACTGTGGAAAGTCGCGTTGAAGCTGGTCAGGATCGAGTTTACCCCATTGTTTGCGAAGAACAGGGCAAGTACAAAACCTAAGGACGCTAAGCCCCCTCGTTTAATTTCGATGATATCAGTAAGCGTTTTGTCAATGGCAACCCATGTTTTCGGCGGAACAATGCTTTCCAATAATTGAATAAGTTCCGCTTGAAAATTATCAATGGGGATATAGGCGATAATGGTTAACAAGAAAATGGTAAAAGGGAAAATAGCGAGGAAGAAGCTGAACGAAATGCTTGCAGCCCGCGTCGTTAAATACCCTTCGATAAGTCCAGTAGCGAAGAATTTTAATACTTGATACAAATCAACGCCTCCAAATCCTGGCAAATATATTTGTCTGAATATTCGGCGCAAGGCCATAAGTGGAGAAGAATGCCAAATTTTATCGAGCCAACGGTCAATCATTTAAATAGCCTTTAAGCTCATGTCGAGATTGTAAATAGAGTGGGTTAGGGCACCTACACTGATAAAGTCTACACCGCATTTAGCATGCTGGCGAATGGTGTCTTCATTAATTCCTCCTGAGGCTTCTGTTTCGTATTTCCCATCGATCATTTCGACGGCAGTTCGCGTATCGTCATAGGTGAAATTGTCAAGCATTATACGATGGATTCCACCTACGGCTATTATTTCTTCCACTTCGGTCAGGTTTCGGGCTTCTACCTCTATTTTGAGGTCTTTTCCGATTTCCCTTAAGTAGTGTTTCGTTTTTGAAATGGCCTCGGCGATTCCGCCTGCAAAATCGATGTGGTTATCTTTCAACATGACCATGTCATAGAGTCCAAACCGGTGATTTTGACCTCCACCAACAGAAACGGCGTATTTTTCCAGTAACCGAATTCCCGGTGTTGTTTTGCGTGTGTCCAAAACTTTAGTTGGGAGTCCTTTAAGCAAACTCTGAAAGTAATGGGTTTTAGTGGCGATAGCGCTCATTCTTTGTAGACAGTTCAATGCCAGGCGCTCTCCGGTTAGCAGCGCGCGCGAGGGGCCTTCTACTATAAAGGCAATATCATTTGGCTTTATGGGATCGCCATCCTTCAAAAGGTATTGAACGGAGCACATTGGATTTACTTTGTGGAAAATCCATTCCACGAGGGGTAGTCCCGCTATTATTCCCGGCGCTTTTACGAGTAAATGAGCGCGTCCGGCCGCAGAGGCCGGAATACAGGCTAAAGAACTGTGGTCCCCGTCACCAATATCCTCAGCGAGGGCCGATTCAATAAAATGTACCAATTCGTCGCGATGATCTGAAAGCGCTATCATTTGTGCTACCTTTAACCGCAAAGTACGGAAGAATTGTCGAATGAAATTAGTCTTAATTCAAGTTGGTAAAACAGACGCATCTTATCTGCAGGCGGGAATTGCTGAATACGAAAAAAGGCTCCCGCGATATGGGCCGTTTGAGCTCATAACCATTCCGGACGTAAAGAAGATCAAAGACGATCAAGATCAAAAGAAAAAAGAAGGAGCGGCGATTTTAACAAAAATTCAAGGTGGAGATTTCGTTGTGCTTCTCGACGAAAAGGGAAAGCACCTTACTTCGAGGCAATTGAGCGATTTTCTTCAAAAAAAAATGAACGAAAGCCTCAAGCGTTTGGTTTTTGTGATTGGCGGACCCTACGGGTTTAGTGAAGATGTTTATCGAGCCGGACACATGAAATTGAGTTTAAGCGCGCTTACTTTTTCTCATCAAATGGTGCGCCTGTTTTTTATGGAGCAATTGTATCGCGCCCAAACCATTTTGCGAAACGAACCTTACCACCATGATTAAAAGACTTTTTGGTAAAAAAGAGCGAATGCCGAAAGCGGCGTTGAAGCCTCCTGGAATAAACAAGCCTATGGAACTTGTATTTGCCACCAACAATGAAAACAAGCTGAAAGAGATTCAGGCAATGGTACCCGATCATATAAAGTTGATTAGTTTAAAAGACATTGGTTGTACGGAAGATATTCCAGAGACACAGTCGACCATTGAAGGAAATGCGATGCAAAAGGCACAGTACATTTATGATCGTTTTAAGTGCGATGTTTTTGCCGATGATACGGGTTTAGAAGTTCACGCCCTCGATGGCCAGCCCGGCGTCCTAAGCGCAAGGTACGCCGGCCCGGCGCGCGATGCGAAAGAAAACATGTTCAAGGTTCTTTATGAGCTCGAAAAAGAGTCGGATCGAACCGCTCGTTTCAAAACCGTGATTGCATTAATTGTCGGTGGAGAAGAAAAGTCCTTTGAAGGAATTGTGAACGGAACAATTACGGAAAAACCCGTTGGGGAAGAAGGCTTTGGCTACGACCCCATTTTTCAGTCGGTCGGAAGCGAAAAAACCTTTGCCCAACTCTCTTCCGATGAAAAGAATTCGATCAGTCACCGAGCGCGAGCTACAGAAAAACTAGTTCAATTTCTCAACAAGAACTTTTAGTTCTTGATTACTCTTCGAGTACCTTTTTCGGTTTTTACAATATAAACACCCGTCGGATAAGGGCTTAAATCAAGCCGACTCCTGTGCGTTTCCCACCGCTCGATCAAACGACCGTTCATATCGTAGACTACTCCGGTTCGACTCACCTCTGAGAAGTTGATGACACCATTGCTGGGATTTGGGAATATCTTCCAATCGTTGAGGTCGTTTTCGGTTAAACCAATTCCCGGTTGAGTAAGATTTAAATCCCACAGACCGCGTGCATGGGTTCCAAATCGGGCGACTCCAAGAGCGGGTAAATATTCTACACTCCAATAATTGACATCCGGAGCGCCCATCAAGGATAAGTCGTACCATTGATCTTCGCTGGTTACATAAACAAAGGCACCCACTTCAGTAGCGGCGAAAAGCAAAGAATCGTTTTCATCACTTGCCAGTTCATGCACTAAGGTAGGAGGTAAACCATTAGTGATGTCTGAAAAAGATGTACCGTGGTTTGTTGTTTTGTACACCGGCGGATTGCTGTATCCACTTCCACCAATATATACGGTACCCAAATCGGTTAAAGAAGGAGTTAGGGCCATTCCGTAAAAATAATGAGTCCCCGGAGCATTAGAAATGTTGGTTCTTGTCCAGTTTACGCCACTATCAGATGAGTGGTAGAAACGACCTGCATCCGTAAGTACATACCAATGTGATGGGTCGATCGGGCTGGAGGCCATCGCGGTTATATTTCCGCCGTTATTTGCGCCAAAGTCCTTAGGCATTTGAGTGGCCGTTATGACTCCATTCATCTCTAATTTCGTCATATACGAGGCACTTCCGCCATTCGGGTTTTTCGTGGCGATATAGGCGGTGTAACTCGATGATGGATCGGCCATTAACGGTGGTATCCAGAAGTGGTTCGCTCCGTTAAAATCCCAAGTCTCCATTTGTGCAAATCCAAAGGGTGCATCTTCCCAGAAGGCTGTAAAACCCGGGTAGTTCATCCAGATGTTATACCCTTCGTCTGAGCTGACAATCCATCCGTAGTCTCCGGATATTTCTTGGTTCCATTCAAGAATTCCGCCATTGTCGGTGGTTACTTTTTGATAACCCTGATCCTGTGTACCCACGTAAATAACATTTGGGTCGAGACGATAGGTGTAGTGATCGTAAATTCTAGAAATATTCAGTCCGGAGAGGCCTAAATTAGAAACGGTGATTGCCTCGTTTTCGGATCTGTAGAAGGAAGCATCTGTTGAAATAAGAGTTACTTCGTTTCCATTGTCATCGAGAAACGATTGAATAGCGGGTATGTCAGCGTGTAGTTTAGTCGCTTCGAGTCCGTAATAGTCGTACCAATTATTCACTTTAAACCAATTCTGTCCTTGGTTGAATGATCGAAAGCACTCAACGCTTCCAAAATAGAGTGTCTGATCATTAATAACAGAGGCCTCGAAGCTTGTCCTGCGAAACGGATTTTCATTTTGCATTCCTTGAAAAGCCCAGGTTGCTCCAGAGTCAATGGAGCGGTGAATTTCACCACTTGTGTAAGCGTACAAAGTATGTGTTCCCGATGAACTCACATGGCCTGTAATAAGAGCGCTTCCCCCGGCCCCTCCAACGGTTCCTTTGAAAATTCGGGCGCTGTCGCTTTTTAATTCAAAAATCGAATCGGCCAAATACATATAGGCTGCATTTTCATATCGATGCGCCCACAGATCGGCTTGAAGCGCATTACCATAGCGACTCTCCGGGAAGGTTGCTAAGGACACGAAATTCGCTCCGTGGTCTGTACTCATGTAAAGAGTGTGGTGCACCGGAGCCGCCCATTCAGTGGCTAATAAGTAAATCGTATTTGCGGAGTCATTGAGCATCACGACATCTCGTATAAACCTCCTCTGCGGATTTGGATCCATACCTTGCGCGGTATCCCAGGTTACACCTAAATCATCGCTGTAGTAAAAGTGCCATCCGTCGGTACCCGAAAGCAATCTTTGTCCGCCATTGTGTTCGACTAAACGAATGAAAAGGCCTCCTTCCATTCGGAATTGTTCATTCACGGGTTGCCAGTCGGAACCATCTTCGGGACCGGAGAACAGGATTCCTCCCGCGGTTTGAACGTACATCAAGTCATTGATCGTGTCCCATTCGACGTTCATGACGCGACCGCTGTTGAAATTGCATCCGCGTTCGTTAAAGGTTCCGATTACTTTTCCTCCCGCTAAGGAGTCCGAGGTGGACCGCATTTTAGCTAACCTCTTTTGACGAGCGAATCGATAATCGTGCTCAATTTGGTCGACATTGACTCCCGGAGCAGCTTTTTTCATTCCATCGAGCCACGCTTGTTTCTCTTGATGGCGTTCTTCTTCAGAGCCATCTTCCTTATCAACAATGATGGTTCCTTTTGGTTTTGGGAGTTCATTCATTTGAGGAGTGTAGGCGACCCACATGCCGAACACTCCCAAAATAGCCACAAGGGCAAACACTATTCTCTTCATTATTTTCTTCTTTCTATTGCCGCCTTCAATTCATTTCCGAAGTAAGTACGCAAATCGAGTCCGAATTGTTGAACCTGCTGCGGAATTATACTCGCTTCACTTAATCCAGGAACTGTATTTACTTCAATCAAATGTGCTTTGCCGTGATGCAGGATATAATCCATGCGGCAGGTACCTTTTAAACGGAGGATTTTATAAATACGTTGGCTTAAGTTTTGTACTTCTTTTTGTGCCTCCGGCACGATGTCTGCCGGTGTGATTTCCCTCGACGCACCTTCGTATTTCGCTTGGTAGTCGAAGAATTCGTTATCCGAAATTATTTCTGTTACAGGCAAGGCCGTGATCTTCCCGTCATTTTTGAAAACACCGCAAGTAACCTCGCGACCTACTAATTCTTCTTCTACAACAACGAGGTCGTCATATTCAAACGCATTTATAATGGCAGGGGTAATGTCTTCGATGGATTTTGCTTTACTTATTCCGTAGCTGGAACCCGCTTTGCTGGGTTTTATAAAAAGTGGTAAACCCAGTTCTTCAATGAGGCCTTTTGGTTTTGCATCTGATATATGTTCGAGGAGAATTGACCGTGCCACTGGGATGTTGTGTTGTCGGAGTAATTGGTTGCAAACACCTTTTTCAAACGTTATGGCGGCACCAAAGGCCCCACATGTATTGTACGGTAGGCCAATTAAGTCGAAATACGATTGAAGCTTTCCGTCTTCACCGGGAGTTCCGTGAACGGCGATAAAAGCGGCATCAAAGAAAATCGGACCGTTAGGTCCCGAAAACGAAAAATTAGAACGATCTATTTCTGCGATGCGTTTAGATCCATCGACTAAATACCACCCCGACTCATCCAAATCAATAAAGTACTTATCGAATTCATTTGGGTCGAGGTGTTTAAACACGACTCCACCGCTCCTTAGAGATATTTCGCGTTCGCTTGAGTATCCTCCTGCGACGACCGCAATCTTGGGTTTTTCGCTCATAGCCCCAAAGGTAATGCAGAAATTGAAACGATCAGCGGAATCAAAAATCCTATCTTTGCGCCGTTCTATTATGATGCAGCAGATATTTACATTTATAAAGAGCAAGACCTTCTTGCGCCATCTCCTTTTTTACGTCTTGTTGGTCGTGATTGGATTCTTCGTGCTAACCGCTTGGCTGAGCCGATATACGAAGCATGGGGAAACCGTTTTAGTTCCAGAGCTTACTAGTTTTACGTTAGAAGAAGTCGATGAGCAAATTACCCCGTTAGAACTGGAATTTGCCGTGATTGACTCTGCCGAGTTCAATCCAGACTACCCTCGTGGGGCGGTCGTGGGTCAAATTCCAAGCCCGGGACATGCCGTTAAAAAAGGAAGGACCGTTTTTCTTACGGTGAATCCGCGTAATGTTCAGAAAGTCAGTTTGCCCAATTTAATCGACCGTTCTAAAAGACAGGCAATTTCATACATAGAAACCTACGGATTTAGATTGGGCGAATTAGAATTTGTGCCAGACATGGCGCGCGATGTCGTGGTTGGCGTGAAGTACGACGGTGAAGAGGTGATGCCTGGGGCTATGCTGCCTAAGAGGGCGGTTATTGATTTAATCCTCGGTGATGGATTAAGCGATCAAAAAATATCGGTTCCTTGGATTCCCGGTTTGCAGCTTGAAGATGCCAAGAAAAGACTCAAAGAACTTTCCTTAAATGTTGGTTCATTGCGCTACGACGAAACAGTAGAAGACACGGCATCAGCGCGTGTTTATCGTCAGTATCCCGAACCCAATTTACGTCCAGTGATTCGACTCGGAATGTCCGTTGACTTGTGGTTCACCTCGGATAGTACGAAAATACCTACGGATACGTTATATACTCCTGATACGAACCCATTGCTTGAATCTGATTCGATTTCTAATGACGCTTTCTAAACGATTAATCCTACTTTTTATCGGTTGCTTTGGTTCGGCCATGGGACAAGAATTGCTGGCTCCTTTGACTTCAAATCCGATTATTCAAGATCATATTGAGAAGTATGGACCCATGCAAAAGTCGCTTGTCTCGGATACATTGAACCTTCCTTTTTACGATGATTTCAGTGACGACGTTTTGTTTCCCCGCGAAGACCGATGGGAAGATTCATATACTTATGTCAATCTCGATATGGCAATAGCACCGCCCTCTTATGGGGTCGTTACATTTGACGGGTTAAACGAATTCGGATTGGCTTACAATATTGTAAACGCATCGAGCTATGGAGTGGCAGATTATTTAACTTCAAAACCGATTGATTTAAATTATTTTCCATCGGATAGCGTGTATCTCAGTTTCTACTATCAAGCACAAGGAATTGGAAACGAGCCGGAATCGGAAGATTCTTTAGTGCTTGAATTTCGCGGACCAGACACGCTGGGTTGGCGACATGTTTGGTCTACGCGCGGAGAAGAATACGACGATTTCAAATCGGTGTACATTCCAATTACAGACACCTCCTTGTTAAAACGAGGATTCCAATTTCGATTCAAAAATTACGCGACCTTGTCGGGCAACCTAGACCATTGGCACGTAGATTATATTATCTTGAATGAAGGAAGGTCAAGAAGCGATTCGGCCATTGATGATATTTGCATTTCTGAACGCCCCGGTCCCATTTTAGCTGATTATTACACGGTTCCATGGACCCATTTTTCTAGTTTGACAGATCCCTATAAAGCGGCGAATAGAGTATACTTTCAAAATAGAGCGGGAGGGGTCCGTAATGTGAATTTTGGATACCGACTCTATCAAGATGGTCTGAATATTTTCAATTCGAATGTTCTTTTTAAAAATTCAAACCCATTTACCTTCGATTCGGTCAACTACGTTTTTCAAAGTAATTTAGAGAATATCACGACGAATAGTAATGATAGTTCAGACGTTGAGATTAAGTATTTTATTCAGTCGGTTCCAGATGTTCGACCGGAAAACGATACACTTACCTTCAAACAGTCTTTTCACAACTACTACGCTTATGATGATGGTTCGGCGGAACGCGGGTACGCTTTAAATGATTTAAGCGCGAAAATGGCGTATTACATCAATCCTTTAAAAGACGATATTCTTAGAGGGGTTGAACTATATTTTCCACCTACTTTAATCGACGCTACGAATAATCGCTTCAAAATTGGAATTTGGACAGTAGGGCAAGACGGATCGCCGAGTTTGGCGCTGTATAAATCGGACAGTATTTATCAGCCCCGATTTACTCCGATGAACTATTACGCGCGTTACTTGCTCGATTCGGCGTTGGTTATTGATCAGCCCGTGTTTATCGGAATTGAGCAGCAATTCAGTAACGAAATGTACGTAGGTTATGATCGAAATTTTGACAATAGCGATAAACTATATTATTTCGTGAGCGGCTTGTGGTTACCTTCAGAAATTGAGGGATCATTGATGTTACGGCCTATGTTTGGCGCGGAGGTTACAAGTGATTTGGGTGTGGACGAAGACGAGCTCGCTGAATTCACCGTTTATCCCAACCCTGCTGTCGAGGAGATTCGATGGAATGGCGATGATCAAAGTGCTTATTTCATTTTGGATATGCAGGGTCGAACAGTCCTGTCGGGCCGAGGAACGCAGGCCGATATTGGCTTCCTTTCGGAAGGAATGTACGTGCTTACCAAAGAGGAGCGCGGTCGGGTAATTCGCTCCCGATTTATAAAACTGAACTAGAGATGGCTGAAGAGGAATTCGAAGAGAACGAAGAGCTTTTTGAACATCATAGAATCGTTGCAGATAAAGGACAAAAACCCTTACGGGTCGATAAATTTCTGAGCAATTTTTTAGAAAATGTAAGTCGATCTCGAGTTCAAACAGCGGCCGAATCGGGTAATATTCACGTGAACGGTGCCGTCGTTAAATCGAACTACAAGGTTAAACCCGGCGATGTCGTTCAAGTGGTCATGAGCTACCCTCCGAGAGAAATTGAATTGATCCCCGAAAACATTCCCCTTGATATTGTTTATGAAGATGACGACGTTGTGGTGGTCAATAAACCGGCCGGACTCGTAGTGCACCCGGGTTATGGGAATTATTCGGGCACCTTAGTCAACGCTTTAATTTACCATTTTCAAAATCTGCCCGTAGGGCAACAAACCGATCGGCCGGGTTTGGTGCATCGAATAGATAAACTCACAACCGGATTAATGGTGGTTGCGAAAAATGAGCCGGCTATGGCACATCTGAGTAAGCAGTTTTTTGACCGTACCATCGAGCGGAGATACTTGGCTCTAGTATGGGGCGATTTTGAGGAAGATACGGGAACAATTACCGGGAACATTGGTCGCAGTCACAAGAACAGAAAAGTTCAAGATGTATTTCCCGAAGGTGATCAAGGCAAGCATGCCGTTACGCATTGGGAAGTAGTAGAGCGATTGGGCTATGTGACGCTCATTCAGTGTAAACTCGAAACGGGTAGAACACATCAAATACGGGTTCATTTGGCTCATATTGGGCATCCACTATTTGGTGATTTCGAGTATGGTGGGGATAAAATTCTCAAGGGAACCACGTTTACGAAGTACAAGCAATTCGTCAATAATTGCTTCAAAATTCTACCGCGACAAGCGCTACATGCGCGTTCGCTGGGGTTTACACATCCGAAAAGCGGCGAGTGGATTTACCTCGAAAGTGATTTAGCGGAAGATATGGTGGCCGTCATCGACAAATGGAGGAATTACTCCGTTCACGTAACCGATCAATAAGAATTAGGTTAGTTGGAGAGCGCTTTGTCTCGGATATCTTCAACGGAATAATCCAGATAATCTTTAATGTGATTGTAAACGGTATCGCGCTCAATAGGGTGTCGACCTGCATCTTTGATTAAAGAAACTAACTCGTCTGTGGTCATCGCTGGGTTTTGTTCTTCGGCTCCGGCCATAGAATAGATCTTCGTGCTATCGTCAATGGTACCGTCGATGTCGTTCACGCCAAAACCGAGACTTAATTGAGCCGTTTTTCTGCCAATCATAGGCCAATAGGCTTTCACGTGAGGGAAGTTGTCGAGGAAAATACGGCCAATGGCATACGTTTTTAAGTCCTCCACCATAGTTGTTTCGGGAACATCGCTCATTTGATTGTCCCCATTGCGGAACTTCAAAGGAATAAAGGTGTTGAATCCGCCTGTTTTATCTTGTAAATCGCGCAAGCGATTCATGTGATCGACTCTGTGACGATATTCTTCAATATGCCCATAAAGCATAGTTGCGTTGGAGGGCATGCCTAGGTTGTGAGCGGCCTCGTGAATTTCAAGCCACTGTGCCGAAGAGCACTTGTCCGCACAAATTACAGAGCGAACATCCTCATCGAAAATCTCGGCGCCTCCGCCGGGAAGGCTGTCTTGACCGTGGTCTTTTAATATTTTGAGACCTTCTGAGTAGCTCACTTTCGCCTTGCGGCACATATATTCAAGCTCAACAGCAGTAAATGCTTTTACGTGAAGTTCGGGTCTAATTTCTTTGATTTTCTTAATCAATGAAGCGAAGTAGTGAAGACCCATTTTTGGGTGAACGCCACCAACAATATGCACTTCCGTAATGGGTTGTTCATCGTAGGAGCGCACTTTTTCAAGAATCTCTTCCTCGGTCATTTCCCAACCCTCATCTTTTTCCTTTAAAAGACGTGAATAGGCACAAAATTTACAGTCGAATACGCAAATGTTCGTTGGCTCAACGTGGAAATTACGGTTAAAATAGGTGTAGTTTCCGTGCTTCTTCTCACGAATGTAATTGGCTAATGTAGCGAGGTAGCTTAAGTCGCCTTTTTCAAAAAGTAGAACTCCTTCGTCGAAGGAAATACGCTCTTCAGCCTCCACTTTACGCGCAATGCGCAGTAAATCGGGATCGATATTCGATTGCAATAAGGTCTGGATGGAAGTTGCCTGCTTCATGGTATTATATGTCAATGGGGTCAAAGGTACGGTACCCAATCTTTATACCCTAAAACATACTGGACCCACTTTTCGTTTAAACTATGCGTAATATTGTAATATGAAGATCACACGAATTCTTTTTCTTCTGCTTGTAGTGCTCGGGGCCTGTCGGCCTGATGATGACGATAACGATGATAATGGAGGCGATATCGACAACCCCGATTACGTTTTCGATTTACCTTCTTATTTTCCATCAATTCCTGAACCAGCCGACAATAAGACAACGGTTAAAGGGGTTGAATTGGGCCGATGGTTGTTTTTCGAAAAAAAATTAAGTCGGGACAATACGATCAGTTGTGGTAGTTGTCACTTCCAAGAAAATGGCTTTAGTGATCCCAATCGGTTTAGCGTGGGTGTAGATGGTATCCCCGGAACGCGAAATGCGATGGCCATTATTAACCTCGCTTACCGAACGAATGGGCTTTTTTGGGACGGAAGGGCAACCAGTTTGGAAGAGCAAGCCATTGAACCTATTCCCAACCCCATAGAGATGCACCAAAGCTGGACAGCAGCTTTGAATAAGTTACGCGATGATGAGAAATACCACGGACTATTCCGGAGTGCCTTTGGCGATACCGCAATAACGGTAGATCGTGCAACGAAGGCGATCGCTCAGTTTGAACGAACGGTTATAAGCGGAAACAGCAAATTTGATCAATTCTTGCGTGGTGAGGCCTCTTTAGATCCGGCGGAAATTCGAGGGTTCGATACGTTTGAAAATGAAATTAGCGACTGTTTTCACTGTCATGGCGCTTATGCGACGGCTTTTCAGTTTACAGATAATGTATTTCACAATACGGGACTTGATTCCGTATTTACTGACGAAAAGGGCTTGTATGAAGTGACCGGGAATCCTGAAGATATTGGTAAATTCCACACACCAACGCTTCGGAATATTGAGTTCACGGGTCCTTATATGCACGACGGTCGTTTCCAAACGCTGGAAGAGGTGATTGAGTTTTATAATATGGGCGGCCACCCTTCACCCACTTTAGATCCCTTGATGAAAGCGGCCGGAGTAGGGCGCAATTGGACGCAGCAGCAAAAAGATGATTTGATCGCCTTTTTAAAGACACTTTCTGATCCGGAGTTTTTAAATAATCCGGAATATTCTGACCCACATTAAAATTTTGGCACGACCTTTGGTTTTGTCTTGATAGAATTTAAAAAAGAAACGCCATGAAAAGTATTTTATCCTATTCCCTGCTTGGTGCCTTAATGATTGGCGCCTTATCATTGACCAGCTGCAAAAGCAAAAAACTCGAAGCTCCAAAAGGGGAAGTAGAGATTGCGGTGCCTTGTAGTGGTGACGAATTTTGGTCGAACAAAGACGTGTTCCGTGCAAATGCCGTAGGCGAAAGCAAGGACCAAATGGTATCTAAGAAAAAAGCTCTTAGCAATGCCCGTGCTGATTTAGCGAGCTCCATAACTACGACCATAAAAGGAACCATTGATAACTACGTTAACTCTCGTGAATTTAACAACCAAGAAGATGTTGAGGAACGTTTTGAAGGTTTGACACGAGAAGTGATTAACCAAGAGTTGGCCGGAGTAAAAACAATTTGTGAGAAGATGTTTACTACTGAAGATGGAACTTATAAAACGTACATCGCACTGGAAATGAGTGGTGAAGACCTTCTCGGCGCCTTGAATCAAACGCTAAGTAACGACGAACGTTTGCGTATCGATTACGACTACGAAAAGTTCAAAGAAGAGTTCAATAAAGAGATGGATAAATTGAACAACAATTAATTCAACCCTTGTAAAAAAGTATGAATCTCGCCGCGAGGCGGGATTTTTTTATTTGAAAGAAACTTAATTGAAGAGGGATTAATAAGTCTTCGAAATCGTTAGAATGAAAAACTTGCTCTAAACGCACTTAATTCTTCGGATAACGATTTAGCTGTCCACGGGATGAGTTCCGTGATTCGACATGGAATAGCCAAACTCTGATTTTTCATTTTCATTTGATGATTAATATTAATCATTTCTAAATCAGGATACACTTCCTTAATCGCTTCGGCGATGTCCATTACACTTAGGTTATGCTCCCCCAGGTTGTACGTTCCAGTTGGTACAGTATCCTGAACTAACCGTGCTAAGGTTTGCGCGGCTTTATCAATATGAATAAAGGAGCGCATTTGCTCCCCGGATCCGTGAATGGAAATCTTACGGTTAAAATGGGCTTCAAACATAAAACGATTTACGACGGCGTCAATTCGAAAAGCTGGATTAAAACCATAGATGTTGGCAGAACGGATTATGAATGTTTTAAGCCTTTTCCCCATCCTTTTTACTTGCTGCTCCCCATCGTATTTCGAAATACCGTAGAAGGAATTGGGATGCGGTGTGTAGCTTTCGTCGGCGTTTTCAGCGCCGTCACCGTAGACCGAAGCGCTCGATAAATAAACGACTCCCTTGACGTCGGAACGTTCAATCGATTGAACAAGCTGTGCCGTTCCCCAATGATTGATTTGATCGTAAAAGTGAGCTTCACGATCGGCAAAAGGCGTAGTTACCTTCGCGGCCAAATGATACACCCAGTGAATGTCTTTCAGGTATTTCTCGAGTTTTCTTCCGTCGAGTAAATCACCCTGGACAAATTTGATTTTTTCAGTGGGTAATTCGCCAGCGGTAAAGAAATCGTATTTCTTATTTGAGAGGTTGTCGAAGATGACAATTTTATTGATTTCCACGTTGTTTTCTAGAAGCTGGTGCACGAGACTGTAACCGATGTAACCTGTACCTCCTGTAATAAGTATGTTCATTTGTTCGCTAAATCTGTGTGTAATCCGCACTCCGTTTTCTTCATTCCTGCCCACCTACCTTGTCGATCGGTATCACCGGTCATGTCGAATTTTCTTGTGCAAGGGAGACAGCCAATGCTCAGGAATCCGCGCTCTTCGAGCGGATGAACAGGCAAGTCGAATTCTTTCCGATACGCCCATATCATTTTGCTGTTCCACTCGAGCATAGGGTGGAGTCGGGTCGTATTGTGTTTTCCCGGTTGCTCATAACTGAATTCGGCACGAATGGAGCTTTGATCTTTTCGAACGCCCGATATCCAGACGTCATAGTCGTGGAGTACCGGTTCCATGGGCAGTGTTTTGTTAAGAAAACAGCAATGATCCGGATCGCTACTAAAGAGCAACTGACTGTGTTCATCGCGCTGTTTAACTTTGTCGATAGGTGAAGAAATATTCACGATGTTCAATCCAAAAGCGGTGCTAATTTCATCGCGGAAAGCGAGCGTTTCCGGGAAATGATAGCCAGTGTCGAGAAAGTATATGGGGATATCCGGCTGAATTCTGCTGATCATATGCAACATCGGAAGGCTGTGCGTTTGAAAGCTAGAGCTTGCAAAAACGGTTTTCCCTTCGTCGTGATAGCGTTGTAGATGGGCGGCGAATTGCTCGAATTGCGGGGTGATTTCATTCATAGCGTCACAAAGGTACGCAACAAATGAATGGCTTATCTGGTAGGACGAACGCGATCAATCCATTGAAGTAGTACTTCGTAGGTTAACCATTCAGCACCTTCGCGGTAGGCGGCTTTCCCCGCACTTTCGTAATTGAGTTGCACGCCTTTAACTTCGTGGAAAGACGTTTGAAATACTTCCTTTTCGCCGTTGTATACGATCATTTCGCCACGGAGAAAGGCCGTCGCCATATTTCGCGATGTACCGCTGGAGTCGGAGTCTGTAGTGATTATGAATCGGTAGTCTGGATTGACGGTATCGGTGGCAAATCCGTTTTCTAACAGTACCGACCTCACGGTCGGACCTAAAAGTGGGTTGCTCGTAGGATTGCCCAAATTCAGTTCGGTAGATGTCACGGAGAAAGTAGGGGGAAGCACTTCGAGTTCGACCATTGTCTCTTTCATTTTTTTGCCGAGGTCTTCCAGAATTTCTCGAACAAGGGCGTTATCTGAAACTTCTTTCTTCCATGTATCGGCGTCGAATTTCGCCGTTATATATTGAATTCGTGTGGCTGTTTTAATAACGGGGAGGCCGTACTTTACCATGCCGCTTGCGTCTGTTGATGAAACGGTTCCTCGACTCAATTGCTCAGAGTATTTAATAACGATTGGCAATCCGGCCGCAGGCCGATCAGCTTGATTCACCAGCTGAAAAGTTATCGATTCATTTTTCTGCAGCGTTCCCTGCTTTACCTGGCGTTTATCAATCGAAGTTTTAATGTTTAATCCCTGGGCTACTTCGGCTAAATGGTAATACACCTCGTTGCCGTAGAATTTCGAACCGTATTGAGGGTCTTGATATTCGAGAGGTTCCCCGAGATAGCGATCAATAGATTCGAGGGCTTTTACATAGTAGGTAAGTGCCTCATCGGCACGATGTAAGCTATCGGCCCGAAGGGCTTTGGCATACCAATCGCGACTTTGCGCCAGTGCTGCCTTTTTCTTTGCTTCTTGTTTCGCAAGCCATTCGCGTTTGTTCAGACGATAATAAATATAAAATCGCTCTTCATCTTCCCAAGAATCATATACTTCGAAACCTTCGAGTTCAATTTCGGAACGCAAATTTATGCGACTCTGATAAGCTTCAACAAATCCCCGTTGGTCTTCGGTCTGACTCAAAACACTGTTCGCGCTTATTTTCACTGAGATCTCGTTTGAAAGTTCTTCGAGAGCCGATTGCTTTGCCACCGATGTATAATCGAAGGGGTGTTCCGATTTTGACGCTTTTCCGACCCCGATGTAATAATCGGTATCGCTCGGACGTGCTTTCGTCCAAGACGGAACGACTTTAGGTTGGACGGTACTTTTTTGTGTAGACGAGCACCCCAAAACAAAGGTTAAGGCCGATATGAACAGTAAGGAGCGCATTACGATTCGGGATTAAAAGAGATCAGTTTTCGCGCGACTCTCTGTCCCGTTGTTCTAAATAAATTACCCGCCAATTGATCAACCGATTCTACTTCTTCGGAGGCTTCGAGTAAGCGTTCTAACGCCCTTCTTTGCTTACTGCTGGTGAATACGCGGTCGCTAGACGATGGTTTGTCACGTCTTTCCCAAGTACCGGGATAAAGGTACCGATCGTCTCCATCGTAGCGCGCCCATTCGGCTTCGTCGGTTTCGGTGAGTTCAATTAAGTCGGACAAAAGAATTTCTCCTGTTTCTGAGCTGATGAGTTTGTATTGAAAAGCTAGCGCTACTTTGTTCTCTTTTTTAAACTGTTTGTAATAGACCTTGTCGTATCGGGTCACGGAATAGTACTTACCCGTTTCTTTGTTCAGCCTTTTCTCGACGTAAGCGTGGTAACCTTTTTTAATTTCTCGTTCTTCATTTCCTTTCGTTTCCGTCATTCGTACTAAATGACCACTAAGTACAGCGCGCGCGCCTACTAGATTTCCGGCATTCGCTGCGGTCGATTCATCCACTAATCCGGTCATGCCCAATTCTTGCTCATTAAGCAGTACTTCAAGGTGTTCTCTATCGATAATTCTTAAGAACGGATCGTTACTTTGGAGCACTTCTTTGATGACAGCAGCTGCAATGGCCTCAGAGGAACCATCACTTTGAGAACTGTTTTTGAATGGGAGGAAAGCGATGGTGTAGGTCGCTTTTTCACGGCAGCGCTGTTGGAGGGTGCGACTGTCTTTGTATTCTTTTTCTTGAAGAATAGAATCGAACAGATAGAATGCTGTTCTATATTTTTTTGCTCCCAGCGCCGCTTTTGCTTCGCGATATTTTGGTTCTAGTTGCGCATAGGATTTTAACTCGGAGAGATTCGCGTATTCTGGATCGAATCCGGCAATTTCTGTGAGAACCTCTTTCGCTACGGAGAATCGTTCTTGGTCGAGGGCGGACTGAGCAATTTCATATCGTTCCGCTAGGAACACTTCCTTCGCTTCGTTGTAATAGTCTTCGTAGTACTCTGGAAAGTTGAGATGCACATGAACAGCATCTACTTTATTGTAATAACTCTTAGCGTCGCGATAGGCATAAACAGCGGCTCTAAAATCTTCCATCCCGAAGGATTTATAAAAATCGCTCAGCTTCTGATTCAGCACATATTGCCCTGTTTTGTTCAGACCAATTTGTGCGTCGACGTTTGTGTTGTTTTTCTCGAGAGCGATCAAATAGAAACGAGCAGCTTCTTCGGTCATATTGGCCTCTTCGAGCTGAATTGCCTTTTTCGTCATTTTCTTGCTTCCACTGCACGCTGGTAGCAGCATAAGAAAAGAAATGACAAGGACGAAGTTTAATAGTTTGTATGCTTTCATAAGGCGATGGGTCAAAGTTACTACATGGAAACCAAAAGTGATGCCAAAATGCAAAAAGAGCCTAATGTTACCTTAATGTTAATAGAAAGTGAATTTAAAATGAACTTATTGTTTCAAAATTGTTATCTTTGTGCTGTAGAGTAATATAAAACGTGTGGTTATGAAAACGTTAGTAAGTGTAGTTATGAGTATAATGGTTCTTGGAGTTTTTGCTCAAGAGCCCGTGAAGAAAGAGTTTTATAAAGATGGAACTTTAAAAGCCGAGTACGTATTAAATAGTGAGACATCGATTTGGGCTTCTTTTTATCATCCAAACGGAACAGTTCGAGAAATGGGGAAATACGAAGAAGGAAAGCCCGATGGTTTTTGGCAGTCTTGGGATCAAGAAGGAAGCAAATTATGTGAAGCTCATTACAGCCATGGAGTAAAAGATGGCAAATGGCTTTTCTGGAAAGATCAGGGATCTACTCAGTATGAAGTTCATTATGACGACAACGAAATTGTGAACACCCTCAAGTGGGTTCGATCCGAGGTGGTTTTAGAAGATTAAAATTTTTCAACTTTTAGTATGAAAGCCTTCCTGATGTTTCAGGAGGGCTTTTTTTATTTACTCAGGGAAAGATATCCAATATTTGCATTCATGCTGAAACGGGTCTTCCTTGTTTTTCTTCTTTCCCAAGCTGTGGTTAGTTCCGCTCAAAAATATACTGAGATCGGAATGAACTTCGGATTAGCTGGAGTTCAAGGCGAGCTCAATCGTGTTATAGATCCGTGGTTCCTTTTTAAACTCCTTTTTTCGTAAACCAGTCTTCTCAATTATGCTGAGGCATTTTCTTTTCTTTTCCCTTCTGTTTTGCAGCAGCCTAGCGGCTGGACAATCACCCCAACTCATTACTGTAGCCAAAGAGAAAATGGAGTTAGGACAGTATCAATCTGCCTTGAATATACTTTCTCAGCTGGATTCGTCAGAATATACGCGAGAAGTGCTGTATCGCTATGGCATTTCCTATCGCAGTTTAAATCGTTGGGACGAGGCTTGGGAAACTTGTGAGGCCCTGCTCGAAATTGATTCGAATCACGTGCCAACATTGGCTCTTTCGGCGCAAATTGCCGGAAATCGAGGAGCCGATACCCTGGCATTTAAATTCTGGCAAAAGCTGGTTCGCTCTGCTCCGGACGAAGCTTTCTACCACAAAGAATTTGCCGAATCGTCTATGAGGATTGGATTGTTGCCGCTTGCCATCTACCATTATAATAAGGCTTTGGAACTCAACCCTTATTTTTTGAACTCCCGAATTCAATTGGGAGCAACCGTACAAAAAGGGAAATATGAAGAGTCTGAAGTTATCTGGGAATCGAACCCAGAAGAACCCGGCAAAAGCGACACTATTGTAGCCACCCAAACGATTCTTCGAACACCCAATAATTATGGCTTTGCCATGATTGGTTATGAAGGGTTAAAGAACTGGAGCTTCTCTTTGAATTCTGTAATAACCGGCTCCATGAAGGTGCCCCATGTGCTCAATGCCGAGACCGGATTTACAAGCATTAAGACAACCCCCTCTTTTATCGAAGTAAGTCCCAAAATTAAATTTCATAGAGACTTTCAGAATGCGCCCTATTTGGAGGTGTACGCGGGCGTTTTTAACGTGCTCAACAGCTTCCAAAAAGATTTTGATACGGGAGTGGACCGCGATGCCGGGTACGTGTACGGTCCCACCAGACCACGAACGTTCTATCTAGGATTTTCGTTCGGACTCGATTAATGACGTACGAGCTGTTTTACAGCCCAAAAAAATCTTTTGTTAACCTTCTGAGCCTTTATTCCGACTTCCAGATGAGGTATTTCCCGAACTGTTAGAGGGCCGACCTTGATTTCCAGATCGTCTTTGACCGCCCGAGTTTCCTCCGCCGTGGCGCCCATTTCCCGGGCGACTATTCCCAGAACGCCCTCCACCGGAGCGTCCGCCACCACCAGATCGACCACGACCTTTAAATCCGCCTGAGCGGCCTCGACCTCCCGAGGATTTGCCCCATTCCGGACTTTCACCAAATTCTTCAGGGGCGGGTAACTTTTCCAAAGTACGCTCTATTAATCGTTCGATTTCGGTGAATTTCTGCATGTCTGCAGGATTTACCAAGGTGATTGCAACACCTTCCGTTTTGGCCCTTGCGGTCCGACCAATACGATGAACATAATCAGCAGCATCCGACGGTACGTCAAAATTCACTACTAAATCAATGTCTTTAATGTCGATTCCGCGGCTCAACACGTCTGTAGCAACCAAAACGCGCGTTCTTCGCGATCGAAAACGAGATAGTACGGCCTCGCGTTCCGATTGCTCGAAATCGCTGGAAATACCGTCAACGCGGTAGTCTTTATGCTTTAGTGATCGGATGATACTATTTACTTTTTTCTTCGTGCTCGAAAAAACTAATATGCATTCGTACTCGGGGTTTTCGCGAATGATTTTTCGGAGTAATGGTGACTTCTGATCTTCGTGAACGCGATAAATGCGCTGTTCAACTTTTTCGCTCGGTTTCGCAATGGCGATGCTGATTTCCTTGGGGTCTTGAAGGAGTTCTTTGGCCAACTTCCGAATTTTCGGAGGGAAAGTAGCAGAAAACAAGAGCGTTTGCCTTTTTTCCGGGATATAACTAACAATTTTCATTAAGTCGTCATGAAATCCCATGTCGAGCATTCGGTCCGCTTCGTCCAATATAAGATGACGAACGTCGCTAAATTTCACATACCCCTGCTGTAAGTGAGAAATTAATTTCCCAGGAGTAGCAACAATAATATTCGTCCCGTTGGTCAGCGCTTCCTTCTGTTGATCCCATTCTCGACCGTCGCCACCTCCATATACGGATGCCGAATGAACACCAATGAAATAGGAAAATCCTTGGATCTCTTGGTTAATTTGTACGGCCAATTCCCGAGTTGGAACAACTACCAGGGTAGTTGTTTTTGAGCTCGGCTTTTCAGCTAATTCATCGAGTATGGGCAGCAAAAAAGCGGCTGTTTTTCCGGTTCCTGTTTGCGCACAGGCCAAAACGTCTTGTCGATTCATGATGGCCGGAATGGCCTGTTCCTGAATGGGGGTGGCTTCCACAAAATTCATATAGCTGATGGCTTCAATTAAACCATCGTGCAAGCCCAATTCTTTAAATGTCATATTGTATTTTTCTCGATATAAAGGTACGCTATTCAGAACTTACTCTGGTTGAATGTGTTTGAACACCATGAAACAGACAGATTACCCGAAATGGATGTCCACAACTTTGAAAGCCGCTGCCCTGTATAATGTGCTTTGGGGAGCGTGGGTAGTTTTGTGGCCGCAACATTTTTTTGAACTTACCGGAATGACTCCTCTCAATCACCCCATGATTTGGCAAGGCATGGGAATGGTAATTGGCGTATATGGTTTGGGGTACTATTGGGCAAGTTTTAATCCCTTGAGGCATTGGCCTATTGTAGCGGTAGGTTTTCTAGGGAAGCTCATGGGACCGGCAGGATTTGTACTCAATTATTTCACAGGGCAAGCACCGGGAGCATTTGGTTATACCTTGATAACCAATGATTTAATTTGGTGGGTTCCTTTTTTCTTAATTCTTAAACAAGTTCATTCGCAGACAAAATGGGCGCTGAACGATTAAATAGAATTTCTAGATGGATCCTAGCCGTTTTTTATATTTCTGCCGGGATCAATCATTTCGTTAATCCCGCTTTTTACCTACCGCTTATTCCGCCGTACTTTCCTTTTCCCCAGGAGATCAATATTTTAAGTGGTCTTGCAGAAGTGGTGCTCGGAGGAGGTGTTTTATTTCCCCCATTTAGTAAGCAGTCGCTACGGGGCATAATTTTGCTGCTAATCGCTTTTATTCCTTCTCATATATACTTCATTCAAATAGGCAGTTGTATTGAAGGTGGTTTATGTACGCGACCTGCGGTCGGATGGTTTCGCCTCGTTGTTATCCACCCGCTACTTATTCTTTGGGCCTATTATTCTGGTTTACGAACCTTGAAAACTACGTAGCGAAAGAATAAATCTCCACCTAGGATGAACGATTTCTCGATGGCTCCCCCTGCTTCCAGTATCTGTTCTCCGTATTCCTGTTCATCGAATTGATGAGGATGCAATACATCCAATTGTGTGAATCGGAAAAGGTGTTTGAACAGACTGAATTTATGACAATCGGTACTGACGAATAATTCACCTCCTGGCTCAAGAAGATCGAGAAGTTTAGTGAACCCTCGAGACAAATCACGTACGTGGTTGATAGCGTTTATGCAGTATACAATATTGAAGTTAAGTGCCGAAAAGTCCTCTAAAAGGGACTGCTCAAACTGCGTCCAAGGGGCCTCTTCCGGCCGAAAGGCCGAAAACTCTTCATAAGAGGATAATAATGGATCGATAGCAATTACTTCGTTGCCTTCAAGAATCGTGAAAATTCCGGCCGGACCACAACCCGCGTCGAGAACCCGTTGATCTTTTGGAACAGCGGATTCTACATCCTTCAAAAATTGATGCCAATATGCTCTTTTCCAAGCTAAATATTGCTTGGGATCTTTTTTAGAAAGGTAGTTTTTCCACCATCGCCGCTCTAAATATTGAGCAATTTTCCAACGAAAACCCACCTATTTCGTCCTGGATAAAGCGTGATTGTATGCTTTTTTATAGTGCTCCAGCAAGATATTCCAGTCGAAGTTTTCCGAAAAATTTTCGAGTTTGTTTCGTTGCAACATCCGATAGCGTGCCGTGCTTTTCACAAATTGAAGCATGTTATTAGCTAAATCGTCAATGGCTTTTTCTTCTTTGCGTTTCCTGCGCTTTAGAACAAAGGTGCCATCCGCTTCGTCGTTTTCGGGAAGTTGGTCTATGTATACTCCAAAACCGGAAAGATCAGAGGTTATTGCGGGAACACCTCGGGCAATACACTCCAAGGGGGTGTATCCCCACGGCTCGTAGTAACTTGGGAATATTCCCAAATGACATCCTCGCACGAACTGCCCGTAGTCAAGACCAAATAGGGGGTTGGTTGAATTGATGAAGTCGGGATGATACACCATTTTAACACGGTCGAGCGGGCTATTCACCATTTTCTCTGTGCGCATAAAATTGAGGATTTCATCATCGGTGTCGTTGACGAGATTATGTGTCACAATGATCGGCCATTGATCATCCTTCCAGGATTGTATGGTTCTTCGGTAACGGAGTTTCCAATAGTCGTCAATGAGGTCATTTAAATTCGGAAGTCGATGACCTTCCGTTGATGCTGCAGCGGCGTGAAAGAGTCGTTTGCCAATTTGCTCTTGAATGGCGGCGCAATTCCTTCGAATCTCTTCCATGACCCCTCTTGACTCAAGTACGTCTGGATTGATACTCCAGGTGGGTTTATTCGTAATAAAGAACATCACCACTGTTTTGTCAATTTTCTCCTTCTTCATCATCGCATTTAACTTCTGAAGCGCTTTTTGCGTGATGTCATATCCTTTGTTCCGATATTCATAGCGGCCAGAAGTGAAGAAATAGAGTGTATTTTCTAAATCGAAAGGTGAACTTTTAAAAAAGTGGCCGATAACAAATTCGTGGATCTTCTCTTTGTATCGTTCATGCCTATTTTGCACCTCGTGAAACGCCGCATATCTAGTTATATTTAAGCCATTCGGGGTAATCGAATCTGGGACTTTTCCCAGCAACCATTTACATTCATTTCCGGTCACCTCGGAGACAGTAGTGAATGAGTCGGCTTTCGCGGCACACTCTCGTTCAATTTGGGTAATGGAAACAACTCCGTATTTCTTTGCTTCTTTTTTCCAATCATAACGGGATAAATGGTCGTAAAAATCGGGGTCATTCATAGCCAACATCCTACCCAACATAGTGGCGTGGGTTGTGAAAACCGTTTTTATTTTCAGCTTTTCAGCCTTTATATCAAGAATAGGTATCGAAGACATCCATTCGTGGAAGTGCGCAATAATGGGTTGTTTACCATTTATGATTTCATCGAGAATTCGAAAAAAAGTGTGATTCAAATCGGACCACATAATCATCTCGTTCAATAGCTCGTGATCGCGATCGACGTCAATTTTATGGATTTCATGTGTTCTGCGAGCAAGCGCTTCACGTCTATTGAATACGTTTTTGGGATTTAGCAATACGGCCTTCGGTCGACCCGTCACTAGCCAACGTCCATAATTCACTTCGTACCCCATCGACCGCATTTTGCTTACCGTTTTGCCGACGGGATCAAGTAAATCAGAAATTTCTTCGAATTCAGCGGTAATATCCGGATCAACGGCCGGACCGAGTAGACAGTAGTTGTCGCCCCATTCTTTGACCGCTGCGGGTACTTTTGAACGGATAACAGTATAGATTCCACCGACTTGATTGCATACTTCCCATGCGCATTCGAGGACTAGAGGGGTCTTAGAAGGTTTCATGTATTCTTTGTTTACACATCGATCCTGCAATATACTATTCCGAGGGTAATACACCTTGAATTTAGAGTAATGAAAGGGTAATTCTTCCGTTCGAAATATGTTTTTCTGAGTATTAGACAGGCGCGCTCAACCTAGATGGTCGGAAAGGGGCCTGCTTGAACCGGACTAGGCTATCTGGCCGTTAGGCCGAGTGCTACTCAGAAAGAGATTGAAACAATTATAAGTTTGATTTAAAAATGGCGCGTGCCAATAGCATTAAAATTTTTTTTGAGAAGAGAAGTTGCTTGACATAGTCATTTCAGGAATGAAGGGAAGCGCGTGGAAGTTTAAGAAGTTCAGATTTGTATCTTTAGCCGGTGCGCAGGGGACTTTCAATATCAAGAATCGGAATCGTTTTGTCCAAAGTGTTTTCATGCACATTTCTATGGTTGTTCCTTCTTGTGTCAACCTTTTCTTACGGTCAAAAAAATGATACGATTTGGATTAAGGATGGATTGAAAATAACGGGCGAAATCAACCAGATGGAATTGAATAAGCTCAACTATTCAACCCACAACATAGGAACCTTAAATGTTACGTGGACCAATGTAGTTGGAGTGGAAAGCCCGAAAAAATTCATCGTTACCACTTCTTCGGGCCGTGAATTTAGGGGTGTATTTTTGAAACACAACGTTCCCGGTGAGCTGCGCTTGGGATTAGGGCTTGATACACACTCCGTAAAAATACCCGTTCATAGCGTAGTAGAAGTGGCTCCGTTAAGTAATAAGTTTATTTATCGCCTACGTGGAAGCGTCGATGGCGGATTCAGTTATACCAAATCGTCAGATGTAGCCCAATATAATATTGCAGCCAATCTGACCTACACCTCAAAGAAATACGTTTTCGCTGTTTCTTATGACGCGATTACTACATTTCAAGGAGATATTGATAAAACAACGTCACGAACAGATTCAAGGCTCACAGGAATACGAAATCTGGAGAAATTGTGGTTTTTACCCTCTGGAATAAAGCTGGAACAAAACTCAGAATTAGGTCTGGATTTACGATCGAGTATAAAATTCGGGCTCGGGCGATACTTGTGGTATAAATCAAATGGGCAAATGTCGGTGCAAGTTTTCCCCGTACTCAATAATGAACGATATTCAGCAAACTCAGAACAAGGAAAAAGCGATTTAAATTCTTTTGAGAGCCAGATCACTTTTGCTTGGAGAACCTATACCTATGGCTTTCCAGAATTAAAATGGAATACAAGCTTCGATTACTTTTACAATTTTACTTCAGGAAACAGACATCGTATACAGTTTAATTTGAATGCCAGTTATGAGCTCATTGACGACCTTTATTTGACTGCGACAATATATGAGGCCTTTGACAGTAAGCCGCCGTCAGAAACTGCTCAGAAAAACGACTGGGGAACTACCTTTGGAATTCGATATGAGTTCACGGGAAGCCCAAAAAGTAAGCGAAAAAAGGAATAAAAAAGTCACTTCACACCGAAGAACCTAATTCAGCCTCATGAATTCTATTGCCTTTGTTGCTCGTCAAAATGCCTCAAGCTATAGACTCGTTTGACTAAGGCAAACTGAACCGGATGCCGCGAATACTAGCCGCCATTTTAAAAATTGAAAA
>CBFIAJ010000017.1:3534-5572 GCA_965660515.1 Flavobacteriales bacterium | reverse complement strand
TTCAAGCTATAGACTCGTTTGACTAAGGCAAACTGAACCGGATGCCGCGAATACTAGCCGCCATTTTAAAAATTGAAAATAAGTGAACCCAATACTCCAACTTTTTAATTGAAACCATCTGATGAACCAAAGCCCTGAAGAGCGGAAAATATTTTTGGCAGAGTTGAAGGAAATCACCCTTTATACAGGTATTTTACTGCACGGTGAAGGGGTTTCAAAAGTTCGTGTAAACCAGTATAAAAAATACTTCAAGCGAACCTATAATATGCTTCACAGGATTTCAGACATGAAAGGCGATATTAATAATAACTCCTTTAAGTACGGGTACGGGGGTAAACTACTTGTTCGAAAGGTAATGCTCGATCTCGGCATAATTAAGGAGAATGGATTTGCCGGTAAAAAGACGATCTATAAACTTCTCGTCCGAAAAGAAGACCTTACGCTTGAGCTCGTATCCAGGATAATCGTTGAAGTTTATTTGAGAAGGAATAACATTGAACCTCTTTGATGAAGGCATGGGTTTGAAACGAATCCTTCGAGCCAAAACTAAGACGTACACGCGCAGCCGAACCTCGTTGGATATATTAATTACGGCCTATCGGCCAGATGGGCTATCTTCTTTGTATCCAAACAATGACAAGGAAAATGACCGCGCTGAGCAAAAATACAGAGGCACCAAAGCTCGCATACAACACCCCTCCGAGAACGAGCCCAATAACGCTTGCTAAACTCCCCATACTGCTCGCATATCCCTGAACAGCTCCTTGGCTATCGGTCGGACCCGCCTGGGCAAGTAAGGCCATAAAACTGGGCCACATGATTCCATTTCCAAAGGAAATAAACACATTGGCCAAATAGAGCATTGCTCGATTATTCGAAAAGAGCAGTGCGAAACCAACCGCCAGTAAAAGAGCCCCAAGTACGATAATTTCATTCGGTTTAAATCGATGGTTGAGCCATTTTATCCCGGGCCCTTGAGCGAAGATCATCAACAAACTCGACCCGGCTAAGAAAGTGCCCAGCTCCGCTACACTCCAATTTAATTGACCTTGCGCGTGGAGCGGAAACCCGACCTATTCGGTCGGATAAAGCCCCCAGTCGTGGTGCACCAATAAACTGAAATAGCGGATACATGGCTCCAAGAATGCCGTAAATGAAGGGGTTTCCGCCCAAATCATTTACAATATAAACGAGAATAGGAATCACTACGCTGTATCCCAGCACTCCAATGAAGTTCACTAAAAGAATAGGGAAGAGTGGAGAGTGGTTTGATTGCGAAGTGCTCAATTGCGGAGTGCCTTTTTTGAAGTGTATTTAAAGGTCGGTTAAAAAAAGGAAATCGCCACCGTGTACTTATTGGATAGGAATTGAAGTGCGTTTGGGAATCAAAGATCAAAGAAAAACCCGCTTACCAGGGGGTAAACGGGTTTTACGATTTTCATTTCCGGTGGTTCAAGCCTTGAAAAAGTTATCCGATAATGGCATTTAAAGTACTGCTCGGTCTCATAGCTGCACTTGCTAATTCATCGTTAGGTTGAAAATACCCACCGATATTCATCGCTTGTCCTTGAACATCATTTAATTCTGAAATGATTTGATTTTCATTGGCGGCCAATTTATCAGCCGTGTCCGCGAATGCCGATTTCATCTCATCGTCATCGTTTTGTTGCGCTAATTCTTGAGCCCAATAAAGCGCCAAGAAATAATGACTTCCGCGATTATCTAATTCACCGACTTTTCTACTGGGCGATTTATCATTTAATAAAAAGCGACTTGTTGCTTTATCCAGAGTATTGCTTAAAACAAGAGCTTTCGGATTGTTGAATTGATTTCCTAAATGCTCTAGAGAAACAGCCAAGGCTAAGAATTCTCCTAAGGAATCCCACCGAAGGTGGTTCTCTTCTTCAAACTGCTGAACGTGTTTTGGAGCGGAACCACCCGCACCTGTTTCAAATAAGCCGCCGCCGTTCATAAGAGGAACAATACTCAACATTTTAGCACTGGTACCTACTTCTAAAATCGGAAATAGATCGGTCAA
>CBFIAJ010000017.1:0-3199 GCA_965660515.1 Flavobacteriales bacterium | reverse complement strand
AGACGCGGACGGTTCCTTTAGCGGTCATTTCAAAAGTCTTATCATGACTTCCGTATTCCTCTGCTTTTTGAGCCATTAATCCTACATTACTCACGCTTCCCATGGTCACCGGGTCGTAGGCTCCGTTTGTTCTGCAATCGTCCAATACCGTTTGGTAAACACCTGCATAAGAACGATCTGGAATAATAGCCTTTGTATCTTGTGCGTTCCCTTCTTTGTTCCACATTTGACCCGAAGTTTTGATCATAGCAGGCATTGAAGCATCTATAATAACGTCGCTCGGAACATGCAAATTGGTAATGCCTTTATCGGAATTAACCATGGCCATATCAGGTCCGTTCTGGAGAGCCGATTCAATATCAGATTCAATTTCAGCTCTTACATCCTCTGGTAATTTGCTCAGTGAGGCCAATACGTTCCCTAAACCATTATTTGGATTCGCCCCAACTGAATCCAGAGTATCGCCATGCTTTTTAAATACGTCTGAAAAATAGGAGCGGACCGCGTGCCCAAAAATAATGGGATCGCTCACTTTCATCATGGTGGCTTTTAAGTGCACCGAGAAAAGGACTCCTTGTTCTTTAGCATCTTGAACCTGCTCTTTCAAAAAGGCCGTCAACGCCCTTTTACTCATGGATGACGAATCGAGCACTTCGTTTGGCAACAACGCTATTTGATCTTTCAATACGGTTTGTTGCCCATTTTCGTCTTCAAAAACGATACTGGCGGAGGCGTTGTCTTGATTGACAATGCTTTGCTCGCTTTCATAAAAATCACCGTGATTCATGCTCGCTACATGACTCTTCGAGTCGGAGCTCCAAGAGCCCATGCGATGCGGGTTTTTACGTGCGTATTCCTTTACTGCTTTTGGAGCTCTACGATCCGAATTTCCCTCTCTTAGCACCGGGTTTACGGCGCTTCCTTTTATTTTATCGTAACGCGATTTGGCTGTTTTCTCTTTTTCTGATTTTGGCTCATCAATATAGTCAGGAACTGAAAAACCGTGTGCTTGTAACTCCTTAATGGCCGCTTTAAGTTGGGGAATAGAGGCGCTGATGTTCGGCAGTTTAATTATGTTGGCCTCTGGCGTCTTAGCTAATTCGCCCAGTTCCGATAAGGCATCCTTAATTCTCTGACGCTCCTCTAAATACTCTGGGAAAGAAGCTAATATTCTTCCGGATAAAGAAATGTCCCGTGTTTCAATTTCAACACCGGCTTTAGCTAAAAAGTGTTTGACGATGGGTAAAAATGAATGTGTTGCCAAAGCGGGAGCTTCGTCGGTCTTGGTATAAAGAATTTTGGAGGCCATGTTATCTACTTTAAAATACGCGCTAATGCGTATGGTTTCGGTACGCGAAAATAATCTATTTCGAAAGATTTAAAGAGTACCAAATACTTTTTCAGAATGGTACAGCCTGGATAACAGATAATACCGGATTAGTTTTGCGGAAAATGGACTGAAGGCAATCTCACTTTTTCTCCAATTAAGGGCTGCTTTTAAGTATCTCGAACCCTTCAGTAAATAGTGAAGCGTGGGGTCGGAATAGCTGATGGCGATGAATGCTCTCCGTTTATGGCATTCGGCTCTGAGTTAGTCGAATTGATTACCGGTGAACGCTGCATCACAGTTTATTGAAAGGTAGGGTTGGAATCACTGATGCTTCTTCAGCATTGACTTTATTTAGTGTTACCAACTGTTTTATAATTTTTCCAAGTCCTGCTTTCCGATGATCGTCATAACTTCGACCGAGTCTTCAACTACTTTGAAATAAATACTGTCAGATCCTGAAACGCATCTACGGTATCCATTTTTAACATAATTAACTGCTTCAAACGAAAATGGGCTCTTTGCGATTCTGTCGAAAGCATCAAAAAAATCATTGAAGTATTTATCAGCTTGTTTCATTCCAAACTTTTGGGCCCCGAATTGATGGATTCTAATTAAGTCTTCCTTGGCGGTGTTGCTTAATTTGTAGTTAGCCATTCAAAAGCGATTTTGATTGAGCTAGAATTTCTTCTTTCGAGTCATTGGTAAAACCGCTTTTCTCGGCTCTTTCAATTTTGGCTCTAATCCAGTCGATTTGAGTTTGCTGATTTCGGGCTTGGCGAATTAAGTCATTCACTAATTCACTTTTACTAGTGTATTCTTGATTTTCAACTTGAGCTTTTAGCCATTGGTCATTTGGTTCTGTAAATGAAATGCTTTGTCTTGGCATAAATTTCTTATTTGGTGTAAATATACACCATTTGTTAACCAATGTCAATTTTGGGGTTTTTCAATAGTTGATAACTTGGAGCCTAGGGGGACTAGCGCCGCTTCGTTTCACTCGCGGCGTGATCGGAGGGCGTAACATCCTCCTCGTGAAAAGCAGCAATAATGCCGCTTCCCAGTGATCGCTCAATAATTTTTACACCCTAAAGGTGTAAAAAAGTTTAGTGGTGGAGCTGGCGGGGCTAGCGCTTCGTCGCTTCGCTCCTCGGGCGTGGTCTGGAGGGCGCGACAAACCCATCGAGCAACCCATCACGGCCTTACGGCCGTTCGCAGCTTTTCCTTTTTTCTGTTCGTTCGAGCTCTGCTCGACTCACTTAAAAAGAAAAACCCGCTCACCTTTCGGTAAACGGGTTGCTCGTGGCTTTTGTGGAGCTGGCGGGGCTCGAACCCGCGTCCAAACAAGGAATAAACAAGCCTTCTACATGCTTAGTCGCGTTTGATTTTCGAGATATTGCCGGAAACCCGACGACCAACAATATCCTTAGTCTCTAAATTTTCGCTCAGTACCCGAAACAGCTGTACCTCGCTAGCATCACTTGATTTGGTGCTCCGTTGGGGTCCGCGTGTAATGCAAACGTAAGCCCCTGGAACAAAGGCTGATTAATACCTAGTATTAAGCTGCCAAGGCAAAGTTAGACTCGCCAATTAAAAGTGTTGAGTATTGAATTTAACGAGCTAAGTACACAACGCTCGACATGCTTACTTGGCCATTCTTTTGCTGTCAAAACCAAATCAGCCCCATAAATCAAAGAACAAGTCTTTTTAAGAGGTACAAAGATACATCAAATTAGGACGTCCTTTCTGTAACGAATATCTTTACCGCCTTACTTTTATTACATGGAGAAAATTAAAATAGGCATCATTCGAGAAGGCAAGAACCCGCCCGATAAACGCGTTCCCTTGTCGCCCAATCAATGTCGTTCTTTA
>CBFIAJ010000016.1:39007-45439 GCA_965660515.1 Flavobacteriales bacterium | reverse complement strand
CGGACATGGTGAATGACAAGAAGATTGAAGGTATTGCCGACATCCGCGACGAAAGCGATCGTAACGGAATGCGCATTGTATATGTGCTAAAGCGCGATGCAGTGCCAAACGTTGTGCTGAACACTTTATTCAAGTACTCGGCGCTTCAAACTTCTTTCTCCGTTAATAATATCGCCCTAGTGGGCGGACGTCCCAAGCAGCTCAACTTGAAAGACATGATTCACCACTTTGTGGATCACCGTCATGAGATTGTCGTTCGCAGAACGGAATATGAGTTACGTCAAGCTGAAAAAAGAGCCCACGTTCTTGAGGGTCTTCTTATTGCCTTGGATCATCTTGACGAGGTTATTGCTTTAATTAGAGCAAGCAGAACCCCCGAAGATGCCCGCAATGGCTTGATGGAAAAATTTGAGCTTAGTGAGGTTCAGGCAAGAGCCATCCTCGACATGCGCCTTCAAAAACTGACAGGACTTGAGCGCGACAAGATCAAAGAAGAGCATGCTGAATTAATGAAGTTGATCGATCATTTGAAAAGTATTTTGAATGATCGAGATGTTCGTATGAAGATCATCAAAGACGAGCTCTTAGAAGTTAAAGAAAAGTACGGTGATGAGCGTCGTACCGAGATTAACTACGCCGGAGGTGATTTGAACATCGAAGACATGATTCCAGATGAAGAAGTGGTGATTACCATATCGCATTTGGGTTATATTAAGAGAACGGCATTGAGCGAATACCGCAAGCAGAGAAGAGGTGGAGTCGGTCACAAAGGAGTACAAACAAGAGACGAAGATTTCTTGGAATACTTATTTGTTGCGACGAACCACAATTACCTCTTGTTCTTTACAGAAGAGGGGAAATGTTTCTGGCTCCGCGTATTTGAAGTACCAGAAGGAGGGAAGGGCTCCAAAGGTAGAGCGATCCAAAATCTGATCAATATTCCGTCAGATGACAAGGTGAAAGCCTTTATCAACGTTCTTTCATTGAAAGACGAAGAATACATCAACAATCATTTCATTGTGATGTGCACGAAGAAAGGCCAAATCAAGAAAACGAGTTTGGAGCAGTATTCTAGACCTCGTATCAATGGAATCAACGCCATTACTGTGCGCGATGGCGACACCTTATTGGAGGCAAAACTCACAACGGGCAATAGCGAAATTTTAATCGCAGCGAAAAATGGTAAAGCGATTCGTTTTGAAGAGTCTGCCGTTCGTCCAATGGGAAGAACAGCCTCGGGAGTTCGCGGAATGATGCTCAATGGTGAAAACGATGAGGTTGTAGGTATGGTTTGCGTGGACGATGTTGAATCGGACATTTTAGTAGTATCAGAAAATGGCTACGGAAAACGAACCAAAGTCGATGACTACAGAAAAACCAACCGTGGTGGTAAAGGGGTGAAAACCTTAAACATCACCGATAAAACGGGAGATTTAATCGCCATTAAAAACGTGGTAGATACGGACGACTTAATGATTATAAATAAATCCGGAATCACGATCCGGCAAGGCGTTGGAGAGCTTCGGGTGATGGGTCGCGCCACACAAGGTGTTCGATTGATTAACCTCAAAGGTTCAGATTCTATTGCAGCAGTGACCAAAATTGCTGTTGAAGAAGATGAAGAAGAGCTTATGGAAGACGGGACTTCTGCGATCGCTGAAAACAGTTCAGAAGATACAGGAGAAAACAACGAAACCCCTGACGAAAAAGCCGAGGAATAAGACGTAGTGACAATAATGAGAAGCCTCCTTGAAAAAGGAGGCTTTTTTTTGGCCCAACCTTTGCGTACTTTAAGTTATCGTAATTCACAAAACTTGGGCAATAGTTCAAATAACTCTACTTTTGCTTTTCTTAAAATTAAAGGATCAATCTTTAACCGACATGAAAAAAGTTATCGTTCTTTTTGGAGCATTATTAATCTCCGCAGTTAGTTTTGCTCAAGGAGCCGCCACTAGTACTGCCATTATCCGCTTGCGCGCTGATGATTGGATGGATGCAAAAACCTACATTGACCAAGCCTATGACGAACTTCAAGAGGCAAGAGCCGAAGGAAGAGTCGTGAAGGCAAAAGTCGAAGCGAAATTCTGGTATAACAGAGCGCTTATTTACCAACGTATTTCCGTATCCAATGACCCTCAATTTGCTGAGTATAAGTCCAACGCGTTGGGTGTGGCCGCAGAAGCGCTGGAAGAGCTGTTCAAAGTAGATGAGAAAAACACCTATACCACAGAGGGAAAAGAGCTTTACGCATATATCGTGAACGGTTATTTAAATCGCGCCTTTGACCAAATTGATACGGAGCAGTTTCTTGCTGCGAAGAACGATTTTGTTCGCGCATATGAATTAAAGAAGAATCCAATTATTGGGGATACAGACACGACGTCATTGTATAACGCCTCTTTAATGGCGCAGTACGGAGAAGACTACCCGGAAGCTATTCGCTTGACCAGAGAGTTAATCGAAATGGATTATTTAGGAGCTCAGTCGTACGTAGTATTAAGCCTTTTGTATAAGAAAATGGATGATCCTGATGGAGCCATTGCCGCCGTTCGCGAAGGTCGTGAAAAATACCCTTCAGATAGAGATTTGCTTATTGAGGAGGTGAACTACTTTATTGGCAAAGGGGACGACCAAAAAGCCACAGAAACTTTGAATCTTGCCGTTCAGGCAGATCCAAACAATGCCTTACTTTGGAATGCGCTTGGAACTATTCAGTTGAAACTGGGTGATGAAACCGCCGCCATGGAAGCGTTGAACAAGGCTGTTCAGTTAGACGACTCGCTTGCAGAAGCTCAGTATTCGATTGGCGTTATCTGGGTTGAGAAAGCCAATGATATGGTTGAAAAAATAAATGCTCCTAAAGTTACTGACTCTGAATACAAGAAATTGAAAGCAGAGCAAAGAGGATATTTCGAGAAAGCATTACCGTTTTTTGAGCGCGCATTGGTATTAATGCCTGAAGATCCATTAACCCTAGACGCTTTGAAAGTAGTGTACTACAAGTTAGACATGACGGAGAAGTCTATGGAAATGAAAAAGAGATTGGACGAGCTGTAAAAAGCAAAAACGATATTTGAAGAATAGCCTCACTAAAATAGTGGGGCTTTCTTTTGCGTTAAACTTTAATTTAACATAATATTAATTATGGGACAAAATAGTGTGAGTCCCGCAATACGGAGTATTTAATATAAAATCAGTTATTGGACTGAAACATTTCAATAACGATAGATCTTATGTTAAAGGATTCATCCTATATATTTTGAAATGATTAGACAACTCTATTTATGCAATATGTAATGATCTAATACCTGCACACTTATCCCTGCGGACAAATTGCTTATCGTGGGTTGATCAAACGGGTACATATCTCGCACTGCATCAAATGAAGTACAGCAAAAAACTTTTCCCGATTATGCTAGGAGAATCGATTACTTGGCGCATTATCGTATTAGCTGCTCAATCATAATGTGATTTCCCGTAGAATTACTTCCCGAGTGATTTCAAATGATACCTCAAATACAAGTATGTGATTCCTGTGCTGATTAAGTCGGCCAGCGGAAAACTATAGAAGACTCCGCGCAAATCAAACCATTGTGGCAGAATTAGAATGAGCGGAATCAACACAAAAGCTTGTCTAGAAAGCGTCAATAATAACCCTGGCCATACACGACCAATTGCTTGAAAATACGCCGCGCCGATGAGCTGTACGGCAATGATTGGCGTAAAGGCGAATACAAACCGCATAGGCCCCGGTGTTTGAGCAATCAGCTCCGGATCTGTAGTAAATAGTTTTGTAAGCGCTTCCGCACCAAACATAACGCCCAAGAACACAACAAAACTGATCATACTGCCGTATTTGAAAGCAATACGAATAGTTTCTTTAACACGGTCCCAGGATTCGGCTCCATAGTTAAAACCGGCAATGGGCATAAATCCCTGCATGGTTCCAATCACCGGAAATAAAGCAAACATCATGATCCTGTTGATTATACCCCAGACAGCAATGCCCGTCTCTTGACCGAACTTAAATAAAGCTTGATTCAAAACCACACTCAACAAACTGATCGCCGATTGTCGCGCAATCGTAATGCCACCAATACTCATGGTTTCCTTGATGATTCCTAAATCGGGTCGTAAATCGGCTACAGAAATTTTAAGTTCGGAACGACCATTCAAGAAATAGCCCGCCGAAAATAAAAACGACCCTATATAGGCAATGGTCGTTGCCCAAGCCGCTCCCTTGATCCCCATGTCCAACCACACAATGAAAATAGGATCCAATATCAAATTCAACAACGCCGGTATTAACAGTACATACATCGCGGCTTTGGGCTGGCCTTCGGCCCGCATTACATTGTTCGACATCATGGCTAAAGTCAATGCAGGCAAGCCATACAACACAATCATGAAATACTCCTTAGCATACGGAAATATGCCCCCTTTAGCTCCGAACGTAGTCAATATTGGTTCCGAATAAACGTAGCCCAACCAAACGAACAAGGCACCGAAAACAAGCACCAACGACACCATATTGCCAAAGGCCAACTGGGCACGCCCCACATTCCGCCCGCCGAGGGCGCGCGAAATAATACTCGACCCACCGATTCCGATAGCCATTCCAATACTGGAAATCAAAAAGCTGATAGGTAAAACCACCGTAATGGCGCCAATTCCCTCGCTCCCAACGTACCGACCCACAAATATGGTGTCGACAATATTGTAAATAGACATGACCAAAAATCCAATCGATGCAGGCACGCTTTGCTGCAACAATAGCTTAGGAATAGGAAGCGATCCAAGGTCATCGGACCGCCGTTTTTCAATGGATGAAGGTTCTTTTGACAAAGCAGTTGGTTTCGGATTACTTTTTGGCACGGTTTTTACTCTACATTACGCACATTAAATCCAATCCGATGAAAACGAAGATATACATTTTACCCCTCGCCATTGCGCTAATTTTTGGAAGCGTATTAACAAGCTGCAAATCGTCATCCTACGGCAAAGTAGTCAAGCAGCCCTTTAGTGGAAACAAATACGAATCCGATAAGAAGTGGTTTAGAGCCGTTGGTTCTGGTGAAAGTATCAAAGACAATATCGCCCGAGACAAAGCCGATCTAGATGCAAAACAGCGCTTGGCCGGTCAAGTAGAAACAAATATGCGACGGGTAGCCGATCAATACCTCACGCAAACTGAAAACGCCACGAATGCAGATGTCGGTGACAAATTTCAAAGCTTGGTTCGCGAGGTTATGAATACCAACATCGCCGATTTACGCAAATTCGATGAAGTCGTTTATCAAAAGGAAGATGGATACCGTGTTTTTGTTGCGTATGAAATCAAGAAAAAGGATATGCTCAAGTTCATGAAGAAACAGGCAAAACTCGATAAAAAGCTCGATGCGCAAACGCGCAAGAGTATTGAAGATATGATCGAAGAAGAATTGAAGCAGTACGAAGACGATTAAATCGTTTTCGTATCGCTCAATTTACTCGTTTGAACCATCACATCACCTACGTCGTTCGTAAAGAACATGCGGTCAAATACTTTGTTGAACTCAATTTCACTGAAGGTATACGAATAGCGCGCATAGACGGTCTGCCCAAAACTTTCGTCGAATCCCTTGATTAAAACAAGTACCTCTCCTCCACTCTGCTCGATATCCCGGGCGATTTTCCCGTACAAAGGACTCTCGGGGTTAATTACGTGAACCAATGTCCAATTCATCGGAAAAAAGGTGACTCTGTTTAAAGTGAGCGGAAGTGAATGATAACGTCTTTCAATGTTGCCGTTTAAGACAATTTCTTCTTTGTAAATAACGGTTGCCTCCATCTCCATCAAAATATTATGTCGTTGATTCACCGTCCGAAACATAAGCGCGGTATGATCCTTATACGGGGCTATCACAGCTGTTTTACTAAACGACAACTTCGCTTGAGCATGACTAAAGCGACCGTACAGCAATCCGGTTGCGAGCGCAAAACCCATCAGGCCGATTAAGGCCTCAATAGAACTGACTAAGCCCGTCAATTTACCCATCGGAGAAATGGCGCCATACCCAACGGTCGTAAACGTTTGAACACTGAAATAAAATGCGTGTATGTAGGAGTCAAATCCGCTCGATTCGGGCATGCCAACCAAGTGCTCTACACCTACTAAAACATAAATAAGAGCAAAGAATGCATTCACTAAAACGTATAATCCGAATATCAACAGTAGGAAACGAGTCCAACTCATTTCAATGAGAATCTTAAAGGAATCTCGAAAGAAATCCCCCGTGTGCTCTCGCTTTACATTGAATGTTCCATCTCGGTTAATGACCCTTTTACTTTTTCCAAGGTACTTTTCACCGAGCCCGGGATCGCTGTATTCATTTCGTCTTTTTGCCATCCCCTCGAAGATAAGGATTCTGCTGTGTTTACTTTATCTTAGCC
>CBFIAJ010000016.1:0-38998 GCA_965660515.1 Flavobacteriales bacterium | reverse complement strand
CGGGATCGCTGTATTCATTTCGTCTTTTTGCCATCCCCTCGAAGATAAGGATTCTGCTGTGTTTACTTTATCTTAGCCAATTCTATAAAAAAGCGAAATGACGGAAAAGATTGATGCAATTGTAGTTGGAGCTGGACTGGCCGGAATGGTAGCCGCACAGCATTTGATGGAAGCGGGACACAGTGTCCGTATTATCGAGAAAGGCAAAAGACCTGGTGGACGCGTGCGTACCGATGTAGTGAATGGATACCGGCTCGACAGAGGCTTTCAGGTGCTCCTTCCCGCCTACCCGGAAGCAAAGCGGTATTTCGACTACAAGGCCCTCGACCTTCAAAAATTCGATAGCGGTGCGTTAGTTTTCCAGGGAAAACAGATGCACAAATTCTACAATGCTTTAGAGCATAAGGATCAGATGTTGAATACAATCATGAGTCCGGTCGCTACCTTCAAAGACTTACTTATCCTGCGACGCCTCACGGCTCGATGGAAAAAAGCATCTATCGAAGAGCTTTTTAAAGAGGATCAAATAAGCACGCGTAAGTACCTTGTGAAACAAGGGTTTAGCAATCGTTTTGTCGATCGTTTTCTCGAGCCATTTTTATCCGGTATTTTCCTTGAAACTAAACTGCGCACACCGCAGCGAATGTTCTCCTTTGTCATGAAAATGTTCAGCGAGCACCCCGCTTCTGTACCGGCAATGGGAATGGGCGCATTAGCCGATCAACTCGCAGCTAAATTCCCAGAGGGAACCATTGAATATGAACAAGAAGTGCGTTCCATACGCCAAGGAGGCGTTCGTACTCGTTCAGGGAAAATCTATTCCGCCCCGATCATCATCATGGCTACGGATCCGACGAACTTGCTTCGAGATTTCGTAGAAGAGCACCAGCCCTTCCGTTCGGTTGCTAATTTGTACTTCTCGGCCGACAAAGCCCCATTCGATGAAAAACTCATCGCCTTAAATTATGGCGGATCCCGTTGGGTAAATAACATCGCCGTAATGACCAACATTTCAAAAGCGTATGCGCCGGAAGGAAAACACTTGATCTCTGTGAGTGTTGTGCGCGATATTCAAGTTGGTGAAAGAGACTTAACCCGTATTGTGAAAGGCGAACTGGCGCAAACCTTTGGAGCAGAAGTCAACGATTGGGAACACGTGCGCACCTACCTTATTTCACGCGCACTTCCGAGTCCATCTATTTTTGAAATGGAATTAGACGACGTAGATGTCCGCTATCAAAAGGGCATCTATCTCGCTGGTGATTATCTGCTCAATGGCTCACTACAAGCAGCTCTGTACAGCGGCCGTCGGGCGGTAGAAGTCGCTTTAGCCGAATACAAGCCTGGGGAAACCTTTGAGGTGGAAGAAGACCTTCCACTGACTGCGACCAAGACGAAAGAAATCGTTGAAGATCCGAACACAGAAGATCTGTACAATGAGGATGAAAAGAAAGAATATCAGTTAAAGACAGACGAAAACGGAGACCTTATTGAACCTCCGAAGCCTCAGCCTAAATCGAATTCGAGGAGAAAGCCAAGAAACTCTTCTCGCTCGAAAACGAAGCCCACAAACAAACAGGGATCTAACGCGAAAACGGAAAATGGCGATTCATCTTCAGATGAGAACGCAAAGCCAAAACCAAATACAAGGAAGGCGCCGACCCGCAGAGCAAAACCTAAGGTTGAAAAGACAAATGAGCGGGTTACTCCTGAGCCTAAGGACGATCAACCTACTCAAGAAGTGAAAGCGTCTCAAACGAAGACTGCCCCTAAAAAACCGAAACAGAAAACGCCTGAAACAAAGCAAGATGCTCCAGTCACGCCCGCTGAAGAGCCATCACAAGGGCCTATTAGCTTGACTCCGCTGGAAGGTGAGAGATTATCTATTGTTGTTCCCGATGCTCCAAAAGAAGAGGTCCAAGAAGAAAAACCTAAGGCTCCGGCGAAAAAGCCCGCTGTGAAGAAGCGAGCAACCCCGGTAAAAAAGAAAGTAGAAAATACTGAAGAGGGTACTTCAACGGACGAAAAAAAGGAAGCCCCTAAAAAGAAACCAGCTCCCCGCAAAAAGCCGGCGGCTAAAAAGAAGCCCACTGTAAAAAAAGAAGCTTCCAAGGAAGAAGAGAACATTCAGGAGAAAGAGGCCCAAAAAGACTCATCGAGCCGTGAGGCTCCTACTAATTCTGAAGATACTGCTTCAAAAAGCTAGAGGAATACTCATAGGCTTCCCTTGCAGCTTCTTCATCGAATTTATTGTTTGATGGATTTGCAAAGGCGTGATCTGCATCAAAGTTTTCAACTTTAAGTAGCAACCCCGCTGACTTTGCATTCTTCTCAAAGCTACGGACGACCTCCTCATTGATCCATTGGTCTTTACTCGCGAATATGCCCAGCACATCCGTTTGAATCGTACTCAAGCGTTCTATATCCGTCTCAGGCATTCCGTAGTATATGACGCAACCGCTAGCCAATTCACCGAGCATGATGGATGCTTGCAGGCTCCACCCGCCACCAAAACACCAACCTTCCGTTCCAACCGTAGCTTCTTCACCTACATATTCTTTTGCTCCTTCAATGATGGCTCCAATTCTTTCTGCATCTGCACTCTGCATGAGTTCTGAGGCTCCTTCACGTGTGGTGGCTACTTTCCCGTCGTAAAGATCCAAACAAAGAACATTTACGCCATCCAGATCTTCGTAATACTTCTGAGCTTCTCGTTTCACATAATCGTTCAATCCCCACCATTCGTGAAAAACAAATAGCCAAGTATCGGAATTCTTTTCAGCACGAATTAAGTATCCATTCGTTTCTCCTCCTTTGGCGGAGATTGAAATCATTTCACCCGCCAAATTTTGAATCGCAAAAACTTCTGGTACTTCATGTTTATTTTTGAACGCCTCGTCATTTGCCAATGCGACAAAAGCATCGTTCGGGCCTTGACCGGGGGCGGCGCAACACGATTTAACATTTTGCGAAAAGCCGCATAGTGACCATATATTTAGGAGTACAGTTAGGGACAGAAACTTATTCATGGTAGATTATTTTAAGAATTAAATAAGCTCAATGGATATGGTTCAAAAAAAAGACCCATCTAGTAAAGATGAGTCTTTCATATAATTGTACATCGCTCCTCCTTATGCTCCTTTCGGATCTTTTTGAAGAATGTTTAGCGGTAATTTATGCGCCGTAATATCCAACGATATGAAATACGCCTCCATGGTATTCGTGATACGAATGGCTTCTGCTCCCGATTTACCTTCAAGTTGAGCAAAATACTCATCTAATCGAGCTACATTCTTTTTCATGTTCTCTACGCGGTCGTGACGACCATATATATCTTCGGGATCATTGCTCGAATACTCCTTTTCAAAGTCGGCAATCTTCGTTTTGTACGAATCAATTCGCGCTTTTAACTGCACGAGTCTAGGGTCTTTTTCTTCAGCCACAATTGATCTATTTAATTCGAAGCAAATTTAGAGTTTTTGCTCGAAACTCGATACTGTTCGATCATCAAAAAGGGTCCGAATAAGGAATTCACTGCTGAAGAAGCTGAGCAGTAGTAGCTCCTTTATTCGATTCCATTGTCTTAATCCACTCTTTAATTAATGCGACACCTTCCTTATGAACAGAAGAGCGGCCTAGCTCGGGCATCATTACTGACGGATCGGTGCTTTTCATTCGGTACAGTAAAATACTCTCATCTGGCTTGCCAGGGACAATGTCATACAACAACCCGCCTGAACCTTTACCCGCGGCCACGGGCTTTTTACCTACTCCCAAAGCATAACCTCCATCGGAGAATACAGTCAAGTCGAGTCCACTCGTTTTAGCCGGTGCCCCTGATCTATGACAGGCTCCACAGTTAATGTCCAGATAAGCGCGTGCGCGATCATCGATAGGCGCGGCGTTATTATCCCACTGCGCTAACAGAGGTATCTCTTGCGGTACATCATTCAAGAGCCCTTTTTTCGCCCATTGATGTATGAAACTTTCTTCCGTTTTAACTCTGTGCAACTGCCGCGCTGTCGGTCCAATTGGAGTGATTTTCCCATTGAGCATGTGGCAACTTTTACATTGGTTGACCGTGGGAACTTTGTACGCTAATGAAATTCGTTCGTTGTTACCATTTACAAACTCAACTTCTTCCGTTGCTCCGCTAACCGTTAAATACGCCTCTGTTTGATCTTTATTCCAAACATAACTTCTCGGGGCCCACTCCCCCTTTTCAAAGACCAGCAACCTCGTTTCAATGATCCTTTTTTGCTCTTTACCCTCTTCAATTGACCGGGAGTAAAGAAAGTTCTTGATTAAAACAGATCCATCAGGAAAATCCAACACCTCCGATTCCTTGTATTGAATAACGCCTTCATCGGGAATATAGACGAACCGCTCCTTGTCGGCGTAATCCGTAAACAATGGCGTGTTTAGATCATAAGGAACTATTCGCGTAGTAGCGGGGGCTAATTGATCGAGAGGATCTTTGAAAAACTCGTACTCGCTTAGTCGAGAATATCCAAAGCCCTTTTCGTGCAAAAAAGTGGCGGTAGCCAATAATTCGTCGTCCGATACGGGCTCATTCGAAACTTCTTTATTGGATTGTGTGCAGGCCATCACAATCGCCATTACAAGAATTGCAAATAGAGCGTTTATCAATCGCATGCAAATACAGATTTATCGTGCCCAATGGCTTCAAACCCGTTACCAGCATCCATGTCTGCAAATCGAGTGCTCATCACTTCGTTTAAACAAATTCGGTATTCCGAGTTTTTTAACGCAGCTCTTGATTCAATTCCTGGCGGAAGGATTCCATCGTAAATTATATCGGGTGTTTCAACACCAAATTTAAGCACGAATAATCGACCAAAATCGTGACTTAAGGATGGGAACATATGGTCATTCTTGATTTCATTATTTTCAAGGCGAATGTTTCTCGAATACGGATTGTACTTCTCGTCTTCCTCGTATTTCCGATTAATTTGCTGAGCACTTCCGGCATTCGTTTCGGTCGAATTATTTTCTCCGGTCAATTCACTAACTAAAACGTAACTAATGATTGCCGTCCCAATCGTTTTGTTTTGATCAATAACGTTGTCGTGCACATGCACATTCTCTGTAGCCAAAATCATTACCCCAGTTCCGGGAGGAACCGCAGCTACAATATTGCCTTCGGGTGCGAAATTATCGCGATTGTTGTCTTTCACTCGATTATCAAAAACCTCTATGTCCTTTCCGAACTGGGTTAAGCCAGGCAAATCAAAAACTAAAATTCCTCCAGTGTTATCGTAAGCATCATTATCATAAATCTTGACCCAACGAGAATTCTCAGACTCAATACCCGCTACATTTTGATAGGCTTTATTTCTTCTGATAATAACGGAATCAGATTGCCCCACATAAATGCCCGCATCACTTGACCCCATAGCTTCGCAGTCTTCGATAAGAACATTAGTGCACAGAACTGGATAAAAACCATAGGCTCCATTCGTTTTGTCGATGGGTCCTGTCCATGCAACTTTTACTTTTCTAAATACGATCCCATCCGTATCCATCACCTTTATATTGTCTCCCAGCGCATCTTCCACCGTAAGCCCCTCCAATACAATGTTTTCGCTATTCACCACGCGAATGCCTTCTGCCCCTTCCGATTGATCCAAGAAACTCAAAACCGTTTTATCAATGCCCGCTCCTCGAATAGTAACTTGCGCCACTCCATCCAGGATAAGTGATCGATCGAATAAATAATGACCTTCTGGCAATTCAATAATTGAACTATCGGTGGCCGTTAAAAACTGTAATTCTATCGCCTCCGCTCCGTCGCTAAACGTTCTTTCGGGATTATATTTATCGGTACAGCGTACCAATAGCAAAGGAATCAGTAGTATTCCAAGGAATCGTTTCATAGACTTAGGTTTGAATACAAATTAAACGATTCTCGGTCATTTTTATTGAATCAATCGAAAGCGACTCTCCGCAATTCGCTCGAGCGCGATATCGAACACAATCCTTTTTGCCCGATCGTTGGACCATTGCGTCACATATTTCTCATCGAATCCTTGCCCTCTCAAAAACTCTTCGTGGACTTCGCGTACGCCGCGGTCTCGGAGCGTCCGAAGAATTCGGTAATTCGTTTCGAGCTGCTTTTGGATTTCGCGCAAAACGGGCACCTTATTCTTCCGGCGTTCGTTGTGATAGTAATTACGACAAGAGTCGTCACAAAACACCTTGTCCGAACGCCCCCTAATTACATCATTACAGGCTAAGCACTTCTTATTCATGCTTTAAAGTTCGATTCGCCTAAGGCCAAATAATAGCCTAAGGGTCAAACTATTAAAACTTTAACAAAATTAGTCCTGTTGGGTATCCTTCCGTTAGGAAGAGAGCTTTTTGCGTATCTCTTTGTAACCGTTCCAATCAAATGAACGCAAGAATTTTAACGCTCCTTCGGCTCCGTATTGAAATAGAGCGCGTTTTTCCTCGTCTGTCATATTAAAATTGAGCCAATGGAATTTTTGATCTACGTCAAGTCGGCAAATTAAGTGGCTGTAATCCTCATTTCGAAGAAGGAAGTCGAGGTCGTGTATTTGCCTCATCGTACTCACCATTGAGCCGAGAAAAGGGAAGAATTTTTGACTGTTCCCAAACCCTTCCCGGTACGATGAAAGTCGCACGCCAAAGGTAGGTCGCCGCGGTACCCCTTGTTTCCTGTGAAAGACATTAATAGGAAAATTGCTCAGCATTCCTCCATCAACCATTTCCACCTGCGGTGGGATGGGACCTCTGTAACGAGCGAGATCCCACCAACGAGCCTTCGCTTCAGGTCCGGCCGGGAGGCCGCCAAAACGAACTGGCTCAAAGAAAAATGGAACGGACATACTTGCTCGAACCCAGCGAGCCGGCGACTCTAAATCAGGTCTCTGGACATAAAGCCCCCCCATTGCGGGAAATTGAACCTTTGTTTTAGTAGTTACGTCCGAGGCAATCACGACCCATTTTGGTTTCGAATCTATAAGCGTCCCTTCTCGATCGCGAAGTCCTGGTGGATTTTCTCGCTTATTGGAAAGCTCCTGAGTGGTAGTAACCTCATTGTCGTGAAGAATTTTCTCGAGCCATTGGGTGAACACAACTCCCGGATTCAATCCCAGTCGCGTTTGTAGCAGCCGAAAGATGCGCACGCTCTGTAACGCCAACCGGAATTTAGCCTTCCCCTCCTTCCCTTCAATAAGAAGCTGCATTGTCTTTTTAATCTTCGGGTTTCCATCGACGAAGTCAAACAAATTGGTGCTTGCCAACGCCTTGAGTCCTTCCATACTTTTGGGCGTTTCCAAACGACCTAGAGAAGCCAAAAGCAATGTGCTAATAGCGCCTGCACTCGTACCCGCTAAATCATAGAACCGAATGCCCGCTTCTTCCATTATATAGGTGTATCCCAAAAGGGCAATTCCCAAGACTCCGCCTCCTTCTTGAACGAGATCGACATATTGATTTCCCTGATCATCAATTACATCTGAATAAATTGCTTGAGGGTTTGCCCGGATCGATTGGGCTTCAGCCGTGAGCTTTTGGATTTCTGGATGATCCGTAAAAAAGGATACACCCTCATTCGCAGTTTTCATAATCGTGGTGGTTTCCAGGAAACTACGAAAAAGTTGCTTTAAGCGATTTGTGTACCGTTGGGAATTTGCTTGTCAGAGTTTAAAAGAACAACACCGTCAGAGGTTAAACCACCCAAAACAAGTACCTCACTTAAAATAGGACCTATTTGTTTCGGAGGAAAATTCACAACTGCGACCACTTGCCTTCCCAATAGGGATTCGGGAGTGTAAAAATCTGTGATTTGAGCACTGGTTTTCTTTAATCCAAGCGGACCAAAGTCTATGGTCATTTTAATAGCCGGTCGAAGCGCTTCAGGAAACGGGTCTGCTTTCACGACGGTGCCAATACGGAGGTCTACCCGCTCAAAGTGTGCCCAATCAATCCGTTCCATTAAAAAACCACACCTATTTCAAGTGAAAGCATTCTGTTCAAAGACTCGCCTTCAGTGAACATACTGTTTACCCCTTGGTCGTAGGTCAAGTCGAGTGTTAAAAACCATAAATCGATACCCATACCTGCTTGCCAAGAGAAAATATTCGGATTAAAGTCTTCAATATCCCAAGCCTCAGGATCTGTTGGATCACTTTCCAGTTTGATTACTCGGGTCCATGAAGGTCCGCCATTAATTCTCCATTTAAACAAATCATTTTGCACAATATTGAATCCAATTCTGGCTGGTACTTGAATAGATTGAGCATTCAATTCAAAGGTCGCTGAGCCCATTGTATCCGAACCGAGTACGACCAAATCAGACCCCCAGCGCTTCCAATAGACCCCCGGAAAAAAGTGAACGCGCTTCCCCATTCGAAAAGCTACTCCCAAATCGGTTCCCACACGCGCTTCGGAGTTATCAATTATTTCATCTGTTGAAAGTCGTGACAGCGTAATTCCAGCTTGTGGTTGGATTTTTAATTGTGCACTTGCCGAAAGCGATAGGCCTAAGCAAAACACAAAGAATAGGTACTTTATCTTTTTCATACTGACTTCCAAAAGTGTTAAACTAACATTGGTTTCCGATGCCACAAGCTCCTTAATTCTGGCGGAATATCAATTAATTCATCTCCTAACCGATCCAATTCCTCCAGAGTCTCAGCGGATAATATGCTTACCAATTCATCCGCCGCGCGAGACCCTAAACAATAAGGGAAAACCGAAAAAAGCATATTCGGCCCTTGACAATGGGCCATGACTTGATATTCGTGCATTTCCGAAACCGGTGTACCATCTACAACGCAATGATCGAGCCAAAATGCATATTCCAGATCATGCTTTTCTAGCATAGACCCTCGATGCTCAATTAAACGCATTCTCTCATCAAAAAAAGCCTTTACTTTTTGATGGGAATCTTGAGACATCTTTTGTTGTGCCGATTCCGCGCAAGAAAAGCACACCGCATACTCATAAATAGTGTCTTGAGGCTTTAGCGCCTTTTCAATAAAGTACTCTGTGTTCGATTCGATTAATTCTACCGAGCAACGGGCGCACTCTTTAAATGGCTCCTCGTTCTCAAACGGATAGAAAAGTTCTGGTACGGGAATATAAGGTAAGCCGTATCGGTTCATGGCCTCTAATATAATCGTTTCCATCGAGCACCTCTTAATTCCCGACTTTTCTGGTTATTATTCGCGTCAAAGGATGAGTGGTGAAGGAATACGATTAGACTTGCACTCTACTACCCTTTTCCTTCCCCTACTTTTCGATTATATCCCAATTTTATCGAAACACCCCTATATTGATCGTTTTAAAGATCTGTTTATGAGTGACTTAAAAATATTAGACCCCATTAAACGCTTCTTAATCATTTCAAACGCGACTTCATTAATTCGAAACTTCGAAGTTTGACTCTGAATCTAAAAACAGAATTATGTCAACAATCAGAAATAGAGTACTCCTCATCGGAAATTTGGGAGGAGATCCAGAAATTAAAAGCCTCGAAAGCGGGCGTAAACTAGCTAAATTCTCAGTCGCTACAAATGAGACCTTCCGGAATCAGGCCGGGGATTTAATCACCGAGACGCAATGGCACAGGCTCATCGCCTGGGGTCGAACAGCGGAAATCGCCGAGCAGTATCTAAACAAAGGAAACGAAGTAGCCATCGACGGAAAAATCCAAACTCGAAATTACGAGGACGCAAATGGCGAAACGCGCTACACAACTGAAATCGTAGTGAACGAATTAGTATTGACGGGCAGTAAAAAGAAACCAGATTAAAGAAGCAGAGTTCCGAGAAGTTGAAGAAGGCAATAGCAATCACTGAAGTTTAACGCGCCGTTCTGACGAGCTGAGCACGCTATTGCCTTCTTCTCTTTACTTATCCCAACGTTCGTTCTCGGGAACAATTAAGGCGGGAACCTTCGACTGAATAATCACCTTATTCAACTCGGCTACCTCCACTTCGTAGAGACGATAATACTCGTCTAGAAAACCATCTATTTGACTGGTTAATTCCCGGGCAACGTTTATTGCTTGCGCCGTGGGCGGATAGTTTCCGATTTGGGAAACCGCTCCAACATGGCCTAATTTATTTGTCAATTTTATCGGGAAATTCAGCATGTCCTGATTGCTACTTAATTTTACCTGATAAAGAGACCCCTCAACCTTACTCAAACCTCTGTCCAAAGAATCAAGTCGATCATTAATCGCTTTATACTCCTCCTCCATGGTCTTTTTACGCACATCTTGGCTTTGATTTTTTAAGAGTCGAAGATTTTTAATTGCTACATGTGCTTCGCTTACTTTTCTATTTATCTGCCAAACAAAATCAAATTGAGCAACTAACTCCGCGTCGGTAGATTCTGATCTAGGGTCACTTAGCAATGTAAATGCCTGCGATTGCTCAACTCCATTTAACACGAGTTGAACTTCGTACGCTCCAGGAGGGGCCATTGGGCCTTGCATACCTGCAAACCACATCCACATTCCATCGAATTCCTCCGCATCGGGGTACCTCATATCCCATGTAAACCGCTGCCAACCAGAACTAGAGGATAAGCGCTCTTCTTTTTGTTCTTTGTTTGGATGCGTTGAATACACCTTAATTTTTTCACCATCGCTATCGTTTACAATTAGTCTTAAGGTATCCTCTTCCGATAATTCCGGTACGAAATAATCAATATTTACTCCTGCTTGACGATTCGTGCCAAGTGTTTTGCTTTCGTAACTATATCCTCTAACCCTATATGCTGGCCTTGGCTCTAAAAGCGTCAATTCCTTTTTCGTTAAAGCATCCGATTGTAAAGGAGAAAAATCGTCCATAACCCAGAAACTTCTCCCCTGAGTGGCGGCTATTAAGTCGCCGTTCTTGACGGCCAAATCCGTAATGGGCACTATAGGGAGGTCAAGCTTCAATGAATCCCATGAATCTCCGTCATTATTTGAATACCAAACCGTACGTTCCGTACCCGCAAACAATAACCCTTTCGTTTCAGGGTCGCACCGGATGACGCGTGTGAAATCATTCTGTGGGAGGTCCGATGAAATTAATTCCCAGGAAGATCCGTAATCGCTAACCTTATATAAATAAGGAGCATAATCTCCTAACTTATAACTAGTTGCAGCAACATATAGAGCACCATCTTCCCAAGGAGATACTTCGATGCTATTGATCATGGTCCATTCCGGTAGCTTGGACGAGGTTACGTTCTCCCAGTTTTGACCCGCATCCCTAGTTACATGAAGAAGACCATCGTCAGATCCCGCCCAAATAAGCCCCGGTTCACGAGCCGATTCCGCAGCGGCAAAAATGGTGCAGTAGTATTCAACTCCGGTATTATCCTGAGTTATTGGTCCGCCCGAACTCACCATGCGTGCACTATCATTACGCGTAAGATCAGGGCTTATCACTTCCCAGGAGCCTCCGCCGTCCGTCGATCGATGCAGATAATTAGATGCCGCATAAAGCACTTCGCTGTTGTGCGGAGAAAAGAATAGAGGGAAGTTCCATTGAAAACGATACTTCATAGTTTCAACACCTGCCCCTAACGGATTATCGGGCCAAACATTGATAACCCTCATTTGATCATTTCGATGGTTATACCGAGTTAAAAACCCACCGTAACTCCCACCATATACGACATCTTCATCCGTCGGATCAATAGCCAAATGGGCGCTTTCGCCACCAGCCGATTCTTCCCAGTCGCTTTCACCAATACCGCCACCAGTAGTAAAGCTACTTACGCGCAAAGTGCTGTTATCTTGCTGTGCGCCATAAATTCGATAGGGAAAATGATCGTCTGTGGTAACTCGATAGAACTGCGCTGTGGGTTGGTTGTAATAAGTACTCCAATTCGCCCCGCCATCCAAACTTACCTGAGCACCGCCGTCATCCGCAATAACCATTTTAGATGGGTCGTTCGGATTTATCCATAAATCGTGATGATCTCCATGAGGCGCACGATTTGATCTGAATGATTTACCACCGTCTTTGGAATGGTGATAGGAAACGTTCATTACGTAGACTTGATCGGCATCCGTCGGATGTGCATAAATTTTACTGTAATACCATGCCCGTTGACGTAAAGATCGATCTTGATTTACTCTTTTCCACGAAGCTCCTGCATCATCGCTGCGAAAAACTCCTCCTTCCGGAGCTTCAGCAATGGCATAGAGCCTATCGGGCCGTGAGGCCGCTACTGTTATTCCGATGATCCCCAATGGACCTTCGGCGAAACCAGGGTTTGAACTTATTTTATTCCAAGAATCACCTCCGTCTGTACTTTTCCATAAATCGGAACCTTCTCCGCCGGAAATAAGTGAATAAGGAGTTCTGCGGACATGCCACGTAGCCGCATATAGTATGCGCGGGTTGGTAGGGTCCATGATTAAATCAACGGCCCCAGCGTCCTCGTTCGCGAACAGCACTCGCTCCCACGTTTCGCCCCCGTCCTTTGAGCGATACACGCCCCTTTCTTCCGTTGGTTTGAATAAATCCCCTAAAACGGCGGCGTAAACCAAATCTGGATTTTTCGGGTGGATACGAATTCGTGGAATATGCCTTGAATTAGGAAGCCCAACGTGCGCCCACGTTTTCCCCGCATCGGTTGTTTTGTAAACACCATAACCATAACTCACGTTTCCGCGGACTGTAACCTCACCACCTCCGACATAAAGTACGTTCGGATCCCATTCGGAAATACTTATAGAACCTATGGATCCGCCAAAAAAACCATCGCTGATATTGAACCAGGTTTGACCCGCGTCATTGGTTTGCCATACCCCTCCACCTGTTGAACCGAAATAGAACTTATTCTCATCTGTCGGATGTCCCACTACTGCTGCACTTCGACCTCCGCGATGAGGTCCTATGTTTCGCCAGCTCAAATCAGGAAAGTCATTATGCTCTTTAGGAGTGGGCACCTGCGCTTGTGTTGCTGGAACGATGAGTAAAAAACACAGGAAGAGATTCAGTAAAACCTTCATATTTAGCTAATTAGATGTTGTATTTATAGGATTTGAGTACATATTCAGAAATGCGCCGACCCCAATCTTCTTTTTTCGAAATGGGAATGTACCGATTAATTTTATCGCTACCACCTAGATTTTTGGTCGTTTTTAACAGGTCATTTACTTCTTCTTGGGGTAAAGCAAGACCGATCCAGAGCTCCTTTTTCTTCGGCAAAAGAACGGCGAATTGTTTTTGCCCAAGCAGTGAAGTATAACCTTTGCAGATTCCAATTTTAATGGGCTCTTTAAGGCTTTCGACAATTTTTTCCACAACGAAATCGTAGAGAATTCTATCCTTTTGCGTTTTGTATTGTTCTTTGAGAAGCGCTTCGGGATCACCGTAAACAGGCTTTCCTTCATTAAAGTAAATTTGAGTCAGGACAAACGCCTCTCCGTGTTTAAGGCCATACTGCTGCTTTAAGTAATGGACATACTCCATTTTCTTTTCAAGTCCAGCCGATTCGCATATCTTCATCCACTCGGAAAGCGATTTCCCGTACCGCTCTGGAAGCTTGTCTAAAAGTATGGCCTCCATTTCGGCCGGAGTCTGAGGTGTAGGCATAAATGTGATATGGATAAAGAGCAAAATAATACTTTTCTCAACGAAGTTCGAACCACGGAACGATTAACCGCGCTTTGGGCTTTCACGGAATCGGGTATTGGAGGGTTTTTACACGCGTTCCATTTACCTTTTTCTGGGATTCTCGTGGGTGGATTATCCATTATATGGATTTCACTTATCGCACGGTTTTCCGAGCATCCGGCCAAAAGCATTATCCAAAGCGGCATTGTAGTGCTGGTACTTAAGGGAGTCCTTTCTCCTCAGAGTCCACCCGGAGCCTACTTCGCACTAACTGTTCAAATACTTCTAGGAGCGCTCTTGTTTCTTGGGTCGAGTCGTTTAGCAGTTAGGGCATTTGTATTGGCCTTCACGACCATTCTATTCTCTGCCTTTCAAAAGATTATCATACTAACGGTGCTCTTTGGGCAATCATTATGGGATTCCATCAACGCTTTCGGTAGCCAAGTGACGGCGCTATTCGCTCCCGTTTTCCCAAGTATAAGCGCCAGTGAATTTTTCATTGGGCTCTTCGTGTTGGTGTATACCGTGGCTGGAATTGTTATTGGGCGATGGAATTTCGAACTGATGCAGCACGATTTTAAACGTCGCATTATTGAAGTCGATCCGGAAATGCAAAAGAGTAAGGATTCGAAAAGAAATATCGGGAAAACAGGGCTTTTTCTTGCCGTAACGGCGTTGATTATAGTAGCCGCGCAAGGATTTCTGCTGGATCAATGGTCGCGCGCTTTTTCGAGTATTATCAGAGCGGCATTTGTTCTCGGCATTTGGTTTTTTATTTTGCTTCCTATCATACGCCTAGCGGCGCGACGAAAATCACGTCAATGGAAGGAGGTCTATCAAGAGCAAATTAGTCGTGTCCGCGATTTTATTCCTGTAAGTGCAGCCCTGCTTAAAGCGGCGCGTAAAAGTCAAAAAAGCGAACAAATAAAAGGTTTCAAAGCCCTTTTCATCTTGTGGCTTGAATATTCACTGAGTTATGAAAAAGAACATCCTACTGCTAGTCGGACCAATACAGACGGGTAAAAGCAGTGCGCTTCAACGCCTTTTTAGTCATAGAGAAGATGTTCGAGGGTTTATAACCCCCGATGGTGAAAATGGGCGCGAAGTGCATATCCTGCCGCGAGGCAGTGAACCAATTATTCCTATGCAAGCGGAAAACCCTTCCGAAAAAACACTTTCTATAGGGAGATATCATTTTTATACATCGGCTTTTGAAGCGATGAAGAGCGAGTTGAACCAATTACAGAGAAATCCAGCAAAATGGAATGTAGTTGATGAACTCGGAAAACTTGAATTGAATCGAGAGGGCTTGTCCCCTGAAATCGATAAGCTTATTTTCACTTGGAAAAGCAGATCCAATGACGATAAACTCATTCTTGTTATTCGCGATGAGCTCATAAAAAAAGCCTCGCAAACGTTTGGTTTACAAGGCTTTCCTGAAATTTCATTGGAAGATCTAGACGAAGTTCTAAGGGCCTAAGCGTCTATTTAATCTTATCTAATGTAACATCGATATCTACATCGATTACTTCCGCGATCTTTTCGCGTACCACACTCGGGATCTCAATTCCATAATCGTCTAAAGCAATCATCATGTGCGTTTTCATAATTACTTGATCTCCTTTTTTCACAAGAGACCCGGGCTGACTCACTTTTTTGGAAACTCCGTGAAGCGTCATTTCACCTACAATGGTAACCTCGTATTCCCCATCCGCTTCAAACTCGGAAGCATTGTAATCTTGGATATTCCCTTTGAATATACTTTTTGGGAACTCATCGGAGTCCATGTAGTTTTCATTGAAATGTTCTTCCATGAGCGCCTTTTCAAAACGAAATGATTTTATCAAGACTTGAAAGGCAACGGCACCCGTTGAAGCGTCTAGTACGACACCCACTTGTTCATTGGTTGCTTCTACTCCATCGTCAATGGTTCCGTTCGATTTAAAATAAACAGTACCAGAACGAGTAGCATATTTCTGAGCTTGAACCGAAGAAACGGTTACACAAGCAATCAATAAGGTAAAGGCAATTTTCTTGAACATAATGTAGAGTGATTAAATGCTTACAACGCCCGCATCAATATTATTCGCCTTTAGGATTCGGCGAGTGAATTGCATGCTTCCGTGGGGAACAAAGACTTTAAATTGTGATTTCTTGATGTGAGCCATCGTACTAAGCAGTTTCCACTTACTTACTAAGCTGTCTTGGTTGTCTGTTTTTTGAGCGATTTCGAAGTAGTATTTACTTCCGTTGCGCTGCGCAGTCACATCTGGAATAACAGGGTCATCACTTCCTTTCTGAATGAATTTAGAAGGTGATTCGTAATCCGGGTGATCCGCTTTGATCGAGTCGTATCCGCGATTCTCAAGATGAACGACGATAGTAGCTAATAATTCTTTCGCCGTTTCCGGATTCTCAATGGTGGCAATCATAGGTCAAGGGTTTTGAAGAGTGCGTGCAATCGCTAAAATTACAAATTATTTACGGAGTAGCAAGTATTAGCCTGATTTTCACGACGTTTGCATCCTGTAAAAATAGACTCATGTCTCAGCCCTTGAAAGGGGTCAAAGAAACCCTTTTACTCACTAGTACTCTTACAGTTATGGCCGGAGCCACCATTGCTCCATCATTGCCTCAAATAGCGGAAGTTTTCCAAGATTTACCTTCCGCTGGTATGCTAACTAAAATGGTATTAACCATTCCAGCGCTGGTCATTGCCCTTACAGGCCCATTTATCGGAAGGGCCTTAGACAAATGGAGAAGAGTTCGATTGTTAATCGCAGCAGTGTTGCTCTATGGTATGTCAGGAGCCGCTCCATATCTATTAAATGACCTTCATGCTATTCTAATATGCAGGGCTGTTTTGGGTTTGTCGGTGAGTATTATTATGACGGCTACCAACACCTTAATTGGCGATTACTTCGCTCCCTCAGAGCGAAGCGCTTTCCTGGGGTTGCAAGGGGTATTTATGGCCATTGGTGGTGTATTATTCATTAGTCTTGGCGGCGTGTTGGCCGACATTAGTTGGCGTTTACCGTTTCTGATTTATTTGGTTGCGTTTCTTGGCGCTCCAATGGCCTATCTTTATTTAATGGAGGTCGTTGTCGATCAAAACCAAAAGCATTCCCTCGATCGTTATCGCCCGACCTTGCGGCAAATAATGATTTTTTCGTTGGCCTTTTCGGGAATGCTTGTATTCTATATGATTCCCGTACAAATACCTTTCTTATTGAGGGAAATGGGAATTGAGAAAAACGCGCTTTCAGGTATAGCCATTGCCACAACTACGGTATTCGGAGCACTAGTAAGTAGTTTTTATTCTAAAATTCTTCAGCGACTTTCATACAGCAAGATCTATGTACTCATTTTCGTTTTGGGCGCTGTGGGTTATTTTATTGCGTTTTCGGCCCAAACCTATGGAATAGTACTCCTGGCTATGGGGGTCTCCGGATTGGCTTTTGGAATGCTCTTCCCGAATACAAACATGTGGCTTATTCAAGAAAGCAAGCCCCACAATCGCGGTAGAATTCTCGGAGCATTGACGTTTTCTATATTTATCGGACAGTTTTTCAGTCCAATCCTTTTTCAGCCCAATTCGAACAGTGGAAGTTTATCTTTTGTGTTTTTGTACGGCGCTATTTTCTTGTTGATCGTCGGGGTTGTTCTTCAACTCACTTATGTTCGAAAACACGCGCGCTATTGAAGGTAAACAGTTTTCTTGTTGACAAAAGCCTCGATACCTTCCTTTCCCAATTCCCGCCCGTAGCCAGACTTTTTAACTCCTCCAAAAGGTAATCTGGGGTCCGACTTCACCCCCTCATTAACGAATACCGCTCCCTCATTCAAGGAATTGATCAACCGCAACGCCTTATCGGTCGACTCTGTAAAAAGAGAAACGCCGAGACCATAATCGGAGTCATTAACTAGTTCAATTAATTCATTCTCGGTCCGAAACGACCGAATCGCTGCTACTGGTCCAAAGGTTTCTTCTTTCCAAACGGGCATATGGGATTCAACATTCGATACTATGGTGGGTTCATAAAAAGCTTCACAACGCGCACCACCACAACGAATTCGAGCTCCCAGTGCAACAGATTCACTGACTTGTCCCTCCAATTCTTCTGCGAGGTCGATCCGAGCCAAGGGCCCCACTTGAGTTTGTTCTTTAAAGGGGTCACCCATTTTAAGAAGCTCAAATTCCGCAACCAACCTTTCTGTAAACGATTCCATTAACGACGTGTGAACAAGGAATCTTTTGGCTGCAATACAACTTTGACCACTGTTTTGAATTCGGGCCTGCACGGCCCGATCAATTGCATGGTCAATATTGGCGTCTTCCAACACCACAAAAGCGTTGTTACCCCCTAGTTCGAGAAGAGACGGTATTAAATATCGGCCCGCTAGGGCGGCAACCGTAGCACCCGCATTACTGGAACCAGTTAAAGAGACCCCGCGGCAAATAGGGTTTCCTAGGACTTCTCCCACACGTGAACTTGGAAGCAGAAGTGTTTGAAAAACATTCTTCTCGAAATCAAGGGACGCAAAAAGTTGCTCCATAGCAAGAGCGCAACCCGATACGTTACTCGCGTGTTTCAAGACAACGGCGTTTCCCGCCATAATTGCAGGCACAGCAAAACGAAATACTTGCCAAAAAGGAAAATTCCAAGGCATCACGCCCAAAATAACACCCAAGGGTGCTTTTCGGACAAATGAATTCGAGGCATCTGTTTCTATGGGTTCATCTTCTAAAAACGAGGGTCCGTTTTCTCCATAGTAGCGACATAGCCAGGCACACTTTTCTATTTCGGCTCGAGACTGACTAATCGGCTTACCCATTTCACGAGTCATAAGCTGTGCCAAGGAATCTTTATCCTTCTCTAGTGCTTCGGCAAGGTGAAACAAGGATGCGCTTCTACTATCTGGGCTTGAATGACTGTGCTTCTGAAACGATTCCTGAGCCAAAATCATTTTCTTATCCACTTCCTCTTTGGAATGAACGCTATACTCCCCTATTATCTCTTGAGAAAAGGGATTTGAAGATTGAAGAACTAAGGTTTCGGACAAGGGTGCTCAGTAATCAATAAATTAGAAACAGGATACCCAAGCTCTTCTGCACGTGCAATGAGTGATTTTTGAGTTTCCGGATTCATTTTCGGATTTCTACTTAGTAGCCATAAATATTTCCGGCTTTTTGAACCTACTAAAGCGTATTGATAGTCGTCATCGAGCGCTATAATATTATAATCACCTTTAAACGGCCAAAAGAACTGAACGTTCAAGGTAGCATTGTCGGTCCCTTCTTCTGGAAAGGCTTTCCCTGTTATTTCATTGAACTTTCCCTTCTCTGTATCCCAACAGCGATTGAAGACGCTGACATATCCTTCTTCGACGGTATATTCCGCGGTTGTACATGTACAATTAGATTGAAAAGAATTCGGCAATCGAGCGATCTCATACCATAATCCAGCATACTTATCTAAAGAAACAGATTCTACTGTTTTCAGAGGCGCATCCGTACCACATCCAAAAATGCCTAACAAAAAACCAAACGAAAGCCACTTTCTCATTCCAAAGGAGTTACTGATTTCACTGTTCGGAATTCAATAGAGTTAGCCCAATCGTAAACAGGCTGAAACTCAACCGTCAACCATGTATTGAAATCCTGAATAGATTCAGACACCGCTTTTTCAGCACGGTCCATTGCTAATCGCGCCGAAGGCGCAGGAATTCCCTGTGTCGTTGAAATTAAGTAGCTCGCCACTCCCAGTAAATCTTCAACATCGTCCGGGGTATCAACGTAGCCCTCGCGATCGTCGTCATAACTGAGGTTTTGCTGCATTTCGTGCAAGGAATCTTTTAAGGCGGTCAGACTCTTTTTCAAACTGTCCATTTCCGTTTTTTGTGTAGTATCGATATTCGAACTGATGTACTTTTGAAACTGGCCAATAATTTCTTCCGTTTCCGTCATTCGATCATCAAACGCAACGGCTCTTTTATACACTGTCATGTACTCATCAGACCACATCGCGTGAGTTTCGTAATCGTTTAAAGTATAACTTAATCGAGGATCCGGAGCAACCGTAATACTTGCGCTATCTACCTGCTCTCCGTAATGAAGAACGAGCGTATATGCACCCGGCAACACACTCGAAAACCCAAATTCACGAGGTTTATCAGAATCTTCCATTCCGATGTACTTTGACCCCTTCCGGTCTTTATACCAATAACCTCTATTTAGTCCGAATGATTTCGGCGTCCAGTATAAATTACGCATGAGTTCGGAGTTTGCATTATATACTTTCACCGTGACCGTGTCTGGCTTTAATTCATCCGCGTCTTCCTCTGCGTTTTTAAGGGAGTCCGGAGCATTTATGATATACGAAATACGTCCCATTTCATAGCGATTATCGCCTTTGTAATGGGCATCGGCTGCAAATCGAGTGCCCGCAGCTTGCTGGTATTCAGCTAAATAGGTTGTAGGTGCGTCGAATATTCGAGCTTCTTCTTCCATTACTTCTACTCCCTCTTGTGCCAGCGCCCTCATCGGGCGGATGTCATCGATCACAAAAGCAGCGCGCCCAAAGGTTCCCAGTACCAAATCTCCTTCCCGTTCTTGTAACGCTATATCTGCAATTTGAACATTGGGAATGTCATGCGTCCAATGCTCCCAATTTTCGCCTTCGTCGATACTGAAATAGAGTCCATTCTCCGAGCCTAACCACATCAATCGGGGTTCTTTTGGATCTTGAAGAAAGCTTGTGACATAACCAGCGACTTGCTCCTCTGATACCATTGATTTCCACGATTTACCATAATTCGTGGTCTTGTACAGGTAAGGTGCCCAATCGTTACGGCGATAATCATTTACCACGAGAAATGCTGTCCCTTCATCGTATCTACTCGCCTTTATCTGCGGCATCCAGGCTCCAACGGGTAAACCCGGAATATTGTCTTCTAAGGACGTCCAATTAGCGCCTCCATCTTGCGTGATGTGTGCGCGTCCATCGTCGGTACTTGCCCAGATGAGTCCTTTCTTAAGTGTGCTCGGCTCAATAGCCAATACGGTTGTATGATTCTCTGCTCCTGTAACATCAAACGTTAAACCGCCACTCTCATTAAAAGTCTGTTTTTCGGGATCGTTCGACGATAAATCTGGAGATATAACTTCCCAGGAAGCTCCGCGATCTGCGCTTTTATGAACGTATTGACTCCCGAAGTATATTGTATTCGGTTCAAACGGATCCGCTGCTATGGCAGCATTCCAATGAAATCGAAGTTCCGTACTGTCGTTACCTTGGGGTTGAATAAATTGCGTTTCACCCGTTTCCGTGTCTACTCGCGCGACGTTTCCTTCCTGCGACATGGCATAAGCGTAACGATAATCTGTCGGGTCAGGCACTACATCAAAGCCATCTCCAAAATAAAGTTCCTGCCAATAGCTATTTCTGATTCCACCCGATTTCCAAACGTATCCCGGGCCTTTCCAGGAGCCATTATCTTGCATTCCACCATATACATTGTAGGGAATATCATTATCGACATTTATGTGATAATATTGAGCCAGTGGTAAATTTTCGACAAAGCGCCATGTTTCGCCACCATCGCGTGTAATTGCCATTCCCCCGTCATTTCCGTTGATCATGAAATCGGGATCGTCAGGATGAATGTACCACGCATGATGATCTGGATGAACGCCGGCACCCCAATAGGGCATAATCACACGGAATGTTTTTCCACCATCGTCGGATTGTGAAACTACTGAGTACAAGTTGAAAATGCGGTTTTCGTTCGATGGATCTACATAGAGATCCGCGTAATAGAACGGGCGATTACCAATATTTTTTTCAGAAACCTTACTCCAATTAAAACCGCCATCATCGCTTCTATACAATCCGTTCTTTTTTGCTTCTATAAGCGCATAGACTGTCTCTGGTTGTCCAGGGGCAATGGCCAGCCCCATACGACCAAGTTCTCCTTTCGGCAGTCCATCTTCTTCCGTGCGCTCTTCCCAGTCCGCACCTCCGTTGTACGTTACGTAGAGTCCGGATCCTTCACCACCTGATTTAAAAAACCACGGCCAGCGTTTAAACTGCCACATGGAAACGATTATTTTGTTCGGGTTAATGGGATCCATCACCATATCGGCTACTCCGGTAGAATCGTTTACGTAAAGAATTCGTTCCCAAGTTGCGCCCCCGTCGATTGTTTTAAAAACACCCCGTTCTTCGGACTCGCCCCACGCCGGTCCTTGAGCGCCCACATACACTACATTTTCATCTCGTGGATCGATTAAAATTCTGTGGATATTCCGACTGTCGGGAAGCCCCATAAAGGTCCAGTGAGCACCCCCATCAAGCGATTTAAATACTCCGCGACCCGAGCTCTGCGAGTTTCTGGGGTTACCTTCTCCGGTTCCAACCCAAAGAACCTCACGGTTCGATGGAGCAATAGCCACAGCGCCTATACTCAGGCTAGCCTGATCATCAAAAATGGGTTCCCACTCGGTACCGCCACTTGTGGATTTCCAGAGTCCGCCCGACGCCGTACCGATGTAAATGGTGTTCGGGTCTTCGCGGACAACGTCGATAGTAGTAACGCGGCCGCTCATTCCGGCCGGACCAATACTTCGGACGCTCATCTCCTCCAACTTCTCGGAGAGTGATTCTGTTTCTGTTTGGGCACTGAGTATCCATCCGCCCAAGAGGGCGAAGACTAATAAAATTCTTTTGATCATTTAGATACTATTATTGTTCAAGAATTTTGAACTCGGTTCGTCGGTTAAGGGCACGACCTTCGCGGTTATCGCGGCCATCTTCTGTCCGATTTGGTGCTACCGGCATGCTTTCTCCGTATCCCATTGCCTCGAGTCGGTCAATATTAATTCCTTTCTCGATTAAGTAGTTCACTACAGCCTGCGCTCGCTCTTGAGAGAGTTTTTGGTTGTACGCCTCTGTGCCAATGGCATCGGTATGTCCTCCAATTTCGATTCGCATGCGCGGGTAAAAGTTTAGGATATTCACTAGGCTATCCAGCGTTTTATTCGATTCGGGCCGTAAGGTTGCTTTATCGAAATCGAAATAGACGTTTTCAAGTTTGAAAATGAGCGGACGAATGACCAAATCGGTTTGAACCAATGCGGTAGTTCCCATGTACTCATCAGCCCCATCCGTTGAAACGTAGGTGCTGTCCTTGCTATAAAAGGGTTTTGTTCCCAAGACCATAAGACTTTGGTTCAATCCAACTTCGAATTGGTACTCTCCATTTTCATCCGTGTAGCCTGTTTGAAGGGTATCGCCTGAGAGGCTGTCTACCACGAATACTTCGGCGCTATCAAGCGGTTCGTTGGTCGGTTCTTCAACGACTTTACCTTCAACAAATAGATGGTATATATCGAACTTGAAAAGTTCTAGGCAACATCCGGCTTCCCGATCCGATGAAAAGTAATAGCTATCTTCTTCAAACCCGGGAACTAGGTAGGCATCGTCGGCAGTTGAGTTTATCGGGTATCCGAGATTCTCTGGAGCACTTCCTTTAACATCGCTTCGGAACATATCGAGTCCGCCATAGCCAGGGTGACCATCTGAAGAGAAATAGAATTCACCATTCACCATAGCGGGGGTTATTTCATCTTTATCTGTATTTACGGATCCAGACATCAAACTTGGCGCCCCTTGGGCTTGACCTGAAGCGGCATCTATAGAAACCGACCATATGTCGAGTCCTCCTTTTCCTCCAGGACGATCGGAGGCGAAATAAAGACGCGTTCCCTCATTGTTAATGAATGGGTATAAATCGCGACTTGCACCAGTGGTTATGCCATCTAATACAGTAAATGACTCATCGCCCACAGTTTTGAAAGCGATTTGGGCAAGATTTCGACCTTCAAGAACTACCCAAGTATTGAAGTAGATTCTATTCGTTTCAGAGGAAAAGCTAGCTCCGGCGTACTCGCGTTTCATTTTCTCGTCGCCCAATACAGCTACCACTCCTGAATCGCTTGTGGTTAGGACAGAATGAGCGTACGTATCGAATTTCTTGTTTAAATCACGCGTTGTCGTGAAAAGGTACTGACCATCATCAAGAAGCACCGCCCCGTAATTGGAGGTTCCTCCTTGGTTGACTCCCTCATCACCTACCTTTTCAATTTGGGCAAATTCAGGGTGAGCGATCCCTTCAATAGCCAATTCAACAGAGGCCTTTTCAAAAACCCCCTGACTCTGCAGATCTCCCGAGATTTCAATAGAGTCGTTCAACGCATTGTTTAGCTGTACCAAGGCGCTATCTAAGCTTTCTTGCGCACGCAAACACATGGCGTAATGAATTCTGTTCTCTGGAGTTGCTCCGTCTTTTAGTTCAAATAGTTTCTCGTAAAAAACCGCTGCGTTTTCGTAATCGAAATGAAGACGGTAAGAGTCTGCCGCGCGTTGCGTGCTGTATAATTGCTGTTTTTTATCGAGTTTGCCCCCCATTTGAATGGTGGTTTGATAAGGGTAGCGAGTGGGCAGGAAAGACTTGTTTCCCGTTGCCGCGGCGGCATAAAACTGCGCGGCAATGTCATAGTCCTTTTCATTATAGGCCTCGTCGGCATAATCGATATACGCCGCTTGTCCGTGCCCTGCAATTGTACACGCTATAAGTACAGTGAGTAGTAAAAATCTTTTCATGAGGCTGGATTATAATCTTGGACAAACGGGTTTTGCGTCTACTTCAGAACCGGGTAAAATGTATATGATACTGAGTTCAAAAGATCGCTTAGAATTTTGAGCGTTATTTAATTCACCGACGGCGAGGTCATAACTGGCTCCGACAGTAAATGATTTCCAATCGAAACCGATGTAGGGAATGATAGATTCATTGATCCGATGTGATAATCCGGCCGCTAGGCCGAACTCGTTATTGAAAGCTAAATTTGCATTAAGTCCAACAATATTAGAATTCGCAGGTCCTTGATAGAGAATTTGACCATGAGGAGTTAAAGAAAGGCGTTCTCCAAATTGGATACGCACCCCGTAGTGCCCGTAAATCTTAAGTGGCAATTTATCTTCGCTGCTCGTGAGTGTGGCATCGGGTTCTAGATAATTGAGCACCGCTACCCCGGCAAACGGAGCAAATTTCTGGCCTGGTTTACCCATAAACCAAAGCGCCCCTAAATGCATGTTTAAGACTGTTTTCGAGTTGTTATCGAGCAACTCCCCTGTAGAAGCTCCGGGGTCAAATCCAATTCCCGGAATATACTGGCTCCCAAAGGTAGCCCCTTCTGTGTTGACGCGGTGCGACATTAATCCAATTTGCGCTCCACCGACCAGGTGATGACCGTGGTCATTTTCACCGAGAATATCGAAGGACGCTCCTCCCATGGCATCAACGCGATTATATCCAACTTCTCCGGCGCTTTGACTAACTACATGTCCGCTTAAGCCCCATCTGGAGCCTATACGTCCATCCACACCAAGCGCGAACGTTTCGTACGAATTTGGGATTTGAGACCATTGGCTTCGATAGGTAGCGCCCACGCGCAATTTTCCGGCAAATTGTCCGGCGAGCGCGGGATTCGTTATCAATGGCGTATTAAAATATTGACTAAAGTGCGGGTCTTGGGCTTTCAAAAAGGAAATTGATCCGAAAACCAAGATGATGATGATCCAATGCTTTTTCATGTTCTCTTTGGTTTTATCGGATTAGTGTAAGGGTTCCTTGGCGATCGTATATATTGTCGAGTGCATCTCTCAACCGAGCCGTATAAACATAAACCCCCGAAGGCTGATCAACTCCTTTCCAACTTCCATCCCAACCTTGCGTGATGTCCGATGTTTCGAAAACAACATCCCCATATTGATTAAATATTCTCAAATTCTCCAAGACTACATACTCGCCATAAATGAAGAAGACATCGTTATTGTTGTCTCCATTCGGACTAAAAGAATTCGGCACAAAGATTTCGGGAACCTCAAAAACCTCAACATCCCCTTGGAGTGTGTAACTCCTGGTACATCCATCGGGTGAAGTGATCGTCAATACCACGGTATAACTACCGGGGTTCATATATTCATGCGTGGCATTCTCAGTGGTTGCATTTGATCCATCTCCAAAATCCCAATTCCAGGTGGCGACATTCGTACTATTCGACTCAAAGAGGTATGTATTCACCGTGGCTCCGGGAACTGCTGAGTCTTGAGCGGTCGCTGTAGGACTTGCCTCCGGATTTGATAGCACATCTACATCGGTGCTCAAGAAAGCACTATCACAAGATGGATATAGTGCATTAAATACAACGAAGCTATAGGTGGTATCTGCATTCGGCGACACTTCAAATTGGTTTTGATCCGTCGTTTGACCATTGAATATCACCTGGTGGACGCCTGAAATCATTCCACTAATTACAAGGGTTACAGACTCCCCCTGACACAAAGAATAATTTGGATCGATGGAGGCATTAATAGACCCACAATCCACCGTTGTACATGTTTTATCTTGGGTTTCTTTACCCGGAGGGCAACCTGTTGTTCCATCTAATGCGCGCACTCTTAATGTATACGAAGTGCCCTGTGAAAGACCTGTTAAAGTATGACTGGTTGGAGGCGCATTCGCAGCGACCCACGTTACGCCAGCATCAGAACTCACTTCATAACCCGTAGCTCCGGCCACTGGGCTCCATGAAAAGGTAATAGAGGTCGGAGTTGTGTTCGAGCAAGAGAGATTAGTTGCCGAAAGTAATTGCTGGGTTACTGTAATTTGAACAGGTACTCGAGGTGTATTTTGACAAACGGTATTTCTTAATTCTATATCCGCATATACAGTTTGAGAGTTCTGTGGGGTGAACGTGACGCTCGATCCTACTCCAATCAAACTACCTCCGACTGCGCTGGTCCACCATTGAACTTCATAACCCGGAACATTGGACGTACCCGTTAACGTAACGGGCTGGCCAAAACAGGTGTTGTAAGAAGTAGTCGTTATGGTCGGCGTTATTACCGCGTCTACATTGATTATGGTTACAACCGCTCGGTTCGGGTTAACACAGCTCCCTACGTTTCCTTGAACATAGTACTGCGTAGTTCCGGAAGGAACAGGAAGAACATATGGGTTACCTGAAAAGATCAGGTTTCCTCCTGTTGCTGCATCGTACCATTGAAATTGACCAATATTTTGTTTTATCGTGCCACTTAAGGCGACTGATTCACCGGAACAACCGTAAATAGTATCCATAGAAACGCCTACAGTTGGAATATTCACCACTGATGTAGCTACGGAAGTACGCTGACTGGAGACACCGTTTAATTCAGCTTGAACGTAATAAACGGATCCGGTACTCAAGAGCGGTGTTGTAAATGATGCTCCGGAGCCGAGCAAGTTACCAGAGGTCGGTGCATCCCACCAAGTAAACGTAGCTCCTGCTTGGGAACTTGAAGCAACTAAAGTGGCGCTTGAATTGATGCAAACTATCTGATCTTGGGCGGTAGGGGGTAGTGTTTGAGCCCTTAACCCCATAGGGGCTAAAACGATAGTGATAAGAATGGAGAGGAGTAAAAGTTTTCTCATAGAGTATATTTAATCAACTAAATCAAATATACGGAATCTGCGAAGGTCTGAAACAAAAAAAAAATAGGAGCTAATCTCTTTGTCTGGATTAGCTCCTACTCGATTTGATAAGCGCCTCAGCACTTTACTCATCTTAAATGAGATAACTTCAGTTCATACCACTGTTGTTTCTCTTTAATGGGAGATGATTCGTTAGGAGTTTGGCACAATAGACGAAATATCACCTCCTTGATTCCAAGGTACAAAAATCTTTAACTTCCTGAAGTATAGACCATTCCAACTATTAACACGTTCCTAACAACCTTTATTAACAATTGTTAAAAACTACGATTCGATAAGTCCTTGCAGCTGTTCATTTTCCATCATTGACTGCAAGTCGATTTTTCGAATCACTTTTGCCAGTTTATCGGGCTCAATCTTTCCTGTAAGTCGAGCAATGACAAAACTCTCATCCTGCACAATGAATCCGATCAACTCATTGAGCTCTTTCTTCTTATCGGTTCTGTGGGCTGTTTTAAGATACATCCTCATTCCCCCTGTGCTCATCATAAATACATCTTCATAGCGATCTGGATTGAGACAAGCATGAAGTTCTGCGAGGTACTCTCCAAATAGTTCAGGTTGCTCATTAGAGCGCTCGTAGCGAAGAACGATTAAACTATTCAAGTTGTTAATGGCGTCCTCAACATCGGCATCCACTTCAACCCCGTCTTTTACTTGAATCACATCGGCAGGAACGGTAAAGCTCATGAACCCATCTTTATTTTCGTGATCCACGAAATAACGCTCTACGGATGGATTGGAAGCGCAGGAACTCATTATTCCGGCAATCGCCAGAATAATGAGTTTACCTACTCTATTTGATTTGTTCTTAATCTTCATCGAGTTCTTCTATTTCTTGAAGGCCTTCTAAACCGTCAATATTCATTTGTTTTGACAAACGGGCAAGTTGATTTAAGTCAATTCTTCCGGTAATCGAAATGATTGCCGTCTCCTCTTCTTCAAATACGAGCATCAAAAATTCACTAATCGTTTTTCCTTCTTCTTTAATGAGCATGCGAACTGTTCGGTCACCATCGCGGACCTCCATAAGCTCTTGATACTCTTTAATTGGTAGCATTTTCATCGCATCCTTATAAAGAACCGAACCGCGTGTTGGATTCAGCGAATCACCTTCACCGGTCAGGATTTTAATTCGATCAATGGAACTGGCCAGCTCCATAAACTCCGATAACTCTTCATCGGTGTCGAGATCGGCAAAGAGTTGGAACATGTACTGAGTAATGTGCACACTAGTGAACCCATCCTGTCCTGAATACTTCTCAAATAACTGATCTGACGCGTTTTGGCCTGTAAGTGTTGAGGCTACGAAGAGCATAGCTCCGGTAATAATTGCTGTGATTTTCATGATTTAATTGTTAAGTGTTACTGTTTCTGATTGGACAGATCAAGTCGAACTTGATCTAGCGTTTTTAAATGATTTATTCCTTTTGGTTTTTCTATTGCTTTTAAGTGTCGTAATGGTTTTGTGCCTGCTTCCAGTTCGGAACTAAGCATTGCAAAAGCCAATTGTGTTTGATTAATCGCTTTTTCTGTTGCTCTAATTTCTTTTTTCGAAAAGATGGCTCCATTGCCTTTCATTTCGGAAACCGCCGGCTTAAAAACCATGAGGCTCAAAAATAGAGCGATCGAAGCGGCGATACCGCCAACCCAGAGAAATCGATTGGGCGACCGCACTTTTTCATCGGCCCGAATTAGGGCCGCAAATTCTGAATCGAAATCAGAAGAAAGGCGCAGTTGATTCTTAATAAACTCCATACCCAGAATTTGATCTCGTTCAACGACCCACTCTTGCGGTAAGTCTTCATGACTTAGGTACTCCTTCAGTTTAGCTTCTTCTTGAGTACTTAATTGACCGTCGTAATACTTGTCGAGTAATTTTCCTGTTTCACCCCAGTCCATATGCATGCGTTTTAACAAGTTCCTCTCTAATTTTTTTTCGTGCTCGCGACAAATTCACCCGAATCGTGTTGATTTCTAGATCCATGATCGCCGCTATTTCTTTGTAATCGTATTGTTCAACATCTTTCAAATACACAATTTGTCGTTGTTGATCAGGTAATTCTTTCATCAAATCCATCACTTTCGCTGCAGCGTCTTTGATCTCTGCATTTCGATCGGGCAAACGATCCTTGTCGCGAACGACTACCGTTAATTCCGTCGTTTGATTCGACTTAAGTCGGAGTTTGTCCAAACAATGATTCCGCGTCATTGTCATAGCAAAGGCTTCTACACTCCGGTATTGATCTAAAGAATCCTTTCTTTTCCATAACCGAAGCAGTACCTCTTGAGTTGCATCTTCCGCATCTTCCATTACTTTCAATAAGGAAAAAGCAAATCGGTAGATCTTATCTTTAAGCGGATAAACTTCAGTATGGAATCGATTACTGCTCATACAAACATTAGACGGCGAAATACGGTATTCATTACATGAAAGTCGAAAGTTATTTCGTTTCGAAAGTTTTATACCTTCACAAAAAAGTGAAATTTATATGAAGATAGGGGTTATTTTATCCGGAAGCGGTGTCTATGACGGGTCCGAAATTCACGAAGCCGTATTTACCTTATTGGCTATTGATCGGCAAGGTGCAGAGTCGGTTCTCTTTGCGCCCAACAAAAATCAACACCATGTAATAAATCACCTCGACGGTTCCGAAATGCAAGAATCAAGAAACGTTCTGATTGAGGCAGCAAGAATTGCACGAGGCTCCATTCAAGATCTCAAGGAAATTGATTTATCGCATCTCGATGCTTTAGTAATCCCCGGCGGTTTTGGCGCTGCAAAAAATCTAAACACGTGGGCATTATTCGGACCTGAATCCACCATTGACGAAGATGTCCAAAAGGCGATTTTAGATGCGATTCACCGCAAAATACCCATCGCAGCCCTTTGTATGGGGCCGACCGTAATTGCCAAAGCGCTCGAAGGAAGCTCCATCAAAGCCACTGTTACGGTTGGAACCACGGAAGCGTCATCACCATATGACATCAAAGGTATTTCCGAAGGCATCAATAAAGTTGGGAGTAATGCTGTAATGAAAACGGTCCATCAAATTGCCGTGGATTCGGAAAATAGAATTATTTCAGCACCTTGTTATATGATGGACGGAAGTATAAGCGACATCCACAATAACATTGAAGAAGCGATAGAAAAGCTTTTCGAATTTATTCAATAGTTCCTATGTCATTAGTACGCTATTCCTTCTTTTTAGTTATTCCGCTTTCCGTTTTCGTTTCTCTCTACGGAAATCAATGGTTTTCGTTTACCGCCTTGTTGACCGCATTCGGGTTACTTCCTTTTTTAGAGCTGTTCTTGAAACCGAATAAGAAGAATCTTGACCCTTCAAAAGAAATCAATTTTCGATCGTCTCGTTTTTTCGATTTATGGCTCTATCTTAATATTCCCATTGTCTTTTATGCTCTATTCTTATATCTCGGTTCCGTTCATTCAGGGGGATTGTCGTTCATCGAACTCGTAGGTAAAACACTAGCCGTGGGTATTCTATTTGGTGTAAATGGAATTAATGTTGCTCATGAATTAGGCCATCGCAAAGAACCCTACCACCAATGGATGGCTCAAATTCTATTACTGAGTAGCTTGTATACGCATTTCTTCATTGAACACAATCGTGGCCACCACTTGAACGTGAGTACCCCGGAAGACCCCTCCTCTGCTCGATACCGGGAAAGTATCTATCACTTTTGGTGGCGATCCGTAACACAAACGTATTTGTCGGCTTGGCGTTTAGATTGGAAGCATATGTTGGTACTCCAACTGACGCAAGCCACGTGGGTTGCTCTATTGTTTTACTTTTTTCAATTCGACACGCTCTTCTATCTCGGGGCTTCAGTCATCGGTTTTTTGTTGTTAGAGTCTGTCAATTACATCGAGCACTACGGCCTCACTAGGAATAAAGTAAGCGAAACCAGATACGAAAAAGCCAAACCTCAGCATAGTTGGAATTCAAATCATCCGATGGGTCGTCTCGTGCTTTTTGAATTATCGCGACACAGCGACCATCACTACCAGCCGCAGCGCCCGTATCAAATTTTACGTCATCATGACGAGTCCCCGCAAATGCCAACAGGCTATCCCGGCATGATATTATTAGCGCTTATTCCGCCTTTGTTTTTTAATGTTATGGACGAGCAAATGAGTAAGTTTGGCCTTCGCGAGCAGAATTAATACCCGTACTCTTTGAACTTTTTCACGAAATAAAGATTAATAGTTTCGATATTGCATATTAATAGTATTACTATTATTTTTGCATCTAAACCAAAAAAACATGGCTGCATCTCTTAAAGAGCCTGTCATTCGCTTCTTTAGATTACTCGAGAACGATCGTAAAGATTTATTCTACGTGTACACCTTTGCCATTATCAGTGGTATTGTAAACCTTTCTTTACCTCTAGGTATACAAGCGATCATTGGGCTCATAATGGGAGGTCGCGTCAGTAATAGCTGGATTATTCTGGTCGTTATCGTCTTAATAGGTATTCTAGCTACTGGAATACTGCAGATTCTTCAAGTACAGATCATTGAATTGATACAGCAGCGGATCTTCGCCCGATCGGCTTTTGAATTTGCTTTTCGCATTCCAAGAATTAAAACGGAATCCGTATTCCGACGACATGCGCCTGAATTAGTGAACCGCTTTTTTGACACATTAACCGTACAAAAGGGGCTCCCAAAAATTTTGATTGATTTTGTAACCGCTGTTTTGCAAATCGTCTTTGGGCTATTGCTGCTATCCTTCTACCACCCTTTCTTTGTTCTGTACGGCATTTTTTTGTTACTCCTGTTGTTCATTATTTTCTATTTCACGTCGCCAAAAGGTCTGAGAACGAGTATTGAAGAGTCAAACTACAAATACGAAGTTGCTCACTGGCTCGAAGAGGTCGCCCGTACAATGAATACGTTCAAGCTGGCTGGACACAGTAAACTTCCTCAGGAAAAAGCAGATCTTCTGGTCACCAAATATCTGAAAGCGAGAAAAGCTCATTTCCGTGTCGTCATTTTCCAGTTTTCTAACATCGTAGCTTTTAAGTTTTTAGTCACGGGCGGACTCCTAATTTTGGGCGGTATTTTAGTTATTAATCGAGAATTAAACCTAGGTCAATTCGTTGCCGCGGAGATCATTATCATCTTGATTATTAACTCAGTAGAGAAGATAATAAACAACATAGAAACCATTTATGATGTCTTAACTGGACTCGAAAAAATTGGTGTTGTCACCGATCTGCCTTTAGAAAAAGACGAAGGGCTCTGTGCCGATGACATCCCTAATAAAGGGCCAATGACGCTTCGCACGGAAAGCCTTTCCTATCGGTTCCCCAATGAGAACAACTATGCCCTGAAAGACATTACGGTTGACGTTCCCTCACAGCACCACGTAGCGATTGTAGGGCCAAGCGGAAGCGGGAAATCGACTCTAATGGCCGCCCTTGCCGGTTTATTCGAAAATATTGAAGGCCAAATAAGTTATGAGCGAATTCCGCTAAATAACTGGGATTTGGAAAGCCTGAGAGCCATGATCGGCGACAACCTCATCCAAGAAGATCTCTTCCAAGGGTCTCTCCTAGAGAATTTAACCTTGGGTCGTGAAATGCCATTCCAACAAGTCCAAGATGCTGTTGAAGTTGTTCAGCTTAGCAGCTGGATCGAGTCGCTTTCTCAAGGATATGACACTGAATTACAACCCCTCGGAAAATTGCTTTCAAGGGCGGTAACAAGAAAAATCCTGCTCGCTAGGGCGATTATATATCAGCCTCGGCTTTTACTCCTTGAAGATTTTGGGAGAATATCAATCAAAGAATGGAAAGGAACTATTCCGAAGTTTTTGGTTGCCCCTGATAGGCCTTGGACCCTCATTGTTAGTACTAAAGACGAGGACATGGTCCGCGTTTGTAATGAAATTTGGTATATGGAAAATGGGCGAATTGTGGATAAAGCTGACGGCTGGACCGACGCTCAAAAGAAAACCTGGTTTAAAGAAGTATTCCCGGACGTATTATGTTAAACATTAGCAGAAATTCTATTCGAGGAAAAGTCGACGAGCTTAAGTACTTGTCGTTTCGGATGACTAGTAGCAAAAAGGCGATCAAAATCTTTACCTATTGGTTGCTGGGCTTTTTCGGTCTCTTAATCCTTATGCTTTTCGTTCCATGGACTCAAAACGTTCGCGGAACGGGTAATGTGACGAGCCTTCTACCCCAGCACAGAATTCAAACACTTCAAAGTACTATCGATGGTAGAATTGGGGAATGGTACGTAACGGAGGGAGACACGGTTCGCAGAGGTGATACTTTGGTTTTTCTCACTGAGATTAAGGATGCCTATTTTGATCCTGAACTTCTTGAGCGTACTCAAGAACAAATCACCGCGAAAGAGCAAAGCTCCGAAGCTTACAGTGACAAAATTATTGCTCAAGAGGAACAAATCACTCAGCTCACGCGATCGAGAGATCTAAAACTTCGCCAATTAAGACTAAAAGTTCAATCGGACAGTTTAAAAGCCGACGCGGCCAACATTGAAGCCGAGCTATCGATGATCCAATATGTCCGAGCCGACACTCTTTTTCAACAAGGATTGGTTTCTCGTTTCGAAAAAGAAAAGAGATGGCAAAAGCTACAAGAAGCAAATTCGAAATCGCTTGCTGCCCTTAACGATTATGCAAATCAGCAAACGGAATTAGCAGGTACAGCAGCCGAATACGGAGAGAAAATTGCAAAAACCCAAAGTGAGCTTTTTTCTGCTCAATCGAGCCTTCAAGATGTTCAAAGTCAAATTGCCAAGCTTCGCAATCAACTCGAAAATTACCGTATACGACGTTCGTACTACTACGTTCAAGCCCCGCAAGACGCATTTGTTACAAAAGCACTCATATCTGGAATCGGGGAAAACATAAAAGAAGGAACGCCTATAATTGAGCTCATGCCACTTGACTACGAACTTGCGGTGGAAATGTTTGTAAGGCCTGTAGATTTGCCTCTACTTTCAAAAGGACAAAAAGCGCGAGTCGAATTCGATGGTTGGCCGGCTATTGTTTTTAGCGGATGGCCGAACACCTCTTTTGGTACATTCGGTGCAGAAGTATTTGCTGTTGACAATTCGCTTTCAAAAAACGGTAAGTATCGCATTCTTTTGAAGGCGGACCCCACTGAGGATGAATGGCCGGAGCCACTGCGTTTTGGGGCTGGAGCAAACGGTATCCTTTTGCTCAACGATGTGCCCGTATGGTACGAGATTTGGCGACAACTCAATGGTTTCCCACCCGAGTACTATACGAACCAAGACGTACTAGAAAAGGATGACAAGAAGAAAGGATTCATGAACGGAGAAAAGAAATGAAACCTTTAGCTCTTTTCTTTTTTATTTTTTTTGGTGGCTTTGCTTTCGGTCAAGATGCCACACTCCTTCCCGAACAATACATTGATTGGGTAATACGATACCACCCCGTTATTGGACAAAATGAGCGTGCTCGAAGTATTGCTGAATCCGAGATTCGAAGAAATCGAGGAAGCTTTGACCCAGTCCTGAGTGGATCCGTTCAGAACAAGAATTTCGATCAAAAAGAATACTATTTCCTCGGTGGAGGAGCTTTAACTGTGCCCACTAACTTCGGTCCACAATTCGAAATGGGATACGATCAAAATCGAGGCGAATTTTTAAATCCACAAAATGACTTACCTGAATCCGGACTCTGGTATTTGGGTGTAGAGGTGCCCTTGCTGCAAGGTCTTTTAACGGACGAACGCAGAACTGCCGTTCGCATCGCAGAATCGGAACAAGAAATCACCGACCAGGAAATAAGACAAGCGGTCAATGAACTGCTCTACAAGGCACAAAAAGCCTATTGGGAATGGTCTTCCGCTTATGCAGTTTGGATCACTCGACGAAACGCTGAAGTAACCTCATTCGAACGGTATTCCAATACGATTCGGTCCTTTGAAGAAGGATTCAAGCCAGCAATCGACACCTTAGAATCCTCTATTCAATGGCAAAACCGACGACTGCTTCGACAAGAGGCGCAGAAGACCTACGTTTACGCGCAGCTTGAAGCCAGTACCTTTGTGTGGGATTCCTTGGGCACACCTTTAATTTTAGCCGATTCTATTCGTCCCATTACTTTAGAATCGATGTTTTACGCTCTATCTCCCGAAGAGTTGGCCCTTAACATAGACAGCCTGCAAAGTATACACCCGCAATGGCAAGCCTTTGGAAGCCAACTTGATTTGTTGCGCTTTGAACAACGTCTGAAAAATCAGAAAATCCTACCAAAAGCAAACCTTCGATACGATTTACTTCAAGATGCTCAATCGCTCGGTAACGAAGGTCCCGATTGGGATTTCGGCTCGAATTACTGGAGTCTTAAAGTGGAGATCCCCATTTTCTTAAGATCCGAGAGGTTTGCCGCTAATCAAGCTCGGTTTAAAGTAGAACAAACCGACTTAAAGAGAAGCGAATCGTGGAATAAGACCCGTAATTACTGGCGTGGTTTGCGGAATGAACTATTGGTATTAACAGATCAAATTTCTCAGTACAGCATTACCGTTGAAGGTTACCTGAATTTGCTTCAAGCAGAAACCGTTCTGTTTTTTAGTGGTGAGAGTAGCTTGTTCGTTGTTAATTCTCGTGAACTCAAATGGTTAGAGGCTCAAGAAAAACTTATTGAACTACGGCAAAAATACCGGGTTAAGAAGGCCCAGTGGTATTTAACAGGAGGACTCACCCCATTACAACCGTAAGCCATTTTATTGCTACTTTTGTGTGTCTGAAATTTAGACCACTATGAAAAAAGAACACTTCATACTTTCACTTATCGCGGTTGCTGCTTTGAGTCGTTTAATTCCTCATCCCGCCAATTTTACCGCTATGGGCGCCATTGCACTGTTTAGTGGTTCAAAAATATTGAAAGATTGGAAAGCCTTTTTAATTCCCGTGGCAGCGCTTTGGCTAAGCGATTTGGCCATCAATAATATCCTTTACGCTGAATATTACGAGTCGTTCATGTTTTTTACTGACGGTTTCATCTATATGGCGAGCGCTTTATTATTGGCAGTTATTATCGGGCGTTTTTTACTTCAAGCACCTTCTTTGCTGAAGGTTGTTGGGGCCTCTTTAGGGTCAAGTGTTCTATTCTTTTTGATCTCTAATTTTGGCTTCTGGATTAGCGTTTCCAGTCCCTACACGGCAAATATAACGGGGCTTCTACTCTGCTATGAAGCTGCAGTACCTTTCTTTAGAAATGAATTCGTATCTACGCTTCTCTTCTCAGGTGTGCTCTTTGGTGCTTATGAATTAGCTCAGAGACAAAACTTGATTTTCGCAAGGGCCTAATGCCTTTCTCCTACTGGGAAAAAGCTCATTTCACAAACGATATTGATTTATTGATCATCGGTTCAGGCATCGTAGGCCTTACGAGTGCTTTATACTATAAAGATCTATTTCCCCATCACAAAGTAGTCGTGCTCGAAAGAGATTTCCTCCCGAATGGAGCCAGCACGAAGAATGCGGGATTTGCCTGTCTTGGGAGTCCTACCGAAATCCTTGATGATCTCTCCCACCGAACGGAAGAAGAAGTCCTTAAAACCCTTCAGATGCGTTGGAACGGGCTCAATCGACTGCGATCGCTTGTGGGTGAAAAAGAAATGGATTACCAACCCTGTGGTGGTTTTGAACTATTCCGATCGACAGAGGCGAGTACGGTTTCTAAGGTAAAAGCTTCCCTTTCAAATTTGAATTCGATTTTCCTAGAAGCTACCGGACAAAAAAATGCGATTGCATTTGATTCGAGTTTCACCTCTCCCTCCTTTTCTAATTGCGCAGCCTTGCGGCTGGAAGGGGCCCTGAATCCCGCACTTCTGATTAAGGAGCTTTTAAAGAAAACGCAACAAGCCGGTGTTCAACTCTGGAATGGAGTCACTGTGACCTCCGTAAACGAGTCATCGAAAATGGTTCAAACTCAGACCGACCGGGGTGCGTTTTTGTCGGACCGAGTACTTGTTTGCACCAACGGATTTGGCAACGCCCTCGTTGCCGACCTGGACCTTCAGCCCGCTAGGGCTCAAGTATTAGTAGCTAAATCGGAACAGCCTCACGGCTGGAAAGGCACTTTTCATTTGAATGAAGGGTATTACTACTTCCGACATATAGATGAACATCGACTCCTATTTGGCGGTGGAAGGCAACTTGACTTCAAAGGCGAAACCACTACCGAAATAGCCACTACTGAATTGATTCAGAATAACTTAGAAGAGATACTTAAACAAGAAGTTCTCGGTAATACAAGCTTTTCTGTTGAAACACGATGGGCCGGAATTATGGGTGTAGGAGGCGCTAAACAGCCCATTATAAAACGATCTTCCGATCGGATCGGGATGGCACTCCGAATGGGCGGAATGGGCATTGCTATAGGCTCCGAAGTCGGTCACCAAGCCGCACGATTATGGTCGTAAAATAGTACGCGGAATAAACCCCATGCGCACTGAATCTTGTGTATGTGTGTAATTTTCATCGACCCGATAAAGCCAGCCTTGTGAAGCAAAATCAAGCACATCTGTATAGTACCAATTTCGATCTAATGGATCTAAATACAATCCACCCACATTCTTATTTCCAGTGCTGAACAAGGTATCTGTCTCAAGAGCCCAATCGTTTATATTGATTCGGAAAACGCCGCCACCCGACCAAAAATAAAGCTTACCAGAGAAGGAATCGAATTGTAAATGCATCGCGTCAAAGGGAGCTAAATTCAGCTCTCGAGTTCGTTCTTGCGTGCTCGGATCTACTTCAAACAGCATACTTCCTACTGCCATAGCTATAAGTCCATACATTTTACCATTCGCCACCAGCGTGGAATTGGGTCCGCCCGAAATTGGAATCGGGGCTAAAGCTGAATCGTTCTTTAGATCATAGGGAAGCAACTCCTGACTTGAGTAACACTCGACCCAAAGAAGAGTATCGGTCAAAAGCACTCGCTCGGTCCAGCCAGGCGTAGGCCATTTCTCAATCAATTCGCCGGAAAGGGCATCAACGACCCAAATATGTGAATCAAACAATTGTGAAATAAATAGCCTGTTTTCATATCGAACCAAGTATCGAGGAGAGCCCATATTGAAAAAATCGCGCCGCAGGCGAAAATCAACCGGGTCAACCACCGCGATACGCGACGAATTATTCACCACTAAATAAAGGTCTTCTTCATCCAAATAAATGGATTGAAGCACATCACCGAGGGGTAAATCGTTTTGACGATCAAACACTTGCGAAACAGAAATCCCGTTTTCAGGCTGGTAATAAGAAACGGAGGCATTGCTAAAATTGAAAGTGCCCTCATTCACAATGAGCAAACCGTCATTATAGGCGAAGACACCAGATCCCTCATCAATAGTGCTTTGTGGGCCCACCTCCTTATTTTGGCAAGCCGTTAATGAGGCTAAGATGAGGAGTGCAATTAACTTGATTTTTGGCCATTCCATTTGATTCCAATTTGAAAGGTTCTGCCCGGCATAGGACGATAAGGCAACGATTGATACTCCGTATTGGTTGGGTTACTCGACTGAATATAGGTACTGAACTGTTGCTTCGCCCATGAAAAAACATAACTAACGCGAAGGTCGGCTGTCTGATACCAAGGCATGTAGAATGTATTATCGGAATCCGTGTATATTTTCCCTTGATGTACAAAACTCAATTGGGTAGTCCAACGCTGAATACTACAAATTACCTTTGCTCTAAATTGGTTTTTCGGTATGAATATCAGCTGATTTCCCTCCGGATC
>CBFIAJ010000015.1:19032-45560 GCA_965660515.1 Flavobacteriales bacterium | reverse complement strand
CTTCTTGAACGTCAGTTTTCGAACATGTTCAAGAAAGCAAGTAGTAGTAAAGGTGTAACCGGTGAAGTGTTATTGCAGTTGTGCGAGGCACGTCTTGACAATGTAGTTTATAGAATGGGATTAGCTAATTCTAGAAGACAATCGCGTCAATTGGTAAATCACCGTCATATAACTGTAAATGGTGAAATCGCGAACATTCCATCCATTAGTGTTAAAGCTGGTGATGTCATTGGAGTTCGTGAAAAATCGAAGAGTCTTGTGGTAATCACAGAGGCTTTAAGAGATAACCGTGCGGCACAATATGAGTGGATCGAGTGGAATGGAGAAACGATGGAAGGTAGATTCCTCGCTGTTCCTGAAAGAGAGCAAATCCCTGAAAACATCAAGGAGCAGCTCATCGTCGAATTGTACTCTAAGTAATCATTGATTAAAACTCGCTAGTAAATATGGCCATTCTGAATTTTCAAAAACCTGATAAAGTCATAATGAATACCTCCACCGATATGGAGGGACAATTCGAGTTCCGCCCGTTGGAACCCGGATATGGTTTGACTATTGGTAACGCGCTTCGTAGAGTTCTTTTGAGTAGTCTTGAAGGATATGCTTTTACAAGTGTAAGAATTGAAGGCGTCGATCATGAGTTCTCAACGATTAAAGGCGTTGTAGAAGATGTAACTGAAATCATTCTGAACTTAAAGCAAGTTCGCTTGAAAAAGCAAATTGACGGAATTGATACTGAATCTGTTCATGTGTCTATCTCAGGTCAAGAAGCACTTACGGCAGGAGACTTGGGTAAGTTTACTTCGGGTTTTCAAGTTTTAAATCCTGACCTAGTGCTTTGCACCATGGACAAAGGAGTAAAGCTAGAAATGGAGCTTAGCATTGAGAAAGGAAGAGGATACGTTCCTGCTGAAGAGAACAAGAAAAGTTCTGTAGCCTTAGGAACGATCTTTATGGATAGTATCTATACTCCGATCAAAAATGTACGCTATAGCATTGAGAACTATCGTGTAGAGCAAAAGACGGATTTTGAGAAATTATTGATCGAAATCGAAACGGATGGTTCATTACATCCAAAGGAAGCTTTGACCGATGCGGCGAAGATTCTAATTCAGCATTTCATGTTGTTCTCAGACGATAAGTTCACTTTTGAAGATGAGGAAACGACGGGTGCAGAGGAGTATGATGAGGAATCACTTCACATGCGTCAATTGTTGAAGACCAAGCTTGTTGATATGGACCTATCTGTTCGTGCTTTGAACTGCTTAAAAGCAGCGGAAGTGGAAACATTGGGAGAGCTAGTGACATATACCAAAAGCGATCTGATGAAATTCAGAAACTTTGGAAAGAAAAGTCTAACCGAATTAGATGAACTCGTTCATACGAAAGGATTGGAATTCGGAATGGACGTGGCTAAATACAAATTGAACAAGGATTAATTCCTTGTTCTAGAGAAAAGAACAGTTAGAGATGAGACACGGAAAAAAGGTGAACCACTTGGGCCGCACAGCCGAGCACAGAAAAGCAATGCTCGCAAACATGGCCTCTTCCTTAATAGAGCACAAACGGATTAATACTACCGTTGCTAAGGCTAAAGCATTGAGGAAATATATTGAACCATTAATTACTAAATCAAAGGACGATACCACGCATTCTCGTCGTGTTGTATTTAGTCAATTGAAGAACAAACACGCAGTAACGGAGCTTTTTCGTGAAGTTGCAGTGAAAGTTGGGAATCGCCCAGGAGGGTACACTCGTATCATTCGTACAGGAAATCGTCTTGGTGATAATGCCGAAATGTGTTTGATCGAGTTGGTGGATTTCAATGAGCTTTATTCAGTGAATGAACCAACTAAAAAGAAACGTTCACGTCGTGGCGGTAAGAAAACCACTGCTGCATCAATGGAGACTGCAAATCCTGCCGTAGAGGCAGAAACGCAAGTTGACGAAGCTGCGGAAGCGGTGGCAGCCGAAGAAACTACCGAAGCGAAAGCGGAAGAGACTAAATCTGAAGATTCATCTGACGATGTAGATAATACAGAAGAGGAAAAAGCCGGAAAATAATGATTCACTTTTTTCTTGTTCAATAATTTAAAAGGATAGAGCTTTGGCTTTATCCTTTTTTTTATATCAAATAATCAATGAAATACCATACTAAATCACCCGCCGTGTTACTCCTTCAAGATGGAACTGTGTTTTGGGGGAAGGCCGTTGGAAAGAAAGGAACTGCCGCAGGGGAAATCTGTTTTAATACCGGAATGACCGGCTATCAAGAGATTTTTACGGACCCTTCGTATTACGGTCAAATGATGGTTACAACCAATGCGCATATCGGTAATTACGGTACCAATGGAGATGAAAGCGAGTCGCAAAGCGCCAAAATTGCCGGATTGATCGTGAAGAACTTTTCTTATACCCCAAGCCGTGTGGCCTCTGATATCAGTCTTGAAGAGTTCCTCGAAAAAGATGGAATCATCGCTATAAGTGACGTGGATACCAGAGCTTTGGTTCGCCATATTCGCGACAAGGGAGCTATGAATGCGATTATTTCCAGCGAAACAGAAAATATTGAGCAACTGAAAAAGGAGCTGATGGACGTGCCTTCCATGGATGGGCTCGAACTTTCGTCCAAAGTAACCACGGATGAAGTCTTTGATTTTGGAGACCCTAATGCGGACTTTAAAGTGGCCGTTCTGGATGTTGGCGTTAAACGGAGCATCCTAAAATGCTTGGCCGACCGAAATATGTATTTACGAGTTTTCCCCTCCAATTCGTCTTACGACGAGATGAGTGCTTGGCAGCCCGATGGATTCTTCATATCCAATGGACCCGGTGATCCATCAGTGATGACTTCCGAAATTAGCGAAGTACGAAAAGTACTCAATGATGGCAGACCCGTTTTTGGAATTTGCTTAGGTCATCAATTAATGTGTCTGGCAAATGGCGTTTCTACTTATAAAATGCATAATGGGCACCGAGGGATAAACCACCCCGTCAAGAACTTAATCACCGGAAAAGGTGAAATCACTTCCCAGAATCACGGTTTCGTGGTAAAAAGAGAGGACGTGGAAGCTAATGACAACCTGGAAATCACCCACGTCCACCTGAATGACGATACGGTTGCCGGAGTGCAAATGAAAGACCGGGCTTGTTTCTCGGTTCAATATCACCCGGAAGCATCTCCCGGCCCTCACGATTCACGCTATTTATTTGATCAATTTCTAAGTAATTTATCCAAAGCTAAAACACCCGCCTAATGTCAATAATTACCGCAATTCATGCACGTCAAATCCTCGATAGTAGAGGGAACCCAACCGTTGAAGTTGATTTAATAACAGACGACGGTTCTTTTGGCCGCGCAGCCGTTCCTTCGGGAGCATCCACAGGGAAACACGAAGCGGTTGAACTTCGTGACGGAGATAAAGAACGCTTCATGGGAAAAGGCGTATTAAATGCCGTGCTCAATGTCAACGAAAAAATTGCTCCTGAATTAATAGGTTATTCCGTATTCGAACAAGCCGATATTGATCAAACCATGATCGATATTGATGGGACACCCAATAAAGCAAACCTTGGAGCGAACGCTATTTTAGCTGTATCAATGGCCGCTGCGAAAGCAGGAGCGCAAAGTGCCGGACTTCCCTTGTTTAATTACGTAGGAGGAGTCAATGCGCGCACGTTGCCAATACCTATGATGAATATCCTCAATGGAGGTTCCCACGCGGACAACTCTATTGACTTTCAAGAATTTATGGTGATGCCGGTCGGGGCAGATTCTTTCTCAGAGGCACTTCGTATGGGTACGGAGGTTTTTCACAACCTTAAAAGCGTTCTCCACAAAAAAGGAATGAGTACCAACGTAGGAGATGAAGGTGGGTTCGCTCCCAACTTAGGATCGAATCAAGAAGCCATAGAGACAGTGTTGATGGCGATCGAGGCTGCGGGCTACCGCCCCGGAGAAGATATGTTTATCGCCATGGATGCCGCGGCTTCAGAATTCTATTTGGAAGATGAAGGAGTATATCACTTCAGTCAATCGACCGGAGAAAAACTATCGGCAAGTGAAATGGTTACCTATTGGAAAGATTGGACAGATAAATATCCGATTGCTTCAATAGAAGATGGTTTGTTCGAAGATGATTGGGCAGGATGGAAAGAACTTACAGAGACCATTGGACATCAAGTTCAACTCGTTGGAGACGATTTATTCGTGACGAACGTCGAACGATTGGGCCGCGGAATTGACGAAGGAATTGCCAACTCAATTTTGGTTAAAGTAAATCAAATTGGAAGTTTGACGGAAACGATTAATGCCGTTCAAATGGCACAAATCAATAAATATACTTCTGTGATGAGTCACCGTTCCGGTGAAACTGAAGATACTACGATTGCCGATTTAGCCGTTGCTCTGAGCACCGGTCAAATCAAAACGGGATCGGCATCTCGAAGCGACCGGATGGCGAAATACAATCAATTGCTTCGCATAGAAGAGATTCTAGGCGATTCTGCCATTTATCCAGGAAGACAATTTAAATTCAAATAATTAAGAAATTATAATGGATCGTATTAAAGAAAAATTTCAAAGTATTATTGAGCCGTCTGTTAAAGATGCGCGCGATTTCTTGAAAGATCATGGAGACGAAGTTCTCGGAGAAATAAAAGTATCGCAACTCTATAGCGGAATGCGTGGAATGCCTGCATTGATTTGTGAAACTTCTAAATTGGATCCTGAAGAAGGAATTCGCTTTAGAGGGTATTCTATTCCAGAACTGCAAGAGAAACTACCTACGTATCCGCCCGAAGGGCGAGAGCCATTGCCCGAAGGAGTGTTTTATTTAATGCTTACCGGGGAACTGCCCGATGATGATATCGTTCGTCGCGTTTCAAATAACTGGGCGCGCAGAGGGATTGTTCCTCCGCACGTTTTCAAAGTAATTGATGCACTTCCAATGCACGCACACCCAATGACTCAATTCGTTGCTGGGGTGATGGCACTGCGAACAGAAAGCGAGTTTGCAAAGGCCTATCGCAACGGTATTTCTAAATCAGAGTATTGGGATCCGACCTATGAAGACGCAATGAATTTGATCGCGAGATTACCTCGTGTTGCGGCGTATATTTACAGAAGAATGTATCACAATGGCGAACACATTGAGCCAGATTCGCGCCTCGACTGGGCAGGGAATTTCGCCCATATGCTCGGGTTCGATAATGAAGAGTTCAGAGAGCTCATGCGTTTGTACATGACCATTCACAGCGACCATGAAGGTGGAAACGTTTCTGCACATGCGACACACCTTGTTGGGTCTGCTTTGAGCGATGCGTATTTGAGCTTCGCAGCCGGAATGAATGGTCTTGCGGGTCCGTTACACGGCTTAGCTAACCAAGAAGTTATTCGTTGGATTCTAGCGATGCGCGATGAATTGGGCGGTGGATTGCCCAGTAAAGAACAAATTGAGAACTACGTGCGCAAAACGCTCAATGAAGGGAAAGTTATCCCCGGGTTTGGACACGCAGTACTGCGTAAAACAGATCCGCGTTATTTAGCGCAGCGGGAGTTTGCTCAGAAGCACATGCCACACGATGATCTATTCTTAGTAGTTGATCGCATTTACCAAGTTGTACCCGATATTTTGGGATCTCTTGGGAAAGTGAAAAACCCTTGGCCTAATGTCGACGCACATTCGGGTCAGTTGTTAATGCATTACGGTTTAACTCAATACGACTTTTACACAGTCCTTTTTGGCGTGTCGAGATCGTTGGGAGTATTGACTAATTTAATTTGGGATCGTGCGATGGGCATGCCTATCGAGCGCCCGGGCTCAACTACCACCAAAATTTTAGTGGATCGTTTCGCTAAATAAATGGTCATTGTAAAGATTGAAAACCCCGCTTAGGCGGGGTTTTTTCTTTTGCGGTTATTCAAACCATTGGCTTCTTATCTTTGTTCCTGTATAAAATCCTTTCAATGGCCTATAAGAGTCTCGAAGAGTGTTTACTCGATTTAGAACGAAACGGACATTTAGTGCGTGTCAAAGAAGAAGTTGATCCGCATCTTGAAATGGCCTCTATACACTTGCGCGTTTTTGAAGCGGGCGGTCCGGCGCTTCTATTCGAGAACGTAAAGGGAAGCTCTTTTCGAACTGCTTCTAATATCTTCGGTTCTTTGGAGCGGTCAAAGTTCGTTTTCCGCCATACGTTGAACGCAGTTCAAAAAGTGGTGGAACTCAAGGGAGATCCAATCCAAGCGCTTAAGAACCCCTTAAAATACGCCTCAGCGCCGTTCACTGGGTTAAGCGCACTTCCAATGAAGTCCATTAGTACGCCGCCCATTCTCAATTCCACTTGTGAAGTATCGGATTTACCACAGATCAAGCATTGGTCCATGGATGGAGGCCCCTTTGTAACGCTTCCCGTCGTTTACACCGAAGATGCCGATAAGCCAGGAGTAATGAATTCCAACTTGGGAATGTATCGAATCCAGCTCGGAGGAAATGAATATGAACAAGACCGTGAAATTGGATTGCATTACCAACTGCATAGAGGAATCGGCGTGCATCAAACCAAGGCCAATGCGAAAGGTCAACCCCTGAAAGTCAGTATTTTTGTGGGCGGACCTCCATCCTTGACTTTGGCAGGAGTAATGCCTTTACCTGAAGGGTTATCCGAATTAACGTTTGCGGGCGCCCTCGGCGGGCGGAGATTTCGCTATGCGAAAAAAGACGGCTACACCTTGGCCTCCGATGCGGACTTTGTCATCACGGGCGAAGTGTACCCCGGCGAAAACAAACCTGAAGGGCCTTTTGGTGATCATCTGGGCTACTACAGTCTAAAGCACGATTTCCCCCTAATGAAGGTTCACAAGGTGTGGCATCGAAAGAATGCAATTTGGCCATTTACGGTCGTCGGTCGCCCCCCTCAAGAAGACACTCAATTTGGAGCGCTGATCCACGAAATAACCGGGCCGGCTATTCCAAACGAAATCCCAGGACTTCATGAAGTAAACGCGGTCGACGCGGCCGGCGTGCACCCTTTGCTCCTGGCTATCGGGAGCGAGCGTTACACACCGTACTTGGAGAAGAAACGACCTCAAGAGATCCTTACCATTGCCAATCATATACTCGGGTTTGGGCAGTTAAGCCTAGCCAAATTCTTGTTTATTACGGATAAGGAAGACAATCCAGCGCTCACCACGCACATGATCCCGGAATACTTTGCCCATGTTTTAGAACGGGTCGATTGGACGCGCGATATTCATTTTCACACGAAAACAAGCATTGACACCCTTGACTATAGCGGAGACGGCCTAAATACTGGTTCGAAAGTAGTGATCGCCGCAGCCGGTCCTAAAAAGCGAGAATTGGGAAAAGAATTGCCCGAGATTCACGCTATTCCGGAATACCCTAAAATTCAGATTGCGCAACCTGGAGTATTGGCTATTGAAGGCCCAAAATGGCAAAATCAAGAACAAGCAACGAAAGAGCGCAAGCTCCTAGCGGAGCGATTGGCCTCTGCCGACTTGCGGGCGTTTCCTTTAATCGTGCTCTGTGATGACGCGGACTTTGTAGCCCAAACACTCAATAACTTTTTGTGGGTAACCTTCACACGTACCAACCCAAGTCATGATATGGACGGCGTTCAAGCGTTTCATGAAAACAAACACTGGGGTTGCCGAGGTTCCCTAATAATTGATGCCCGCATTAAAACACATCACGCGCCACCCGTTGAAAAAGACCCAGAAATCGAAAAACGGGTCGATAGACTAGGAGCATCCGGCGGAAGTCTACACGGAATCATTTAACCACCGTGAACTTCGTTCGAATCGCATTCATCTCGAGCAGATAATTTCCGGCCGAGAGGCCGCGAATATCAATAAACGCGCCTTCACTTATGGTTCCTTGCAGCACTACCTGGCCCAAATCATTGTATACCGCGTAATCCTGATTTAAATCAAATCCGGAAACATGTAGTTCGTCCGTGGCCGGGTTGGGGTAGAGGAGTATGTTTTGCTCCGAAGGTTCATCCAAGGATATAGCGGCAACGCCATTGGCAAATGCATATTCGCCCAAGGCTAAGGAGTCAATCTCAATCATTCCGAACTGATTGGATGGGTTACCGATTACATTTTTGGTGTAATGTGGATACTCAGTCCAAGTGACTCCAGGTCGCGGACGGAATAAAAGAATTAACGAATCTTCCGTAACAGAAACGAGATCTTGATCTAATCCACTGCTATTAGGTCGTCCGTCGTAACGAATAATCGCGGAAGCCCGAAAACTGCTCGACATGGAGCCGCTCACCGTCCAGTAATGGTTGGCGCTGATTCGAGGTAATGGATTGCCTTGCACATGACCACCTGGCCCTGCAAAATGATGCGTTCTTCGAATCCAAGAAGAATCATTTTCGGCACTCACGTCGAGGGTCATAAATGATTGCTGATTCCCACGAGAGATGGGCTGTGTAAATAGTTCTTCATTGTAGGTGCTCCCCGAATTCAAATTCCCATTTGGGTTCATGACAATCCACTCGGGTGCAAAGGGAAATTGAAAATTGTACGATTGCTCAGTACCACTAAATAGAACCTTTTCTACATGCAACTGCCATTGATTATCGTAGAACCCTATTTCTAAGGGAACCTGAGTGAAAAGCTGAGGTGCGTTGTAAAGACCTTGTTTTAGACGAACAAAAACATCCGTACTTCCAGAATTAGTCTGAAAATTTACGGAGTCAATTCCAAATTGAGCAAAGCCCGGATTGCGCAGCCAATCATCGAAAAATGGGGTCATGTTCATTCCCGTGATGTTGTTTAGGGCAGTTTCGAAACCATCCGTACTCAAAGTGTCGAGCGTCCGGTCTACCAGTATTTGCTTTAACGAACTACTAAATAAAGAATCGCCTAAATAGGCCCTCAGGTTGTGAACAACTCCGGCTCCCTTGTAATAAACGTGATCTCCATAGGTATTGGAATGTCCGACCCCAACAATCGGAATAAACCCGCCATCCACGTTGTGCGAGGAGGTAATAACGCTGTACCAATTATCCTTCACTTTTTCAATGTAATCATCGCGACCGTTCAAGCATTCAAAGAATAAATGTGAATTGAACTCGGCCATACCCTCATTAATCCACATATCACCGGCCTCAGCACAAGTGGTTAAATCGCCCCACCAATGATGGGCCAATTCATGAGCCATCAAGAAGTCGTACGTGAAGGATCCGTCGACAGTTTGTGCAGGGTAGGCCACATTCGTTGGATGTTCCATAGCTCCTTGCCCCGTAAGTACATATCCTATACGATCCCAATAATAGGGCCCGTACCAATTCTCGAAACAGAGCATGGCATCTTTTAAATGGCCAAATGAAACGCGCGCATCGGCAGTATCGTTCGTTGTAGCAGCAATTTCAATAGGAATAACTCGACCATCAATACTGGTATATTGATCCGTAAGACGGTGATAAGGGCCAATGGCAATACCGACTAAATAACTCGGAATTTCTTGCGGTAATTCCCATTGAGTAAAGAGGGTGTCACCATTTAAAAAGGTTTCTTGCGTTCTAAGGCCTACGGCCTGACTCACACGGCCGCCATTTGTGAGTGTACTTATTGAGTAGGTGCTCCTTTCAACGAATTGATCAAAACAAGGGAACCAGGTGCGTCCATAGTTGTGTGGGTCGGCATCGAATCCGACTCCTAAGTTATAGGCAATGTTGTTGAGGTAATAAAAACCGCCCCATTGAGATCCGTCTATGGTAGGCTGCCCTCTGTAAAACACTTTTACTCTTGCTGTATCGCCTGAATTCAACGCGGCCGGAAAATTGACCCGAAGGGTTGGGGATACATAAGTGAAACTCGCCAATGCATCATCAATCCATACGCTATCTACCGTGAGTTGAAGTAAATCGAAGCGAATAGAATGGAGCCCGCTCGCGCGCGCAACCACCGTTAATTCCGTTTCTCCGTCTAGTGATTTACTCGACCAGTTGGTGAAGTCTAAATAGATGTCTGTGTGGACAATATTGAAGGTGTCAGATCGCGTAGGCCCGACCGTCATTTGACTGCCCGACTTGGTCGCACAGAACTTATGGCTTTGTGCGAGGAGTGGTCCCATGATTAGGCATAGAGACAGCGAGAGCATTAATTTGAACATAAATTACTGGGTTTGGAATCAGTAATTTAGGAAATTCTACGCAAATTTAATATCCGTTCGATTCCAGAACTTTCAATGCTTCTTCATAGCCCAATTCGAACATCCTTCGATCTTGTGAGGTGCTAAAAATGCCGTAGTGAGCCAATTCTTTGGGTTCAATAAACAAATCGCATTTCGGAATGTAGTCGCGAATGGTATTGTACGTAGCCAACGAAAATACGCGATCCACTAAGTTCATCCAGCCGGTTAGATCGTCTTTTTCGTCGATCGGGTTTACGTGTGAACCGATTAATACTGCGCATTGGTCGACTAGAGGTTCAATAGGAAGATTGCTCACAACGCCCCCGTCGATCAATAATTTCGATTCGTATTCAACCGCTTTAAAAAGTATAGGAATAGAACAGGAGGCCATTACGAGCACGCTTAAATCTCCCTCCGAAAACAAGCGTTGCTTTCCCGAATTGAATTCGGTGCAGCCGATGAATAAGGGCTTTTTCAAATCTTCTATTCGCTCAACACTCAAATGATCTTTCAAGACTTTAACGAGCCCGTCAAGTTTTAAGATGCCTCGAGGTTCGAGACCGAATTTCACAAATTTGTAAAATCCGCTTGCCTGAAAAAACTTGAATATCTCTTCCGGCGAATGACCATCTGCGTAAAGCGCTCCAACGATCGATCCAGCGCTCGCTCCGCTAATGACTTCCGGCGCTAAATTCTTTTCTTCTAAAGCCTTCAATACACCCAAGTGTGCAATTCCGCGGGCACCTCCGCCCGAGAGGGCGATGCCAATTTTGTACTTTTCCATACTCATAGAGCAAAGGTAGTGGACAAACAACAGTTAGCCGATTTAAAAACGAGGGATTTTTTGAGCGAATTCGTGTTCGAAACGAGTAGATCTGGAGGACCCGGAGGTCAACACGCGAACAAAACCGAAACGCGCGTGACCTTGCGCTTTAGCATCGCCAAAAGCAGGGCCTTGCGGCCCGATGAAAAGGAGCGCCTCTTGAAGGCGTGGAAATCGCGCCTTACTGAAGAACAGGTGCTCATTCTACACGATGAATCGTCTCGGAGTCAGGCAGCGAACAAAGAAGCCGTAATAAAGCGATTTTGGGACCTTTTGAAAAAAGGTCTAACTCGCAAGAAAAAGCGCATCCCCACAAAAAAATCACGGGCGGCAAAAATGAAACAGGTGGAACAAAAAAAGAAGCGAGGTGAAATTAAGAAACTGCGCCAAAAACCCGATTTATAAGTCCGTGGTGCCCCTTTGGCGCGCGACTTCATAAAGGGCCATACCCGCTGCAACACTTACATTAAGAGAATCGAAATCACCCGGCATGGGAATAAGCGCTGAGGTATTCGCCATCTTAAGATATTCAGGAGAAATACCATCCTCTTCAGATCCCATTACAATTACGGTTGGAGTGCTGAAATCAACTTCAGACAGCTTGTTATTCGCCTTTTCACTGATTCCGACAATCTGAAGGCCGCTGTCTTTCAAGTATTGGAATGCTTCTTTCATGAACCGCACGCGGCAGAGGGGGAGTCGCATTAAAGCGCCAGCACTCGTTTTTACCGCATCGCCATTTACCTGAGCCGCACCTTTTTCAGGGATGAGCACACCGTGAGCTCCCATGCACTCTGCAGTACGCACAATTGCTCCGAAATTCCGAACATCTGTTACTCGGTCTAGCGCTACAAAAAGAGGAGTCTCGCCTCGTTCATATACCTGTTGTAATACCTCTTCGATCGGTAAAAAGCTCACTGGAGAAATAAAGGCTACCACGCCCTGATGGTTCTTGCGCGTAATGCGATTCAATTTTTGAATAGGAACGTGTTGGTAGGTTAACTCGTGATTGCGAATTTCTGAGAACAACTCTTGGAAAGCATCACCCTGAGCGCCCTTTTGCAAGAAAATTTTATCGAATTCTTTTCCGTTTCGAATTCCTTCGAGTACCGGTTTAATACCAAAAATAAGGTCGGGAGTACTGTCGTTCGGATTCATCTTGTGCGCGTTGTACGTCAGAAACATTAAATATTCGGCCTTGCCTCCAGGTGTCTACAGCCTGACTCCAACTGTATCGGTAAATACTAGATCGGTTCAAAGCGTAATCGTTCGAGGAAAAAGGGTTCTGAACGCGCACAAAGTTAAAATTATAGCTCAACATTGAGTTTTCTTCTCCATAAATCCAGCTTTCACTACTTGCCGTTTTGTAGATGATGTTCGGCGGACCGAAAATGGTGTACACGATTCCGCGATCTGTGCGCCAACCTTCTGTATAGCTCGTGAAAAAAGAATTGGCATCTTCAACGCGATTGTAATAGGTGCGAATCAGCATTTTCGCACGATCTGGAGTGCCGGCGTTCTTAATCCAAAAAGCATCCACTGCTTTTTTGGAGGTCAATGCTTGGAACTCTTTCTTGGTAGTGATATAACGCATTGGCGGAGCTAAATGATCCACCTGAGTGACATATGGGAAGTGTTGATAATAGCAAAACGTCGTAAATCCTTCGGTTGTAGTAGTATCCTTTTGGAAGTGGTAAAAACCGGGTTTCGAAAATGAAAAGGTATCGGTTAGTGCTGCATAATAAAGACTGTCGGCTGTATAGTCGAAGGCCATGTCGTTTTCAATGACATAGGGCGGACTCGCCAAAGGGAATTGACGATGGTATACCCGCACCCAAACGGAATCTAATTGTGTGTTGGTCGATTTTATGAGAAAAGGAGTGTTTAGTTTAACCACCGGTTCAAACATCAACTCACCATTCGTTTGATGAAGAGAGAAATAATTCCGTGAATCAAGAGTCGTCTTTCTAAAATCGACATAGTTTTGATGGGTGTAATCCCTGTTCAGGTCTTGCAATTGGACATCGAGCACGTATCGCTGTGCCTCCGGCGTTTTGAACGGGATGACCCCTTCCAATACGATGTCCTCCATCTTTAGCTGTTCATCTGTGAATCGAATCGAAGCTGAATCGAGAAGCACAGGATTCTCCAAAGAAGAGTATAAGCGGACACGAATGCGCACGTCGGCAGTATAAATTTCCCCTTCCGTGGGTTTCATGTACAGAAGTTCATGAGCTAACAGTCGATAATGAAGTTCCGATTCGAAGGGGGAAGTATTGATCACATAATATTCAGGGCGCATAAGCACACCGTCTTGCTGGTATAAATGCGCCATATTCCTGCTGGTCAAACCTTTATTCCCGCCGCAGGCGGTAAGGAGAATGCCCGCAAAAAGCATAAATACCAAGCGAAGAAGATTGCGCTTCATAATTCTATTTTAATCCCTCTGGCAGGCTTTTGTTCGTTTTTAAGCCCAAACTCTTTAGTTTTTCGGCTTGGCCGATTAAGTTTCCAGGTCCTTCACTGAGTTGCCCTATGGATTTATTATAGCTCTTTTGTGCTTGCTCCAGGCGACTTCCAATTTCGGTTAAACTATCCACGAAGCCTACAAATTTATCGTAAAGCTTGGCTCCACGATCCGCTATTTCTTGAACGTTTTTTGCCTGCTTTTCTTGTTTCCATATGTATCCAACGGTTCGCAGCGTCGCCATGAGCGTGGAAGAACTAACCAAAACAACGTTGCGTTCAAGGGCTTCCGAATACAGTTTTCCTTCTTTGTCTCCTTCGAGCGCCAAGAAAAAAGCAGGCTCAATGGGGATGTACATCATGACGTAATCGGGTGTCTGAATGTCGTAAAGCTCTTCGTATTTCTTTGATCCGAGTCCGCGAATATGTGTTTTAATACTCTCGAGGTGGTGTTTAAGCGCCTCACGGCGCGATGCGTCATCATCTGCCGAATAGTATTGCTCATAGGCCACAAGGGAAACTTTTGCGTCGATGATGAGGTGCTTGTTATCGGGCAAGTGAACAATGAAGTCTGGCTTTTTCAGTCGCCCCTCATCATCTTTAAATCCTCCTTGCGTTTCAAAATGAACCCCTTCTGTGAGCCCGGCTTGCTCAAGTAATCTATTGAGTTGAAATTCACCCCAATCGCCGCGAGTTTTGCTGTCTCCTTTGAGGGCATGAGTAAGTTCCAGCGCCTCTTTACTCATTTTAACGTTCAGGGCGTGAAGTCCTTTGATCTGTTCTTTTAGGCTTATTTGTTCGTCGCGATTGTCTTTGTAAGTCTTGTCTACTTTTTCTTCGAAGTCCTTCAGTTTGTCTTTGAAGGGTTTTAGAATACGATCGAGTTGTTCTGAGTTATGCTCTGTGAACTTCTTAGATTTTTCATCGAGTAGTTTGTTTGCCACATTTTCAAACTCAATCTGAAACCTTTTTTGAAGCTGTTCGATCTCTTTTTTATTCTCATCGAGACGAGTTTGAAGGTCGATTAATTCCTGATCACGCCGTGCTAATTTTCGCTCTAAATCAAGCTGCTCAAATTGCGTTTTTTCGAGTTGTTTTTCGGCCTTTTCTTTTTCTAATTCGAGGTGGGTAAAAAGCTCTTTTGGAACGGTCGGTAGAGTAGGGGAGTCGTCGGGCCGGGAGGCCCCTTTTCGGATGCCCATAAGGTAACCGATTACACCGCCTAATACCAAACCCAAAATCACCATTCCGTACTCCATACCGCTAAAATAGGCCAAATTAACCAGAAACCAGTAAAAAACAGACTGCGCTATATATGAGTTTATATAACCTTTTTAAACATCTGGTTTACAATTTAATAAAAAATCATTTGCGATTTTTAATAACGGCGTTTTCAACCGTTTTGACCCCTTTTTTTGGGATCTTCTCGCTAGAAACTGTTGATTAGCCCGATGTGTACTTTGGCCTGATTAAATTGTAATCCCGAGTTGTCTCGTTGCCCTAAAGCGTAGGTCAAATTTAGGAGTCCGGCCGGAGTTGAAAAGGCGCCTCCAACACCTAATCCAAGTACCCAATCTTCGAATTGATTTTCATTCGCTAAAGACTCAATTCGGCCAAAATCCGTAAAGGCTAAAAAGTACGATTGAGGACCCGATAAAAGGCGGAGCTCGACCGTTCCAATTTGATAATTCGAAAGCAATAATGATTGCTCATCAAAACCTCGTAAAGTTAAAATGCCTCCGAAGCGAAATAGTTCGTTTACGAATTGCTCTTGGGGTTGGTCTGAGAATAAATCGCGACTCAGAATCCCTCCTTGTATTCTATTTAGTAAAACCCATTGGCGAGAGAAATGCCAGTAATTTCGAAAATCGAGCGTGCTTCTTAATTGCGTTGTTCTTGTTCCTTCACGCGTTCTTTCGCCAATAGACGCCAATAGTGAAAGCCTTTGCCCCGATTTAGGCGAAATTCGCTGATCAGCGGTTCGCCATTCGATTCCTCCTTGGTAAAAAACGCTTCGAAAGTCTTGAATCGCCGTCGAAGCCTCTTCATCGAGTCGGCTACCGCTTTTGTTTAGTACTGAAAAACTCATGCTCGAGCGAGTGCTAATGAAGTAACGAAGCCCGAACTGGCTTTCCAGGTTTAAAAAAGAACTGTCTTGCTTGACTAAGTCGAGCATACCTTCGATTGCCCATGGCCAGCCAATAAGAAAAGGATATGATCCTTTTATGTTGAGTTTTTGTGTTGTATTCCCCGGGCTGCTCCAATCAAGTATCAATTCTTCACCGCGATTAAAGGTGTTGAGTAATCGGAGATAGACATTTCCAGTTAGTGTGAGTTTGTCTTGGTTTGAGTTGAATCCCAATATACCGTCGAATTGATTGGCCTTCTTTTTCTCGACATATACGAAGACAACGGTTTTATCTCGGCTGAACAGTACTTGTGGGCTTCTAGGCATGCTCAAGTATTCTATATCTCGAATTTCCTGAGGTATGTTTCGAAGTGTTTTTTCGGAGTAAGGCATTCCTGCTTTGAGTCCGAGCGTATTCGCGATCATTGCTTCGGTAAGCTCATCGTAGCCGCGTACATTAATGGAATCGATAAGTATAAGAGGCCCAGACACGAAAGAAAGTGATCCAAAAAGACTATCCGATTTAAATTCGAGCCTTTTCCATTGAAGTCGGGCAAATGGATAGCCATTGTTTTCTGCAGTAGCTAGCACATCTTGCTGCCATTGTAGCCAATTTGATCCTTTAATTTGTTGTCTGGCCCATCGGTGCAGTTTTGGGTCTTTATCTAGAATCCAATTTTTGGTACTATCCCATTCGATACTCGCCCAGCGAATCGAAGGGCCTTTTGCTACAGCGACTTTTAAACGTGAGTTGAGCCATTCATCTGATTCTATTTTTGCGCCCCAATGTCCATCCGCCCGGAGGGCGCGAAGAAAATCAGAAACCTCTTTTTGAAGCGTTAACGAATCCCTGAATACCTGATCTTTAGGCCATTGCCTTTCTGGGCCATCGATCAACTCGATAGAAAGCGTGTAGGGCTGTGCCGCCGTGATTAAAGGCATCAACAGAATAAGGAGGCAATATTTTAATCGAGTGACCAGTGAATGGGGGTTTTACCAGATTGTTCTAATAACGCATTTGTTTTGGAAAAAGGATGTGAACCGAAAAATCCTTTGTGCGCACTAAATGGACTCGGATGAGGAGATTCCAATATAAAGTGCCGATTTTGATCAATTAATGAAGCTTTTTGCTGCGCAAATTTGCCCCATAGAATAAATACAAGTCCTTCTCTTTCATTCGACAACACTTTTATTACTCGATCTGTAAACAGATGCCAGCCCGCTTCTTGATGAGATCCGGGCGCACCTTTTCGAACCGTGAGTGCACTGTTTAATAAAAGCACTCCCTGACGTGCCCAAGGTTCTAAATCCCCGAATAATGGCACAGGGACCCCCAAATCAGATTGGTATTCCTTGAAGATGTTTCTTAACGAAGGCGGAAACTTCATGCCAGGCGGAACGGAAAAGCTGAGGCCGGTTGCTTGCCCTGGCCCGTGGTATGGATCTTGACCGAGAATAATGACTTTAACTTTTTCGAATGGGGTGAGCTCAAAAGCGCGAAAAGTATCGGCGGCATTGGGATATACAATTTGGTCCTTGCGTTCATTTCTCAGAAAGCCCATTAATTCGTCGTAATAGTCCGATTCAAATTCTTTTTTTAAGTATCGATACCAACTAGAAGCGCTTTTAAAACGTTCTACTTCAAGAGATTCGGACATACTATTTTTGTGCTTTTCGGGTTTCTAAAAAGAGAGGTAGGTATTTTCGTTACCTTTGTCATTCGTCCCCAATTAGACTCAAAAACAAAGATGAAAAAGATTTTGTTAGTCCTAGCAGTAAGCCTATTTGTTGGTGTATTATTCACTGCGTGCCACGCTTATGAAGAGTGTCCGGCCTACGGCCAGATAGAAGATTCACAAGAAGTTGAGAATTGTTAATGAATTATTTCGAGTTACATACTGTTGCAGATTGGCGTTCTGTGCTGAACGAGACAACTAAAAACAAGGGTTTTATGGTTGTGTTCAAGCATTCGACGCGCTGCTTTACCAGCATGATGGCTTGGCGTACTTTAAAAAAAGAATGGAGCTTGGATTCGAATGAATATCCTTTCTATTTCCTTGATTTAATTCGTCATCGAGATATTTCCAGAGATATTTCGGAAAAATCGGGCATCCGACACGAGAGCCCGCAAATTCTTGTCTTCAAAGACGGTCGCGTTATTCACAACGAATCGCACAGTGGTATTGATGCTCAAGAAATAGCACAAGTTGTTCAAAAACACCTAGTTGCGTGAAAAAGTTAATACTCATAATGCTCTCTTTTGTTTTTGTTGCGCCCTTAGTTGCGCAGCAAACGAGCGCCGATTTCAGCCGCTTGCTGTATCGCAATGAGATGACCTTTGGCGGAACGGTTCAAACAGCAGGATGGGGTGTAACTTTTAAGCGACTTAAAAATGAGAATGGCTCCACCAAGAAAGGTTTAGTCATTGATTTCTCAACCTTAAAACACCCTAAGGAGATCAAACTCTTTCACCCGTTTTACGACCAAGCCAGAGGCTATAAATTTGGAAAGCTGAATTACTTCAGCACCATTAGAGTCGGTTATGGTCAAGAGAAAATGATCACGGGTAAAACGGATCGTGGTTCTGTAGCTATCCATGCGCACTATTGGGGTGGACTAAGCAATGGGTTGTTAAGACCCGTTTATTTGGAAATTATAACGCCGCTACCAAATGATCCAGATCAGTTTGTTCTGCAAACGCAAGCGTATGATCCAGATCTGCATTATACCAACAACATTTACGGAAGGGCATCTTTCTTCAATGGCTTCAATGAATTGAAGTATCAGCCGGGATTGTTTTTTAAAGGAGGGCTCAATTTTGAGTACGGGGTTACGGAAGAAAAAATTAGCATGCTGGAAGCGGGTATCATCTTCGATTACTTTTTTGAAAAAGTGCCCATTATGGCTATTGAGGAGAACCTTCAACTATTCACAACACTTTATTTGACAATGTACTTCGGTAAGAAGTGGAATTAATTCAAATGTCACAAGATACTTTAACCCTGAGCGCGAACGAGTCGCAGCCAAAAGTGAAACAACGCAAGCCGAAATGGCTGCGCGTTAAACTTCCAACAGGAGAGAATTACCGGAACGTTCGCGGTTTGGTCGACAACTATAAACTCCATACCATTTGTGAAAGTGGGAATTGCCCAAATATGGGCGAGTGCTGGGGTGCCGGTACAGCGACTTTCATGATTTTGGGTAATACGTGTACCCGTTCTTGCGGATTTTGTGCTGTCAATACCGGCCGACCCGACCCCGTTGATTGGGATGAGCCGGAGCGAGTTGCGCGATCCGTTAAATTGATGAAAGTAAAACACTGCGTACTCACGAGTGTGGATCGCGATGACTTAGCTGATGGTGGCTCTATTATCTGGGCAGAAGTAGTAAATGCCGTTCGCCGAATGAGTCCGGAGACAACCATGGAAACTCTTATTCCGGATTTCAAAGGAGAGATGCACAACGTGGATCGATTGCTCGAAGTGGCTCCAGAAATCATTTCTCACAACATTGAAACCGTGCGCCGCTTAACACGTCAGGTGCGTATACAAGCGAAGTATGATCGAAGTATGGCTGTTCTTGCCTACATGAAAGAAAAAGGTCAAAAGAGAACCAAATCAGGTATCATGTTGGGACTTGGCGAAACGGAAGACGAAGTCCTAGAAACGCTGAAAGACTTGAGAGCAGCGGATGTGGATATTGTTACTCTAGGACAATACTTACAGCCTACTCCAAAACACTTGCCTGTTCAAGAGTATATAACTCCAGAGCAATTCGATAAGTACAAAGAAATTGGTTTAGAGATGGGTTTCAAGTATGTTGAGAGCGGCCCACTCGTCCGATCAAGCTATCATGCAGAGAAGCATCTCTTTTAAGAGAATTGGAATCAACGGATTCGGTCGAATAGGTCGTACCGTTGCCCGTGTTCTTCAGCAAACTCCTGGTTACGAGGTAGTGTTGATTAATGATTTGTCTGATGCGACTACCCTTGGTCACCTATTGAAGTACGATTCTGTTCACGGGCGGTTCCCTGGCGAAATTGAGACCAGCCACAACGAAATATTCATCGATGATCGTTCGGTCCGAGTGACGAACTACAAGCACCCAGATGAAATTTTATGGAGCGATTATAATGTAGATTGTGTTATTGAGTCCACCGGTCAATTTAAAACCACAGAGGAGGTAAGTGGTCATTTAAAAGGAGGAGCGCCTTGGGTTGTTCTCAGTGTGCCTCCGGCAGATGATAACATGCCCACGGTCGTTCTTGGAATAAACGAGCATGTTCTTTCAGGCACTGAGCGCATGATTTCCAACGCGAGCTGTACCACGAATTGCGCCGCGCCAATGGTCGGACTTATTGACGAGCTCTGCGGAATTGAAGAGGCTTACATTACAACCGTACACTCTTTTACCGGAGATCAACGTCTACACGACGCACCTCATAAAGACCTTAGACGCGCTCGTGCTGCCACTCAATCTATAGTTCCAACGACTACTGGTGCAGCCAAGGCCGTAACGAAAATATTCCCTCATTTAGACGGACAAATTGGAGGCTGCGGGATTCGAGTTCCCGTGCCGAATGGCTCGCTGACCGATATTACCTTTATTGTGAAGGATCCGAAAACGGTAGAAGAAATCAACAGCGCTTTTGAAAATGCCGCACGTGGGCGATTAAAAGGGATTATTGGATACACGGAAGACCCAATTGTTTCTGCCGATATTATAGGAAGTTCTTTTAGCTGTTTGCTCGATGCTCAAATGACGAGTGTGCTTGGAAGTATGGTAAAAATTATCGGCTGGTACGACAATGAAATGGGCTACTCGTCGCGATTAGTTGACTTAATCAAGAAGCGTTCGGAAGGATCTTTCTCAAAGTGATCAATTCGGAAAATCCCGTTTTCCATTACTCCGAATGTATTATACCCAATCATATCGCCTAAATTGAAGTAGGTCGCTGAAGGTCCCAGATCGATTTCGAGGGGTAGGTGTCTATGTCCGAAAACAAAATAATCAAAGTGCTCTTTTTTTAACAGTCCTTGACAATACTGGGTTAGATACTCTCCTTTGTCGTGGAACTGAGCATCGCCATCTTGATGTTTGTTTCGACTGCGCCCCGAGAAGTAGAGTCCGGCCGCTAGGCCGGTATTCGGGTGAATACGCGCAAAGAGCCACTGGAAAAAGCCGTTGTTGAACATCTTTTTCATGACCTTGTAGTTGAGGTCGCCCGGTCCTAATCCGTCACCGTGGCCGATATAACAGCGTTTACCCTGAAGTTCTCGAATAATGGGCTTTTTGTGCACTTCCATTCCGAGTTCTTGCTCCAGGTAGCCATATGTCCAGATATCGTGGTTTCCGCCAAAAAAATAAAGCGGAATTCCCGCGTCGCTCATCTCACCGAGCGCTCCTAAGAGACGAACGAAACCTTTGGGAACTGCTTGCTTGTATTCAAACCAAAAATCGAATAAGTCGCCCAATAAGTACAATTCAGCGCAATCGTCTTGAATGCTCCGAAGCCAGCGTACTATTTTTCGCTCGCGCTCGAGGCTTTCAGCGTGGTTCGGAGCTCCCAAGTGGAAGTCCGATGCAAAGTATATTTTCTTTGAATCACTCACCAAAAATCTCGGCTAGTTTAGCGTCAAGGGCTGCGCCTCGTAAATTTTTTGCGATAATGACTCCTTCGCGATCGACGAGTACCGCGTGAGGAATTCCGTTGAATTTGTACATGTTTTTAACCACCGTACTCCATCCGTTCATTTCGGATACATGTGTCCAAGTGAGGTTGTCGTCTTGGATTGCCTTTAACCAAGCATCGCGCGCATTTTGCTGTCTTGGAAGTCCGTCCAATGAAACGCCTAAAACTTCAAATCCTTTGTCATGATACTTGCTATACGCAGCTACTACATTCGGGTTCTCTCTTCTACACGGTCCGCACCAACTCGCCCAGAAATCAACTAACACCACCTTTCCGCGGAAATCGCTTAATGAAACTTCTTTTCCTTCGGGAGTGGGTAATTTGAAATCAGGTGCTTCAGATCCTACAGCTACGCTTCTATTTGCCTCAACTTGCTGATGCAGAAAGGCGGCATGTGGATTGTCTTTAAAATCTTTTTGGAGATTTTGATCCACTGTCAGGAAGTAGGGGAAATCCGCGTCAATTTTAAATACCGCCTGCTTTTCTACCTGAGCAAACAATATGAAAATGGCCACAGGGTGGTCGTTGTTGGCGTTTAATAAATCAACCAAACTCGACTTATGAGCCGCCATAATATTGGTGTACTTAGCTACCAGCACCTCACGCTTTTGATTGAAGTCGGGCTGGCCTTGATAGCTCTGTAGTTCCGTGTTTAGAGCTTGAATTTGCCTTGAACTCTCAATAGCTTTCATGTTGATCTCACGCAGGACATTACTCCTTTTAGATCCCGAAACGGTATATTCAATTCCGCCGTTGGATACCACTCCTTCTAGTTCAATATTCTCTCCGGGTTCGGCGGCAAGCAACATTTGCATGCCGTTTTCGAAAAGAAGGGTGTAAAACGAGGTTGTTTCCGTAGCAACATCAAACGTAAAGGCACCTTCATTGGCAAAAACCGTGTCGATATTATCGATTTGATTCGGATTCAACTGTCCAAGAATAATTTTTCCGGCCCCTTCGAGGGTTCCGCTAATAGTTATCATCGATTCTTGGGGTAGGGCAGTGCTTTCTGGACTACTTGAACACGACCAGAAAATTCCGGCAGTGGCAATGAAGGTCAACAGGTATTTTGTCATGATTCTAATTGTTCTCTAATTATGCTGCTTGCTTTTTTTGGATCGGCCTTTCCGCGTGACATCTTCATTACTTCCCCCATAAAGAGTCCAATCAATCCTTTCTTCCCATTCTTGTACTCTTCAACTTTGTCTGGGTACATGGCGATGGCTTCTGCCGCCCAAGCGATAAGGGCGTCGTCGTCACTTTCTTGGATCCAGCCGTTAGCCTCGGCCAAAGCTTTGGGCGAGGCGGAAGGCTGTTCTAATAGCGCTGGAAATAGTTTTTGCGCCGCCTGGCTATTGCTAATTACCCCGCTGTCGATGAGATCTATAATATCAGTAACCGCCTTCGGCGCGATCGGAAAATCCGTAATTTCAATAGCCTGGTCGTTCAAATGGGACTTTATGGACCCCATCATCCAATTGGCTGCGGCCTTATGGTTTTTGGTGTGGCGCGTCATTTCTTCAAAATACAAGGCAATTTCTTTGCTGTCTGTCAAGATTTGAGCGTCGTAGTCAGATAGTCCAAATTCATTCGTATAGCGTTTGAATAGTTCGCCAGGGAGTGGAGGCAACTCGCTTTTTACTTGATCAACATACTCTTGTTTTACGAGTACTGGGGCCAAATCGGGCTCTGTGAAATAACGGTAGTCATGAGCGTCTTCTTTGGATCTCAAAATAGTGGTTCCCCCGGTAACGGCATCAAAACCACGCGTTTCTTGGTCAATAACTCCACCGCCTTCTATAACCTCGATTTGTCGCTTGATCTCGCTTTCAATCGCCCGCATCACGTTCCTCATCGAGTTGATATTCTTCACCTCATTTCGGGTACCCAGTTTAGTTTCGCCCTTCGGGCGGACGGATATATTCGCGTCGCAACGAAGAGAGCCCTCCTCCATATTACCATCGCAGATCTCTAAGTACCTAACGAGCTTTCTGATTTCCAAAAGGTAGTTATAGGCTTCTTGCGCATTTGCAATTTCCGGCTCAGAAACAATCTCAAGCAGAGGTACTCCCGCTCTGTTTAAATCAATGAGCGTGTTGAATGGATCAATGTCGTGGATCGATTTTCCTGAATCCTCTTCCATATGGATACGCGTCAGGTTTATCGTTTTCGGATTTCCGTCTTTGTCTTTTATGCCCACGGCGCCTCCCGTACAAATGGGCGTGTCGTCTTGAGTAATTTGGTAGCCTTTCGGTAAATCGGCATAGAAATAATTTTTCCGAGCGTATTCATTCACCTCCCGAATATCTGCACCCACCGCCAGTCCGAGTCGCACCGCAAATTCAACAGTTCGCGTATTGGCAATTGGCAAAGTGCCGGGATGCCCCAACGAGGTAGGGTGCACATTGGAATTGGGCGCATTTCCGTATTCAGTTGCGTCCGGAGAATAGGCTTTGGACTTTGTAAGAAGTTGAATATGCACTTCTAGTCCAATGACCGGTTCGTATTTATCGTAAGGAATTTCCAAATTTCTTTCTTTAAGTCTGCAAAGATACGAGTCTAACCGCGATCCTCTAAAAAACGTTCGACCAACTTTGTAAGTACCTTTTCACTTTTCTGTGCTACTTCTTGTACTTCTTCGTGGGTAATCTCTACAATGCTTCCTTCTACACCTAAATCGGTAATAACCGAAAGAGCAAGACATCTAAGGTTCATATGACGCGCGACAATTACTTCCGGCACGGTGCTCATCCCCACGGCGTCTGCTCCAATTCTACGGATGTAAGCGTATTCGGCCGGCGTTTCAAAATTAGGCCCCGGAACGGATGCGTAGATACCCTCGCGAAGAAGTACGCCCTCACTCTTTGCGATTTGGCGCATAGCTGCTCGAATCGTTCCATCGTACGCCTCGCTCATATCGGGGAATCGGGGTCCCCATTCATCTACGTTAACTCCTCTAAGTGGGTTTTCGGGTTGTAGGTTAATATGGTCGCTAATGAGCATAATGTCTCCGATCTCGAAATCCGGATTTACTCCTCCCGAAGCGTTCGATAAAATCAACAGTTCAATACCTATGAGGCTCAATACGCGCACAGGGAAGGTGACTTCTTTCATGTCGTACCCTTCATAATAGTGGATACGCCCTTGCATGGCCAGCACCTTCTTACCTCCGAGATCTCCGTAAATCATTCGTCCGGGGTGTCCTTGAACAGTGGATTTAGGGAAATAGGGAATTTCGGAATAGGGGATGTATTGAGGGTTTTGGATTTTTTCTGCCAATCCGGCCAATCCAGTACCTAAAATAATTCCGCATTCCGGTGTTCCGGGCAATTGTTCTTTTAAAAAGGATACAGCCTTATTTACTTTTTCTAACATAGTCGAGTATCATTGAATCAAATCGCTCGTGAGCGCTTATCACAGGCTTGATAGGCCAAGTGTAAATGGGTAAATCGCGCCATAAATCTTTTAGGGGAAGTAGACGCACGAAATCTTTTTCAGTCGTTAAAATTATGGTTTCTCCGTTTAGGAAAGGGGTTGCATCGCGCCGAAGGCGCTGAATGTCTTTTTTCGTAAACCGATGGTGATCGCGATGCACTTGAATTCCTTTTAACTCAAAGTGTTTCTTGATTTCTCTTAGAAACGGATCGGGCTTGGCTATTCCGCAAAGTGCATAGGCGCGTTTGGGAGATTCGATGATAACTTCGCCCTCCGGGCGGATGGCGCCGTATTCAAAGGAACTGAAGAATAGTTGTTGATGATCTTTTAACTGTAACTCCGCTCCGAGTTTCATTTTTTCGTCATCTGTTGATTCCGAAGGGCATTTGGTTACCATTATCACGTCAGCCCGGTCTGCTCCGTCAATAGACTCTCGCAGACGACCCGCAGGAATCAGGGAGTCGCGCGTATAGGGTTCTTGAAAGGTGGTCAGCACTATTTGGAAGCCCGGCTTTATTTTTCGGTGTTGAAAAGCGTCGTCCAGTAAAATGACATCCGGATTACACTGAGCAATTAATTCAGAAACCCCGATTACCCGACTTTCAGAGACAGCCACGGAAATGCGCTTACTCGTTGCTCCTTGGTTCGCTGAATTTGCAACGTATTTTTCATAGTATTGGAAGGGTTCGTCACCCAATGAATCTACAGAATCCACATCATTTCCCAATCGAAAACCCTTTGTTTTTCGCCCATAACCTCTGCTTAAAATTGCTACAGAATAATGGGGTCTTAGAAGCGCTACAAGGTATTCGACATGCGGTGTTTTGCCGGTCCCACCTGTGTTCAAATTACCCACTGATATGATGGGTAACTCAAAAGCAACGCCGGGTCGTTTTCCCGAATCGAATTCGCGATTCCGTTTACGAACGAAAAAACCATAAATCTTTGAAAGACTTTTAAGCATGGATACAAACGTAAGATTTATACTTTAGAGGCAAATTGAAAGTAATGCGAATAGGTGAAATTACATCTTATTTAGAGTCGATAGCGCCACTCGAGTATCAAGAGGGTTACGATAACAGTGGCCTTATTGTGGGCCGAAAAGACGATGAGGTAAGTAAAGTTTTGGTTTCATTGGACTGCACAGAAGAAGTGGTTCAAGAGGCTATTAACAAGAAATGCGAGCTCATTATTGCTCATCATCCCATTGTGTTTGGTGGACTCAAAAAGTTTAACGGTACCGACTATGTTCAAAGAACGGTGATGTTGGCAATTAAAAACGATATCGGGATTTACGCAATTCACACCAACTTGGACAATGTGTTGCCAGGAGTGAATGCGGAAATTGCTCGTCGATTAGGATTGCAAAATGTTGAAATACTTGCTCCCAAGAAAGAGTTGCTCAGTAAACTGGTGACTTTTGTGCCGAACGCCCATCTCGAAGAAGTACGCTCTTCTTTATTTGAAGCGGGGGCTGGTTCAATAGGCGGCTATTCAGATTGCAGCTTCAGTACAGATGGGGAAGGAACCTTTAAAGCGGGAGAAGATGCCCAGCCATTTGTAGGCGAAAAAGGGAAGCTCCATAGAGAAAAGGAATCGCGACTAGAGTTAATCGTGCCGAGAAGGCACGAAGGAAAGATAGTACAGGCTTTGTTACATAGCCATCCATATGAAGAAGTGGCTTATGACCTTTATCCATTGAGGAACGCCAACAAGGAAGTGGGAGCGGGCATGGTCGGCGATTTGGAAAACCCGACAGATGCAATGACGTTTTTACGTGATGTAAAAGACAAAATGAAAACGCCCTTGATTCGT
>CBFIAJ010000015.1:0-18933 GCA_965660515.1 Flavobacteriales bacterium | reverse complement strand
TACACACGTCCGACGAAAGAAAAAGTGCAGCGCATTGCCATTTGCGGGGGAGCGGGGAGCTTTCTATTACCGGCGGCAAAAGGCGCTAAGGCAGATGTTTTCATAACTGGGGATTATAAATACCATCAATTCTTTGATGCAGAAGAGGATCTAATGATTGCCGACATAGGTCATTACGAAAGCGAGCAGTTTACTAAAGTGCTTATAAAAGAGTTGCTTATGCAAAATTTTGCTAAATTTGCAGTCCTTTTGTCGGAAGTGAATACAAATCCCATCAACTATTTATAGACTTATGGCGAAGTCAACAAAGAAAGAAATTTCAGTGGAGGAGAAGCTCCGCGCGTTATTTGACCTTCAATTAGTGCATTCAAGAATCGATAAGATTCGCTCTGTGCGCGGTGAATTACCTCTAGAGGTTGAAGATCTTGAAGATGAAATTTCTGGATTAACGAAGAGAATTGAGAAGTTCGAAGGAGAAATTGGCGAACTCGATGCTGAAATTACAGCAAAGAAAAACCTGATTGCCGATGCTCAAGAGCTAATCAAAAAATACGAAGGACAGCAAATGAAGGTTCGTAATAACCGTGAATTTGATGCCCTGACTAAAGAAATTGAATTTCAAACGCTTGAGATCGAGCTAGCTGAAAAGCGAATCAAAGAATTCAAGGCGAAGATTGAAGCGAAAAACGAAGTGTTGGATGTTTCAAAATCAAAACTCGAAGAACGCAGCAAGCACCTTGAGCACAAGAAAGCTGAGTTGGATACGATTTTGAAAGAAACGGAAAAAGAAGAAAAGGCATTGCTTAAGAAAGCGACAGAATTCGAAAAGCAAATCGAAGAACGTTTGTTAAGTGCCTATTCTAGAATTCGTGGAAATTCGAAGAACGGTTTGGCTGTTGTTACCGTCGAGCGCGGCGCTACAGGAGGTTCTTTCTTTACTATTCCGCCGCAACAGCAAATGGAAATCGCACAGCGCAAAAAAATTATGACAAGTGAGCATTGTGGACGCATCTTAGTGGATCCCGAGCTTGCTGGAGAAGAAGAGGAAAAAATGGCGAAGCTTTTTGCAGGGTCGAGTTTCTAATTCACACGAAAGAGTATTTAAAAAAGGGTTTCTTATTGTAAGAAACCCTTTTTTTGTGGCATGAAATTATCGATTCGGAAGTTTGTGCTAATCGGTTGTTTGCTTATCGCCAATTTAAGCATGGTATACGGCAAAGCACATTTTACCTGGTCAGCGGAGTTTGATCGTGCTTATGAATTGGTCTTCAGATTTGAATTCGAAAGCGCAAAAACAATACTAGAAAGCGCGAGCTTGGAAGATCCGGATAATTTGGTACCTGCGTACATACAATCCGATATTGATCTGATTCAATTCATGAATACGGAGCAGAAAGGAGATAAGGCTCAATTGTTCAACCATTACGACGTCTTGTTGAAAAGGGTCTCTAGCCTCCCTAAAAGTCATCTTAGACGCGTGTCAATTTTGGGCGAGCTCTATTTAAAAAGGGGCTTCGTTCATTTGAGTTATGAAAGTAATTTAAGCGCCGCAATGGACGTTTACCGGAGTTATAATCTTTACGAGACTGCCTATCGGCAAGATTCACTATTGTCGCCCAATATGCTCGGGTGGGGCATTATGCAGCTCGTTATGGGAGCAATACCGGAAAACTACCAATGGTACGCGTCCGTGGTTGGACTTAATGGCGATGTCGCCGAGGGAGAACGAATAATGAGTCGTTTGCTGCGAAGTGCCCAAGGAAATTCAATGGATTTGCTACACGCACGTTTTACAACAGCCTGTGTTACACTCAATGTTGATTTTGAACAAGAGATGTCTTTTTCTGATAGCGAGACACTCAAATATCCGCTCTTTTTGTTTCTTAAATCTGAGGATTTAGCGCGGTCCGGCAAGGGTCAATTAGCCGCTGACTTGCTCGCTCGTGCTAAGGAAGAAAGAGGGTTCCTGGGTTTGTGGTATCTAGAATATTCTTTTGGAAAAACCCTCGTTCGAAACCTACGCGAAGGAGCCGAAAATCAATTGTTGTTTTTTATAAATCAATATCCCGGTGAGAACTACTTGAAATCTGCTTGTGTATATTTAAGCTGGCACTTTATGTTGCAGGGCGATGAAGAGGCCTATTCACTATATGCCGCTGAGGTAAAAACGAAAGGCAAGGCTTTTGTTGGGGCTGATAAGCAAGCGGTTTATGAATCAGAAGTGCGTCCGCATCCGCAGCAGTTAAGAGCGCGATTAGCTTTTGATTGTGGAGATGATGAATCCGCTGAAATCATACTCGAAAATGTGAACCCATTGCTTTTTTCTAGTACACTTAACAACTAGCTTTGGCATTACTATTGCGCTCGAATTTTTGAGCGAAATGGTAATGATGAACGAGCAATTAGCGAGTATGGCAATGTCATAAAAACACCTTTCGATGAGCGAACCTACCTACTTCCTGCTAGTCATATAAGAATGGCTGAGCTATTTTTAAGTCAAGGAGAAACAGATAATGCGGAAGTTCACTTCAAAGAATCGTTGAAATACAACGACTACCCCTACGCGGCTAGTTATCAGCGACAAGCCAAAAGCGCGCTAAAAACATTGAAATAACTATCGAATCGGGAAAGCTGCCGTCATCACAAAACGCTGTTCGCGATTGGTAATGGATACCGGGTCGGTTTCTTGTCCGTCTACAGTGGCGTACAAATAGCGTGTGGAATTGACTTCCGTAGCCATATAGGTAAAGTCGAGTTGGAAACGATGGCTCCTAAAACCAATACCACCGGAAATGGAGGTCCTGTCGTAACTAAAAGGAGATGCGTTGTTGAGTGGGCTTCCCCATACTTGATATCCTCCCCGAAAATACAAGTTCTTCACACGCCACTCTGTACCTATTCTCAGCACGTTACTATTCGAATAGCTATTCGCGATTTGCGAATTTGTAGGGCCGTAATCAAACCCATCTACAGAGCCAAATTCGGCGTTGCTGTAGTCGACGATTTCATAATCGACGGATACAACACCTGCGGGAGCAATCACTACGGCTGCTCCTAGATGCCATCGGCCAGGCGTTCGCAAATCATAAGTGTAATTCCCCTCTGGAGAATCGCGTGTAATGGTACCGCCATCCGAAAAATTCGTTCTCATAGAGCTGCTATAGAATTCCTCCATCGTATACCAACTGGGGCTATGGTATGCAGCAGCTAAACGCAACCAGTTCGCGGGACGGTAGATGATTCCTAATTTTACATTGAAGCCACCGCCAGAGGTTTCTAAGAATTGATTGTACGACCAGCCGTTAACTGTGTTGCTGGCTGAATCTAAGCCTGTTTCGTCATAATAGCGTTCTTCGGAGTAGTTGATGATCGGTATTCCGATCGAGGCCCCAAAGTGGAGGCTGTTGGCGTAACAAGTACTCAACCCGAGGTTGATTTCATTTTGAGAGCCCGATGAGTTAATGCGTTCTTGTTGCAGGCCTCCAGGGTTTTGAACGAGTGAAACGTAATTGTCAGGCGTGCCGAGTGTGTCAATAAGGAACGTATACCAGGCCAATTCGGCATCAAAGGGATACTCAAACCCAAGATTCTCGTAGGGCGTTCCTTGAGCTAAATCCGCAAAATAATCCGCCCTTGAGATATCCGCTTCACCTTGAATTTGCTGGTTGCGGTTGAAGTCGTTGAGTCGAGCAAAACCAACGGTAAATGTCAAATCTGACCAATTGGGCGAGCGCAGAGCGTCTTCATATCGCTTAATGAACCCGACGGTTCCGACATAAATATTGGAGTTTACATCTTGAGCGTTACTACCGTTGTATATGGCGCCATTTTCGTCACTGCTAACGCCCAGAGTAAATTCTGCACCCGTCGTTTTGTAAATGCTGCCTCCGGCAGGATTTATAAGCACGGACGAGTAGTCACCACCCAGCGCATTAAATGCTCCTCCCATTGCGTCGAATCGAGCACTACCGTAGTAGTTGATCAAAGAATACTGAAGTGCGTCTTGAGCTGTTTGAGCGGACGCCAAAAGGGTGGTCAAAGTCAATATGAGTAGGAGCGTTTTTTTCATCTGCTTATCGTCTTCCTCCTCCTCTTGATCCGCCACCTGACGACCCGCCGCGCGACCCACCACGCGAGTTAGACCCACCACTTCTGAAAGTGGGGCTTGATCCTCCGCTACCATTATTTCCTCGGAACGCAGGAGACTGACCGCCTTGATTCCGATTCAAACTTGGTGATTGCCATCCGCGACTGTTGCTCGGCATCGACTCTACATTCCATTGGCGCGTCGCTTGTTCAAGGCGCTCGAGGAAATTATTGCTTTGAGCACGGTTTTGGGTATTGGACCGTTCGAATTGATTCAGAAACCCATTTTGACCGCGCGTAAATCGCTCCATCTGCCGGTAATACGAATTGGCGCGCGTTTGAATATCTCGCGACTCAATTCTATCTGGCGCGTTTTTACGAACGCTCGTTGTGCGGCCGTCAATACTGGTCAGAGCCGTTGAATTCTTTACAGATCGAGTAGAATGCACTATTGCAGGCGATTCATTCTTAACCGTTCGAGACGCCCGGGTTGCCGGCTCTGTTGAAGCAACGAGCTCGTCATAAGCGGGTGGAGTTATAGTGCCTGATTTAATCGCGCCCTGGTAAGCGTTTTGAACATACCCAGCCTGATTCGGTTGACTTTGCCCCCGAGGCGCATATACAAATGAATTCACGTCTAATGAGTTGTAATAATTCGGGCAATAAGGGTTGCCATACCCTCCGTACGGATTCCACGGGTTAAAGTTGTTCCAAGGGTTATATGGATTGTATCCAAAACCAGCCATCGGGCCGTAAGGCCCATAAGGGTTCCCCCAACTGTAACCTAAAGAGAAACTCCATCCACTCCAAGAATTCCACCCCATTCCTGTATTCCAACCACTGCCAACGCCGTTACCGTATGGCGAACCCCCAAAACCATAGGCATCTGAATAAATACTGGTCCCAAAGTTCCCAGGATTCGGGTTGTAATAACCCATGTTTGTATAGTAAGGATCGTAGTATCCGAAATCGGTATCTGAATGGAAGCGTCTGATTCGAGAAGAGTACTCATATTCGCTCATGTTGTTCGGATCAAACTCCGGATCAACATAATCGTAATCGGCCATAGGGGCATCTTGTTCCTGTTCGGTTTCCGATGCGTAATAAACAACTGCGTCACCACCCGGATCGTAAACTCCGTCGAACTCGCCATTTTGGGCTAAATAACTAGAAGAACAGCTCGATAGTATCGAAGCGCAGAGAACAATAAGGGGAAGTGTCTTTTTCATAAGCGGATTTTAGCGGGTAGTTTTAATACCTTTGGTGGCTAAATTGTTTATCCAAGAAGGTACAAATTTTATACCAAAAATTCTGATGGCCCAAAAGTTAACGAAGAGATCTGAAGATTATAGTAAGTGGTACAACGAGTTAGTCAACATGGCGGATCTCGCTGAGAACTCGGGTGTGCGCGGATCCATGGTGATTAAACCTTATGGATATGCGATATGGGAACGCATGCAGGCTGAACTCGACCGCATGTTCAAAGAAACAGGTCATGTCAACGCCTACTTTCCGCTTTTTATACCGAAATCGTATTTCAGTAAAGAGGCGAGTCATGTAGAGGGATTCGCGAAAGAATGCGCTGTGGTTACCCATTACAGATTGAAAAATGCCGAAGATGGAAGCGGAGTCGTAGTCGATGAAACGGCAAAACTAGAAGAAGAGTTAATTGTTCGGCCTACTTCGGAAACTATTATTTGGGATACTTACCGCAAATGGATTCAGAGTTATCGGGACTTGCCGCTATTGATTAACCAATGGGCCAATGTGGTTCGTTGGGAAATGAGAACGCGTTTGTTTTTGAGAACTGCTGAATTTTTGTGGCAAGAAGGTCATACGGCACACGCAACGAAAACAGAGGCCATTGCCGAAGCTGAGCAAATGCTAGGTGTTTATGCGACTTTCGCGGAAGAGTTTATGGGTATTCCCGTATTACAAGGGGTCAAGAGCCCGAACGAGCGTTTTGCAGGAGCATTGGAGACCTACTGTATAGAGGCTTTGATGCAAGACGGGAAAGCACTTCAGGCCGGGACTTCTCACTTTTTAGGTCAAAATTTCGCCAAGGCATTTGACGTGAAGTTTCAGAGTAAGGAGGGAAAATTGGAACATGTATGGGCCACTTCATGGGGTGTAAGTACGCGCTTAATGGGGGCTTTAATAATGACTCATAGTGATGACAACGGATTGGTATTACCTCCAAACTTAGCGCCTCATCAGGTGGTGATGGTTCCTATATACCGCAGTGATGAACAACGTGAGGCTGTCGTCGAGAAATTAAAAGAAATTCAAGCCAGTTTAAGGAAAGTGGGAGTGCGTGTGCATTTGGATAATAGAGATACGCACAAGCCCGGCTGGAAATTCAATGAATATGAACTAAAAGGCGTACCCCTCCGAATCGCAATGGGACCGAGAGACTTGGAGAATGGCACGGTTGAATTGGCTCGTCGCGACACCTTGGAGAAAGAGTTTTTGCAACAGTCTGACTTAGAGTCAAAAGTGGTTCATCTTTTGGAACAAATTCAAATGAACTTGTACAACAAGGCATTGGATTATAGAGAAGAAAATACCCATAGGGCAGACACGTGGGAAGAGTTTGAATCAGTCATTAAAGAGAAAGGCGGATTTGTTTATGCCCATTGGGACGGAACTCCTGAAACGGAAGAGCGGATTAAAGAATTGACTAAAGCCACAATTCGCTGTATTCCAATTGATAATGAAGAGGAAAAAGGAAGCTGTATTTTAACGGGAGCTCCTTCAAATAAAAGGGTGGTTTTTGCACGAGCCTATTAATTTAAGCCTATCGAAAAGGAACGTGTAATTTTTTCGCTCATTTCTTTGTGAGAAGAAAAATCTGCGTTACATTTGCACTCCCTAAAATAATAGAGGCAACGCGGCCCGTTCGTCTAGGGGTTAGGACGCCAGGTTTTCATCCTGGTAGCAGGGGTTCGAATCCCCTACGGGCTACAAAGAATAAGAAGAAGTACTATGGCTAATCATAAGTCAGCATTAAAGAGAATCCGCAGCACCGAAGTTCGTCGCTTGCGCAACCGTTATTATCACAAAACAATGCGTAATGCATTGCGTGAATTCCGTGGCATGACGGATAAAAAACAAATGGAAGAGCGTTACCCGCAAGTGGCGAGTATGATCGACCGTTTGGCGAAAACGAACGTGATTCACAAGAAGAAAGCTGCAAACCTTAAAAGTGGTATGATGAATCAAATCGCCAATGCCTAATCGCCATTAGGATTTAGAAAAAATTAAAGGCCGCTCAACGAGCGGCCTTTTTTATTTTAAATAGGCAGCGTTCAATCTGCTTTTATTTCGCTTTCCAATAGGAGTTCACGAAATAGTGTTTACAATCAAGCGAATTAGAAATGAACTCGAAGCCGTTGTCATTCGCAAGCACAGGCATTTGATCGAGCCTGAATTTCCTGCTTATTTCTGTGTGAATCATTTCCCACTGTTTGAACTCGGCTTCAAAATCTAAAGAATCAATACGCACTTTTTGATCTGTTTTACTCACGATATAGGATCGAACTTCACCTGTCTCGGGAGAATATGAGCAGTAAAAGTCAAATTTCATTGGATCAAAATGTCCTCCCAGCTCCTGATTGATTCGATTCAGCAGATTTAGATTGAACGATTTGGTAATGCCTTCGGGGTCGTCATAAGCACGAACGATAACGTGTGGGTTTTTCTGCAAGTCGAGCCCAATAAATAAACCGTCTTGAGGCTTTAAGTGTGCACGAATTTCAGATAAAAAGAGGTTAGCGCCTGTTGGGTCGAAATTACCCAAATTGGAACCGAGAAACAGAACGATATTTCGGCGCTCTTCTCTTTGAAGAACATCCAAGCCGTTAAAGTAATCGGTGTGTAGTGGATTGATTTTTAATTCGGGCCACCTCTGGCCTAAATCGTTTGTGAGATTATCAAGTGCATCTTGCGATATGTCAATAGGAGCATAGGTAAAATCAACATTTTCTTTTAAGAAGAACTCGATCAGTATTTTCGTTTTTAGACCATCTCCGGCTCCGAATTCTACTAAATTGAATGGTCCTTCATCCGCTGTGAAGAGTTTAAGGATTTCGGCTTTATTGGTTTCTAAAATCTCAAACTCCGAATCAGTTAGGTAATAACTCGGCATACGCATGATCGCCTGAAAAATAGCGCTGCCTTTGGCGTCATAAAAGTATTTTGAACTGATCGATTTATTTTCCTTGCTTAGTCCCGTTCGGACATCCTCGCCAAAAGTGGGCATGTCAATGTATTTTATCGTAATCGTGCAACTCCAGGCTACTACCTGGGTGTGATTTATTCTCTAATATTTCGAAAACTTTGTTCTTAATCGTGTGGGCGATCGTTCCAGTAGGGAGGTCGTTACAATCTAGCCCGAAAGGATCTTCAATTTCTTCGGCCATCATTTGAACACCCTTAAAGGCATAAAATATAAACATGACTAAAGGCACCGTCCAGTATTCAAAGGTCGCAACTAAGGCAAAAGGAAGTAGAAAGGTGTAAGCCATAATGAAAAGTCGGATATGAACCGCGTAACTAAATGGAATCGGAGTCTTTTTAATACGCTCGCAAGCACCTAAAATATCGAGTAACGATTTCCATTGCTCCTTCATATTTCTTTGGTCCTCCAGCCCTATGGCCTCGGCCCGATAGGCATCGTGCAGGCGTTGCTGTATTTCCAGAGCAATGTGATTGGGTACGTGATCTTTTGTTTCGTAAACCGCGAGTTCTTCTTGTGAGACATAAATGAGCTCTTCCAGCTTCGTTCCTTGGCGCAAATGCTCTTTAAAAGCTATGCAGAAATTAGAAATGCGGTTGGCCATAAAACTGCGCGTGCTCATGTCGTTTTTTGGGAAGGCCGTTTTTACTAGAATCGCCAAGTTTCGGCAATTATTTACAAGAGCGCCCCATTGTTTGCGCCCTTCCCACCATCGATCATACGCCGTGTTCGTTCGAAATACTAATAAAATGCTCAGTACGATACCCAAAAACGAAAACACGGACGGATTCATTTTGAGTTCTTCCGACACTTCTAAGTGGACAATCGTGGCGCAAATGATCGCCGTGACGGCTCCGATTCCGAGTGTGAAGTACAGCAATCGGCGCATCGTCCAGCTGCGTCCCCAGTGAAGAATATCTTTGCCAAAAGCCTTATTGGGTGTATATATAATCATTTGTTTGCGAGTCTGATGCCGTTAAATTGCCACCGTAAATGTGGGTGAAAAAAGTTTCTATACGTCGAACGATTCACGTGATTTGTTGGCGATGCCAGCGATCCGCCGCGCAATACCATCTGATTTACCATGAATTTTCCGTTGTATTCGCCAATGGCACCCTCAGCTTTCGAAAAGCGAGGGTAGGGCAGATAAGCACTGCCCGTCCATTCCCATAGCCATCCGCCCGTGAGGGCGCTATCGAGCGCCTCACGCTCAAATTCAGTAAGAAGACGCTTGCCTGCCCAAGAAGCGTATGCATCTGCCTCAAAGTAGCTAATATGGCGTACAGGAGCCTTAGGGTCAATGGCGGCCAAGCCACTTAATTTGTATTCGTGCCACTGATCATCAATACGATGCCAATGCAACGGAGCCCTCCAGCCTTTTTCCTGAACCATTCCCCAGGCTTCACTGAGCCAATGCCGAAAATCGGAATATCCACCATCATTTATAAAAGCTAAGTACTCTTCATTGGTCACGTAATTTGCTGCTGCGCGACACCCTTCTAAATATACTTTGTGTTGGCCCAATTCGTTGTCAAAACAAAATCCATCTCCCGAGTAACCTACGGTGTAGAGTCCTTCCGATAATTCTACCCAACGATTTTCGGAAGGCTCGGGATAATTATTTTCCCAGGAATTGCCAGAATCATAAGCGGGAAACATTGGGTTTTGAGCGAGGGTGTACTTTAAATCGGTAATGAGTAGTTCTTGGTGTTGCTGTTCGTGCTGAAGGCCTAATTCCATAACCTCCCGGAGCGAATCGGGAAAATCTGCCCTCTCCAAATAGGAAACAATATGCTCGTTCACATAAGCTCGGTAGTCATAGACCTCCGAAACGGTGGGCCGACTCATATGCCCGCGGTGGTCGCGGAAAACCCGATCTCCAATAGATTCGTAATACGAATTAAATAGGTAGTTATATTTCTCGTGAAACACCTGATAATTGGGCGCGTGTGGTTTCAATATGAACGTTTCAAAAAACCAAGTGGTGTGGGCAAGATGCCATTTGGGCGGACTAACATCTACTGTGGCTTGAGGTATGTAATCCTCTACCTTTAGGGGAAGGCAGAGGTTTTCGGTATGATTCCTAATTTGTTTAAAACGCTCTATCATGGGATTAATTTTCGCTGAGATAACGATGAACGAGACTTATGCTCATGGCGCCTTCTCCAACCGCAGAGGCAACTCTATTCATTGCTCCGCTTCGGACATCACCGGCCGTAAATACACCCGGAACAGATGTTTCGAGTATGTAAGGATCTCGGTCTAATTTCCATCGCTTCTGGTATTCCGGATGACTCGTTAGATCCCGGCCGGATAGTAAAAACCCTTTTGGGTCGCGCAAGTAATCGTTATTGAGCCATTCGGTGTAGGGCTTGGCTCCAATAAAAATAAAAAGGGCCGTGGCGTCCAGTTCCGTTTCTGATTGGCTAATCCTGTCTTTAAGAACCACCTTTTCGAGTCGATCTGTTCCTTCTGCGCGACAAATCTCCGTTTGTCCGCTTACTTCAATATTGTCAATGCTATTGATTTGATCAATTAAATATTGCGACATGGTCGAGCTCAAATCATCTTTTATTTCTTCTACTAATTCCTCTGTAGTGAGCACGTTGACCAACCAACCTAGTGATGGTCCAAGAGCTTCTGCACCCGATGCGCTACAAATGGTTTCTAGGTCATCAGTAGAGAAGTTAAAGTCTAATAGCTGTTCGACCCATTCTTCACTAAAATCAATATCGTGGTCCTCGAGCCAATCGAGCAAGTCGTCTTCAAGATCGGAACGCTCGAGCATTGGGATGTCTTTAATCCCTTCGAGAATTTTTTGATCAGCTAACCCATTTACAACGTTAATGGCCGATTCTTCCATTCGCATTGACAAGACCTTTTTAAACCGATCGGGCACATGTCCAAGATGTTGTTTGAGCACGTCAGCGCTGCGCACGATCGCCGAGGCAGGGTTCTTAAGCTCGTGGGCGAGTCCGGCAGAAAGTTTGCCCAGGGCAGCTAGTTTATCGAGCTGCTGTTGCGAACTGGTAAAGTCCCGTACACGAGTGGTCATTAGATGAACAAGGGCGGTGGTTAAGTTGTGACATGCTGTAATCATGAGATCAATTGCCTCTCTTCCCACTATAATGACATCTACATCTTCAATAACGGCTGCATTTCCACCTGCTGTCGTCATTCTAGAATAGGGTAGAAGTCCCGTAAGAGCGCCTCTTTCAGCTTCCCCGAAATCGCGACGCTCTCCATTTTGCTCAAAGTAAAAAAGGATGCGCCCTTTCATTAAAATGTACATGTGGTCGCCAGCATCTCCGCGTTGGAATACAAACTCGCCTTTTTCGTAGCTGCGGCATTCAGAATGATCGAGAAGCCATTGCAGTTCATTTTCTGGCACCTCGCTCAGTGCTTCAACGATGCGCAAATCGTTTGGGGTGTACTGATTCATGCTTTGAAGATAAGGGAAATCCGATTAGCTACAGGCTAATTTTTATTTCAAAATAGGCGTCGCATCAGTGCGATTTAAGTAGCTGAATGAATAGGACTTGCTCTTAAAAAAACACTTTTTTTAGTCCTTTTGGCCCCGAGTGTTTGCAGATTAGCAGTATGAATTACGATCAAAATAGCGGCATCCGGACATGGGCGAAAGAAGATCGACCACGAGAAAAAATGATTAATTGGGGAAGGCAGCAAATGAGTCACGCCGAACTTTTAGCAATTCTTATTGGGTCTGGAACACGGCATAAAAGCGCTGTCGATCTTGCACGAGGCCTGTTAAAAGCCGTAGAGGGGAATTTGAAAGAATTGGGGAAACTCGATTTTCAGCGCTTGATAGCGATCCATGGAATTGGCGAAGCGAAAGCCGTACGAATTTTAGCCGCTTTGGAGTTGGGACGAAGAAGGGCGGGAGCCGAGGCTCTAGAGCGTCAAAAGATTCAATCGAGCCGCCAGGCTTTCGAACTCTTGCAACCTACTTTGGGCGATTTGAATCACGAGCAATTCTGGGTTTTGTACATGAATAACGCAAATAAAATTCTTCAAAAAGGCCCAATAAGCAAAGGCGGAATTAGCGGAACCGTGGTGGACATCAGGTTGCTTTTTCGCGAAGGCTTTTATTGTGGCGCGACCTCTATAATTATTGCCCATAATCATCCGAGCGGAAATAAAACACCGAGTGCCGCGGATCGAAAACTTACCGAGCGAATTAAGAATGCCGGGGAATTATTGGATATTAAGGTCTTAGATCACTTAATAATCACTGAACAGGATTATTTTAGCTTTGCGGATAATAACGAACTTTGATCCATGATAAAACTTCACACGGTTGTAGGAGCGCGGCCGCAATTCATTAAGGCGTCGGCCTTAGATCGCGTATTGCGGAGCGACTATGCAGGACGAATTGAAGAAACCCTCATTCATTCAGGCCAGCACTATGACGATAACATGTCGGATGTGTTCTTTCGTGAATTAGAATTACCCAACCCTAAGTATAACTTGGGGGTAGCAAAGGGTAAACCGGCTGTTCAAACGGCCAGAATAACCATGGAGCTACACAAACTTTGGGAAGAAAACCGACCGGATGTAGTTTTAGTCTACGGGGATACCAATACGACGCTCGCCGCCGCCTTGGCAGCGAGCGATCTCGAACTCCCGCTTATTCATGTAGAAGCAGGTTTACGCTCGTATAACCGAAGCATGCCTGAAGAAGTGAACCGCCATTTAACGGATCATTTAAGTTGTATTCTGGCTTGCCCGGTGGAGGCAGCGGTGGAGCAGTTGAAGGCGGAAGGTATTACGAACAGGCCCCAAGGCAAGCCAACGGTTGTAAACCCCAGTGTGGAGCTTACCGGAGATGTGATGTACGACAACGCTTTGTATTTCAGCAATAAGGCCAGCCTCCCGGCTGGATTAGAACCCGATGATTTTGTGCTCTTCACGCTGCATCGGGCCGAGAACACCAATGACCCGGCCCGACTTAAAACCATTTTAAACTCTGTACTCTACAACACCGAGGAATCCGGCCCAATGGTTTATTTTCCATGCCATCCGCGAACGCGAACGGCAATTGACACCCATTATCCGGAATTCTGGCCGAAAATCCACGACCATAAAAAGTTTCTTTTTGAATCGCCCACACCGTACTTTGAAACGCTCGCGCTCGTTCGCGATGCTCGATTTGTTATTACCGATAGTGGGGGAATCCCAAAAGAAGCGTTCTTTTTTGGAACGCCCAGCGTAATTCTTCGCTCAGAAACGGAATGGAATGAGTTAGTAGACAATACATTCGCGACCATTGTTGATTGCGATACGGGATTAATTGAGACTTCGTGGAAACGCCTGGCAGCAGAGCCGAAAACGGGTCCGTTAAAAGGGGAGTTTGGTAATGGAGATGCCGCCCACTTGATTGCAGAACACATTTGGAAAGTATTCGGATGATCTTAGTATACGCACACAAAAAAAATCCGCGCGTACTCTATGCTTTCAAGCAGGTATTTACCGAAATGCTGAAAGTCCCAGTAGAAGTGACCACAGAGGTGCCTGTATTTATTGAGCACAAGGGTCCAAAAATGAGTTATGCTCCACGCCCATTGGGGAATGAAGTTTTTTTCAGAAATAGTGCGCTGCTTTTTGAAACGGGAATTAACGAGTGGAATCCAAAACCGAGTGAGCTCGACGGTATGATCTCCTTGTTTCCCGTTCCCGAGCCTTCGGCGCTGCCTTTCGACCCTTTTGCAGCTTCTTTTTATTTATTGTCGCGTTACGAAGAGTATTTACCTCATATAAAAGATAAACATGAGCGCTTCGCGGCGGAATCATCTGTAGCCTACAAAGCGCATTTTTTACAGCGACCCGTTGTTGATGAATGGGCGCTGCAGATTAAAGAAATTTTATCCGAGGCTTTTCCGGAGTTTCAATGGCCCGATCGTACGTTCACTTTCATAAACACCATTGACGTAGACAATGCCTATTCATATACAGGTAAGGGTTTAATGCGAGGAATGGGCGGTTTTATTCGGGCAATGACTCAACTAAATGGCCGTGAAATAATAGAGCGAATTTCTGTTCTTTTGGGCCTGCGGCCCGACCCCTACGACACCTTTCCGTATTTGAAATCTATTCAAGAAAAATATAAGGTTCCTACGATTTACTTTTTTCTCTTGGCCGATTACGGACTCAATGATAAAAATGTACCCTACACGAATCCCCGATTCCGGCGGTTGATTAAAGGCATAGCCGATTACGCGCAAATAGGCATTCACCCGTCGTACGGGAGCAATAAGAAAAAGAAGCGTTTGGCGGATGAAGTGCAGCGATTAGGAGGAATAACGCATCGAGAAATTACGAAGAGTCGACAGCACTTTTTGAAGTTAACCATTCCGGAAACGTATCGAAATCTTTTGGATTTGGACATCACGGATGATTACACAATGGGCTATGCCTCTCAGCTGGGCTTTCGAGCGGGAACATGCACACCGTTTTACTTTTACGATCTCGATTTAGAATTCATGACGCCCCTAAAAATTCACCCATTTGCGGCAATGGAGGGAATATTGAAATTCTACCAGAAAATGGATGCATCCGAAGCTCTTGAAAAGACGCTCCCGGTTTTAAAAGCGGTAAGAGATGTGGACGGAACCTTTATTTCGGTTTGGCATAACGAATCTGTTTCTGAAAATAAACTTTGGAGGGGGTGGAGACATTATTACGAAGGACTGCTGGATGCGGCGCATTCGGATTAATTCATCACTATGATAAAATTTATTCGCCAAGACGATCTCAATGAAGAGGCTTGGAATAAAACGGTGCGTAAACACGGAAACGGTAGGCCTTATGCTTTTTCTTGGTACCTCGATACAGTATGTGATTATTGGGACGCTCTGGTATACGGAGACTACGAATACGTGCTGCCCCTCCCATTTTACCAACGCGTGGGTAAAAACTTTGGTATAATGCCCCCGTGGACACACCAGCTCGGAATAATTGGTCCGATGGTCACCGAGGCTATTCAGTCTGATTTTTTATTGGCTATTCCGAAAACCATCTCTTGGGTCGATTGGTCGCTGAATGCAGATAATACGACTCAGTTCGCAACGAAAACTACTCAGTCCTATTCTTTTCAATGCGGTCCAGGAATGGATCCCACAGCAATTTTAAATGAACATCCTCATTTCCAGAAGATACAATTTGACTATTCTGTGTTCCGAAACGATCCGCCAGAAGCATTGATTAATCTTTTGGTTGAACAGCAAAAAACGGATCACCCCTTCGATACGGCGGCATTGGAACGACTCAAACACTTGATGCACGTCGGTCAACACAAGCGCAAAGGCCAAGTATGGAGTCTGTACGACCGAAGCAACACGCTGGTTGCGGGGGCCTATATATTTTATGAAGCGGAACGTATTACCCTCCACACTTTAGCTGGTCGCCCGGAGGATGCCGATCGATGGCCGGAAACAATTTTAGTGCAGGCTATTCTTGCAGAAACAGAACCCTTTCCCGTACTTTTGGAAGCAAACGAAGTTGTTTTACCCAAGGTCCTAGCGGACCGATTAAAACCTTCGACCGTTCAAATCCCGTCTTTTGAATTAAATCGCCTTCCCTGGTACCTCAAGTGGTACCGACCCTGATTATGAATGTATTCGAACTCGCGAAAACGCCCAGTGTCGTCAATCAGTATATGGCTGAAATTAGAGACGAGAAAATTCAACGCGACCGGTTTCGCTTTCGCGAAAATATAAAGCGAATTGGTTTTGCTTTGGCTTATGAATTGAGCAAGACGCTCACCTATAACTTACGCTTGGTAAATACACCAATGGCTGTTGCTGAGGTTCCGGTTCCGAGTGACACCCCGGTTGTAGCGAGTATTTTAAGAGCGGGTGTTCCCTTGCACATAGGCGTGCTCGATGTATTTGACGGAGCCGATAACGCCTTCATTAGCGCCTATCGCGATGTTGAAGAAGATCACTCATTCGAAGTAAAGGTAGAATACATGGCGAGTCCCGATTTAACAGACCGTCATGTATTGCTGTGTGACCCAATGTTGGCCACGGGCCAGTCGATGGTGTTGGCTTATGAAGCTCTTTTGTCGCACGGGAAACCCAAACGAGTCGATTGTCTCTCGGTCATTGCAAGTCGAGAAGGAGTGGAATATGTGCAAGAGCATTTGAAAGGCATTGGAGATCTCTATGTTGCCGCGATTGATCCGGACATGAATGCGAAGAAGTACATTGTACCCGGATTGGGTGATGCCGGAGATTTAGCCTTTGGCGTGAAAAAGTAGAATGGAATACGATCATCTTTTTTTCGATTTAGATCATACCCTTTGGGATTTTGAAGCGAATGCACAAGAAACCATGGGCGAATTGTTAGACGAGCTTCCGATTCATCATGGGAGCCTTCGGCTCGATGAGTTCTTCCCGAGGTATCGGGTGCACAACGACCGGATGTGGAAGCAATATCGAAATGGCGAAATTGATAAAGCAACGCTGCGCATAACACGATTTTTGCGCACGTTAGAGGAGTTTGGGATATCCGACCGCGAGGTCGCAAAGTGGATGGAAAAAGAGTACCTGGCTCGATCACCTTATAAAAAGAACTTATTCCCAGAAGCCATTGAAACGCTTATTTATTTGAAAGAGCGTTATGAGCTGCATATCATTACGAATGGATTTGAAGAAGTGCAACACATCAAACTCAAGGAAAGCACTCTGGGTGAGCATTTTGATGTTATCGTAACCTCTGAACAAGCAGGAGTTCGCAAGCCACATCATAATATTTTTCGATATGCGCTAAGTAGAACCGGCGCAGTGAAAGAGCGCAGTTTAATGATCGGCGATAACTTAGAAGCCGACATTATAGGAGCGAAACAGGCCGGTTGGGATCAAGTATTCTTTAATCCGCATAAAGTACTGCACCAAGAGCAGGTAACTTATGAGATCCAGCATTTGAAGGAGCTGAGAGCGTTGCTTTAGTTCGCGCAATAACGAACGAGAATGGCGGGGGTTGATAAAGAGCGAAGCGACCTTTATTTTCCTTACTGCAAATGCGCTTATTCTTTTAGGATCAGCAACTGAATTTCATGATTGCGCGGCTATTGACAATTTGAACTAAATGTAGCGTATTTCCAAAAGGGTCTGAAAGGGTAAAAAAAAGCCGCTCTGAAAATCAGAACGGCTTTGAATTCAAAATTGACGGTTTTTAATAGTATCTCAAGCGTCGGACACCGGCAATGTATTTTGCCAATCGCATTACCTGACAGCTATATCCAAACTCGTTGTCGTACCATACGTATAAATTCATGCTGTGACCATCTCCACTAACGATGGTTGCAGGGCTATCAAAAATCGAAGGAGCAGTTCTTCCTACGATGTCGCTTGAAACCAACTCATCGTCCATGGAGTACTCAATTTGCTCTACTAATTCGCTGTACAGAGCGGCCTTTCGCATTGTCAAGTTGACATCTTCTTTACTCGTTTCCTTCTCAACGGTCAAGCTTAATATTGCCAATGATCCGTTCGGCGTTGGTACGCGAATTGCATTTGAGGTTAGCTTTCCTTCGAGCACAGGAAGTGCTTTAGAAACCGCTTTTCCAGCGCCTGTTTCGGTTATAACCATATTCAAGGCTGCTGCCCGACCACGACGGTATTTTTTGTGCATGTTATCGACCAAATTTTGGTCGTTTGTATAGGCATGTACCGTCTCTATATGCCCTTTTATCACATTGTACTCATCTTGAATTACTTTCAAGACGGGCGTAATAGCATTCGTTGTACATGAAGCCGCTGACCAAACATTCGTATCTGCCGGATCAAAGTCGTTTTGGTTTACACCGTGAACAACATTCGGTACACCTTTACCTGGAGCCGTGAAAAGAACTTTCTCGGCACCTTTAGATATTAAATGGCGCGATAGAGCTTCGTGATCGCGGAACGCACCAGTGTTGTCAATAACCAAGGCATCATTAATTCCGTACTGGGTATAATCGATGTCTTCTGGTTGAGCGGCGCTAATAATTTGGATGGGTCTACCATTGACAATTAAGCGATAGTTCTCAACATCTACTTCTACCGTTCCTGGAAAATGCCCGTGAACGGAATCTTGGCGAAGGGTAGAAGCTCTTTTCACTAACTGTTCATCTGTAGTATCGCGAGTTACAATGGCGCGCAAGCGCAGCTGCTCGCCCCGTCCTTCCTTCGAAATTAGGATACGAGCTAATAAACGTCCAATTCGTCCAAACCCATAAAGGACAACATCTTTAGGAACAAGATCAAAAGATGCGTCGATCATGTGATCCAGCTTGGCGTGAACGAAAGCTTCCATGGTTTCGAAAGCATCTTGTTCTTTCAGCCATTCAGCACTTAGTCGACCGATATCCAAACGGGAAGGAGCGACATCAATAGAAGAAATAACGCGAACGAGCGCCAAGGTCTCTTCTATGGTAATGGGCTCTCCTTTAATTTGACGCGCGTAATTGTGCGTGTTTAAGATTTCGCTAATGCTCTGGTCTAAAAGGGGTTTGCGGAAGAGTGTTACTTCAATGGATTTGTCGAGCCATAAATCGGTAACAATTTTCACAAATTCTGCTGCGGCTTTATCGTGCTTGGCACGAAGTG